>DFMV01000036.1:604-20718 GCA_002375765.1 Rhizobiales bacterium UBA3584 | reverse complement strand
AGTCCCGAACAGCTCGATGCGGCCGCGGTCGCCTTCGGCATGCCTATGGGGCCGATCGAACTCATGGATACCGTGGGCCTCGATGTCGGCGCGTTTGTGGCCAAGGAACTGGGCCAGAAGGTGCCTGAGGACAGCAAGTTCGCAAAGCTGGTTTCGGACGGAAAGCTCGGCCGCAAGTCCGGCCAGGGGTTTTACAAATGGGTGGACGGCAAGGCGCAAAAGGAAAAGGCGCCGGCTCACGCCAATCTTGAAGGGCTGGGGCGTGATCTCGTCCAGCCGCTCGTCGATACAGCAGAAGTTATCGTTTCCGAGGGCGTGGTTGAAAGCGCCGACATGGCCGATATCGGCATGATCCTGGGGACCGGCTTTGCGCCGTTCCTGGGCGGACCGCTCAAGGCACGTGAGGACGGAAGGGCTTAAACATGACACAGACACTGCGCAAAGTCGCCATCGTGGGATCGGCGCGCATCCCGTTCTGCCGCGCCTATACCGGCTATGAAAATGAAACCAATCTCTCGATGCTTTCGACCGCCATTGGCGGGCTGGCCGAAAAATACGGGCTGAAGGGCCAGCGGATCGGGGAAGTGATGGCCGGCTCGGTCATCTCCCATTCCAAGGACTTCAACCTGGCCCGTGAGGCGCTGCTCGATGCGGGCCTGTCGCCGCAAACGCCGGGCACGACAATCCAGATCGCCTGCGGAACGTCACTGCAGGCGGCCCTGACGCTGGGGGCCAAGATCGCGACCGGTGAAATCGACAGCGGTATCGCTGCAGGGTCCGATACCGTTTCGGACAGTCCCGTGGTTCTGGGACCCAAAATGCAAAAGCGCATGATCGCGCTATCGCGGGCCCGGACGACAGGCGAGAAGCTCTCGGTCTTCAAGGGTTTCAACTTCGGTGAAATCACCCCGGTTGCCCCTTCGACCCAGGAGCCTCGGACAGGATTGTCGATGGGCGAGCATTGCGAGTTGATGGCCAAGCAATGGGGCATTTCGCGCGAGGCGCAGGATGTCCTGGCACTGCGCAGCCATCAGAACGCCGCGGCCGCCTATGATGAGGGATTTCACGACGACCTCATCGTGCCCTGTGCCGGCATCTTCAAGGACAACAATGTCCGGCCCGATACCAGCCTTGAGAAAATGGCGACCATGAAGCCCGCTTTCGACAAGAAATCGGGCAAGGGAACGCTGACGGCGGCCAATTCCACGCCGCTGACCGACGGCGCCTCCTCGGTGCTGCTGGCCAGCGAGGAGTGGGCGCGCGAGCGCGGGTTGCCAATCCTTGGCTATCTCACCATGGGGGCCGTTTCGGCCAACGACTTTGCCCATGGCGACGGGCTTTTGATGGCCCCGACCATCGCGGTTTCGGACCTGATGCGGCGGAGCGGGCTGAGCTTTGCCGATATCGACCTGTTCGAGCTGCACGAAGCCTTTGCCGCGCAGGTGCTGTGCACGTTGGCCGCATGGGAAGATCCTGACTACAATCGGGCCGTTTTGGGGCGAGATGATCCGCTTGGAGCCGTTCCTGTGGATAAAATTAACGTGTTTGGCTCCTCTCTCGCATATGGTCATCCTTTTGCGGCGACGGGAGCGCGCATTTTGGGCATGACAGCCAAGATGTTGAATACACTTGAAAAAAGCCGCGCATTGATTTCGGTCTGTACAGCTGGCGGCATGGGCGTGGCGGCAATTGTGGAGAAAGCGTCTTAAACAGTGCTTGTCAAAGCCGTTTGAGCAAGGATAGGCTCCCGCTTCAGATCAACGGGGAATGTTTTTCCCCGTTGTTCGTTGTTTGAGCTGCCCCGTTTCAAAAAAGAGGGCGGCCGTGGGCTGGAAGCATCACAAAACGTCTAAATACAAAAAGGAGACGACCATCATGACACGTACTACCAAGCTGTTGGCGGCACTTGCCGCGACGACTTTCCTCGTCGCGCCCGCCATGGCAGCAAATGTTCCGGACGGCGTAACGCTGGCCGAAGACCAGAGCTTTACCTATCGCGTCCTCGACGAGCACAGCTCGGTCGATCCCCAGATCGTGGAAGACGTTTCGGGCTCGGAAATCGTGCGCGATCTGTTTGAGGGCCTGCTCAATCAGGACGCCAGCGGCGAACTCGTTCCCGGCGTGGCCACCGAGTGGACTGCCAACGAAGACAACACCGAATGGACCTTCACCCTGCGTGACGATGCCATGTGGTCCGACGGCACCCCGGTAACAGCCGGCGACTTTGTTTACGCCTGGCAGCGCCTTGTCGATCCTGATCTGGCTTCGCCCTATGCCTGGTTCGGCGAATTGATGTCGATCGAGAATGCCGGCGCCATCATCGCTGGCGAAATGGAGCCTTCCGAACTCGGCGTTGAGGCTGTCGACGACCACACGCTGGTCGTGCGCCTGACTGATCCGCTCCCCTATTTCCCGGCCATGACCACGCACGCTTCGACCTTCCCCTCCCCCAGCTGGGTGATCGAAGAGCATGGCGATGAGTGGACCCGTCCGGAAAACATCGTCACCAACGGCGCCTACACGCTCTCCGAGCACGTTCCGCAGGAGCGTTCGGTTCGCGTCAAGTCCGATACCTATTGGGATGCGGAAAACACCGTTCTCGAAACCGTCACGGCTCTCATCATCAACGATGAAAACCAGGCCCTGACACGTTTCCTCGCCGGTGAACTCGACCGCACGGAAATCCCGACAGGCGAATATCCGCGTCTGGCCGAGGAGTATCCCGATACCGCGATCTCGTTCCCGCGCCTGTGCACCTATTACTACAACGTCAACCTGCGTGAAGCCGGTCCTGAAGCTCTCAAGGACGTCAACGTCCGCAAGGCTCTGGCCTATGCCATCGATCGCAACGTGATCACCGACCAGATCCTGCAGGGTGGCCAGATCCCGGCTTATACGTTTACCCCGGGCGCAACGGCCAACTTCGAGGTTCCCTCGGTCGAATTTGGTGAAATGAGCCAGGCCGAGCGCGACGAAATGGCCGTGCAGCTTCTCGAAGAAGCCGGCTACGGCGCCGACAACCCGCTCGAACTTTCGATCCTGTACAACACCGACGAAGCGCACCGCGAACTGGCCACTGTCATCGGCCAGATGTGGGAGCAGAAGCTGGGCGTTCAGACCACGCTCGACAACATGGAATGGAATACGTTCCTTGAAGCGCGCGGCAATGGCGATTACGAAATCGCTCGTGCCGGCTGGTGCGGTGATTACAACGAAGCCTCGACCTTCCTTGATCTGATGGATACGGATTCCGGCTACAACGACTCCGCCTATTCCAATCCGGAAGTCGACGAGCTGCTGGCCGAAGCCAAGACGATGTCCGATCCGAGCGAAAACTACACGCAGATCGAGCAGATCATCGCCGAGGACATGCCTGTTATTCCGCTCTACCACTATGCTGGCGTCTACATGCTGAATCCGCAGATTCAGGAATGGCCCGTCAACAACGTCGAGCAGAACTGGTACTCGAAAGACCTTTATCGGGTCGCCGAGTAATCAGGCAATCACAGGCGTCCCGCACCAGGGTGCGGGACGCCCCCTTTTCGGGGTAAAGAAATGACAGGGCGCCGCCTCACACGCGCCTTTGCACCAAAATTGCAAAGCGCTGTTTTCCGCTTCGACGGACCCTTGGCTGCGTCGTGCGCGCACGGACTTTCGACATGTTGAAATATATCCTCAGGCGCCTCGGGGTCGCGATCCCGACGCTTTTGCTTTTGATTATCTTTTCGTTCGTTCTGATGCGGCTGGCGCCCGGTGGGCCGTTCAATTCCGAACGCCCGTTGCCGCCGCAGGTGCTGGCCAATATTGAAGCCAAATATGGCCTCGATCAGCCCTGGCATCTGCAGCTCTGGGAATACATGGTCGGGATCATCACCCGTTTTGATTTCGGGCCGTCCTTTGCCTATACCGATCGCACGGTCAACGACATCATCGCCCAGGGTTTTCCGGTTACGCTGACCTATGGCACCTGGTCGTTCGTTCTGGCCGTTCTGCTCGGCTGCTCGCTGGGGATTGCCGCTGCGGTGCGCCATAATACATGGCTCGATTATCTCTCGGTCGGCACCTCGATCGGAGCGCAGGTGTTGCCGAACTTCGTCATGGCACCCATTCTGGTGATCGTCTTCACGCTCTGGCTGGGCTGGCTGCCGGGCGGGGGCTGGTATGGCGGGCAGTGGAATTACGTGATCATGCCGGTGATCGCGCTGGGTACCAGCTACATGGCCTCCATCGCCCGCATCACGCGCTCGTCAATGCTCGAAGTTCTCAATTCCAATTTCATTCGCACGGCGCGCGCCAAAGGCATGCCGGCCAGGCATGTCATCATCAGGCATGCGCTCAAGCCGGCGCTGATGCCGCTGCTGTCCTATCTCGGCCCGGCCTTTGTGGGCATGGTCACCGGCTCGGTGATCATCGACGTGTATTTCTCCACGGGCGGTATCGGGCAGTTGTTCACCAATTCGGCCTTTAACCGGGACTATTCGGTCATCATGGGCATCACGATCCTTCTGGGCACGTTGACCATCGCGTTCAACCTGATCGTGGACATACTTTATGCGTGGATTGACCCACGCATCCGCTACTAGGAGGCCGACCAATGGTATTAAGGCCAGTAAGGGTCGAGGCTTCGGCCGATCCCATCGATGTCGATGACGCCAACTACGAAATTTCAACCAAGGGCCGGTCTTTGTGGGCCGATGCGGCGCGGCGTTTCTTCAAGCATGCCCCGTCCGTCGTCAGTCTGATCGTCCTGATATTGGTGGCGCTGTTCGCGTTCACCGGTCATTTCTTTGCCGCCTGGACCAATGCTGAAATCGATTGGTCGGTGCTGGGCAATGTGCGGGTGGCCGGCGCGCCCTCACTGGAGTCGGGGCATTATTTCGGAACCGACGATCTGGGACGCGATCTCTTTTCCCGGGTTGTCCAGGGCAGCCAGATCTCGCTGATGGTCGGGTTCGTGGGCGCTGGGATCGCTGTGATCGTGGGAACGTTTTACGGCGCGGTTGCCGGGTATTTCGGCGGCCGGATCGACTCTATCATGATGCGGATCGTCGATATCCTGCTCTCGATCCCCTACATGTTCGTCCTAATCCTGCTGCTCGTGGTATTCGGACGCTCGATCACCATGCTCTATGTGGGCATCGGGCTGCTGTCGTGGCTGGATATGTCGCGTATCGTGCGCGGGCAGACGCTCTCGCTCAAGGAAAAGGAATTCGTTGAAGCGGCGCGGGCCGGCGGGGCCGGGCACTTCACGATCATCTTCAGGCACATCGTGCCCAATCTGATGGGTATCGTGGTTGTCTATGCGACGCTTCTGGTGCCCCAGATGATCCTGACAGAGAGCTTTATTTCCTTCCTCGGCCTGGGTGTCCAGGAGCCCTTAACCTCCTGGGGGGCGCTGATCTCCCAGGGTGCGGGCACCGTGATGTACGGAACGCTGTGGCAATTGTTGTTCCCGCTGTTCTTCTTCGTCGTCACCCTGTTCAGCTTCTACTTCATCGGCGACGGTCTGCGCGACGCGCTCGACCCGCGTGACCGGTGAGGAAAGGACGATCATGACTATGCTTGAAGTCACCGATCTTTCGGTGTCGTTCAAAACGCCCGACGGGACCGTGCGTGCCGTCAACAAGATGAACTTTTCCATCGGGCCGGGCCAGACACTGGCCATTGTTGGGGAATCTGGGTCGGGTAAGAGCCAGACGGTGATGGCCGCAATGGGTCTGCTTGCCGGGAATGGCGAGGTCGAGGGGTCGGTCAAGCTCGACGGCCAGGAATTGATCGGCATGAAACCGGGCGATCTCAACAAGATCCGTGGCCGGGATATGGCGATGATCTTCCAGGACCCCATGACCTCGCTCAATCCCTATCTGTCCATCGCGGACCAGATGACCGAAGTGCTCATGTTCCACCAGCGCATGAAGCGGTCCGAGGCGATGGCAAAGTCCGAAGAGATGCTCAAGACGGTGCATCTGCCCGATCCGAGACGCATCCTGCGGCGCTACCCGCACGAGCTTTCAGGCGGGCAGCGCCAGCGGGTGATGATCGCCATGGCGCTGCTATGCGATCCCAAGGTGCTGATCGCGGATGAACCGACCACGGCGCTGGACGTCACCGTGCAGGCACAGATGCTCAAGCTGTTCGAGGAGTTGACCGACAAGTTCAACACCGCGCTGATCATCATCACCCACGATCTGGGCGTGGTGGCGGGCTTGGCTGACGAAATGATGGTGATGTATGCCGGTCGTGTCGTTGAACAGGGGCCCGTCGAGGATCTGTTCTACGATCCGCGTCACCCTTACACGTTCGGGTTGCTCCATTCGACGCCCCACCTCAAAGAGGGCAAAGACCGGCTGGCACCCATCAAGGGGCTGCCGCCCAACCTCACCAACCTTCCGCCCGGCTGCGCGTTCAACCCGCGGTGCCCGTTCCGGTTCGACCGGTGCATCAAGGAGCGCCCGCAATTGATCGTAAGAGAGCATGAAAGGCTCAGCGCCTGCTTTTACGAGGGCGAAATGACCGAAGCGGACATGGAAAAGGAATTGGCGGTCAAATGAACGATCAAACGCCAATATTGCTCAACGTCGAACACCTCACCAAGCGGTTCGCGATCGCCAACGGGCTCTTCAACAAGCCCTTAATGCTGACGGCGGTCGACGATGTCAGCTTTGACGTCAAGCGCGGCGAAACGGTGGGCATCGTGGGCGAGTCCGGATGTGGGAAATCCACTCTGGGCCGCTGCATCCTGCAACTTATCCAGCCCGATGACGGCAAGGTCGTCTGGCTGGGCAAGGACCTGACCGAATTTTCCAAGGACCAGATGCGCAAGGCGCGCACCGATCTCCAGATCATCTTTCAGGACCCGCTGGCCTCGCTCAATCCGCGCATGACGGTGGGCGAGATCATCGCCGATCCGCTTCGGACGCTCAAACCGGAGATGAACAGCGAGCAGCGCCGCAAGCGGGTGCGTGAGGTTATGGATGCCGTGGGGCTGCTGCCCGAGATGAGCAACCGTTATCCGCATGAGTTCTCGGGCGGGCAGGCGCAGCGCATCGGTATTGCCCGGGCGCTGGTGACCGGGCCCAAGCTGATCTTGTGCGACGAACCGGTTTCGGCACTCGACGTTTCCATCCAGGCCCAGATTCTCAATCTTCTGGCCGACCTCAAGGAAGAATTCGGGCTGACGCTGATCTTTATCAGCCATGATCTTTCCGTGGTGCGACATGTGTCGGACCGCATTCTGGTGCTCTATCTGGGACGCATTGCCGAACTGGCCGACAGTGAGACGCTCTATACCGCTCCGCGTCATCCCTATAGTCGAGCGTTGCTGACCGCTGTTCCCATCGCGGACCCCAAGCGGGCGCGTGAGCACAAGATCGAAGGGCTGGAAGGCGAAATTCCTTCCCCCATCAACCCGCCTTCGGGCTGCTATTTCCGGACGCGGTGTCCTTATGCCGTGGATCGGTGTGCGCAGGTTGTGCCGCCGCTCGAGACTGCCGATAATGGCTCGGAGGTATCGTGCATCCGCTGGGAGGAAATCCTGGCCGATCCGGTGGGGACGCGGACCCGGGCGCAGAGCTAGGGCCCGGACCGACACTTGGGCGTCCGGTTTCAGGGTGTCTTGGGTGTCCGGTTTATTGGAGCACGCCGATCCTCGCCGTCGATGGGTTCTTCCTGCCGCCGGCGGTCGGGGCCCGCATAGTCGGGCGCGACCACGAAGGGCCGCGGGGCGGCGATGGCGGATTCGAGCCGTGCGGCGAGAATCTGGGCGGTGACGGGCAGATGCACGAACTCGTCGATTCCGGCATCGCGCGCTTCCTGGACCTGCTCGGGCGGCATATCACCCGAAACCATCACAATGGCCATGGCGCGATTGGGGGCGGCGGCGTTGAGCCGAACACGGCGGGTCACCGCTATTCCATCCTCGGGGCCGATCGCATTGTCGATAATCATGGCGTCATAGGGCGATTGGCTGAAAAAGCGGAACGCCTCGGCGCTGTCGCGGGCGATGCGGGTGTTGGTCAGCCCCAGCCGTCGCAACATGGCGGCAAGCGTGCTCGAGAGCTCTCCATTGGCGGTGGTAATCAATATGGAAAGGCGTGAGGGGAGCGTGGTGTTCATGTGTGCAATCTACACCAAGCCGAAGACAGCGTAAAATGTCTGAATGGGCTGAGCGACTCGCGTTGACAGTTATCACCTTTGCCCCTATGTTCCGGCCAACTTTGGGATCGCTTCAGCACTGCTGGGGCGATCCCGGTCGTTAGTTGGCCGCGTTCCCGGCCGGACAGGTGGAGGCATCTGTCCAGGAAACGCTCCGAAGCGGTGCCTTGAGCTCCGCCGATCTCTTTTTGTCTGAGGTTAAAATGAAAATCCGCAATTCGCTCAAGGCGCTCATGACCCGTCACCGGGACAACAAGCTGGTTCGCCGTCGTGGCCGCGTCTATATCATCAACAAGGTCAACAAGCGCATGAAGGCCCGCCAGGGCTGATCGTCGCTTTTCGATCCTTTGAATTTTGAAGCGGGGTTCGCATATTTGCGGACCCCGCTTTGCTTTGTGCGGGGCGCAACAAAAAGGCCGGGGATTGCTCCCCGGCCTTTTCAAATAGTGCTGCGGTGATGTCAGGAGCCGCCGGCGCCGTCCTGGCCGACAAAGGCGATGCGCAGCATATTGGTCGCGCCAGGGGTGCCCAGCGGCACGCCGGCGGTGATCGCCACGCGGTCGCCGGGGCGGGCCAGCCCTTCGACATAGGCAATCGAGCAGGCGCGGTCGACCATGTCGTCGAGTGAGATGGCGTCTTCGGTCTGGACGCAGTGCAGGCCCCAGACGATCGAGAGACGGCGCACCGTGGTGAGCTTTGGCGAGAGCGCGATGATGGGCTTGGAAGGCCGTTCGCGGCTGGCACGGATGCCGGTGGAACCCGAGGAGGTGTAGGTGACGATGGCCGCCAGATCGAGCGTTTCGGCCACCTGCCGGGTGGCAGCAGAAATGGCGTCAGCGGCCGTGGCTTCCGGCTCGGTGGCCTGAGAGCGGATGATGCCCGGATAGAGCGGGTCCTGCTCGACAGCCTCGGCGATATTGTTCATCGTCGTGACGGCCTGAACGGGGTAGGAGCCTGATGCGCTTTCGGCCGAGAGCATGACCGCGTCGGCGCCTTCAAAGACGGCGATGGAGACGTCCGAGACCTCGGCGCGGGTCGGCACCGGTGCGGTGATCATGGATTCGAGCATCTGGGTGGCAACGACCACCGGCTTGCCCAGGCGCCGGCACATGCGGGTGATGCGCTTTTGGGTGCCGGGCACGGTTTCCAGCGGCATTTCCACGCCCAGATCGCCTCGGGCCACCATGATGGCGTCGGACAGACGGATGATTTCTTCGAGCCGGTCGATGGCCTGGGGCTTTTCGATCTTGGCAAGAACGCCGGCGCGGCCCTGAACAAGCTTGCGCACTTCGATCATGTCCTCGGGGCGCTGGACGAAGGAGAGGGCGATCCAGTCGATTTCCTCGCCGAGCGCGGCCTGAAGATCGGCGCGGTCCTTATCGGTCAACACGCCCACCGAAAGGATCGTATCGGGCAGCGAGACGCCCTTCTTGTCCGAAAGCTTGCCGCCGTAAACCACTGTGGTGTTGATCGCTTCGGGTGAGATGGCCGAGATGCGCAATTCGATCTTGCCGTCATCGAGCAGCAACCGGTCGCCGGTCTTGACCGAGGAAAAGATCTCGGGATGGGGCAAATGAATACGCGTCTTGTCGCCGGGCGCATCGGAAGTGTCGAGTGTGAACGTCTCTCCCTTGGCGAGCATGACCGAGCCTTCGGCAAAGGTGCCGATACGCAGCTTGGGGCCCTGGAGATCGACAAGAATGCCGATGGGGTAGCGAACCGTGCGCTCGACGGCGCGAATCTTGGCCACTGTGTCGCGCATCACGTCATGGCTGGCGTGGCTCATATTGATGCGGAAAACGTCGGCCCCGGCGCGGACGAGTTCCTCGATGACTTTTGGGTCATCGGAGGCCGGCCCCAGGGTTGCGACGATCTTTACGCGGCGCGATCTTTTCATTGCAGATCCAGACTGTTTGAATTGTTTTCGGTCAATTGCATGGTCCAATCGGTGCGGCCCTGGGTGTCGATTTCAAAAAAGCCCGTGCGCTCATAGCCACGGGCCAGACAGTCCTCGACACCGAAAATGGTGAAGCTCGAATCCTGGGTGCACATGAAGACCGAGCCATCCCAGGCGCCGCCGGCGAGATCGTCTACGGCATAGAGATAATAATATCGTGACGTCAGATCGCCCTGATAGACGATGGCGCAGGCGTCAGCGCCCGCCACCCACCAGCCTTCGGACTGCCAGCCCGATTCGGCACGATAGCCGAAGGCAATGGAAATGGTGCTTGGGGTCTGGTTGCACACGCGCAGATCGGCAAGGGCGGGTCGCGGGAGGGCGACCGATGCCGGTAGCAAAACAATGGCGGCGATCAGGAGGGTGCGGAACATGGAGTGCACGGTGTTGGGTCGCATAGGAATAACTAAGGCCATGGTGTTTCTGGGCAAGGGGTCAGGATATGTCAATGGGGGTGAGCTATCAGCCGATTATTGCATCGAAAGATGGGCAGCAGAGAGGCGCAGGCCCCGGCGGTGCTACGCCTTCCTTGTGGGATTTGCATTGGATGGCTTGAAGTCGCCTCGCCAATGGGATTGATAGGGCGCTCAACACATTCTTTGCGGAAAGACTGAATCATGGCTGACCACGGCATTGCGCGCGACCAGTTGCGCGCCTTCATCGAACGGATCGAGCGGCTGGAAGAAGAAAAGAAGGCCATCGCCGACGATATCAAGGAAGTCTATGCCGAGGCCAAGGGGTCGGGCTTTGACACCAAGGTGATGCGGCAGATCGTGCGCATCCGCAAGCAGGACCGCAATGAGCGTGCCGAACAGGAAGCGATCCTCGATCTCTATCTGCACGCTCTGGGCATGGCCGATGCGGGCACGCAAGCCGAGTATGACGAAGCGGCCGAATAGGCCGCCTGTGTTATCAGACGATTTCGCGACCCGCGGCCCGGAGTACCTGGGCCGCGTTGATCTCGTCGCCTAGCGCGGTCAGGGCCGTTGCAACGATCCCGGAACGGTCGAGACCGGCCTGAGCATACATATCGCCTTGTCCTGCCTGTTCGATATAGCGGTCGGGCATGACCAGCGGGCGGAACTTCAAACCATTGTCGAGCAGGCCGAGTTGGGCCATCCGTGTTGCTACATGGGATCCAAAGCCGCCCATGGCGCCTTCTTCGACGGTAATGAGCACTGCATGCTCGCGGGCGAGGCGGGCCAGAAGGTCTTCATCAAGCGGTTTTGCAAAGCGGGCGTCGGCAACGGTCGTCGAAAAGCCGTATGTTCCCAGCGTTTCGGCGGCGGCCATGCATTCGGCCAGCCTGGTGCCAAACGAGAGCAGTGCGATGGTCGTGCCTTCCCTGAGCACGCGGCCCTTGCCGATGGTCAGCGGCACGCCGGTTTCGGGCAGCTCCACGCCGACGCCCTCGCCGCGCGGATAGCGGAAAGCGATCGGGCCCTCATCGTAAGCTGCGGCAGTTGCCACCATATGGCGCAATTCGGCCTCGTCGCCGGCGGCCATGACCACCATCGAGGGCAGGGTGGCGAGATAGGCAATGTCGAACGAGCCGGCATGGGTGGGACCATCGGCGCCAACATAGCCCGCCCTGTCGATAGGAAAGCGCACCGGCAGCTTCTGGATAGCCACGTCGTGGACAATCTGGTCGTAGGCGCGCTGGAGGAAGGTCGAATAGATCGTGCAGAAGGGTTTGAGCCCTTCGGTCGCCAGCCCGGCGGCGAAGGTCACCGCATGCTGTTCGGCGATGCCCACATCGAAGCTGCGCTCGGGGAAGTGTTTTGAAAACTTGTCGATGCCGGTGCCGCCGGGCATGGCGGCTGTTATCGCAACGATCGCCTCGTCCTTTTGCGCTTCGGCAATCAGGCTGTCGGCAAAGACCGAGGTGTAGGACGGCGCATTGGACGGGGTTTTGGCCTGGGCGCCGGTGATGACGTTGAATTTGGACACGCCGTGATATTTGTCCGCCGATTCTTCGGCCGGGGCATAGCCCTTGCCCTTTTGCGTCACGACGTGGATCAGGATCGGGCCGGTTTCGGCGTCGCGGACATTGCGCAATACGGGCAACAGGTGATCGAGGTTGTGGCCATCGATCGGGCCGACATAATAAAAGCCCAGCTCTTCAAACAGCGTACCGCCGGTCCAGAAACCGCGGGCGTATTCCTCGGTCTTGCGGGCCTTGTCCTTGATAAAGGGGGGCATCACGCTGTCGACGAACTGTTTTGCGGCGTCGCGCAGACCGCGATAGGCGGGCCCGGAGACGAGCTTGGCGAGATAGGCACTCATCGCGCCGGTGGGCGGGGCGATGGACATGTCATTGTCGTTGAGAATGACAATAAGGCGCGCGTCCATGGCGCCGGCATTGTTCATGGCCTCGTAGGCCATGCCGGCGGAAATGGCACCGTCGCCGATCACCGCGATAACGTTGCGCTTTTCGCCCTTGAGCCCGGAGCCCACGGCCATGCCCAAGCCGGCCGAAATCGATGTCGATGAATGGCCGGCACCGAACGGATCGTATTCGCTCTCGCCGCGCTTGGTGAAGCCCGAAAGCCCGTCCTTCTGGCGCAGGGTGCGGATGCGATCGCGGCGGCCGGTGAGGACCTTGTGCGGATAGGCCTGATGGCCGACGTCGAAGATGATGCGATCGTGGGGCGTATCGAAAATATGGTGCAGTGCCACGGTCAATTCGACAACGCCTAGACCTGCTCCCAGGTGGCCGCCGGTAACCGAAACCGCATCGATCACCTCGGCGCGCAACTCATTTGCAAGTTCGATCAATTGCTCGCGCTTCAATCCCTTGAGATCGGCAGGAGAAGCGATGGTGTCGAGCAGCGGGGTTGCAGGTTTATCGGACACTTGGTTGGCCTTGTGACTCCCCGGCCCGATCAAATCGGCCCGGCGTTCGCGCTGTTTATCACGCGATCGAACCGAAAAAGTCCGCAACTTTTTCTGATCGCGCTTTGATTTTACGGCATGGCCGTGCTGGCCTGATGTAATCAGCCGGCGTTGTTTTGGCAACCAAAGAGGACCAGACTGTGTCAGTTGGCCTGACTGTCGTAGTGAACCCAGATGGTTTGGCCTTGCGTGAATTGGGCGCTCGAATGGCCTAGCGACGCGGTGCGAGTGAAGCCGTTGGCAAGCGCCACGTCGTCCCCCGCAGTCTCGGGTGCGCCGGGGGCGCCTTCAAAGGCGAACTGGCTGCTCGACAAGGCTGCAGAAGCCAGCAATGTGGTCTCGCTGGCAACGAGTTGGGGCGCAAAGAATGTTCCCTCGTCCACGGCAAGGCTGGCCATTGCATTGGCGGTGGCGGCGTCGGGTTCAGTCGAGGCGATGCTGGTTTCAGCCGGCATCACCACGCCTTCGAAAAGTGATGCAAAGGCATCGAGATCGGAGGAAGGTTCGAGCGAAGCGGCTTCGATGGTGTCGCCAAAGCTGGGGCGCATCGGCAGATCGGCCGTCGGGAGCGGGGCAGTGGGTGCCACCGAAGCCGTGACGGCCGGGGTAAATTGCGGGCGCGGCTGGGGCGAGGGTGCATCCTGAATATTGGCTACATCGAAGGTACCGCCGCCCGAGGGCGCGTAGGCCGAAGGGTTCGTTGCGCGCAATTCGGCCATGGCCCGCGGCATGGACGGGGGCAGAGGCGCATCCTGCAAAGCGCTGGACGTATCGGCCATGGCGACCTGGCGGGTCATCTCCTCGGCGTCCATCACCTGGAAGGGCATGGTCTGGGGCTCGGCGGGTGCATCGGCGACCATGGTACCGGCAATGAGATCGGCGGGCCGGACGGGCGGGGCGGGGGGCTCGATGCTTGCCAGTTGAACGGGAGCCGCGTCCGAAGTCTGCGCCGGGGCTGGCTGCGCGGGTGCAGAGGCCACGGCTTGCGGAGCGGACTGGGGCGTCGCGCTGTCCTCATTGCCGCCGGTGATCATGTCCCAGAGCGTGCGTGGCCGCTCGCTATCGGCGACCTGTACGGCACCTCCCGTCATGGCGGCGCCGGCGTTGCAGGGCACGCGGTGGCAGCGCTGCCATTCGGCCTGGGCCGCCTGATAGCCCTGCTGGGAAAGCACGCGGCCGTTCGAGGCGACATGCATGGTACGGCCATCGGGAAAGAGGTCACGCAGCTGCGCCTCGGTCATGCGGGGCCAGGCCCGCACCGAACCGGTATCGAGGTGAACGAAAGGGCTGCCCGAGGTGGGATAATAGCCCACGCCGCCGATCTGTTTGCGCATGCCAAGGGCGCGCACCGTAGAGACCGGGACACCGGGAATAAAGAAGTCGATCGCCTTGCCTTTCATGTGCTGGGAATTGTCGGCGACGCCGGACGAATTGGCTGCCAGCATGGCGTTGGTCTGGGGCGAGCGGTAGGCGGAAACGATATGGATGGGCTGGGTGGCGCGGGTTTCCTGATAGACCTCCCACAACAGATCGAACAGCGCGGGGTCCATATTGGCCGGCTCGTTGCGGCGCCAGTCGCGCAAGAAGACGTTCAGGGTCTGCAGGGCAGACGGAATGAACCGCCCGTCGCGCTTGTAAACGATGCGGATCGTTTCCTTGGTGTGGGTGTAATAGAGATAGATCTCGCGCTCGTTGGCGGCCTGGGCCGGCACGGCGAATGGCAACAGGCTGGCCAATGCGATCGCCAGGGCCAGAAAGACCCGCATAATCTTATCGACTGGTTGAAAAGCCCTACTACGCGTCACGCCCGGTTAGCCCGTTTTTGTGTCAAACTCGACAGCACCCTACCAACAAACTCATGCGAGATTGTTAACGCTAACGGGATGTGTATGCCACCCCTGTGCCTTGCCCTTGGTTTTCGAGATTAAGGGGCAAAGGCGGCGCGAGCATGGCGGAAATGTTACCGGGGTCTTAACGACCCCGGTTGAGGATATGGCTTAAAGCCCCAGCATTTCGATGACTTTTGCGTTGTGCCCGTAAAGATCGCCAAACGAGCGCACGGTGCCATCGGTATCGATCCGCAGGGTGAAATAGGCCAGATGCACGGGCACCTGTCGGTCCATGTTGAACCAGCGCTCGCTGCCGCCGAGCGTGCCTTCGAGCGAGGCCACCGTGAGGCTGGGCTCATGCTGGAGCAGGGCTTCGGCAAAACCGAACGGGTCCTGAACGCGCACGCATCCATGGCTGAGCGCCCGCATGGAGCGGTCGAAAAGGTAACGGGCGTTGGTGTCGTGCAGATAGACATCATGGGAATTGGGGAACAGGAATTTCACCTGTCCCAAAGCATTGGATGTGCCCGGTTTCTGGCGCACACGGAACATGGAGGGGCTGGCGCGCGACCAGTCGACCATCCAGGGGTCGATGGCCTTGCCCTGATAGATCAGTTCCATGTTCTGGCTGGCGATATAGTTGGGATTGCGCGCCACCTGGGGAAAGATTTCTGCCGTGAGGATCGAGGACGGCACGTTCCAGTAAGGGTTGGTGACGACGTGGCGGATCATGTCGGAAAACAGCGGCGTCTGGTTCTTGGCCGTGCCCACGATGATGCGCGTGTCCCAGACCGAGCGTCCCTCCCTGTTCACGTCCAGGCGGAACTCGGGAATGTTGACGAAGACGTTGAAATCTCCGAGGTCCTCGGGCATCCAGCGCCAGCGTTCCATGTTGGCGACGATATCGGCACGGGTGGCGCCGTTTGCGCCGTTGATGGCGGCAATGGTCGCCGGGCCGACCACGCCATCGGGGTTGAGCCCGATCGTGGTCTGGAAAGCCTCCACGGCGCCGGCAAGTTCGGCATCGTAAACGAGAGGCTCGGTTTGTGCGGCGCCAAGCCCGAGACGCTCACGCAGCACGGGAACGCGCGGGTCGGTCATGCCCAGCTTGATGAGCTTGCCATCGGCGATGGGGGGGAGGTCCTCGATGTCACCGGCGTAATGGCTGGCCAGCAGATCGCGCAGAGCGACAAATTCGCGATGGGTCGGGTGATAGCTCAAAAGGACAGCGGCCGGGTCGGACGCCTGGGCTACCGCCGAAAACAGTTCGGCCTCGTCAACGCTCTTGGGAGCAAGGTCGATATAGCCCGAAACCGATCGCGGATCGAGCCGACCGGTATGGGCATCGTTTGCGTAGTGGAGAATGGCGGCTGAAAACGCCGCCTCAAGCGACGCCAGCGCCGCCGGATCGCCGGCCGCCGCTTCAAGTGCTGCCATATCGATCATATAGTCGGCCGGGTCGAGGCCTTGGAGGTAGGCGTCCTCGAAAACGGCCAATATCTGTTTTGCGGCGCCCGAGAAAACGATGCCGTCATCGGTTTGGGTCAGCCAGAGCGGCTCGAAATGGCGCGAGCCGTAAAAGTAGTAAAGCCGGGACGCATCGTCGGCGGCGCGGCCTGAGGGCGCCTGGGTCATGGCGTCGCGCAGGCCATCGCGAATTGTCTGCTCAAGCGTATTGCGCGGGGGCGCAATCATGATTCGCGTCGCTTGGACGCCATCGACCATCACCGTCTCGAACGCGGTGGCCGTCGCGCTGAAACCCAAAAGTGAAATGCCCGTGAAAGCGCCCAGAAGGAGCGCTTTGAGCCCGGAGTTCAAAGTCTTCATCGTGCCGCACCAAGCCATTTGCGCACCCGTTCGCCCTGCCGGCGATTCTTTACTGTGCGCGAACCTCGTAAAGTTTACCGGCTTTGCCTTGTGCCGCAAGCAATCTGCCGGCTTCGTGAACGTGTTCGAGGGGCGCTTGCGGCTTTCAGGCAACATTGGCGTCTCCCTCGAGACCATATTCCTTGAGCTTGCGGTATAGGGTCGAACGCCCGATGCCCAATTGGCGGGCGACCTGGGCCATCCGGCCGGCATTGTGATCGATGGCGAACGCGATCAGATCCTTTTCGATGTCGGCGAGTGGCAGGACGTTCCCGGTCGCGTCGAGGAACCGATCCGGAACTGCGATGGGCGTCGCGTCGGGCATGCGCGGCAGTGGCTGGGCGTTGTCGATGTGGATCGGCGCTGCGGGCGTAAAGGCGGACACGCGCTCGCCGTGCGCGGCCTCGCGGCCCTTTTCGGCGGCGAGGATCTGGGGGAAATCCTCGGGCGCGAGAACGGGGTGTTCGGCCAGAACCACGGCGCGGAACACGGCGTTTTCGAGCTGGCGGATATTGCCGGGCCAATCGAAAGCGACGAGCATATCGAGCGCCTGAGGCGAAATCGCGGTAACGCGCCGACCCTCTTCGGCAGCGAAGCGGGCGATGAAATGGTCGACGAGATTGGCGATGTCGTCGCGGCGCTCGCGGAGGGGCGGGAGATAGATGGGAAAGACGTTGAGCCGGTAGAACAAATCCTCGCGGAACGCGCCATCGCGGGCCAGGTTGAGCAGGCGCCGGTTGGTGGCCGAGATCACCCGCACATTCACCTTGACGGGACGCGAGGCGCCGACCGGTTCGATCTCGCCTTCCTGCAGGGCGCGCAACAGCTTGACCTGGGTGTCGAGGGGCAATTCGCCCACTTCATCGAGAAAAAGAGTGCCGTTATGGGCCTCGCGGAATTTGCCCGGTGCGTCCGAAATGGCACCGGTGAAGGCGCCCTTGACGTGACCGAACAGGATCGATTCCACCAGATTGGCGGGGATGGCGCCGCAATTGACGGTGACGAACGGCTTGCCGGCCCGGTCGCCCGAACCCTGGATGGCGCGGGCCAGCAATTCCTTGCCCACCCCGGATTCGCCTTCGATCAAAACGGGGATGGTGCTGGCGGCGGCCTTTTTGCCCAGCGCCATGGTGCGCGTCATCGCATCGCTTCTGGTGATAATATGGGCAAACGTGAAACTGCCGTCGCGGCGGGCGCGCTCGGCCTTGAGGCTGGATTCGAGGGTGCCGAGCTTTAGGGCGTTTCGCAGGGAAATGGTTATGCGTTCGGGCGCGACGGGTTTGACGAAGAAATCGACGGCGCCAAGCCGCATGGCGGAAATGACCGTATCGAGGGACGTCTGGGCCGTCTGGACGATGACCGGAATGGCGATGGTTTCGCGCCGCAGGGCCTCGAGTACTGCCATGCCGTCCATTTCGGGCATGACCATATCGAGGATCATGGCACCGATGCTCGGTTTGGTGCGCAGCAGATCGAGGGCCTTGGCGCCAGACTCCGCTGTGAGCGCGGTAAACCCGGCCTTGGCGACGACTTCCGAGGTCAGACGAGATTGGATGGGATCATCGTCGACGATCAGAACCTTATGCATATGCAACGCAACTCCAGCCCAAAAAACGCCGGCGCACGCGAATCGAGAGTGTGCCGATTTGGGGCAGGCTAGGCGCGATCGATTAACAGGGTTTTAAGGGTGGGCAGGGTGTCCGTGCCGCCTTGTTGTCTTACGGGGTGCTCTGTAAGGTGCCACAAAAAGCCAATACCGCTGGAGCCTTGTCCATGTCATCCCCCCAACCGCAATCGACCCATAACCAGTTCGGCCAATTGCCCGAATGGGATCTGAGTGATCTCTATCCCGGCGTCGGGTCGGACGCGCTCAAGGCCGACATGGCGTTTCTCGAAACCGAGACCAAAGCCTTCGAGGCCGATTTCAAAGGCAAGCTCGACGGACTGGCGAAAGAGGGCGGACTGGTCGAGGCGGTCAGGCGCTTTGAAAAGCTAGACGAGGTTTTCGGGCGGCTGGGGTCCTTCGCCTATCTCAATTATGCGCAGAACACCGGCGATGGCGACCGGGTGAAATTCTTGGGCGATACGCAAGACAAGATCACGGGGCTTTCGACCCGCATCCTGTTTTTCACGCTCGAGATCAACCGGATCGAGGATGAGGTGCTTGACGCGGCTTTTGAGGCGAGTGCCGATCTTGCCCATTACAGGCCGTGGTTTACCGAATTGCGCAAGTCGCGGCCATACCAGCTTGAAGACCGGGTGGAAGAGCTGTTCCACGACAAATACGTTACCGGGCACGCGGCCTGGAACCGGCTGTTCGACGAGACGATGGCTTCGCTCAAGTTCGAAGTCGATGGCGAGACGCTGGGGCTCGAGCAGACGCTCAATCTTTTGAGTGACAAACAGGAAGCAAAACGTTCAGCCGCGTTCAAGGCGTTGTCCAAGACGCTTTCGGCCAACAAGAAGCTCTTTGCCCATATCACCAACGTGATGGCCAAGGACAAGGAGATTTCCGATCGCTGGCGTGGCTATGAGGATGTGGCCGACAGCCGCCACCTTGCCAATTCGGTCGAGCGCGAAGTCGTTGATGCGCTCGAGAAGGCGGTGCGCGAGGCCTATCCGCGGCTTTCGCACCGCTATTACCAGATGAAGGCCAAATGGTTCGGCAAGGACAAGCTCGACGCCTGGGACCGCAACGCGCCGCTACCCACATCGGACGACCGGATTTTCGATTGGGAAACGGCAAAGACCACCGTGCTCGATGCCTATGGCCGGTTTTCTCCGAAGCTGGTGGAGGTGGCAGAGCCGTTTTTTGACAGCGGGTGGATCGACGCGGCGGTTAAACCCAACAAGGCGCCGGGCGCCTTTGCGCATCCGACGGTGACGACCGCCCATCCCTATCTGATGCTCAACTATATGGGCCGGACACGTGATGTCATGACATTGGCCCACGAGTTGGGCCATGGGGTGCACCAGCGGCTGGCGGCAGGGCAGGGAGAGCTTATGGCGCCCACGCCGCTGACGCTGGCGGAAACGGCGAGCGTTTTTGGCGAAATGCTGACCTTCCGCGCCATTCTCGACGCGACCACCGATCCCAAGCAGCGCTTTGCGCTGATCGCCTCGAAAATCGAGGATATGCTCAACACCGTCGTGCGGCAGATTTCGTTTTACACGCTGGAGCGCAAGATCCATCTGGCGCGGCGCGAAGGCGAATTGCGGCCCGAAGAGATCGATGCGTTCTGGATGGAAATATCTTCAGAGAGCCTCGGGCCGGGGATCAGGCTCAACGAAGGCTATGAAGTTCTGTGGAGCTATATCGGGCATTTCATCCATGCGCCGTTCTATGTCTATGCCTACGCGTTTGGTGATTGCCTTGTGAACTCGCTCTACGCACAGTATGAAAAGTCCAGTGA
>DFMV01000036.1:0-353 GCA_002375765.1 Rhizobiales bacterium UBA3584 | reverse complement strand
CAAACTCAGCCCTAAAGGGCGCCAATTCAGACTCGAGAAAATTAGGGGAAAGCTGCGATGGCCGAACAACAGGTCGCAACTTATTCAAACAAGCCGATCAGCGAAAAGCAGAAGGAAAAGGACTTCGAGGAGCATACCCACACGTATGCCGCGTTCCTTTCCGGAGCCAAGTGGAGTGTGATCTCCACGGCAGCAATACTGGTGATCCTGTATCTGATCTTCGTTTACTAGACCTTCGAACCCCGGGGGACATGGACGGGATCGTTGCGGGCCATAAGAGGTAGGGTTTCATGAAAATTGCCGTAATGCGCGAGCGCGTGGGGGGAGAAACCCGCGTTGCAGCGACGCCGGAG
>DFMV01000051.1 GCA_002375765.1 Rhizobiales bacterium UBA3584 | reverse complement strand
CATGCCCAAATTGGTGGCGATCATTTCGAGCCACAGGTCCGATTTCGACCCCCCGCCCACGGCGATCAGGGTGTCGATCTGCGTTCCCGCGTCGGTCAGCACCCGCTGGCAGTCGCGCACCGCAAATGCCACGCCCTCCATCACCGCCTGCCCCATGGTCCGGGCGTCGGAAAGATGAGACAGCCCCACAAACGAGCCGCGCGCGGCGGCATTGTTATGCGGCGTGCGCTCGCCGGAGAGATAGGGCAGGAAAATTTCCTCCCCCGGCCCGGAGAAATTCTCGGCAACGGCCCGCGTCACGCCCGCCGCGTCCTGCCCCACCAGTTTTGAAAACCAGTTCAAACTGTCGGTCGCAGAAAGGAAAACCCCCATCTGGTGCCAGGTCTTGGGGATCGCGTGGCAAAACGCATGCACCGCCCCTTCGGTATTGGGCCGGAACTTGTCGTTGGAAACAAACAGCACCCCCGAAGTGCCCAGCGAAACGAACCCGCTCCCCGGCTCCACCGCTCCGATGCCGCAGGCCGAAGCGGCATTG
Source organism: Rhizobiales bacterium UBA3584 (assembly GCA_002375765.1). GTDB lineage: Bacteria > Pseudomonadota > Alphaproteobacteria > Rhizobiales > Devosiaceae > Pelagibacterium > Pelagibacterium flavum. The sequence goes on along the minus strand of DFMV01000051.1, from coordinate 38,492 downwards.
TCGCCCCCGCCCCCGGCCACCACCGGCGTTTGCGCAATGCCCCAGCGCGCGCAAAGCTCGGGGGAAAGATGTCCGGACGGTTCGCTGCCCTCGACCAGCGCCGGCATGTGCTCGGTCGTCAGCCCCGTCACCGCCAGCAGATCGTCCGACCAGCCGCGATATTCCACGTCCAGCCACAGCGTTCCCGCCGCATCCGACATGTCCGAAACGTAAGTCCCGGTCAAAAGAAACCGCACATAATCCTTGGGCAGCAGCACCTTGGCGATTTTCGCGTAGTTCTCCGGCTCGTGCTTTTTGACCCAGAGGATTTTCGGCGCGGTAAAGCCCGGCATGGCAATGTTGCCGGCAATCTGCCGCAGCGCCGGCAATGCCTCTTCCATTTCGGCGCACTCGGCGGCCGAACGCACGTCGTTCCACAATATCGCCGGGCGGATCACCTTGTTGTCCTTGCCGAGCAGCGTCGCCCCATGCATCTGCCCGGACAGCCCGATACCCCTGATCGCGCTGACCAGATCGGCATGGCGGTCCTTGAGCGCATCGACGGCCTTGAGCACCGCGTCCCACCAATGGGCCGGATCCTGCTCGGAAAATCCGGGCCGGGGCCGCGAAACGCTCAAGGGCGCACTGGCTTCGCCCAGCGCCCTGCCCTCACCATCGATCAGCACCGCCTTGACGCCGGACGTCCCGATATCGAGTCCGAGATAGGTCATTGCGTTACCCTCTCCATGAAAAATGAGGTGCGTACCTCAATTCCAGTCATCAGAAATCTCCTCGGTTTCGGCTGCCTTTTCGGCGCTCGTGCAAGATGGGTAGGTTCAGGTTAGCTCAGGTGATCGCGCACCAAAACCCTGATTTCCAATTGTGTCTGCGGTGGGGCGGCATCCGCCCCCACCACCAGCCGCCGCGCCGTGGCGCAAACGGCACGGATTTCGTCTTCCGGGCTCTGGTCCAGAATAACGTCGATGGCGCCGGTTTCCAGCCCGGCCCGCGTCGGCCCGGTCAATTCGTGCCCGATCACCCGCACTTTTGCTGCAAGCCCGCACTCGTTGAGCGCCATCAAGAGCCCCGCATTGCCCGCCCCGGCGTTGTACATTCCGGTCAGGCCGGGATGCGCCTCAAACAGCGCCAGGCTCTTTTCGTAGGTCGCGGTAAATTCGTCCTGCCCCTCGATGGGTCCCACCAGCGCGACTGTCGGAAATTCCGATGCAATGATCTCGGAAAACCCCCTGATCCGTTCCGCATGGTCGATCAGCTCCAAGGACCCGGCCACCAGCCCGACCGTTCCCCCCTGCGGCACAAACCGCCCCATCAGCGATCCCGCGATCCGTCCCGCCGCCCGGTTGTCGATTCCCACGAACCCGTGCCGCGCCGAACCGGGCAGGTCCGACACAAGCGTGATCACCTTGATCCCCCTGCCCACGGCCCGCGCCACCGCGGCGTGGATTTCGGGCTTGTCGATGGCCACGATCACCGCGCAATCGGCCTCGTCGGCGCCAATGGCATCGAGCGCCGCCACCAGCGCCCGCGTATCCATGGCCTTGATCCGCAAAAGGTCGAGCCGCAGCCGCTCAGCCCGCATCTGGGCGCCAACACTTTCCACGGCATCGGCCAGCTTGCCGAAAAACTGGTTGGTGCCTTCCGGCACGATGATCTTGAGAACGATGTCGCGGGCCCGCGCCAGCATCGAGGCGGTCAAATCGCGCCGAAACCCGATCTCGGCAATCGCCGCCTCCACCTTCTCGATCGTCCCCTTGCGCACGCCCGGCCGGCCGTTGAGCACTCGGTCCACCGTCGCCAGCGACACCCCTGCCGCCCGCGCCAGATCATGCACCGTCACGCGCCCGCTGCTTTCCAAGATACTTCCTCCTCCATTGAGGTACGTAACTCATGCCCGTTCTCGACGGCCGCGTCAAGATTGGCTTTTGCGGCCCGGCGCAATTCCCTCCGGTGCTCAACTCCGATACAAAAGCGCCATGATCGAAACCGCTCCTTTCCCCGCTGCCGCTCCGCTCGCCGCCCCGCTCGCCCGCCTGGGCCAGTTTGCCGTGCGCCTTGCCCGGACCGACGCCGAGCGCTTCGCCGCCTACCGCCTGCGTTACGAAGTGTTCCACCGCGAGCGCGGCGTGAACGCCCCGTGGATGGACCACGCCAACCACATCGAAGCCGACGCCTTCGATCCCCATTGCGACCATATCGTCGTCATCGACACCGCCGCTCGGGCTCTGGGCGAAGCCCCGCCAATCGTGGGCACCTATCGCGTCATGGCCGGCCCCGCGTCCGCTCTTGGCTGGTACGCCGATACAGAATTTGCCCTCGCCCCGCTCTTTGCTCGCCACCCCGGCCAGCGCTTTTGCGAGGTTGGCCGCTCCTGCGTTGCCCCGGCCTACCGCTCCATGCGGACCATCGAGGCCCTCTGGTGCGGGCTCTGGGCCTATGCTTGCCTCAACGCAATCGATGCCTACTTTGGCGCCGCCAGTTTTCCCGGCACCGATCCTCGCGCCCACGCGCACACCCTGTCCCATCTTTTTCATAACGCCCGCGCATCGGCTGACTGGCACGTTTCCGCCCGCGCCGGGCGCGCCGTCTCCATGGACATGCTTGCGGCCGAAATGGTTGACCGCCACGCCGCCCTGCGCGCCATGCCGCCCCTCGTGCGCGGCTATCTGCGGGTCAATGCGGCGTTTTCCAGCCAGGCCTTTGTCGACGAAAAATTCGGCACGACAGATGTCTTCGTCCTAGCCCGTTTTGCCGCCGCCCCCATGGCCTATCGCAAACGCGTCGAACGGGTCACGGGCCTGCGTCACCCCAACCTGTGATCGGCAGTTGGAATCGCCAAATTTTTGGCTTAGCGTGCGCCACCGTTTAAGAGCCTATCCCCGGAATTTTAGACCGCTTCATGACGCAAACCGAGCCACAGGCCGACTATGCTGCGCCCCCCGCCACGGCCATGACGCCCATGATGGCCCAGTTCTTTGAGATCAAGGGCGTAAATCCGGGCTATCTGCTGTTCTATCGCATGGGCGATTTTTACGAGCTGTTCTTTGACGACGCCGAAATCGCCGCCGCGGCCCTTGGCATCACATTGACCAAACGCGGCAAGCATCTGGGCGAGGATATTCGCATGTGCGGCGTGCCCATCCACGCCGCCCAGGACTATCTCAAAAAGCTCATTTCGCTCGGCCACAAGGTCGCCGTCTGCGAACAAATCGAAGATCCCGCCGAAGCCAAAAAGCGCGGGAGTAAATCCGTCGTCAAACGCGACGTCGTCCGGCTCGTCACCCCCGGCACGCTGACCGAGGACGATCTGCTGCCCGCCCGGGGCAACAATTTTCTTCTCTCCCTCGCCCGGCTCGGCTCGGACGGCGAGGGCTACGCGATGGCCTGGTCCGACATTTCCACCGGCGAACTGCTTGTCGCCGATCTCGACAAGGAGTCTCTTGCCGACGAGATCGCCCGCATCGATCCGGCCGAGTTGATCCTGTCCGACCGCCTCGCCGATCAACTGGCCGAACAGCGCGCCCTCTCGTCCGACCGGCTGGCCGGCGCCACCCGCCGCCCGCACGAAAGTTTCGAATCCGAGGCCGCGTCCCGCCTGTTGCGCGAAACCTTCGAGGGTGGTGTCGATCCGACCGCCTTTTCGCGCACCGCCCGCGCCGCGCTCGGCGCGCTCATCGCCTATGTGGCCGAAACGCAAAAAGGCGCCGGCGTCCCCCTGCGCCAGCCGCGCCTCGAAGCGCCCACCGACCACATGCAGATCGATGCGGCCACGCGCTCGTCGCTCGAACTGCTCGTGACCCAGCGCGGCGATGTGCGCGGCGCCTTGCGGGCAAGCGTCGATATGACGGTGACCGGCGCCGGCGCCCGTCTCTTTGCCGCCCGCCTCGCCGCCCCGCTCAACGATCCGGCCCGCATCAACGCCCGTCTCGACGCCATCGACACATTGATCGCCAATGCGATGGAAACCGACGCCATCCGCAAGGGCCTGCGCGCCGCCCCCGATATCGCTCGCGCCTTGACCCGTTTGACCCTCGAACGCGGTGGCCCGCGCGATCTGGGCGCCATCGGCCGCGGCATCACCCAGGCCCGCGCGCTGGGCCATCTGCTCGCCGGCCTCTCCGACCCAGGCGACGAACTTGCCGCCATCGCGCAAACCCTTGGCCGGGCCCCCGAAATCCTCGCCGACGAATTCGCAAAAGCCCTCGTCGATGAACCTCCGCTTTTCGCCCGCGACGGCGGCTTTGTCGCGTCGGGCTATGATGGCGAACTCGACACCCAGCGCCGGCTCGGGTCGGAAAGCCGCAAGGTGGTGGCCGAACTCCAGGCCGCGCTGGTCGAAAAAACCGGCGTCCGGGCGCTCAAGATCAAGCACAACAACGTTTTGGGCTTTTTCGTCGAAGTCCCCGCCTCCCACGGGTCGCGCCTGCTCGAAGACAACGTCTTCATCCACCGCCAGACCCTCGCCAACGCCATGCGGTTCACCACCACCGAGTTGGCCGAACTCGAAGGCAAGATCGCCCGCGCCCAGGAAATCGCCGTCGAAATCGAATTGTCCATCTTCGCCCGCCTGCGCGAGGCCGCCATTGCCCAAAGCCGCGACCTGATGGCCGCCGCCGACGCCATGGCCGAACTCGACGTTGCCGCAGCCCTCGCCAGTCTCGCCGCCCAGCGCAATTGGTGCCGCCCGCTTGTCGATGCCTCCCTCGCCTTCGAAATCGAAGGCGGCCGCCACCCCGTCGTCGAAAGGACCCTCGAAGCGGAAGGGAAAACCTTCGTCGCCAACGACGCCGATCTTTCCGCCCCCGAGCCTGATGAAGGCGGCCAGCTCTGGCTGGTCACCGGCCCCAATATGGGCGGTAAATCGACCTTCCTGCGCCAGAACGCGCTGATCGCCATTCTCGCGCAGATGGGCTCATACGTTCCGGCCACCTCCGCCCATATCGGCGTGGTCGATCGCGTCTTCTCCCGCGTCGGTGCCTCCGACGACATCGCCCAGGGCCGCTCGACCTTCATGGTCGAAATGGTCGAAACCGCCGCCATTTTAAACCGCGCCACCCGCCAGTCCCTCGTCATCCTCGACGAGATCGGCCGGGGCACCGCCACCTTCGATGGACTTTCCATCGCCTGGGCCTGCGTTGAAACCCTGCACGAAACCACCGGCTGCCGCGCCATTTTCGCCACCCATTATCACGAGCTCACAGCCCTCTCGGCCACGCTGTCGCGCGTTTCCAACCACACAATGAGCGTCAAGGAATACAAGGGCGACGTGGTGTTCCTCCACGAAGTCACCCAGGGCGCCGCCGATCGCTCCTATGGCATTCAGGTGGCAAAGCTGGCCGGGCTCCCCGCCCCGGTCATCACCCGCGCCCGCCAGGTGCTCGATCTGCTCGAGGCGCGCGGCCAGTCCAATCCCGGCTCGGCCCTTGCGGATTTGCCGCTCTTTGCCCATATGCCAGCGCGTGCGGACAAATCCGCGCCTCAACCTCGTGCTAACCCGGTTACCGATATGATAGAGACCGTGCGCCCCGACGATCTCTCCCCCCGGGCCGCGCTCGAATGGATCTATGAACTCAAAAAGGCTGCCCATGCCGACGGCGACCATTGAACCGATTGCGCGCAGGAAAACAGGACTTCCCGGTGCTGAAGCGCTGATCGAAGCCGTGCGCGCCGAGATCGGCGATGCGGCGCCCGACAGCCAGATCGCCCGCGCCGCCGTGCTCAAGGCTCTGCGTCAGGGGCTCAAAGACGCCCGCATCGCCGCCGAGGCCGAGCTGGTCGCCAACCGCCGGGGCACCCGCTGCGCCCAGATGCTGGCCGCCGCTCAAGATGAATTGATCGCCGCCGCTCACCTCTGGGCCACCCGCTACGTCTTCCCCCGCGAAAACCCCTCGGGCGCCGAATCTTTGGCAATCGCCGCGGTGGGCGGTTATGGCCGTGGCACGCTGGCGCCGGGATCCGATATCGATCTGCTGTTCATCCTGCCCTATAAGCAAACCCCCTGGGGCGAGAGCGTTACCGAATACGTGCTCTATATGCTCTGGGATCTGGGCCAGAAGGTCGGCCACGCAGTTCGCTCGGTCGATGATTCCATTCGCATGGCGCGCTCGGACATGACGGTGCGCACCGCAACGCTCGAAAGCCGCTTTCTGGTCGGCGACGATACGCTGTTCAACCAGATGCGCGAGCGCTTCGAAACCGAGATCGTCGAAAAGACCGGCCCCGAATTCATCGCGGCGAAAATGGCCGAGCGCGACGCCCGCCACGACGCCCAGGGCAACACCCGCTATGTGGTCGAACCCAACGTCAAGGACGGCAAGGGGGGCTTGCGCGATCTCAATACGCTTTACTGGATCGGCAAATATTTCTACCGCGTCCAGACCTATCCCGAACTGATCGAGAAGGGCGTATTCTCCAAGACCGAATACCGCGCCTTCCAGCGCGCCGAGGATTTCCTCTGGGCCGTGCGCTGCAATCTGCACTTTCTCGTCGGCCGGGCCGATGACCGGCTGACCTTCGAGATCCAGCAGGAAATGGCCGAGCGCATGGGCTATCACGACCGCGCCGGCATGCTCGGGGTCGAGCGCTTCATGAAGCGCTATTTCCTCGTCGCCAAGGATGTGGGCGATCTGACCCGCATTTTCTGCACCTCGCTCGAATTTGCCCACGCCAAAAAAGTCGATGCCTTCGGCCGCGTGTTCGGCAATTTCCGCAAGGCGCGCCGCCAGATCCGGGGCGAGCCCGATTTCATTCTCGAACATGGCCGCATCACCGTGGCCAATGATGAAGTGTTCGAAAAAGACCCGGTCAACATCGTAAAGATCTTCTGGGTGGCGGGCCGCGAGGGGGTGATGTTCCACCCCGACGCGCTCAAGCTTTTGACCCGCTCGATGCGCCTGATCGACAAGAAGCTTCGGACCGATGAGCGGGTCAACGCCTATTTCCTCGAAATCCTCACCAGTCCCAAATCGGTCGAGCGCATCCTGCGCCGCATGAATGAATCAGGCGTTCTGGGCAAGCTGGTCCCCGAATTCGGCAAGATCGTCGCGCTGATGCAGTTCAACATGTATCACCACTATACGGTGGACGAGCATCTCATCCGCGCCGTCGGTGTCATGGCCGACATCGCCAATGGCGGTCTGAAAAACGAGTTGCCTTTGACCCACGAGCTGTTGCCCCATCTCTCCGATGCGCGCCTGCTCTATGTCGCCCTGTTCCTGCACGATATCGCCAAGGGCCGCCCCGAGGACCATTCCGAGGCCGGCGAGGCTATCGCCCGCAAATTCTGCCCGCGTCTGGGCCTTTCGGCGGCCGAAACCGATACCGTCGCCTGGCTGGTGCGCTATCACCTCCTGATGAGCGAGATTTCCCAGTCCCGCGACATTCAGGATCCCGATACGGCGCGCAATTTCGCCCAGATCGTGCAGAGCCCCCAGCGCCTTGCTCTGCTCATGATCCTCACCGCCTGCGACATCCGCGCCGTGGGTCCGGGCACCTGGACCGGCTGGAAGGGCTCGCTCCTGCGCGCCCTTTATTACGCCACCGAACCCTTGCTTTCGGGTGGCCATTCCCAGGTCTCCCAGAGCGACCGGATCATCGAGGCCCAGGACGCCCTGCGCGCCGGGCTGACCGACTGGACGCCAGAGCGGCTCGATGCCTATATCGAGCGCCAGTTCCCCAATTACTGGCTGCGCGCCGAACCCGAACTGCAACTGGCCCATGCGCGCATGATCGACGCGGCCGAAGCCAAAAATTCGAGCTTTGCCGGATCGACCTCGATCAAGGCCTTCGAGGGCATCACCGAAGTCACCTTCTATACCCCCGATCACCCGCGCCTTCTCTCGCTGATTGCCGGGGCCTGCACCACAGCCGATGCCTCGATCATCGGCGCGCAGATCTTCAACACCAAGGATGGCTACGCGCTCGATACCTTCCGCCTGCGCCGCGCCTTCACCTCCGACGAAGACGAAAAGATCAGGGCCTCACGCATCACCGATACCGTCAAGGCGCTGCTCGAGGGCCGCAAATACCTTCCTGCCGATCTGGGGATCGATTCACGCTACAACCGGCGCTTGAAGCCCTTTTCGGTGCCCACCGAAATCTTCATCTCCAACGCGCTCTCGGACAAATTCACTGTCATCGAGATTTCCGGCCTCGATCGCACCGGCCTGCTTTATCATCTGACCCGCGCGCTCTCCGATCTCAACCTCACCATCGGTTCGGCCCATATCGGCACCTATGGCGAAAAGGCGGTGGACGTTTTCTACGTCACCGACCTGACCGGCGGAAAGATCACCTCAAAGGTCCGCCAGAAACGCATCCACGAAGCCCTCGAAGCGGTCTTCGCCCCCGCCCGCCGCGAAAAGGCCTCAGCGTGAGCACTCCATTCTGGTCGGTGGGTTACCAGGTTCAAGGTCGCCCCTGGAGCCCGTTTGCCACCACCGAGTGTACTCGATCCCGGGTCTCCGCCCGGGATGACAATTGGGGAATGTGGCAGCCGTCACCCAATTTTCTCCGCCGTCATCCCGGCCTTGAGCCGGGATCCAGTACACTCCGCGCAGGTCGGGATCGACCCCGCGCGCCCCTTCACCCGCCGGCCCCGCCAGCGATCCTCAACACGACGTCCCCCAAACACCTCGCATGTCATTTCGGGCCTTGTTCCCGGAATCCAGCCAGGCGCCGGGTCTTCGCCGGGGATGACGATCGGGAATTTGAAGAATTTTCCCCTATTACCTCTGCTGTCATCCCGGCCTTGAGCCGGGATCCAGTACACACAGCGCAGGTCGGGATCGAATCGGCACGCCGTCCAGCGCGTGAAAGGACTCTTTTCCCTTCCGGCCATCCCGCCTCCGAGCCACCCCGCCCATGAGCCTTTTCCGCAACACCATGTCGGTCGGCGGGCTTACCCTCCTCTCGCGCATTTTCGGCTTTGTCCGTGACGCGCTGATCGCCGCCGTGCTCGGCATCGGCCCCGCGGCCGATGCCTTCCAGGCCGCCTTCCGCCTGCCCAATCTGTTCCGGCGCCTGTTTGCTGAAGGGGCGTTCAACACCGCCTTCGTGCCCATGTTTTCCGGCGCGCTGGAAACCGATGGCGCGGACGGGGCCAAAAAGCTGGCCGGCCGCATCATGAGCTGGCTGGTCGCTGCCATTCTGATCGTCACCATCCTCGCCGAAATCTTCATGGAGCCGGTGATGACGGTGTTCGTCCCCGGCTTTGTGGGCGATCCCGAAAAGTTCGAGCTGACGGTCTTTCTCTCGCGCATCATGTTCCCCTATCTCGCCTGCATGTCGCTCATGGCGGCCTATGGCGCGATCCTCAATTCGCTGGGAAGATTCTTTGCCGCTGCCTTCGCCCCGGTGCTTTTGAACCTCGTCAACATCGCCGTTCTGGTTCCCCTTGCCATCTGGACGCTGGAAAACCCCGCCGATGTAGCCTTCTGGCTCGGGGTCGCCGCCATGACGGGCGGCGTTGCGCAATTGGCGCTGGTGTTTTTCACCATCCGCCGCGCCGGGTTCCTGCCGGCCATCGGCATGCCGCGCTATACTGACGAAGTGCGCCGCTTCTGGCTGCTCGCCCTTCCGGCCATCGCGGCGGGCGGCATCATCCAGATCAATGTGTTCGTAGGCACCGTCATCGCCTCCCAGGCCGATGCCGCCATCGCCATTATCGCCAATGCCGACCGGCTCTATCAGCTTCCCTTGGGCATTATCGGCATCGCCATCGGCACGGTCCTGCTCCCCGAGCTCTCGCGCCATCTCTCGTCGGGCCGCGAGATCGAGGCGCGCGCCTCGCAAAGCCAGGCTCTCCAACTCTCCATGGTTCTCACCCTGCCCGCCGCGATCGCGCTCTTTACGCTGGCCGAACCCATCGTGCGGGTCCTGTTCGAGCGCGGCGCCTTTGACGCGGCGGCAACACGCGCTGTCTCCCACACCCTTATGGGGTTCTCGCTCGGCCTGCCGGCTTTCGTTCTGGTGCGCGTCCTCCAGCCGGGGTTCTTTTCGCGCAAGGACACCAAGACCCCAACGCTCATTGCCGGGGTGTCGCTGGTCGTCAATATCGCCCTGTCATTGGTCCTCTTCCCCCATCTCGAGCATATCGGCATCGCGCTGGCCACCTCGACTTCGGCCTGGGTCAATGTGGGCCTGCTCGCCGTGCTTCTGGCCCGGCGCGGCCATTTCCGGCTCGCGCGGCCCGAGGGTCTGGCCCTTGCCGGCACGCTGGCCGTCGCCGTTGGCATGGGTCTGGCGCTGTGGGGCCTGGCCACGCTCGCCGGACCGGCATTCGCGCCGGGCTTTTTCTTCCCGCTTCAGGCGCTGGCCCTGCTCGCCATCTGCGTTCTGGGCGCTGGCCTTTATTTCGCGCTCCTGCACGTAACGGGCGTCCAGCCGCTCGGCGCGATCCTCGCGCGCTTGCGGCGGCGGCGCTAAGGCTCTAAAGCGCGTCCAGCAAAAGTGGAATCGGTTTTGCGGTTCGGACGGGCGACAAAACAAGGATCTAGATCAAATCCGCGTTTCCATGAAAGGCGGATTTGATCTAAACCCTTTCCCGGCCCGCTCGCGGGCATTTCTTTCGTCCAGATATCCAAGGGACCATAAGTCCAATGCCTTTCACCGATCGCGTCTTTTCCGGCATCAAGCCCTCGGGCGATCTGCACCTCGGCAATTATCTCGGCGCCATCCGCCGTTTCGTGCCGCTGCAGAACGATTTCGAGTGCATCTATTGCGTCGTCGATATGCATGCGATCACCGTCTGGCAGGACCCCGCCGATCTCAAGCGCTGGACCTATGAAATCGCCGCCGCCTACATCGCGGCTGGCGTCGATCCGACCGCCCACATCATCTTCAACCAGTCCCAGGTCGCCGAACACGCCGAACTGGCCTGGATTTTCAATTGCGTGGCGCGCATGGGCTGGATGAGCCGCATGACCCAGTTCAAGGACAAGGCGGGCAAAAACTCCGAAAATGTCTCGCTGGGCCTGTTCGCCTATCCCTCGCTGATGGCCGCGGACATCCTGCTCTACAAGGGCACCCACGTTCCGGTCGGCGACGACCAGAAACAGCATCTCGAACTGTCCCGCGACATCGCCGCCAAGTTCAATCACGACTTTGCGTCTTCGATCGCTGCCAATGGCTTTGACGAGGATTATTTCCCGCTGCCCGAACCGGTCATCACCGGCCCGGCGACGCGAGTGATGAGCCTGCGCGACGGCACGAAAAAGATGAGCAAATCCGAATCCTCTTCGGATATGGCCACCATCTATCTGATGGACGACGCCGAAACGATCACCAAAAAGATCAAGAAGGCCAAGTCCGACGCCGACGCGTTGCCCAGTGAGGAAAAGGGCCTCGAAAACCGCCCCGAGGCCGCCAATCTGGTCGGCATCTACGCGGCGCTTTCGGACAAATCGGTGGCCGAGGTGCTGGCCGAATTTGGCGGACAGGGGTTCGGCGCCTTCAAGCCCGCCCTTGCCGATCTCGCCGTTTCGGTCCTTGCCCCCCAGGCCGCCGAAATGCGCCGGCTGGTCGCCGATCCGGCCCAGATCGAAACCATCCTGCGCAATGGCGCCGACAGGGCCCGCGAGATCGCCGCAAAGACCATGCTCGAAGTCCGCGACATCGTCGGCTTCATTCGCTGACCATAATTGAGCTTCATGCTGCCACTTGCGCGCCCGTCGCGCGCTGTGGCAGCATCGTCCTCCCTAAATCAGCTCCGGACAAAAGCGCTTGCCCGACACCCAGGATCGCTACGACGACGAATACAAACGCAAGTTTCTGGTCGTCGTGGATGAAAGCCCCGAATGCGCCAAGGCGGTCACCTTTGCCGCCCTGCGCGTCCGCCGCACAGGCGGCACCGTGGTCTTGCTCTCGATCATCGAACCCGACAATTTCCAGCACTGGCTGGGCGTCGAGGAAGTGATGCGCGCCGAGGCCTATGAAAATATCGAGGCGCTGCAGGCCCGCTACGCCGCCAACATCGCCGCCTTCGGTTCGATCAACGTCGAACGCGTGATTCGCGAAGGCAAGAAGACCGACGCCATCGAGGCCCAGATCGCCGAAGACCCCGCAGTCGCCATTCTCGTTCTCGCCGCCGCCGATTCGTCTGAAGGCCCCGGTCCCCTCGTCGCCTCGATCGCGGCGCGCGGTGCCAACGCGTTTCGCGTGCCGGTTACCGTGGTCCCGGGCACGATTTCGGACGCCGATCTCGCCGCACTGTGCTGAAATTGCCCTGTCCACTGGGCGTGGGGGTCAAATGCACCGAGGGTACACTGGGCGTCAGCCCCTTGCATTTATCCGCAAAAGGACTATCTTCCAAACCAACTTGGAATAGTTCTAAAGAGCCTTGAGAGGCGGAAAAATGTTCATTCAGACCGAAGTGACGCCCAATCCGGCGACGCTCAAATTCCTCCCCGGCCGCGAGGTTTTGCCCGGCGAGCCGCGTGATTTCCGCGACGCCGATATGGCCCGAATTTCTCCGCTCGCCTCGGCGCTTTTCTCGGTCGATGGCGTTTCGGGCGTGTTCCTGGGCTCCGATTTCGTGTCGGTCACCAAGGGCGAAGCCATTGATTGGGCTCACATAAAGCCCGCCATCCTCGGCGCGGTCATGGAACATTTCATGAGCGGCAAGCCCATCCTCGCCGAAGGCGCAGCGTCCGAACCGGTCGATACGGGCGATGAATTTTTTGAAGATGACGACGCCGAAACCGTTGAGGTCATCAAGGAACTCCTCGCCACCCGCGTCCGCCCCGCGGTCGCCATGGACGGCGGCGACATCACCTTCAAGGGCTATAAGGAAGGCACCGTCTTCCTGCACATGCAGGGCGCCTGCTCGGGCTGCCCCTCCTCGACCGCAACGTTGAAATCGGGCATCGAAAACCTGCTCCGCCACTTCGTCCCCGGCGTCGAACAGGTCCAGCAAATATAATATTATCAATCAGTTAGGCCTCACGCCTTACTGGCTGCAAATGCGGCCATACCAAAACCCCGCAAGCTCCAAACAGCTTGCGGGGTTTGTCGTTTCGGCCTATCGAAATCGGTATGAGCACGCCCGTGACCCTTGCCATCGATACCGCCCGCGAACGCCTGCAACTGGCGCTTGTCTTATCGAACGGCAGCGTCGAAACCGAAATTGCCGATGTCGCCAAGGGCCATGCTGAAATCATCTTCGGCGCCATCGGCGCACTGCTCGACCGCTGCGGGCTGACCTATCAATCGCTCAACCGCGTCGCCGTCACCACGGGCCCCGGCTCATTCACCGGCCTGCGTATCGGGCTTTCCACGGCCCGCGGGCTCGGCGTCGCGCTCGACATAACGGTCATCGGCATCCCCTCGCTGCTCGCCCTTTCGCTCTCGCACGAGGGGCCAAGCGAGCTGATCGTCGATGCCAAGCGCGGCGAAGCCTATCGCCAGAGCTTTTCAGCGCCGGGCAAACCGCGTGACAAGGCCGACCTTGTCGATCTCAAGCAGATCCTCCAGATTGCCTCGCGCACCACCCCCGACGATCCGATGATCGATATCGGATTGATGGCGGCATTTGCCTCACGGGCCCGCGCCAGCGACTTTCCGGCCGATCCCACCTATATCCGTGCGGCCGACGCCAAGCCCCAGCTCGGGTTCGGAGTGGCGCGCAAATGAATTTCTGGGTTGCCCCGGGCGGCCTTCACATCGCCCGCGCTGAGATCGACGACGCGCCCGCCCTGGCAAAACTGCACGCGCAAGGCTTTTACCGCGGCTGGCCGGTTGCCGATTTCGAAGTCTATCTTGCCGATCCCAAGACCACGCCCGCCTATGTCGCGACCGACGCCAAACGCAACATTTCCGGCTTTGCCATGCTGCGTATCGCGGGCGATGAAGCCGAATTGCTCACCATCGCGGTCGACCCCAAAAAGCGTGGCCGCGGGCTGGGCCGCGCGCTGCTGGCCGCGGCCATCGCCGATTTGACCATGAGCCCGGTCAGAACCCTTTTCCTCGAGGTCGATGAAACCAACGCCTCGGCCATCGCGCTCTACCGCCGCTTCGGCTTTGCCGATATCGGCACCCGCAAGGGCTATTACCCAAAGCCCGATGGCAGCGCCGCGACCGCACTTGTCATGGCTGCCCCGATCGGCTAACCCGATCTCTCCAAACCGGACAGATGCGCGAGGCGGGCATGGGCAACGAGCCTTTCACCGAAGCAACGCTTGAAGAGCAATGCGTGGCGCGCAACATGCGCATGACCGACCAGCGCCGGGTGATCGCCCGTGTCCTTGAAGCGGCCACCGACCATCCCGACGTCGAGGAACTCTACCGCCGCGCCTCTGCCGTCGATCCGCGCATTTCCCTCTCGACCGTCTATCGTACGGTCAATTTGTTTGAAGAAGCCGGGCTGGTCACCAAACACGATTTCAAGGACGGCCGCGCCCGGTTCGAGCAGATCCCCGACGAGCACCACGACCATCTGATCGATATCCGCTCGGGCAAGGTCATCGAGTTCCGCAATGAGGAGATCGAGGCCATCCAGGAACTGATTGCGAAAAAATTCGGCTACAAGCTCGTCGATCACCGCCTCGAACTCTACGCGGTCCCCTTGAAAGACAAGGACAGCTAAGGCCAACCCTCATGGCCTTGCGCCTCGCCTTCCTGGCGCTCATCGTCCTGCCCTTCACGCTGGTCGGTCTGCCGGTCCAGTTTGTTCTCGTGAAGCTGTGCCTCCCCGGATGGCAGCTTTTGCCTTCGATCTTTTTCAAACTGCTCGCGTTGGGCCTCGGTCTGCGTGTATCTCTGGCCGGCCAACCTCTTGCAAAAGGCCCGGTCCTCCTGGTCGCCAACCATATCGGTTGGCTCGATATCGTTGCAGTGGCCAGCAAATTCCCTGTCAGCTTCGTCGCCAAATCCGACGTCGCCCACTGGCCCGTAATCGGGACCCTGGCCGGTCTGCACAAGACCATATTCGTCAATCGCACCCGACGCACCGACACCCGCCGCACGGCAGGCGAGATGAGCACCCGCATTGCCCAAGACGTTCCGGTCCTGCTCTTTGCCGAAGGCACCTCCGGCATCGGCACCCACGTCCTTCCGTTCCGCTCGGCGCTGATGGGCGCCATAAAGGACGGCGCCAAAATCCAGCCCCTTGCCATCGCCTACACCAAAATCTCCGGCCTCCCCCTCTCACGCCCCGAGCGCCGCCAGGTCGCCTGGATCGGCGATATGGGCATCGGCGACAATCTCGGCGCCATCCTCAAATCGGGCCCCAAGGACGTCGTCCTCGCCTTCGGCGCTCCCCTCCCAGCGACCGATGACCGCAAACGCAACGCCAAATGGGCCGAAACCGAAGTCCGCGCCATGCTCAATGCCCTCAATCGCGCTGACCCTTTGCCAAAGGACGGGGAAGTGGTGTAAACCGCGCCCATGAGCGACAAACAGCCAGATCTCCCCAACGCCAAGAAGGTCTTCATCAAGACCTATGGCTGCCAGATGAACGTCTATGACAGCGATCGGATGACCGACGCGCTGGCCCCGCACGGCTATACGCCGACGTCCGAGATGGGCGAGGCCGATCTGGTGCTATTGAACACCTGCCACATTCGCGAAAAGGCCGCCGAAAAGGTCTATTCCGAACTCGGCCGCATTCGCGATTTCCGCAACGAACGTGAGCCCGGCGCCAAAAAGATGCTGATCGGCGTCGCCGGCTGCGTCGCCCAGGCCGAGGGCGAGGAGATCATGGCCCGCGCTCCGGCGGTGGATCTGGTCTTTGGCCCGCAATCCTATCACCGCCTGCCCGAACTCCTCTCCAAGGCCCAGAAAGGCCGGGTCATCGACACCGATTTCCCCGAGGAAGACAAGTTCGCCCATCTTCCGGCTGCCAAAAAGGAAGTGACCATTTCCCGCGGCCTCACCGCCTTCCTGACCGTTCAGGAAGGGTGCGACAAATTCTGCTCGTTCTGCGTCGTCCCCTATACCCGCGGCGCCGAAGTCTCCCGCCCCGTGGCACAGGTTCGCGCCGAGGCGCGTGGTCTGGCCGATGCAGGGGTGCGCGAGATCACCCTTTTGGGCCAGAACGTCAACGCCTATCACGGGCTGGGCGATAATGGCCAAAGCGTCAGCCTTGGCGCGCTCTGCCACATGCTGGCTGAAATCGATGGCATCGAGCGCATCCGCTATACCACGTCCCATCCACGCGACATGGATGACGAGTTGATCGCCGCGCACCGCGATCTGCCCCAGTTGATGCCCTATCTCCATCTGCCGGTGCAGTCGGGCTCGGATCGGATCCTCAAAGCCATGAACCGTCGCCACACCGCTGCCGAATATTTCGAGATCATCGACCGCATTCGCGCCGCCCGCCCCGATATGGCGCTCTCGGGCGATTTCATCGTCGGTTTCCCTGGTGAGACCGATGCCGATTTCGAAGCGACAGTGGATATGGTCAAAAAGATCGGCTACGCCTCGGCCTTCTCGTTCAAATATTCCACCCGCCCGGGCACGCCGGGTGCGGAAATGGACAATCAGATCGAAGAACACGTCAAAGCCGAGCGCCTCGAAATTCTGCAGGCCGAGATCACACGCCAGTCTCAGGCTTTCAATGCAGGCTGTGTGGGCATGACCCTGCCGGTTCTGATCGAAAAGCCCGGCCGCAATCCCGGCCAGGTGGCGGGCCGTTCGCCCTATCTGCAGGCGGTGCACATCAGCGCCGATCAGAGCCTGATCGGCCAGATCCTGCCGGTCGAAATCATCGCCCAGGCAAAAAATTCGCTCGAAGGCACAATTGTCACAGCGGATCGAATCGCGGTCTGATAGCTTTACTACTCGTTAAGAGTCGCAACGCTTCCCTGGAGCCATCGCGTTTGACACGGAATTTGCGGTCGCAACCCGACCAGTCCGCCGCCGCCCATCTCGAACTGGCGTTCGAAGACAATCGGCTCGTCTCCCAATTGTACGGTGAATTCGACCAGAATCTGGCGCTCATCGAGCAGCGTCTGGGGGTGCAGGCCAATTCGCGCGGCAACCACGTGATGCTGCGCGGCGGCGCCAACGCCGTCGATCAGGCGCGCCGTGCGCTCGAATCGCTCTACGACATGCTCGAAGAGGGCAAGGTCGTCGGCCCCGCCGATGTGGATGGTGTCATCCGCATGGTCCAGTCCGAGGACAGCCAGCTCTCGCTCCCCACGCTCGAAAAGCGCGGCAAGGTGCGCATGGCCCAGATCGCCACGCGCAAGGCCACCATCGTCGCCCGCAATCCGGCTCAAGATGGCTATATCCGCGCCATGGACCGCTTCGAGATGGTGTTCGGCGTCGGCCCGGCCGGCACCGGCAAGACCTATCTCGCCGTCGCCCACGCGGCGACGCTCCTCGAGCGCGGCGAAATCAATCGCATCATCCTCTCCCGCCCCGCGGTGGAAGCGGGCGAGCGCCTGGGCTTTCTGCCCGGCGACATGAAAGAAAAGGTCGATCCCTACCTCCGGCCCCTTTACGACGCGCTTTACGACATGATGCAGCCCGAGGTGGTCGAGCGCTGCATTGCGTCCGGCGCCATCGAAGTGGCTCCGCTCGCCTTCATGCGCGGGCGCACCCTTGCCAATTCCGCCGTCATTCTCGATGAGGCCCAGAACACCACATCGATGCAGATGAAGATGTTTCTGACCCGGCTGGGCGAAAATTCGAAAATGATCATCACCGGCGACCCCACCCAGGTCGATCTGCCGCGCGGGGAAAAATCGGGGCTTGTCGAAGCCCTCCACCTTCTCTCCGATGTCGAAGGCATTCACACGACGCGCTTTACCGACAAGGACGTGGTGCGCCACGCTCTCGTTGCGCGCATTGTCAGGGCCTATGAAGGCGCAACGGGCAAGAGCCCGGCCTCCGAAGGAAAGCTCGACGTTTGACGCCCAGACTGTCCGTCGAGATCAATCGCGCGGCCGGAGACTGGCCCGAAACCCTCCAGCCCCTGGCCGAAAAAGTCCTCGCCATGGCGCTGGAGAACTCCGGCTTTGCCGTGGACGGTCCTTGCGAAATCT
This sequence comes from Rhizobiales bacterium UBA3584, assembly GCA_002375765.1. Taxonomy (GTDB): domain Bacteria; phylum Pseudomonadota; class Alphaproteobacteria; order Rhizobiales; family Devosiaceae; genus Pelagibacterium; species Pelagibacterium flavum. Next base: position 20,508 of record DFMV01000051.1, on the reverse strand, counting down.
CTGTTCTGTTGACCGATGATGCTGCCCAACAGGCACTTAACCGCGAGTGGCGGGGCAAGGACAAGCCGACCAATGTTCTGTCATTTCCCGCGCTCGACCCCGACGATGCCCTCGAAGGTCTTCTCGGTGACATATCGCTCGCCTACGAAACGTTGGTGGCCGAGGCTGACGGACTCGAAAAGCCTTTTGAGCACCATTTTGCCCATCTTCTGGTTCATGGAATGCTCCATGTTTTGGGCTATGACCACGAAACTGAGCAGGAAGCCCTTGCCATGGAGGCAAGAGAAACCGATATTATGGGGCTGCTGGGGTATCCAGACCCCTATGATGGTCAGGTTCTTTTGAACGACTGATCTTTGCGCAACAAGATACGGAGTGCCGACGGTCGGGCCGAAAAGACAAATGCCCACCGCACCCCAAATGACCGATAGCGATCAATCTAGCGCCGCGGCGCGCCGGCCGCATCGCCCTGAGGGCGACCATATTAATTCAACTTCGAGCGACAGAAAGCCATCGCTATGGGCGCGGATTCGCGCCCGTCTGCCGGGTCGGCCAGCGTCCTTGCGCACCGATCTCAAGGAGGCGCTCGAGGGCCCGTTCCTGCCCACCGACACCACCTTTTCCGCATCCGAGCGGGCCATTTTGCAAAATGTGCTCAAGCTCGGCGAATTGCGCGTCGAGGACGTCATGGTGCCGCGCGCCGATATCGAAGCGGTGGATTCTAGCGTCAATGTCGGCTACGTGATCGATAGGTTCCGTCAGGTCGGCCATTCGCGCATGCCGGTCTATGAGGAAGGCCTCGACAATGTCGTGGGCATGATCCACATCAAGGACGTGCTCGAAAAGGTCACCGAACCGGCCAGATCCGCAGCCCCGACCGCGGGAAACGGGTCGAACGGGCACAACAATCAAAGCCCGGTCAAGTTCGTCACCCCGGTGCTCAAGCAGCGCATCGGCAAGCTCGATCTGGTGCGCAAGGTGCTGTTCGTGCCCCCCTCGATGCCGGTCACCGATCTCTTGGCCTCCATGCAAGCCACCCGCATGCATATGGCGGTGGTGATCGATGAATATGGCGGCACCGATGGACTGGTGACAATCGAGGATCTTCTCGAAGCGGTCGTGGGCGATATCGAGGACGAACATGACGAAAGCGAAGCCTCGATGCTGCGCGCGGTCGATGAAGACAGCTTCATTGCCGATGCCCGCGTGGAGCTGACAGATCTGATTGAGGCCGTCGGGCCCGATTTCGATCCCGGCGAATATGCCGAGGAAGTCGATACTTTGGGCGGGCTGATCGTTGCCATGCTCGGCCGTGTCCCGGTGCGCGGCGAGGTCGTCTCCAAGCTCAAGGGGTTTGAATTCGAGATCACCCGCGCCGATGCCCGCCGGGTCAAGCAGGTCCGCATCACCCGCCGCCGCCGCAAGCAGCGGCTGTTGATCGCCGGTCCCAAGAGCGAGAGCCCGTCACATCCCGAACCGGAAAACCAGCAGGCGGCGGAATAGTGCGCTTCCGGCAAAAGTGGATGCCACTTTTGCCGGAAGGACGATGCAAAAAAAGGGCTTATTTGGCCGCTAGCGCGGCTTTGAGCCTTTCGATCATCGCTTCCCGCTCTGAATCCGATTGCGCGGCGCGCAATGCGTCCGACAGCGCGATCATCAGTTCGGCATAGCCATTGTGCCAGTCATGACCGATCTGGCTGGTTTCGATCCGCCCGGTGCCTGTCGCCACGATCCGGCTGGTGCCGCCAGCTTGCAACGCCACCCGGTCATCGAGCTCTGGAGCGATGATCTGGTCGCCGGCCAGCCCCAACGCCATGGCCGCCTTGCGCAGCGCGGAACGTTCTTCGTCCTCGCCATGGGTCAGAAACAGCGTCCCATGGATGGGCAGCCGCCCCTTGATCCAGGCGATGAGTTCGGAATGATCGGCATGGGCCGAATAATTGTCGATCGAGCGGATCTGGGCGCGGACTGGGACTTGCGATCCGTGAATGGTCACCTCCCTGGCCCCCGACTGGATAACCTGCCCCAGAGAGCCGCGCGCCTGATGGCCGACGAACAGCACCGTCGCATTGTGGCGGATCAGATTGTTGCGCAAATGGTGCTTGATCCGCCCCGCATCGGCCATGCCCGACGCCGAAATGATAATGGCGCCGCCGGCAATTTTGTTGATTGCCTTGGACTCCTCGACGCTCTCGGTGATCGAAAAGCGTGGATTGTTGAACAATTGCTCGGGGGAAAGTTCGAGATCGTCGAACTCGTGGGCGTATCGGGCAAAGACCTGCGTTACCCGCCGCGCCAGTGGGGAGTCGAGAAACACCCGCTTGGGACTGATCGTCCCGTCTTCGATCAGCGTCCCGATATCGTGCAGCAATTCCTGACTGCGCTCCACGGCAAAGGCCGGAATCACCAGATTGCCGCCCCGGTCCAGCGCCGCGTTGATTTCCTCAGCCAGCGCCGCGCGGCGTGTTTCCAGCGTGTAATCGGCCCGTTCGCGCCCGCCATAGGTCGATTCGCAAATCACATAGTCGAAATCGGAAGGGGCGCCGGGCTTGAGATAGAAAACCTTTTCGTCAGGCCCCAGATCCCCCGAAAACAACAAGCGCACCGGCTTGCCGTTGTCCTCGACCTCGATTTCGATGGAAGCCGACCCAAGGATGTGCCCGGCATTCCAGAACCGCGCCCGAACTCCCGGTCCGGGCTCTATCCATTCGCCGTAGGGATGATCGGACCGGTGTTTGAGCGCCTCCTCGGCATTTGCCAAGGTATAGAGGGGCGGCACGGGCGCTTCGCCCCGGCGCCGGCGCTTCTTGTTTTCGCGCTCAGCCTCGCTTTCCTGGATGCTCGCCCCATCGGCCAGAAGATATTCGATCAGCCCATTGGTCGCCGCCGTTGCGTGCAGCGGCCCGCGATATCCCTTGGCATACAGCCGCGGCACCAGCCCCACATGGTCGATATGGGCATGGGTCAAAAGGACGAAATCGATCGCTCCCGGATCAAACGGGAACGGCTTTTCGTTAAGCTCGCGCTCGGTTTTGGTGCCCTGAAACAGTCCGCAATCGACAAGAAAGTTGCCCCTGTCGTGGACGATCCGGTAGCACGACCCCGTAACGGTGCCCGCCGCACCGTTAAAGCTCAGCTCGACGGCCATGAAGGTCTCCTGGGATGGTCTGAGTATCGATCAGCGCGGAGCGCGCTTGGCGAGGATGCGTTGCAGCGTGCGCCGGTGCATGTTGAGCCGCCGCGCAGTCTCCGAAACATTGCGGTCGCACAATTCATAGACCCTCTGGATATGCTCCCAGCGCACCCGGTCCGCCGACATGGGATTTTCCGGGGCCTCGGGCTTGATATCGTCCTCGCCGGCCAAAAGCGCCTTGACGATATCGTCGGCGTCGGCCGGCTTGGCGAGATAATCTACGGCCCCCAGTTTGACCGCCGTGACGGCGGTGGCAATATTGCCATAACCGGTCAGAACCACGGCACGGGCGTCGGGCCGGTTTTCGTGCAGCGCCTGAACCACGGTCAGCCCGTTTCCGTCCTCGAGCCGCAAATCGACCACCGCAAAGGCCGGTGTGCTGGATTTGACCGCCGCCAATCCGGCCGTCACCGTATCGGCGATCGAAACGATAAAGCCCCGCTTGTCCATGGCCCTTTCGAGCCGGGTCAGGAATGGCTTGTCGTCATCGACCAGCAGCAGGGTGCGGTCGGTTTCGGGAAGCTCGGAAATATCTGTCATTGGCCTGGATCCTCTCGCGTCTCGGTTATGGCCAATTGTGGCGAGAACGTCAAAACCTTACACATTACATACCTCATACGTCGCGTGCGGCATTTCGGACCAGAGTGTCGCGCGGCCAACTGATTTCCACGCAGGCGTGCCCGTTTGGCCGGGCATTGAAGAATTTGAGCGTGGCGCCGGTCCGCTCGAGCAACGTCTTGGCAATAAACACGCCAAGGCCCAACCCGCCCCCGCCATCGGGATGGCGCGGATCGAACCGGTCTTTTGTCCTCGTTGTCAGATAGGGTTCTCCCAGCCGGCTTAAAAGGTCGGGCGGAAATCCCGGCCCGTCATCCATGATGGCAATCATCACCCGCCTTCCGTCCCAGACGGCGCGGATCGTCACTTCTGCCTTTGCGAACTGCACAGCGTTTTCGATCAGATTGCCCAGCCCGTAAAGCAGCGCCACATTGCGCGCAATCACCGGCTCGTCCTGCTCGGCGCGGGTTTGTGCAAGGCTTATCGATTTGCCCCCCACCAGCGCCGGCCCCTCATGGGCCTTGGCCAGTTCCGCCACGATGTCAGAGAGCGTGGCGCTGTCGAAAAGGTCTGATCCCGACGGTCGCAGATTGCGCAATTTGCCCAGGATAGCCCGGCAGCGGGCCACCTGGTCGATGATCAGGTCGAGGTCTTCGGCCAGCTCGCCTTCCCCATGGTCGCGGCGGATTTCCTTGGCGGCCAGGGCGATGGTGGCCAGCGGCGTGCCCAGTTCATGGGCCGCAGCCGCGGCCAGCCCGTCGAGCGCCGAAAGCTGCTGCTGGCGCGACAGGGCCAACTCGGTGATGGTCAGCGCATCGACCAGCTGGCGCGCCTCATGGGCCACCTTGTTGGTGTATCCCGCAACAAAACCCACGGCGCACAAAATCGCCACCCAAACCCCGGTCAGATAGATGCGCGGCGGCTCGAAACGGACGCCCTCGATCCAGGGCAATGGCATGTGAAACAGTGACAATGCGCTGGCAATCGCAATAACCAGCGTGCCCACCCAGATCGTTTCGCGCGAGGCCAGTGTCGAAGCCGAGACCGAAACCGGCGCAAGCAGCAAGACGGCGAACGGGTTGCCCAGCCCGCCCGTCAGATACAGCAATCCGCCAAGCTGCAGACTGTCATAGGCGAGCTGAAAAAACGCCAGCCGCGTTGATGGTCGGTGCCCCGGTCCGTAGCGGATCAGGAGCCCCGCATTGACCAGGACCGAAAGCCCGATCAGCAGCAGGCACGCACCAAGCGGCAGGTCGTATCCCAGCCCGTAGCGCACGAATACCACCGTGATGAGCTGGCCCGAAATGGCCAGCCAGCGCAAAAGGACGAGCGTTTCGAGTCGCATTGGGTTGGCGCTGCGTGCAGGTATCGGGGCGCTGGACTCGGTGATTTCGCTCATCTTTTCTCGCTTCCGGTGTGGCGTATGGGCACTCTATAGCAGATTTCAAGAGCGATAAATTTATGCGCCAACCCTTGATGCGCGCGCCAGCGACCCCAAATTTTGTTGTGTTCGAGACTGGAGAGACCGCAACATGAACAGTGCAATTATCAAACCCGCATGGTCCCCGATTACCATCGCTTTGATGGTTCTGGGTTTTATCATCTTCTGGCCGCTTGGCATGGCCGTCCTCGCCTACATCTTATGGGGCGAATATATGGGCGGGAGCCGCGAAAAGGCCGACGCCTGGGTGAGCCGGCAGAAGGCCCATTTCAAATCCCGTAATTGTGGCCCGCGCCACTATGGCGCCGCCTCCACCGGCAATGCCGCATTCGACGAGTACCGCGAAGAACAGCTCAAGCGCCTCGATGAGGAGCGCCGCAAGCTCGAAGAAGACCGCCAGGCGTTCGAAGAGCACCTCGCCAATCTGCGCAAGGCGCGTGACCGCGAAGAGTTCGATCGCTTCATGCGGGACCGCAATGCCCCCCGCCCTGACGAACACCGCAACGACGATGGCGGCGAACGTCAGGGGTACTAAGAGTGTTTCCAGCAAAAGTGGATTCCACTTTTGCGGTTCGGACCCGCAGGGCCGCGCAAGCGAAACGCTACGGACAAAACTGACATTCACCGGCCCACGGGCCGGTGACGTTTCCTCAAGAGCGCTCCCAGGATAATTGGAAGCGCGGCCCGAAAAGACAATTTCCCTTCGGCCGGCGGATTGTTCCCCCTCCCTTTGGTCCCCGGTCGCGCCTTGGGTTTCCTCCGCCCAAGGCACCCACAAAAGCGCTTTCGGCGATGGGCAGCCTCCACTCGTCGAGTCCGAAAGCGCGACAACAAAAGAAGCGGCACGTTCCTTTCCGGCGTGCCGCTTCTTTTTTGTTTTGTCCGCCGGGCCAGCCTGCATAATGGCTCAAGCGATTCCCTTGCAAAAGAGACGATGGATGGGGCTGCCCCGCCTTTTTGCCCGCACCGCAATTCCCCAGACCACCGAAATCGTGACCACTTCCGGTCCCGTCACCGTCGGCGTGAGGGTCAATGCGCGGGCGCGGTCTTATCGCTTGAGCATTTCAGCACGGGGTGAACCCATGCTGACCGTTCCGCGCGGCGGCCGCTGGCCCGAGGCACAGGCCTTCCTTGAGCGCAACAATGGCTGGCTTTCCGCCCGGCTCAACCGCATCCAGAGCCCCTACGCTCTTGCTCCGGGCGCCATCATTCCCCTGCGCGGCGTCTCCCATCGTCTGGTCAGCCTCGACCGGCTGCGCGGCCTCGTCACCCTCATCGAGGATACAAACGAACCCCAATTGCACGTGCCGGGCGGCCCCGACCACATGCGCCGCCGCCTTGTCGATTGGTTCAAATCCCAGGCCCGTGCGGATCTCGAAATCGCCTGCGCCCGCCACGCGCAAAATCTGGGCGTCAAGGTCGCCGGCATCACCCTGCGCGATCAGTCGACCCGCTGGGGCTCGTGCTCGTCCTCGGGCAGCCTCAATTTCAACTGGCGGCTGGTTCTCGCCCCACCCGACGTGCTCGATTACGTCGCCGCCCATGAAGTAGCCCACATCCTCGAAATGAACCACAGGCCGGTCTTCTGGCGCACCGTCGCCAGGACCTTCCCCGATTACGAACGCCCCAAGGCCTGGCTCAAGGCCAATGGCACGGCTCTGATGGCGCTCTAGAGCGCTTCCAGGATAAGTGTATACCACTTGTCCGGTTCAGAAGCGCGACAAAAAGACTTAGAGCAATTGAAGCGTTTCCGCGAAACGGTGAAACGACTTAGACCCGTGCGGCGAAGACCTCCTTGGCTGCAAACAGGCCGTTCAGCGCCGCGGGAAAGCCGGCATAGACGGCCATCTGCATGATGATCTCGGTGATTTCGTCTCTGGTCAGCCCAACATTGAGGCCCGCCTCGATATGGACCTTCAGTTGCGGCGTTGCGGTGCCCATGGCTGTCAGTGCCGCGATGGTGGCGATTTCGCGGGCCCGCAGGTCGAGGCCAGGGCGGTTGTAGATGTCTCCGAACGCGAACTCGAACACATAGTCTGCAAACTCGGGGGCAATGTCGGCCAGTGCGGCGATGACATTTTGGCCAGCCTCGCCGTCGATTTCGGCAAGCGCCCGCTTGCCGCGTTCGAGCCGGCTTTCGCCCATGGTGGGGGATTGATGCGTCATATTTTTTCATCCTCATGATCCTTGCCGGCATATCCGGCAATCTTGGTGTCGAGGACGAGGAGAGAGGCTTGCAGTTCGGCGACATGTGCGCGGACGCGGTCGCGGTGTTGCTCGAGCAGACTGCGGCGTTGAGCTTCCGTTTCAACCCCGCCCGCCCGCAAGGCCGCGTAGCGCAGCATGTCCCGGATAGGCATTCCCGTGGTTTTGAGACGGTCGAGAAATTCTATCCAGACAAGGACCGATGCGTCGTAGTCACGTTGGCCCGATCGGTCCCTGTCGGCATAGGGAATAAGGCCGATCCGCTCATAATAGCGGATCGTATGAGCTGTCAGGCCCGAGCGCCTTGCCACTTCGCCGATCTTCATGAACAGCCCCTCCTTTCGTCACGACGCATGGGAAGCTACGGCTTGGAGCGCACTCCAAGTCAACAGGCAAATGGTGGGCGCAGTACGCAAAAAAAGCCCGGGTCGGTGCCCGGGCTTTTTTGCGTCGCAGATGACCGGCGCTACCCGCCGAACAGTCCGTTGAGCAGCCCACCGATCCCGTCATTGGCCGGAACCGCTATGGGTTGTTGCTGCTGTTGCGGCTGGATCTGCTGCTGGGGCACCGGCGCGGGTTGCTGGCCCGGCTGGCCCTGGATCTGGTCGATGGTCACGGGCGTTCCGGTCGCCGGCATCGTATCCTGCATCGGCACCGCAACGCGGTCCTGCAGCTTGACGTAATTGCCTGGCAGGGCCGCGACCTGCAGGCCCTCATGGGCCATGGTCATGATGTCGCGCCAGATCTGTGCGGGAATCTGCCCGCCGAACACGCGTGTCGGCGTGTCGTCGTCATTGCCCAGCCATACCCCACCCACAAGGCTCGCGGTATAGCCCACAAACAGCGCATCGCGGTTGCGCTGCGATGTGCCGGTCTTGCCCGCCATCGGCCAGTTGCCCAACTGGGCCCGCGTGCCCGTCCCGGCCTGAACGCCGGTCTGGAGCATGTCGTTCATCATGCCCACCTGCTCGTCGGTCAGGATACGGCCCGGCCCGGCTGGCGTTTCTTCATATAGAACTTCGCCATCGGTCGTTGTGATCCGCGTGATGACATTGGGCACCACGCCATAGCCGCCATTGGCGAACGGGGCGTAGGCGCTGGTCAGTTCGAGCAGCGAGACTTCCTGGGTGCCCAGCGCGATGGCCGGCACGGCCTGGAAATTGGAGGAAAAACCCATCCGATAGGCCGTTTCGACCACGTTTTCCGGGCCGATATCGATGGCCAGCCGCGCCGCCACCGTATTGATGGAAAAGGCCAGCGCGTCGCGCAACAGAACGGGCCCGACATAGCGGCCATTGGAGTTTTCCGGCGACCAGCCATTGTAGTCGAGCGGCTCGTCCACCATCAGCGTGTCGGGCGTATAGCCCTGCTGCAGCGCGGCCAGATAGACGAAAGGCTTGAAGGCCGACCCTGGCTGACGGCGCGAGGTCACGGCGCGGTTATAGCTCGACTGGCTGTAATCGACCCCGCCCACAAGTGCGCGCACCCGGCCCTCGGTATCCATGGCCACGAAGGCGGCCTGGGAAAAGTCCAGTTCCTCACCCTGCTCGGCCACGGCTTCCTTGATGACGAATTCGGCCTGCTTTTGCAGGTCCCAGTCGAGCGTTGTGGAAACCACAACGTCTTCGTTCACCTCGCCCAGATAGTCGTTCATGAGCGTTTCCACCCAGTCGGCGACGTAATATTCGGTGCCAGCCACCCGCTCGGTAGTGATGTTGGCATCCATGTTCTGGGCGGCGGCCTGTGCCTGTTCGGTGGTGATGTAACCCTCACGCACCATGTTGGCCAGCGCCAGCCGCTGACGCTCGGACGCCCGGTCGGGATGGGTGCGCGGATTGTAATAGCTAGGCGCCGGCAGGATGCCCGCCAGCATCGCGGCCTGGCCCAGCGAGAGATTGCGCGCCGAAATCCCGAAATAGGTCTGGGCAGCCGCCTCGATCCCTGTCGAACCCGACCCGAAATGCACGCGGTTGAGATAGAGCTCTAAAATTTCGTCCTTGGTGTAGTTTTGCTCCAGCCACACGGCCAGCAACGCTTCCTGCACCTTGCGGCCAAGGGTCTGGTCGGGGGTCAGAAACAGGTTCTTGGCCACCTGCTGGGTAATGGTGGACGCGCCACGGGTAATCCCGCCCGCGCGGATCATTTCCAGCCCCACCGAGGCCAGACCGATCGGATCGACGCCGAAATGGCTGTAAAAGCGACGGTCTTCGCTGGCCACCACCGCCTGGCCCACATAGGGCGGCAACTCGTGAATGCCGATGGCTTCGCCGCCGGTCTGGCCGCGATTGGTCAAAAGCTGTCCGTTGGACGCCAGAACGCGGATATTGGGCGGACGCTGGGGCACTTCCCAGGTCGAGGACGAGCCCAGATCCTGGCCGTAATAGACGACGATCCCGGCCACCGCGACGCCGCCGACAAGCATCATCGTAAAGCAGAAATAGGCCAGCCCGACGATGAACCTCATCCCGCCCGAGCGCTTTTTCTTCACCTTGCGGTTCTGCGGCCGACGAGGTTTGCCACCCTTGGGCGCATTGGAGCCTGATCCGGCCTGCGCGCGCTGGCCCTTGGCCTTGCGCTGCGGGCCGCCATCGACGCGATCATCGGGAGAGAGACGAAGATCCATCAAAGATCACTTTCGAGCCGTCATCATGGAAAAATCGATACGCGCCGCCATACAGGCGCAAACGCGATGCCTATCGCTATCGCGGTCAATTGTGGCGCGTTTATGTGAATTTTTCCACTCTTACCTGCGAGTGTGGCCGTGCGGCAACGGTTTTGCCGGGGCGGAGGCGGATGTCGTGACGGGAACGTCTGAACTGGAGTGGGAAGCGGAACGGGGTCTATTGGTGGCAGGCCTGGGAAACCAGCCATCGCGGCCAGCGTCACCTCGATCTCTGTGGTCGAAAGCCGCCACAGGGGAGCGGGCGCAATGCAATCGCTCAATCAGGCCGGGACATAGCTGAGCTTCATCACATTGTCATCGACCTGTTCACTGCCGGCCAGACGCAGGGGCGGGCGAGCCGCAGCGAAGAAGGGGGTGCCTTCGCCAAGCACCTCCGGGTGCAGGTAGATGCGATACTCGTCGATCAGGCCCAGCTCTGTCAGGCTGCGCGCCAGATTGGGGCCGCCAACCTCGATCTCGCCATCGATCTCGGCTTTCAGTTGGCGCGCCGTCGCCTCGAGGTCCTTTTGCACAAGCGTCGCATTGGGCCCAACCGAATCCAGCGTGCGCGAAACCACCCATTTCGGCGCCTTGCGCCACGCCGCGGCGAATTCGTGCTCCGCAGTCTCCCAGCCGGGTTGGTCTTCATCCCAATAGCGCATGAGTTCATAGAGATGGCGGCCATAAAGGCTGCCAGCGAGACTGTTCGTTTGCTCGATGAAATGACGGAACAGCTTCGGGCTGGGCGGTCCCACGCGCATGTGGTCGACATAGCCATCAAGCGACTGGTTCATCCCAAAGAATAGCTTCGCCATCGTCCACCCTCCACTGATGGGCAACTTCCCGTCGCACCATGTTCAGCTCTTGCAGGGATTATGCTAGCAGTCAGCCTGGCGCAAAAACCACTTCTATTTTGCAACCGGTTCTGTGGTGACCCTATGAGAGTACGGCGGCCCGCAACGGGCAAATCGGCCGCAGCCTGGTTCGGAAATGGGCCGGGGCCATATCTAAACGTTAAGCTACTGTCCCTACCATGCCAGCTCCCGCCAAAACTCGGAGCGCCTGATGAAACTGATCCTTGCCGCCGCCACCGCTGCGTTTCTCGTCTCATCACCGGCCTTGGCAGATGATCCGCTGCTCGATGAGGTGGTAGGCTTCACCGGCCAGATATTCCACCTCGACACCGGCGTGCCTGGCATGGTCATCGCCGCCGTGCGCAACGGCGAGAGTACGGTCTTCGGATTCGGCGAGGTCAGATCAGGCAGCGGCATCGAGCCCGATGGGGAAACCCGGATCGGTATCGGGTCGATCACGAAAACCTTCACCGGCCTCGCGCTCGCGCGCCTTGTTGTCAGCGGAGACGTCGCGTTGACCGACCCCGCAGGACCACTTCTCGACCTTATCGACACACTCCCCGCGCGTGACGGGCAAGAGATCCGGCTGATCGACCTGGTAACGCATCGCAGCGGACTGGCGCGCGAACTCAAACCTGTGGAAGGCATCGAGAGATACAGCGACGCCTCCTTCGCCGCCAATCTCGCCGATGATCCGCTGCTCTTTGCGCCCGGCGAAGGCATCTTGTATTCAAATGTCGGTTACGACCTCCTTGCGATGGCACTCGCGGAGGCCTCGGGGATGGAATATGCCGATCTGGTCCAGGAAACGCTTCTTGACCCGATCGGTCTGTCTTCGACCGGGTATCTTCGGCCCGAGGGAGACAACGTCATGACCGGCTATGACTGGAATGGCGGCGAGATGTATCCCGGCGAACCAATCCCCAACAGGTTTGGTGCCTCCTCGCTATATGCGACGGCCAATGACATGGTGAAGTACCTTCACTGGAATCTCGACCGCTTCAATCAGACAGATGCAGAAACCCGCGCCTTGAGCCACGCCGCCTGGGTCATGCGCGATGGCCTGAATCCGGTAGCGGGAATGGATGAGTCCGGACACATGGATGCCATGGGGCTCGGCTGGGTGATCATGATGCCCGAGGGAGACCGACCGCTCATTATCCAGAAGGCCGGTGGCACTGACGGTGTTTTCAGCTATCTTGCCTTTGCTCCGTCCCGAGGCGTCGGTGTCTTCATCTCCATCAACCAGTTCGACTTCTCCGCCGCAACCGCAATGGCAACCGTCGCGAACCAGCTGATCGCCAGACTCGCACCGCGTTGAGCCATCCCGAGCGATAGCGTTCAGGATACGCTCAAGCGAGATCGAATGATTTGGCGGCAAAAGCCGCCGCGCCGGAAGCGGCTTCCAGCCCCGTCAGATGTCGAGGTTGGAAACCGCAAGCGCGTTGTCCTGGATGAAATCGCGCCGCGGTTCGACAAGATCGCCCATCAGCTGGGAGAAAATCGAATCCGCATCGTCGCTTTCCTTGATCTGGACCTGCAACAGCGTGCGCGCGTTCTTGTCCATTGTGGTTTCCCACAGCTGGGAAGCATTCATTTCGCCCAGCCCTTTGTAGCGCTGCATGGAGACGCCCTTGGCGCCGGCGGCCATGACAATGGAAAACAGTGAGCGCGGCCCATAAACGGGCTGGACCAGTTCCTTGCGCGTCAGTGTCGGCACGCCGCCATAAATGTCGTCGAGCCGCCCCGAAAGGTTGCGCAGCTTGCGCGCATCGGCCGATCCCAAAAGCGCCGCATCGAGCGTATGGCTCTCGGTCACGCCGCGCACGACGCGCGAAAACACGTACCCGCCCTCGCCATCGAGCTTGCCGTCCCAGGTGCGCTCGGTCTCGTCCGACATACGGTTGAGCCGATTGGCCACCCGTTCGGCCAGGGCCTGCGCGGTCTCGGGGTTTTCCATCGCCGCAGGATCGAGCGCACCGACAACGGCGGCCTGTTCGATCATCTGCCGGTTGTAGCGCTCGTTTTGATTGTCGATCAGATGGTTGAGATCGCGCGCCTGTTCCACGATCGAGAGCAGGTCATTGCCCGTATGGGCCGATCCCGCCCGTGTCGTGAGCATCGCGTCCTCGGTGCCTCCGGCCAGAAGGTAATCCTCACGGGCCCGCTCGTCCTTGAGATATTGCTCCGAGCGCCCGCGCGTCACCTTGTAGAGCGGTGGCTGGGCGATATAGAGATAGCCGCGCTCGATCAATTCGGGCATCTGCCTGTAAAAGAACGTCAGCAGCAGCGTGCGGATATGGGCGCCGTCAACGTCGGCGTCGGTCATGATGATGATCTTGTGGTAGCGCAGCTTGTCGGGGTTGAATTCCTCACGCCCGATGCCCGTGCCCAGAGCGGTAATCAGCGTTCCCACCTGATCGGATGAAATCATCCGGTCGAACCGGGCCCGCTCGACGTTCAGGATCTTGCCGCGCAGCGGCAGGATGGCCTGGGTGGCGCGGTCGCGCCCCTGCTTGGCCGACCCGCCCGCCGAATCGCCCTCGACGATGAAGATTTCGGCCTTGGCCGGGTCCCGCTCCTGGCAATCGGCCAGTTTCCCCGGCAGGGACGAGATTTCCAGCGCCGATTTGCGGCGGGTCAATTCACGCGCCTTGCGCGCCGCTTCGCGCGCCGCCGCGGCCTCGGCCACCTTGGTCACGATGGTCTTGGCTTCCGAGGGGTGCTCTTCGAACCACTGGCTGAGCTTGTCGTTGACCACGTTCTCGACAACCGGCCGCACTTCGGACGACACCAGCTTGTCCTTGGTCTGGGACGAGAATTTGGGGTCGGGAACCTTGACCGAAAGCACGCAGGTCAGCCCCTCGCGCGTATCGTCGCCCGTCAGCGAAACCTTTTCGCGCTTGGTGACGCCCGATTGCTCGGCATAGCCCGTCACCTGCCGCGTCAGCGCACCGCGCAGCCCCGCAAGGTGGGTGCCGCCGTCGCGCTGGGGAATGTTGTTGGTAAAGCACAACACGTTCTCGTGGTAGCTGTCGTTCCACCACAGCGCCACCTCGACGGTGATCCCGTCCTTTTCCGAAATCAGCGAAATGGGCTTGTCGAGCAGCGCCGATTTGTTCTTGTCGAGATACTGGACGAAGGCCTCGAGCCCGCCCTCATACATAAGGTCGGTTTCGACGACCTCGGGGTGCCGCTTGTCACGCAGGATGATGTGGACGCCCGAATTGAGAAACGCCAGCTCGCGCAGCCGATGCTCTAGCGTCTTGTAGTCGAACTCGACCATGGTGAAGGTTTCGCTCGAGGGCATGAAGGTGATTTCCGTGCCCGAGCGGCCCTCATTGACGCCCTTTTGCTTGTCTTCGACATAGTCGCCGATCCTGGTCAGCGGACCATCGGCCACCCCGTGGGTGAAACTCACCTCGTAAATGCCCCCGGCGCGGCGAATCTTGAGCTTGAGCCAGACCGAAAGCGCGTTGACCACCGAAATCCCCACCCCGTGCAGACCGCCCGAGACCTTGTAGGAATTCTGGTCGAACTTCCCGCCCGCATGGAGCTGGGTCATGATCACTTCGGCCGCCGAAATCCCCTCTTCCTTGTGGATATCGGTCGGAATGCCGCGCCCGTTGTCGGTCACCGTCACCGAACCGTCGGCATTGAGCGTGACTGAAACAAGGTCCGCATGGCCGGCCAGCGCCTCGTCGATGGAATTGTCGACAGCCTCATAGACCATGTGGTGCAGGCCCGTGCCGTCGTCGGTATCCCCGATATACATGCCCGGCCGTTTCCGGACCGCGTCGAGGCCCTTGAGGACCTTGATCGAATCCGCGCCATATTCTGCATCATTGGGGATCGGGGGCGTGTCGCTCATGAAAGAAGAATCAGCCTTGTTGGGAATTGATAACTTGTACCTGATTGGGGACTTATCCCCAAGCAATTTGGCCTGTTTTTAACGGTCCAGCACCACAATGTGACGGCTTTTTCAACCCGCGGGCCGCACCACGCCCGAATGGACCGAAAAATGCTGCGCGCGTTCGCCCAAAGCGGCAAAAAGCACCGGGTCCGTCCCGGTCATCCAGCACTGGGTGCCCAGTTTTTCGAGCGCGTCAAACAGCGCCCCGCGCCGCACGGGGTCGAGATGGGCGGCAATCTCGTCGAGCAGCAAAATCGGTGTGATCCCGGTCATTGTCGAAACCAGCCGCGCATGGACCAGAACCAGCCCGATCAGCAGCGCCTTCTGCTCGCCTGTCGAGCACAAACCCGCCGGCATCGATTTTGGGGCGTGTGTCACATCGAGATCGATGCGGTGTGGTCCCAATGTGGTGCGTCCGGCCGCCCGATCAAGTCCTCTGGCACTGCGCCACAGCCCGGCCAGCGCCGCTTCCAGCCCACTGGCGGTTTGGGGGATTTCCCCCTCCATCATCGGCGTGATCGCCAAAAGCGCGCCCGGAAATCCCGTATCGGCCACCGACTTTTCCATCAACGCCTGCAGATGGGCCAGCGAATCGGCGCGCGCGAAATAGATCGCGGTGGCCAATTCGGCCATCTGCGCTTCAATGGCGCTCAGCCAGGCCCCATCCCCGCCGTCTTCGAGCAGTCGGTTGCGCTGGCGCATGGCCTTTTCAAAGTCGGTCACGGTGCTCGAATGGCCCGGATGGAGCGCCGTGACCAGCCGGTCCAAAAACCTGCGCCGCTCGCTGGCCGGTCCGGTAAACAGCCCGTCCATCGATGGCGTCAGCCATAAGATGCGCACATGCTCGCTCATCTCCTCGACGGCCCGCGCATTGGCGCCGTTGATCCGCACCCGGCGCCCGGAGGCATCGGCACTGGCCCCGGTCCCGATATCGACCGGCCCATAAGCGGTCTCGATGCTGGCCGCCACGGCCCAAAGCCCGTCCCCGCCGACAATTCCCAGCGTATCGAACCCGGCCCGTCGCAGCCCCCGCCCCGGCGCCAGAAGCGAAATCGCTTCAATGAGGTTGGTCTTGCCCGCCCCGTTCTCGCCGGTCAGCACCACATGGCGATGATCGAGATCGAGCGCGGCGCTAGGATAATTGCGAAACCCCGTCAGCCGCAGCCGGGAAATATAGCGCTGTGCATCGGTCATCGGCTTAAATTGGCCACCGTATTTGCCCGGAGCGTTCCTCTGAGCCCAATTGGGGTCAGGCTGCGGCGAAAATGGTGTTTTTGGAGAACCGGACCGGAGCGTACTTTATGTACGTGAGGACCGGAAGCGCACAAAAACGCCGTTTGCAGCCCGGCCTCACCCCAATTGTCAAACCCTCATCGGCATCAGAACGAAGAGCGCCTTGGTCTCCCCGTCTTCTCTGACCAGCGTCGGAGATCCGGCGTCGTTGAACATGAAGGTCGCGTTTTCGGTGCGGATCTGGGCGATGATTTCCAGCAGATAGCGCGCGTTGAACCCGATCTCGAACCCTTCGAGGTCAAACTCGACCGCCAGTTCTTCGTTCGCCGTGCCGTGATCGGGATTGGTCACGCTCAATTCGAGCTGCCCCGGCGTCAGTGCCAGTTTCACCGCCTTGCCACCGCGTTCGGACGCAATCGTCGAAACCCGGTCCACGGCCCGCGCCAGGCTGTCGCGGTCGACAACCAGCGCCTTGTCGTTGTTTTTCGGCGTTACACGCTCGTAATCGGGGAAACTGCCCTCGATCAGCTTTGAGAGCAGGATCACCCCGCCCAGCGTGAAGCGGATCTTGGTGTCGGAAAGCTCGACCTTGACCTCGTCCTCGACCCCGTCGAGCAGCTTGAGCACTTCGGCCACGGTCTTGCGCGGAATGATGATGCCCGGCATCCCGGCCGAACCCTGCGGCGCTTCGGCTTCCACCCGCGCCAGCCGGTGCCCGTCGGTCGCCACGGCCCGCATCACGACCCCGTCCGGGCCGTCGACGGTGTGAACGAAGATCCCGTTGAGATAATAGCGCGTTTCCTCGTTGGAAATCGCGAACTGGGTGCGCTCGATCAGGTCTTTGAGCGTCTGGACCTTGATCGCAAAGGTATGCGTGAACGCTCCCGATTTCAGGTCAGGGAATCCGTCGGGGTTGAGGCACGCGAGATGAAACCGCGACCGGCCCGAAGAGATCAGCATCTGATCGTTCCCGTCGGTCTCCAGTACCACATCGGCGCCATCGGACAGCTTGCGCACGATCTCGTAGAGCGTGTGCGCGGGAACCGTCGTCGTGCCCGGCGTGGCAGTCATGGCCGGCACCGTCTCGGTCACTTCGATATCAAGGTCCGTGGCCCGCAAATCCAGCCCGTCGCCCGTGGCGCTCATCAGAACGTTGGCGAGGATCGGATAGGTGTTGCGCCGCTCGACAACGCGGTGCACATGCCCCAGTGACTTGAGCAGATGGTTGCGCTCGAGCGTGACCTTCATGGCTTTTTGGACCCCTGATCTTTTCTGTCTGGTTTTCGGCAGCCCTGGACGGGCCGTCACCGGCGCAAAAGCCGGGCACAGACCCTGCATCGCCGGGCAAAAAAACGCAAGGCCCCACCCCGTTCCAGAACCCCGCTTCACAGAAGAAATTCGCCGCCTGTGGGCGTTTGCCGGGCCGGTCGCCGGTTTCCGCGACGGCCTAGAGCGTCTTGAACATCACATAGCTGTCGACATAGCCATGCACCGGATGATGGAAGGCTGCGGGCAAGACCCCCGCGATATGGAAACCCAGCGATTGCCAAAGAGCGACGGCGCGGCTGTTGGTGGAGACAACGTGATTGAACTGCATGGCGCGAAAGCCGCGCTCCGCGGCACGCGCCAGCGAATGCCGGCACATGGTTCGCGCAACGCCTTTCCCCCGTGATTGAGGGGCCGTCATATAGCCGCAATTGGCCACATGGTCCCCGCCGCCTTGTTGGTTGGCCATAAGGTAGTAGGTCCCAAGGACGGTGCCGTCCTCTTCAGCGACAAAGACCTCGTGCGCGGGATCGAACCAATAGGCCAGAACGCCAGCCTCATCGAGATCGCGCGCAATGGCGTAGGTTTCCCCGGCCGCCAGGATCGGCGCGACAATGGCGAGAATCTGCGCGGTATCGGCCTCAGTGGCGTGGCGGATGCTGACCGTCATCTATGGTCTTTATGGATTAGAGCTGTAACAAGGATTGCGTTGGGGCACACTCCCGCACCGTCGGCCCTCGCGCATGGCGTCCTGGGCCCTAGTCTGCCTTCCAAAGCGCCACCGGCGCTTTGGATCGCGGGTCAGCCCTTCAGCCACAGGCTTCAGGGCGTTCGCAGCTAAAATCGCTCCACCGGAGCGATTTTGCGGGCCCATATGGGCCCGCCGCTGCTCACTCCTCCAGCATGCGCCGGAGCAGTTCGATTTCCTGGGTCAGCTCACCGTCCTGGCTCATCAGCTGCTCCACCTTGCGCACCGAATGGAGCACCGTTGTGTGGTCGCGTCCACCGAACCGGCGGCCGATTTCGGGAAGAGACCGCGAGGTCAGCGACTTGGCCAGATACATGGCGATCTGGCGCGGGCGCACCACGTCGCGCGAGCGGCGCGACGACAAAAGCTCGTTGCGCGGCACCTTGTAGTGGCGGGCGACGATTTTGAGGATGTCCTCGATCCGGACGCGGGGCGTTTCCCGCGAGCGAATGAGATCCTGCAGGGTCTTTTCGGCAAGCCCCACGGTGATCGGCTCACCGGTCAGCTGGTTGGCGGCCACCAGCCGGTTGACCGCGCCGTCCAGGTCGCGGCCATGGCTCACGATCGAGCGGGCCACGTAATCGATGACGGGGCCGGGAAAGCTCAGCCCGGTAAACCGGCTTGCCGCCTGATCGGCGCGCTTCTGGACGATGGCGCGGCGCAGCTCGGGATCGAACTGGGTGATCGGGATCACCAACCCTCCCGAAAGGCGCGAGCGCACCCGGTCGTCAAGCATCTCGAGATCGCGCGGCGGCGCATCGCCCGCAACCACCACCTGCTTGGTGCCCGAAATCAGGGTGGAAAGCGTATGGCCGAACTCGGTGGCCGATTTGCCCTGCAAGAACTGCATGTCGTCGATCAGAAGCAGGTCGATGCCGCGCAGCCATTCCTTGAAGGCCAGCGCCGACTGGTGCTGCACCGCCGTGATGAAATGGTACATGAAATGATCGGCGGTCAGATAGACGATATTGCGCGAGGTGTCCGAGGCGCCGGCCGCCCAGGCAATGGCATTGAGAAGATGGGTCTTGCCCAGACCCACCGACGAATGGAGATAGACCGGGTTGAAGGTCACCACATTGTTGGCCGCCGCCGAGGCGACCTGCTTGGCGACATTGAGCGCCATTTCATTGGCGCTGCCCGAAACAAAAGTGTCGAAGGTCAGCTTGCGGTCCAGCGCCGAGCCCGAAAGCGCATTGGCGCGCGTGCCGCTGGCCGGCTGGCTGGTCACCAGCGCCGGAATCTTGCGCACCTCCTGGGTGCTGGCGGGGGCATCCGCCTCGGTGGCCGAGGGCTCGTTCGAGCTCACCAGCCGGGGCCGCGCCTGGCCATTGACCCGCACCGTCAGGTGCAGCCGGCCGATGGACTGGTCTTCACTTGTGAAGGCCTCGAGAATCTTTTCGACATAGTTGGACTGGATCCACGAGCACAAGAATCGCGTGGGGACCGAAAGGTGAGCGAGATCGCCCACGACTTCTTCCAGTTCGAGCCGGGCGAACCAGGACGTAAAGACGTCTTCGCCGACAGCCGCCCTCAGCCGCGCCCGCACGCGCAACCAGACCTGATCGGCATCCATGGTCATCTTCGTTCCCCCTTGAGCCCCTGTTGTCGTCTTTTGCGGAACTCCGCCCGCTTTGCCGTCACCTTTTTCCCAAGTTCCCCGATCCGCAGCCGCGATCGAATCCATTGCTGTTGCCTCTTATAGCTATGACGTCCCGCCCATCCCCGGCGGCACCCCTGTTTTCCCCAATTCGCCCCGTTGACCGAGACAATAAATTTACGCCCCCGCGCAAGCATTTCCTGCGCAGTACCCTACCGCTACAAATTGAAATCGGCGCAGCAGCGCCTAAGGAAAGACGAAATCCGTCTTTGTCAGTCTAGAAGTGAACCAGGAACTTTGGATGCACGGCCATTACACCATGACGGCTCGCTACAAGCCGAAAATGATCTGAACCGTTCATCGCTGTCCCCTTGGTTTACCCGTGTGAAGGAGGCGCTAGACTTGTCTTTCGCCAGCCTCTTTCTGATCCAACGAGCCCATTTTAGACAGTCAAATTTTTGCGCACAACCGCAGATTTGGCCAAAAATCCGCTTGACTCGCTGCCCGTGTCGCTCGCCGCAAAGGGCGGGCCGGGCGCGCAAATTTTAAGGGTATGGGACTCCTTGCAGATTCCCGTTGGGGCCGTTTTGAGTCTCATCGGATTATTTTTTCCGACCCCGGTCACCAGGACCGTCACATTGCAGGTTTGTGACCCTGGCGTGTCGGAAATGTCACGCAAAATCGGCGCGCCTTCAAAAAAGACAAAGGCCCCCAACCGGGGGCCTTGGAAACTTGTTCTCAAACCCGAAACACGATCGGGTCGATAGGTATTGGGAGGGCTTTAGGCGCCCAGTGCCTTGACGCGCTTGGCGAGGCGCGAAACCTTGCGGTCGGCCAT
>DFMV01000024.1 GCA_002375765.1 Rhizobiales bacterium UBA3584 | reverse complement strand
TCAGATCTCAGCGACAATCAACAGCGTCCTATCGCAAACCATTTCACTGCACCGCGTGCAGTGATCTCGGTATCGAATACGACGTCTTCGAGGCACATGCCGTAGATGTCGCGCGTGATGGCGCCCGTTTCGATTTCGATGAAAAGATCCTCCGACGCCTTGTCAAACCAGGCCTTGATGCGGTTGCCGATCGCCGGTGAAGCGTTCTGCATGGAGGGAATAGGTGGCTTCGCCGGTCTTCCGACGCCGGCGCGCCTAGAGCAGCGATCTGGGCTGCCGAATCTTTCACTGACCAAGGTCTTACCTGTAGGAGTCGATAAAGAGTATGCCACCCTACGACCGACGTTCTTGGATGTGCCAAGAAACAAGGACGCCACCCAGCCATGGAATCTGGCTCCCGCCGCTACTATATAGGGACAATGTTAGCCCCAGCCCGAGGATTTCTCGGGTGTTTGGCTCCACCACTTCTCATCCTGAAAGACACGAAACACATGTCCTCATCGACCACGGGTGCGGGAACCGACGCCCGCACCTGGGCGTCCGTCATCGCCCCCTACCGGCAGCCAGACACCTTGCGCAGCGTGCGAGAAATCATTGTCACCGCCGTCCCCTTTTCCGCCTTGTGGGCGCTCAGTGCCTGGGCCGCTGTGAGTGGATGGTGGTTGGGCCTCTTGCTTACCATACCTGCCGCCGGCTTTCTCGTTCGTCTGTTCATGCTCCAACATGACGCCGGTCACGGCGCGCTGTTCGCCCGCCGGAGCCTCAATGACTGGACCGGTCGCGTGATCGGAGTTTTGACGCTGACCCCTTATGACTACTGGCGCCGGTCCCACGCCACCCACCACGCAACCGCAGGCAATCTCGACAAGCGCGGGACGGGCGACGTCAAGACACTTACTGTGGCCGAATACAGGGCTCTCTCGCGCTGGGCCCGCATGCGCTACCGGTTCTATCGCCACCCTCTGGTGATGTTCGGGATCGGACCAGCCTGGATTTTCATCTGTCAGTATCGCTTTCCGATCGGCATGATGCGACACGGGCCGCGGCCCTGGGTCTCGACCATTGCCACCAATCTGGGTATCGCCATTCCCGCCCTGGGGCTGATATGGCTTATGGGGCTTGTGCCCTTTCTCCTCGTGCAACTGCCCATCACGCTCATGGCGGCAACCGCTGGAGTTTGGCTCTTTTACGTTCAGCATCAGTTCGAGGACACGCACTGGTCGGGTGGCAAGGAATGGGATTTCCACCATGCGTCGCTGCACGGCAGTTCCCACTATGATCTCCCACGGGCCCTTCAATGGTTCACAGGCAATATCGGCATCCATCACGTCCATCATCTCTCAAGCAAAATACCGTTCTACCGGTTGCCAGAAGTCCTAAGAGACCACGCAGAACTCCAGCATGTCGGGCGTATCACCTTTCTCGAAAGCATCCGCAGCGTGAAACTGGTCTTGTGGGATGAACATTCCCAACGTCTGGTGTCGTTCAAAAAGGCCCGTGTGCTCGCTTGAGGGCTTCGCAGAGACGACGGCGATCCGGGCGGGATGTGCCTAAGCCTCAGAAATGGAAACATTTTCCGTGTCTCTATTTTTCTCTTAGCGCTTCTTTGCCAGGTGGGTTCCAATCATGGACGTCCCGGTGTCACAGTGTGAGCCTTAAGTCCCCGCCGTTAAGCGACACTTTCCGACTGACAATTCGCGCTCGCGCCCGAGATCATCAAACGTATGCTGTCTTGGTCGACGCCGCCACAGGCTGTGTCGACCAAGACAATGTCGTCTGCAGTGCTGCCGAGCACGGTGTCGGGTTGCATTCGGTAGAGATTGACTTCTTCTGGGCCCGGCTAACCTCAGTGAAATGACGCGGTGGCTGGATACTTTCCCGAGCAATCTTTGAACGGGCACGAAGGCCTTGGCGGAGACCCGCACCAAGCCTGCTCGCCTCAACGCAGCCTTTCCTCATCATCGATCAGCTCCACGCGAGTGGGCTCGATCGCGCCCCATTTCCAGAGCACCAGATTTTTGTCGCCCGGACCGGCTCCCTTGGCGAAACTGCGAACCAGCAGACCGCTATAGCCTTCCGCGATCAGGGTGCGTGCGAAACGCTGTGTGCGTGCCTCGCCTGTCTTGACCATCTGGTCGCGCCATGTCGGGTCTGCCAGTGAGGCTTCATCAAAACCCGCCCTTGTAAGGGTCGCCATATTGGCGGCGTCAAAGATCATCTCGATCTCAGCGCGGTAGCAGACCAATGTCGTCGGTTGCAGATCGCCGACCTGGTTGGACTCCCTCAGGGCGGTCAGCACGGATGTTGAGGTATAAAGGGCCGGTACACCCTTTGGATTGAACCGGCCGCCGTAGCGTTCCGCGCCGCGTCCCGACATTGGTTCACGCGCGAAGACCGGATTGATTGCCCGGTAGAGCTTCCCGCAATAAGTGAGCGCCACGATCAGGCGTGAACGCCGGCATCGACGGCATCGATGAAGTCGAGAACCTCTTCGGCCCGACCGTCGCGAACCAGCTGCATGGCGGTCTGCCCGGAAAATCCCGGCAACGGCTCGGACCGATACCAGGCGTAGGCCATCAACGCGGAGCCGAAACGCGGCTCGACCTTGTTGACGATTTCCACCATTTCGCGCAGGCGGCGCTGTGTCTTGTCCGAGCGCACCCGATCCTTGCGCTGGATCGCGTCCTTGCCAAGGCCGACGGTGCGCGCAATCTCCTCGCTGGTCGTGCGAAAGGCGGTTGCGATCTTGTTGGGCGCAAACAGCCCATTATCCGAGTACTGTGCGAGATCCATTCTGCCATCGCCTCTCTGCCAATTTTTATGACGCAATATAGCGTCACTATGAGCGGCATTCAAGGTTGGCTCTGATCTCCTGTCGCCTCGCCGAATAATCCACTCCAGTATCGCCCGTTGCGCCGATGGCTGGAGGGCAAGAAACTGGTCCAGCGATCCGGAGCGGTCTGGCGCGAGCGCACTTTTTCGTCTGCGCGACGTGCTCAAACCGGAGTGTCGTTGACAAGGGGCCCGAGTTCGTGTGAAAAATTTAAATCGTTTGCAAAGCCATAACAGCAAAATTGCAAACGTTTCAAATGGGAGGAAGGTTTGCAGGTGACGCGGGCGCGCACGCTCAAGGAACTGGCCGAACGGCTGGGAGTTTCGGTGACCACGGTAAGCCGGGCGCTGGCCGGGCATGAGCAGATCGCGCGCAAGACACGTGAGCGTGTTTCCGAAGCGGCGCGTGAGATGGGGTATGTCCCCAATATCGCCGGACGCCAGCTCGTATCGGGACGATCGAACTTCGTTGGCTTCATTATTCCGCTGCGCGGCCCCAACTTCATGGACAGCTATCTGGGCGAATTTGTCACCGGGCTGGGGGAAGGGCTGGTGAGCCACGGGATCGATCTTATCCTGGCAACAGTGCAGCAGGGCCAGTCTGAACTTGAAGTGCTGCGGCACCTTGTGGAATCGGGCCGCGCGGACGGAGTGGTAATCCCGCGTATCGCGGCCCATGACGAGCGCGTGCGCTATCTCGCCCAACACAATTTTCCCTTCGTCGCCCACGGCCGGATCGAAGACGATGACATCGTCTACAGCTGGCTCGACGCCGATGGCGAGAAAGCCTTCGAGAATGCGTTCGAGCTGCTTTATGGCTTGGGGCATCGCCATTTCGGGATGGTGTCGATCTCCGAGGAAATGACGTTCCGCAATCTGCGCGAGCGCGGGTTCAAAAGGGCCATGGAGCGCATCGGCGATCCCGGTCTTCGTCTCGATATCGTTCGCGCCCCACGGTTCGACCGCGGCGAGACAGTCTCGGCAATCGGGCGGCTGCTCGACGCCCCGGATCGGCCGACTGCCATCGTGGGGCTGTTCGACGAGATCGCGTTGACCATTATCCGTGAAGCGGCGCGGCGAGAGCTTTCGATTCCGCGAGATCTCTCAGTCGTGGGATTCGACAACATTACCGCTGCCGCCTATGCGCCGCCGGGGCTGACCACATTCGAGGTCGAGACCCGCTCCATGGCGCGCGAGATCGCCCACATGCTGGTGCGCCGCATCGAGGGCGAACCGGCGGGACTGTCCAACACCCTTATTCGGCCCAGGCTCGTCGAGCGGGCCTCTCACGGACCGGCTCCTCAATGACGGGGCCGTCCAGTTGCAATCCATCAGTGCAGGGAGGAAATACACGATGGCAATCAAGGCAAAAATACTGGTTTCGGGCGCGCTGAGTGTTTCGGTCGCGCTTGGCAGCGTAGGCGGAGCGCAGGCGCAGGTGCTGTTCTGGTCCAATCAGGCAGCGCCAGTCGAAGAAACCCAGGCGATGCGTGACCAGGTGCTCGCTGGGTTCGAAGGCGAGGTCGATTTCCAGGCGCAGGACCCCGGTCCGTTTCTGACGCGTCTCGATGCCGAGCTGGAAGCGGGTTCGGGCTCGATCGGGCTCGTTGGCGCGCTGCATGGGGAGCTCTCGAGCTATGCCGATGCGTGGGCCGATCTCTCCGAGATCGATCTGGGCGACATCACGGTTAGCGAAGCGTTTCTGGAGTTGGCGCGTCTGGGGACCGACGAGCTCAAATACCTGCCCTGGATGCAGGCCAACTACGTAATGGCGGCCAGCAACGAGGCGGTGGAATATCTGCCCGAAGGCTATGATATCAATGCTCTGAGTTATGACGAGTTCATTGACTGGATGCGGGTGCTGGCCGAAGAAACCGGGCAGCCGCGCTTCGGGTTCCCCGCCGGACCGGACGGGCTCAAACACCGATTCTTCCAGGGATTCTTGCTACCGTCCTATGCTGGCAGCACGGTGACCAAGTTCAATTCACCCGAGGCGATCGAGGGCTGGGAAAAGTTCCGCGAACTCTGGCAGTACACCAATCCCGCCTCGACCAACTACGGGTTTTTGCAAGAACCGTTGCTTTCGGGTGATGTTTGGGTCGGGTTTGACCACGTGGCGCGGCTGGCCGATGCGTTCGACCAGCGGCCCGGAGATTTCGTGGCATTTCCGGCACCGGCCGGTCCGGTGGGGCGCGGATTCATGCCGGTCCTGGCCGGGATCGCCATTCCCGCCAACGCTCCAGACATGGAACAGTCCATGGCGCTTGCCACCTACATGATGCAGCCTGAAACGCAGGTTGCGACCTTGCTGGCCACCAGCTTTTTCCCCACGACCGATGCCGAATTGCCCGATGACCTGCCGGCTTCGGCCCAAGCGCTGGGTGCAGCCATCACGGCGATGACAAGCGGTGAGGATGCGCTGCCGGCACTATTGCCGGTTGGTCTGGGCGATCTGGGTGGCCAGTTCAACCAGGTCTATATCGATGCCTTCGAACGCATCATCCTGGGCAACCAGGACATTCCCATGGTCCTCGAAGAGCAGGCCAGTCAGCTGCGCGCGATCATTGAACAGGCTGGCGCCCCGTGCTGGGAACCCGATGAGCCTTCCGAAGGGCCGTGCCCGGTCGATTGATCTCCCAAGTGCGTCCGGGATCTAAGACCCCGGGCGCCCCTCCCTCCCTCCATCCGGCCCGGCGACCGGGTGGTAGGTGCGCCGTTTTCGGAGCATGCCATGCCCAACAAGAGCTTGCCCTATCTGCTGATGGCCCCTGCCATCCTGTTCCTGCTGGTGTTCTTTTTCTATCCCTTCGTCCAGATCGCGGTTCTCGCGTTCACGGCGGAGGAGGGGTTCACGCTCGCTCATGTGCAGCGCATGATCGGGCACTGGAAATTCGGAACGGCGTTGACAAACACGATGATCCTGGCGGCCATCATCGTGCCGGTGCAATTGGCGCTGGCACTGGGAATGGCCTCGATCGTCACTCGGGTCAAAACCGGGCGCTCGACGATTCTTTACATCTTTGCGATCCCGCTCGGGCTTTCCGATCTTGCGGCGGGGATCATTTGGCTTGCGATCTTTGAGCAGTCGGGTTTCCTCAATTCGCTGTTGGTGGGCGTGGGGGTCGTCGACCGGCCGATCCTGTTGCTGGGGTATCAGAACGTCTGGGTGATCTTTCTCGCGGTGATCCTGGCCGAGATCTGGCGGGCAACCGCGATTATGATGGTGATCCTGGTCTCTGGCATGGGGATTATTCCCAAGGAATATTACGAGGCGGCGGAAGTGTTCGGGGCCTCGCCCTGGAAGCGGTTCCTCAAGATAACGCTGCCGCTACTGCGGCCAAGCCTGCAGACGGCGTTGATCCTTCGCACCATCGCTGCCTTTGAGGTATTCGCGGTGGTCGTCGCGCTGGGCGGCACGACGCTGCCGGTGCTAATGGGCGAAACCTATGAGTGGCAATTCACGCTGCGCGACCGCAATGTGGCGGCAGCCTACGCCCTGGTGATCCTGGGCATATCCATTGTTGCAACGATTGCATTTCTGCGCCTCTTGCGCGTGCCCAAGGAGGCGACGATATGAGCGCGACCCAAGCTCGGCCCGACAAGCCAATCTCGGTCGCCGATGCAGGCGCGGCAGGACGGCTGGTTTTCACTACTGCGCTGGTGCTGTTGCTCGCCTGGATTCTGGTGCCGCTATATCTGTTGTTCGTCAATACGCTGTCCTCTCCCGAGGCGGTCAACGGGTTTCCAAAGACCGGACTGCCCGAATTCGATCTGGGTTCGATCCAGTTCTTCGCCTCGTTTGCGGGCGTTGGGCGGGCGCTGTGGAATTCGATCCTCGTTGCGCTGCTGACCATGGTCTTATCCATCGCGATAGGGGCGCCGGCGGGCTATGCGCTTTCCCGTTTCGAGTTCCGGGGAAAGGAAATCTTCCGGGTGATGGTGGTGATGACGCGGGCCTTTCCGCTGCCGCTCCTCGCCCTGCCGCTCGCGGTAATGTTCATCCGCACCGGGCTCGACGATACCGCAATCGGGCTGGCCTTCGTTCACACCGTGCTGGCGCTCCCCTTTGCGGTGCTGATCACCTTCTCGCTGTTTTCAGGCATCCCTATCGAACTCGAAGAAGCGGCCTGGACGCTGGGGTGCAACCGGTTACAGGCGTTCATAAAAGTCGTTCTGCCGCTGGTCTTGCCCGGGATCGTGGCCTCGGCAGTCTTTGCCTTCACTATTTCATGGAATGAGGTGTTCGCCGCCGCGGTGCTCACCATCGAGAACCGGACGCTGACCGCATTCCTTGTCCAGAATCTGAACGTATCGCCCCTGCATCTCAAATTTGCAGGCGGGGCGGCGCTGGTGTTGCCGGCGCTGATCTTCATCTTTGCCGTTCGCAAATATCTGTTTGCGATGTGGGGCATAGCCAACAGGTAGGGTTGACCATGGCTGAAATCGTCATCAAGAACGTCGCCAAGAGTTTTGGCTCGTTCAAGGCGCTGCACTCGGTCGATATGACCATTTCCAACCAGGAATTCATGGTGCTGCTCGGCGCATCAGGGTGCGGCAAGACCACCTTGCTGCGCATCATAGCAGGGCTCGAGACGCCCACGCAGGGTGAAGTATGGATCGGAGGGCGGCGCGTCGACCATTTGCCGCCACGCCAGCGTGGCATCGCCATGGTGTTCCAGAACTATGCGGTTTTTCCCCATCTGACGGTATTCGAAAACATTGCTTTCGGGCTGCGCATGCAGAAGATGGACAAGGCCGAGGTGGAGCGCCGCGTGACACGCACGGCCGAACTGATGCATATCGAACAGCTCTTGAAGCGCTATTCGGGTCAGCTTTCGGGCGGTCAGCGCCAGCGTGTTGCCGTGGCCCGGGCTCTTGCCATGGAGCCCGACGTCATCTTGATGGATGAACCGCTCTCGAACCTGGATGCGCTGTTGCGGCTCGAGATGCGCGCCGAACTCAAGGGCGTTTTGGCGGATTCAAAAACCACGACGATCTATGTGACCCACGATCAAGTCGAGGCGATGAGCCTGGCCGACAGGATTTCAGTGATGAATGGGGGGCGGATCGTTCAAAGCGACAGCCCCGTCGAAGTCTACCGCAATCCCGCTGCCCGGTTCGTGGGCAGCTTTATCGGCAACCCGCCCATGAATTTCATGGAAGCGATGCGTACCGGAACGGGCCGATGGCGGGTGGGTGGTATCGAAATCGATGGACCACAAGTCGACCGCGGCACGCTCGAGTTCGCCATTCGGCCCGAAGACGTTACGCGTGCAGAAGCCGGCTTTGCCGCCACCGCGCGCGTCGTCGAGCCGCTGGGGGCGCATACGCTTGTAACGTGCGAGGTGGGCGGCAAACCCTTCCGCGCCATTATCGATTCCGACGACCCTATAGCTCCAGGCGATACCATGACGCTTGCGCCCCAGCCGGCGCGGGTGCGCTGGTTCGACCCGGAAACCCAGACCGCCATCTCCGCCTGACCCCGTTAGCGTCCAACAGACTGTATTCGACATGACCGTAAGAGAGATGACTGAACCACGGGATCACGCGATTTCCGTGCTCAAAGAAAACGATCGCGGCACCTATACCGTGCCCACCAAGGGGCTGTACCCCTTCCAATGGAACTGGGATTCGTGCTTTACCGCCATCGGGCAGGCCCATTTCGACGAGGACCGCGCCTGGACCGAGATGGAAACCCTGTTCGCCCATCAATGGGACGACGGAATGGTGCCCCACATCATCTTTCACGTTCACGACGACGGGTACTTCCCAGGTCCGGACGTGTGGCAGACCGGCCGGGCCGTGAGGACATCGGGGATCACCCAGCCGGCGGTTGCCGGGTTCGCGCTCAAGCGCCTTTTCGCCATGAGCAAGGACAAGGCAATGGCGGCACGCCGTGCCAAGGCCCTGCTCGAGCCGATCCATCGCTGGCACCAATGGTTCTACACCTGCCGCGACCCCGGGGCTGAAGGACTGGTGGCGATCATCCACCCCTGGGAGGCGGGCCGGGACAATTCGATCGATTGGGATGAACCGTTCGCACGCGTGCCCACTGATGGGATCGATCCATATGTACGCCGTGATACTCAGCACGCCGATCCGGCACATCGGCCCACAAAGGAGCAATACGACCGCTACCTTTGGCTGGTCCAGCATTTCCGCGCTCTGGGATGGGACAACAGCAAGCTTCACGACGCTTCACCGTTCCAAGTCGTCGATCCGGGGTTCAATGCCATCCTGATCCGAGGCTGCGCGGATCTGTCCGAACTTGCCGGGGAGTTGGGAGCACACCAGATCGCGGCATCCAACCGAGATTGGGCGCAAAAAGGCGTGGGGGCACTCGAAGCGCTCTGGAGCGAGAAACACGGACAGTACCTATGCCTGGACCGCACCACGGGCACGCTGATCGACAGCGCCTCGATCGGTGGGATCATGGCGGTAATCGCCAATATTCCTGCTTACCGGGCTGCTGCCATCACCAGGACCATCGCCAACGAGGCCGAACGGACCCGCTATGTCGTGCCCAGCCATTCACTCGACGACCCCAGGTTTGACGCCAAGCGCTACTGGCGCGGGCCGGTGTGGCTGGTGGTCAACTATTTGATCGCGGTAGGGCTAAAGGCGGCCGGCGAGGACGCGATGGCGAAAAAAATCGTAAGATCCTCGCTCGAGCTAATCGAAAAGTCCGGGTTCGCTGAGTATTACGATCCGCTGGATGGTGAGCCGCTCGGGGGACGGACCTTTACCTGGACCGCAGCGGTGGTGCTCGAATTTCTCGCCGGGGAGCCAGCCTGAGCCATGCGCGTTCTGGCGCTGGGCGCGCATCCGGACGATATCGAGATATTTATGTTCGGAACGCTGGCAGCGTTTGCGACTTTGGGGGCCGAATTGGTGTTCGCCATTGCCACCGACGGCGCGATGGGGGGACAGGGTGACCGGGTGGCGCTGGCGGAAATGCGGGCCCAGGAAGCCCGGCGGGCAGCGGGCCTGCTCGGGGTCGAGCCGCGTTTTCTGGCACTCGTCGATGGCGGTCTGGTGCCCGACCCGCAATTGGTGGAAACAATGCGTCGACTGATCTCGGACACCGAGCCCGACTTGATCCTGACACACGACCCCAATGACTATCACGCCGACCACCGGGCGCTGTCGCAGGCGATCGACCTTGCCGCCTCGTTCAGAGTGCCGGTTGCATTCGTTGATACTCTAAACGGGACCGGGTTCGCGCCGTCCCACTATGTCGACATTTCCGCCCACTTCGCGCTCAAGCGCAAGGCGATCTTGTGCCACACGAGCCAGAACCCGCAGCGGTTCGTTGCGATGGTGGAATTGCAGAACCGGTTTCGTTCGGCCCAGTGCTACCAGGAAACCGGCTATGCCGAGGCGGTCCGGTTTGCGAGCCGGGCGCCGTTTGCCGATATCCGCGATCTCTTGCCGCCCGCCCCACCGGTGCGGTCGGTGTTCGACCGTGGCGGCATCGGCGGGGGGCAATGAACAACCGGCGCGACAAACGACCAAGGTTGAGGCAGTTGCTTTGGCCGAAAAGATCGACCGGGTGGCCCGGGTATTGATGACCAGGGGCGAACGCTGCAGAGAGCCGGTCATCGCAGAGAGATAGCACGAGCCAAGGCGAGCAGTCGGCTAAGAAGTTGGAAGGAAAGCACGGGACTTTATCTCGCTGTGGGCGTCGAGTACGCGATGCTTCTGGTTGCACAAACCGAATTTTGATCACGAAGCGGTCGTTTGCTCACAACCGATGACCACTTCGTGCGGCGCCCACAGCGAAGCTGACGCTCATAGTGCCGATGCCTTGATCGAGTCCCAGTTTCTGATGGCTAAGCCAGGGCTGCGCTTGAGCCCTGGGCGCCTTCCATGGACAAGCACTTCGTATGTCGAGTGGGGCGAAATGCTACGCTCCAAGTAGATTCGCTTCAGTAATTCCGCACAGATTGACCGCGATCCCCAATTCCCGGGCAAGCGCCGCCTTGGCAAGCGCACACCGATCCGCCTCGGCGGACGAGTTTGCATAGGCGATCTGAATGTGATTGGCCTTATGTTTGGCCATCATCTGATCGCGGTTAACGCCGGAGAGAATGGCGTGCATCATCGGCCATTCGCGGTTGGTCACAGACCAGCGGCGCTCGGTTTCCTGTTGCGGCAAGGTTCCGGAAAAAGCTCCCAAGCTTCAATTCTACAATGGCGCATGAAGCGTTCTCAAACCAATCTCACCTGGTTATCGAGCTGTTCCTTTTCACATCCAGAGGTCGGTGTGTACGCCACCTGACCAACCAGGCGATGCCCGCGTATCTGCAGAAAACGCCGTTATAGGTGCCCCGCATAGCCGGGGGCCGGTGGGATAAGGCAAGCGGCATTGGAGGAGGTGCGGTATCATTTTTTCGTCGGCCGCCGATTAGATCACGGTGGGGCGCTCAATGTCGGTGGTGGCTGGCTGGCGCGCAAGCGGCAAGCGCGACCAAGCCACAGGGAACGCCTTTTTTGTCTGCAGCCGTGCATAGCATTGGCCCTGTGCCTTAGTAGATTCGTACGAGCCGCCCTCCAGCACGCTCAACAAGTTTGCCGCCTTCTGGTCTCTCCCATGCGGCTTGGACAATCGTGCGATCTGCGGGCTGCAGCGTGCCTTGACCAGCGTCTTCGGTCGAAAGCACCGAGGCTTTGAGTAGCTTCGAATATGGGTGTTCGGGCTGCTCCAGTATGGGCTTGGCCGGACCCATTTCCACAACATGTCCTTTCTGCATGATCATGATGCGGTCGGAGATATAGTAAGCGGTGGCAAGGTCGTGGGTGATGTAGATCACCGAAACGCCGAACTTGTCGCGCAGATCACGCAGCAGATTGACAATCGACATGCGCAGGGAAGCATCGACCATCGAGACCGGCTCGTCGGCAATCAGCAGCGCAGGCTCGGGGATCAGCGCGCGCGCGATGGCGACCCGCTGGAGCTGGCCGCCGGACAGTTCATGGGCGTACCGGCCAGCAATTTCCTTCAAGCTCAACCCAACCTTTCGGAGGGCTGCATCCATGGCGGCCTCTATCTGCTCGGGTTCGGTCACACCCAGGAGCGTCTTGGCCGTCGACAGGAGGTAGCGATCTACCTGTTTGAGCGGATTGAAGGCCTCGAACGGGTTTTGAAAGACCGGCTGCAGTCGCCTCATGAACGACAGTCTTTCCCTGCGTGAAAGACTGTCGGAAACCGGTAAGCCATCGAACGAGATGGCGCCTGAGCTCGGCTTTTCAAGTCCCAGGATCATGCGCGCCAGTGTGGTTTTTCCCGACCCCGATTCACCGATGATCGTAAAGATCTCGGCTGTCTCGGCTGAAAGCGCAAAGCTTACATCGGAAACCGCATTGATGACGTCTCGTGAGAACAATCCGCCCATGACAAATTGTTTCGAAACGCTCGCGACGTTCAGAAGCTGCTTCATGCGACACCTTCCGATTTCCGATTTGCCAGCGTATCGGGCGGCCCGACCTCGTCACTGCGCCAGCAGGCAGATCTGTGATCTGCTCCCACCGTCTCGAGCGGCGGGATTTCCACTCTGCATTTATCGACGGCCATCGGGCAACGCGGATGAAAGCGGCAGCCAGGGGGAGGGTCGGCCAGATTGGGAGGGCGCCCTTCGAGCGAAGCCTTGGGTGTGGAATCGCCGATCCTGGGAAGACTGCCCACCAGGTGCGCCGTATAGGGGTGTTTGGGCGCCGTGAACAAAGTGCGAGCTGGACCTTCCTCGACCAGTCGCCCAGCATAGATTATGCCGATACGGTCGGCGATATTGGCATGTACACCCATGTCGTGGGTCACAAAAACCACCGACGAACCCATCTCGCGCTGCACATTACGGATCATCGCCAGCACATCTTTCTGGACCACCACGTCCAGTGCGGTCGTCGGTTCGTCGGCGATGATGAAATTGGGTCGACAGACCGTTGCCAGCGCAATGACAACGCGCTGGCGCATGCCGCCAGAAAGCTGGTGGGGATAGGCGTTGAGAACGCTGGCCGGCAAGCCGAGCCGATCGAGATGGGACTCGACTGCTGCCCAGAACTCAGGTCTGGGTAAGCCCATAGGGCGAAAAGCGAAGTCGTAGAACGAGTGCCTGATGCGTCGAACCGGATTGAGCAGGCTCATCGAGCCCTGCATGACGTAGGAGAGGTTTTTCCAGCGAATTGCGTCGACTTCGGCCTTGCTCGCCTTGTAGGGGTCGATCACCGTGTCTCCGAAGGTAAATGTCAACGATCCGTCCACTATCCGCAGGGGAGGGCGGATCGCGGCAGCGAAGGTCTTGATCAGCGAGGTCTTGCCCGACGAGCTCTCTCCTGCAATCCCATACACCTCGTTTTCGCGGATCGTAAGCGTGATGTCGTCAACCGCGCGGACCTCCCGATCGATGCCGAAATAGGCCATCTGGTAGTAGGCCTTGAGGTTTCGGACGGTCAGAACGGGTTTTGCCGCGTCCATCATTGACCTCCCATGCGCCGCAGGCGTGATCTGGGATCGATATATTCGTTCATTGAAACCGCCAGCAAGAACAGCCCCAGGAACGTCAGAACGATGAGGATCACGGGAATGATGATCCACCACCATGTGCCCACCACCATGGCCGAATGGTTGTTGGCCCAGTAAAGCGTGGTGCCGATCGTGGGGTGATTGATGTTTGTGAATCCCAGAACGCCGAGGGTGACCTCAAAGCCGATCGACCAGATCATATTGGCCATCGCCGTGGAAAACACGATTGGCATGACATAGGGCAGGTGCTCCTGGAACATGATGCGCGCGGGTGCCATGCCGGCAAAGACGGCGTGCCGTGTGAATTCGCGATGACGCAGGCCCAACGCTATCGAGCGGATGAGGCGGGCGTCGAATGGCCAACCGAGGGCTGCCATCACCAGTGCCAGGGAATAAGTCGTCAGATCGCCTCTGAACACGAAATAGAAGAGGATCAGGATGGGGAATATGGGGATGGCGACGAAGATATCGGCGAAGAACATAAGCACTCTGTCGACCCAACCACCCATGTACCCGGCGAGCAGTCCCACGGTGATGGAAACGATGCGGCTGAGCACCGCAACGATCAGCCCAAAGGTGAGGGTGTTGCGAAAGGCAAAACTGAGGTTCCAGAACAAATCCTGGCCCCGGGAATTTGTGCCGAACCAGAACTCGAGGCTCGGGGGCTGGTCGGGAAAGACCACGTAGATCTCGTTGGGCGGGTAGGGCGAGAAAAAGCTCAGCAGCGCAAAAACGGTAATCAGGCCCACCAGGAATACGCCAATTGCGAACTCGATGTTGTAGCGGATGAGGTCTTTGAAGACGGAGAACATGGCTCAGCTCACCCTCACGCGCGGATCGAGAAAAGGATGGATGAGGTCGATGACGAATATGGCGGTTGCCACCGCTATTACCGATATGCAGGACACGGCAAGCACCAGGGTTGTGTCACCGCCATTGACCGCCCGGATAAGCAAGGTGCCGAGCCCGGGGTAGGAGAACACTTGTTCGGTGATGATTGTGCCGGAAAAAATCTGGCCAAGAGCCATGGCGAGCGCGGTCAATTGCGGCACGACCGCATTGCGCATGACATAAGAGGAAACGATCCGGCTTTCTTTGACGCCACCCAGCTCTGCGTATGTCACATAGTCTTCCGTGATGATGTTGGAGACCAGCGAGCGCATGCCCAAAAACCAAAGCCCCAACCCGGTCACCACAAGCGACAGGGCCGGCAGGATGGCGTGATGGAGAACGGACAGGACATAGGGCACCGACCAGCCGGGCCGTATGCTCATGGAAAATCCGCCGCTGATCGGTAACACCGGCCACAGGTATCCGAAGATGATGACCATAAGAAAGGCCACGATGTAGTAGGGGATCGGCTGAATGCCGATGGCGACGATACCGATGCCCTTGAGCACGCGCGAATTCTGATAGTACCCGGCCAACCCACCCAATATGTTGCCCAGGATGAAGGTGAAAACGATCGAGACCATCAAAAGGCCGGTCGTCCAGGGCAATGCGAGCATGATCAGGTCCATCGCCGGCGTGGGGTAGGCGATTAGCGAGGGGCCGAAATCCCCGGTGGCCAACCGACCCCAGAAATTGAAATACTGCTCGAGCAGCGGGACGTTGACGCCGAACAGTTCCTCATAGGTTGCGCGGAGCGAAGCGATGGCCGTGGGACTTAGGCTTGATTGATTGGTGACACGCGCGATGATGTTTTCGACAGCGCTGATCGGGCTTAGCTTGGCGATGAAGAAGGCCAGCGAGGTTCCTGCGAAAACCACGGCTGCAAGCTGAAGCAGCCGCTTGAATACGAAGATCAGATATCCCTTCATCGGCCCGTTCGTTTTGTTGGAAGGGTCGGGGATGACGCCCGGCAATGCCGGGCGTCATGGCGCAATTATTGGGCATTTGTTGGTGTCAGCTGGGTCAGGATGTACCTGGAATTGGCCCAGTTGTTGACGATATTGGCATAGGGACGTTCCTCTGCCGTGGGGAAGCCTGACCAATACCGTGTGTCGTAAGCGGCAAACACGTTGTAGGCCATTACCGGAATGATCGGCATCTCCTCGACCATCAATTCCACAAAGTCGCGTCCGAGCTCGAGATTTTCCTCCGATGTGAACTCGGTCACACGGATCTGCTCGATGATCGTGTCCAGTTCCTCGTTGCTCCAGCGCTGCCAGTTGCGCGGAGGCTGGCGTTCGCCTGGCTCAACAACGTATTCAGAATGCCAGGAGTCGATGAAGAAGCTCAGGTCCGGATCGCCTCCCCAGGTTTCGATGGACCATGCAGTGGCCACCTGGAAATCTCCGAGCGGCAGTGTCTGCTGGAACATCTGGGGATCGGCTTCTGCCGTCACATTCACGCCCGCCTGGCTCCATTGCTGGGCGATCATGGTGCCCATGCGGTTGATCACGCCTTCGGGGAAGGTTTTGATCGTGAAGGCAAAGGGCTGCCCGTCAGGCATCATCCATTGATTGCCCTGCCGCGTGAAACCGGCGCTTTCGAGGAGCGTGCCGGCCGCCTCGACGTCCTGCTTCCACCAGCCATAGCCGAAGGCCGTGCGGATCGCTTCGGGGTCGGTCGGTACATCCTCGAACTGGCCCGAGACCATTTGGGCGATCTGACTACCGATTTCCGGATCATAGGGCTGAATGGTCTCGCCGTTGCCCAGATCCAGTTCATAGTTGGTCAGCCATTCCTGCATCGGCCCGTGATAGTCGGCGGGATGAGTGCCGGTGGGTGGAACGGCGATGGCTGACAGCGTCGCAGCGCCCCGATAGGACGCCATGGCAATCTGACGGGCGTCGAGCATCAGCGCCAGGGCCCAGCGGACGCGCTTGTCCTGGAACATCTCGTTCTGGTTGTTGAAAATTATCATGGGCAATGTTGGATCGGGGTGAGCATAAGGGAACCCCGGGAACCAGCCACGCGCGGTGTCGGACTGTTCGACCAGCGAGAACATCGCCTCAGGCGTGAGGTCATGGATCATGTCGAGATTGCCATTGACCATCTCGATGAGCCGGTTGTCGGTCGAGGGAATGCTGCGATAGATCACATATTGCGGACCAGGCTCGCCATACTGGGCCATCGTGGTGCGGTCCCAGTCTTCGCGCTTTTCCCAGATATACCAGAACCCGTTGGGGTCGAACGAATGCAAAGTGTAGGGTCCGAGGCCGACCGGCGGGTTGAAATCGTAGGACATCACGTCATCGATGTCGGCAAAGACGTGTTCGGGCATGATCCATGCCCCGTTCCAGCGCACCGAGAACGTGGTGTGGAAACGTGAGTTGGGCTGGTTGAGTTCGAAGCGAACGGTGTAATCGTCGACGGCTTCGACGCTCGCAACGTTTTCCTGGAAGGTGGCCGTCCACCCCATTCCGGGCGTGGCCATCTGGGTTTCGACGGTGAAAACGACATCTTCGGCGGTAAATTCTTCGCCGTCGCTCCAGTAGATGCCCTCTCTCAGATTCACGGTCATTTCCGTGAAATCTTCATTGTACTGCCATGGCTCGCTGGCCAGGCTGTTATAGAGCGCGCCGTCCAATCCTTCGTCAGGGTCGATGTACCAGAGCGTGTCCATCATGAGCTGTTGAAGGCCGGTCGACAGACCTCCGCCGCTTCCGGGAATCCAGATGTTGAACATCGATGGATTGGCTGCGGCCTGTTCAGGGTTCTGGATGATCAAAGTCTGTTCGCGCGGCAAATCCTGCATGGGCGGCGCGGCCTCCTCCTGCGCCACGATCTGCCCGGGTATCATGCTGGCCATGAGGCCAGCAGATGCCAAAAGCATCTTCCAGCTATCCATAGTCTCCTCCCTTTATGAAGAAGCGCTCCTCCGCGCTTCAAAAATCATGCTACCTTAGTCGCAATATCTGTCAACATGTTATATGATATGAACCCGATAATCAGATAGACAAATGGCTGTGGAACGAGGCATTTAGCGGCCCATTCGGATCATCTGATACGAGTAAGGCGGTAGCGCGACCGACAATCTGCCGTCCGAGAGCGTGGCGCCGTTTCCCGGTTTGGGGGCGACCGCGTCTTGCCGATCGCGCGTATTGGCGGCCTGGAGATCGGGACAGGCTAGGATCTGATGGTCGACGACGCGGAGATCATCAAAACCGATCATGTCGACCTCCAACTCGATCGCCTCGTCGGGGTGTCGGCTGACCACGAAGATGGTAACGCCGCCATCTTCGGTATGGACGGCCGCAACGTCGGCATAGGCGACGCCGGAATACTGGTCGCTATCATAGGTCGGGCAGGTCACAGCAAGGTCAAGTGCCTTTCCGCGTCCGAAGCGTGAGGCGAAATAATAGGGATAGTAAATCGTCTGACGCCAGGCGGGGCCACCGCGCTCTGTCATGATCGGCGCGATGACGTTCACGAGTTGAGCGATGCAGGCGATCTTGACCACGTTCGAGCGGCGAATGAAGGTGTTGATGATCAGCCCGACCTGCAACACGTCTTCGAAATTATAGATGTCTTCCAAAAGCGCAGGTGCGTGCGGCCAGCCATTGCCACCGTCGAGAATTTCCCTGTCCTGTTGGTTTGAATGATACCAGACGTTCCATTCATCGAACGAAATATACACGTCCTTCTGGGACCGGCGCTTGGCCTTTACGAACTGAATCACGCCCGCCACCGTGTCGATGTAGGTGTCGAGTTTGTGCGCCAGAGCGAGGTAGTTGCCAGTGTTTTTTTCGTGGTTGGCAAAGTACATATGCAGCGAGATGTAGTCGACCACGTCATAGGTGTGCTCAAGCACTGTCGCTTCCCAGTCGGGATAGGTAGGCATTCCCGAGTGGCTCGATCCGCACACCACCAGTTCCAGGCTTGAGTCAAACGCCCGGATCGCCTTGGCTGTTTCGGCGGCCAGCTTGCCGTATTCGGCAGCGTCCTTGTGGCCGATCTGCCAGGGGCCGTCCATTTCGTTGCCCAGGCACCAGAGCTTGACGTTCCATGGCTCTGCCTGGCCGTTTTCACGGCGCAGGTCGCTCCAGTAACTGCCGCCGGGATGATTGACGTATTCAACGAAATTGCGGGCCGCATCGAGCCCGCGGGAGCCCAGGTTCACCGCCAGCATCATCTCTGTGCCCACGCTCTTGCACCAATTGGCAAACTCGTGGATGCCTACCTCGTTGCTCTCGGACGTGTGCCAGGCGAGATCGAGGCGAACGGGTCTTTCCTGCTTGGGGCCGATGCCGTCTTCCCAATTGTAGGCGGAAACGAAATTGCCGCCGGGGTAGCGCACGATCGGAATGTCTAGGTCCTTGACGAGATCGATCACATCGCCACGCATTCCGTCGCTGTCGGCTGTGGGATGATCGGGCTCGTATATGCCCGAATAGATGGCGCGACCAAGATGCTCCAGGAATGCCCCATAAATGCGCTCGTCGATCTTGCTGATTGTAAAGTCGCGATGCGCCGTTGCCGTCGCCTTCATGGCAGTCCCTCCCCATAATTTCCGATATTCGGGTTTATATCGAAAATGATGATAGTAAGGACTGCGCTTGTCAACGCCTTCGATGTGCTTTTGAAACTGGACTCCGGGTAGTCTTACTTCGCCTTGTGGATGCGCATGACAATATCCTGATCGTAATTTCCAAACCCGCGGCCGAAGATGTTGATGCCGCCGGGGTGTTTGGCGTCGTCGCGAATGCCAATCCGCAGACGGATCGAATGGTGGGCCGGCACATCGAGATCGGCCAGCTTGACGCCTGAAATCTTGACGCCGTCCACGAAGCTGCCGGCACCGTTGACCCGGAAGGTCTTGAGCTTGCCGTATTGCGACCCCTTGAGCTTCCACCAGTCCGGTGTATAGACGCCTCGCTTGTCACCGTAATCGCCCGGAGAGGTCCATGTACCCACTTCAACCCCGTTGACCCAGACGGTGATGTCGGATGGCCAGTCCGCGCTGGTCCCGGGAACCTCAGAGGAAAGTTCCATCGAGAACTCTATGGCTTCGATCTCGCTTTTGGAGAGCTTGGCATTGTTGGGGAACTGATACTCCACGTGTCCGCGCGTGAACCACAGGAGCCCGGCGCGCATGCGCTCGGGGTCAAGAAAAGTGTCGGGCACGTCGAGCAAGCCCGCCACTCCATCGGGCGTACACAGTCCGCAAGGAGCAACGACGTCGCAACTGGTGTAGAGCCCGAGAGGCATTGCCACCTCGATATGCCCACTGGGGGCGGGGATGACGTCTTCCTTGAAAGCGACCAGGATCTCGTCAAAGTTCGAGTGACAGATTTTCTGATTGCCCTTGCGGGCCTTGAGGATGTCCGATCGGATAAGGTCGGCTTCTTCGAGGATCGAGACGTTCGCCGACACGGTCGATTGCGGCAACTGCAGAATGCGTGCGATGTCGTTGATGTTCTGAGATCCCTGCTCATGGAGGAGTTTGAGGATCTTGATCCTGACGGGTGAGGCCAATCCCTTGAGGACGTTCATATCCTGCTCGGGGTCCACCACCAAGAAATTGCGAGCCATATATTGTTGAATCCTCGTGCCTGGAGGGAACACGGATATCAGGTATTCGGATAGAGTCCAGCCTTTTGGACCCAGGGCCCGGATCGCTTCCAGTTCTTGTGGTCTTCACGTCGCTGGAATCAGGATTTCGACATCACTGACGCTGGCAGCCTCGGCGGCAGGCTTGTCCCAGCGGATGCGGTTTATGCGGGGGAAGCGCAGGGCGACGCCGGATTTGTGGCGGGTGGAGGCCTGGGCGCTGTCGAAGGCGACTTCGAAGACTAGGGATTTTTCCACTTCGCGCACCGGGCCGAAACTCGCGATGGTGTGAGCGCGCACCCATTTGTCGAGTTCCTTGAGCTCTGCGTCGGTGAAACCGAAATAGGCCTTGCCAATGGGCACCAGTTCGTTGCCCCGCCAGGCGCCGAAGGTGAAGTCGGAATAAAAGGACGAGCGTTTGCCGTGCCCGCGCTGGGCGTACATGAGGACGGCATCGACAAGGTTCGGATCGCGCTTCCATTTGAACCAGTTGCCCTTGGGACGACCGGGGACATAAGGGGCGGATTTGAGTTTGATCATCACGCCTTCGTGGCCGTTTTCATCGGCGCCCTGGCGGCGGATGACGCCCAATTGCTCCCAATCGGAAAAGGCGAGCAGTTCGGAGAGATCGAGCCGGGACTGGGTCTGGTCGGAAAAGAAGCTCTGGAGGCGGGCGCGACGGTCGATCCAGGGGAGGGCGCGGATATCTTCGTCGCCATCAAACAGCATGTCATAGACCCGGATGAAGGCAGGGTATTCGCGGACCAGCTTTTCGGTGGCCGATTTGCGGTTGAGACGTTGCTGGAGGGCGTTGAAGGGGGCGGGCACGAAATCGGACCCGACCAGCAGTTCCCCATCGAGGACGCCGTGCCCGAAGACGTTTCCGACAAGGTCGGGAAAGGCCGGGGCGATATCCTCGCCGGTGCGGGAGAACAGCGATGCGGGGCCTTGGCCGAGGATCAGTTGCACCCTTATGCCATCCCATTTCCATTCGGCGACGAAATCGGCGGGGTCGAGGGACGGGAAGTCTTTCTCCTCGTCGATGGGGTTGGAGAGCATCAGGGGGTGAAAGCGGGCGGTGTGGTCGATCTCGGGTTTGGGCTTTCGGCCTTCGAGCCAGGCGAAAAGATCGCCATAGGGCAGTTTGATTCCGTGCCAGATTTCCTCGATATCCTTTAGATCGATGCCGCTCATTTCGGCCAGAGCGGTCTTGGCCAGGCGCTCGGACACCCCGATGCGCAGGCCCCCCGTGGCCAGTTTGACCAGGGCCCAGCGCTCATTGATCTGCGCGCTGGTCAGAAGTTCAGCAATCAGCAGCGCAAGCTCGGATTTCGGGGTGGTGTTTAAAAGTTCGACGAGATCGGAGAGCGAAGGCAGCTCGCGCGTACCGCCCTTGTGAGGCCAGATCAACGCGATGGTTTCGCCCAGATCGCCGACATAATCGTAGCTGAGCGCAAAAAGATGCGGGTCGACTTCGGCCAAAACCACCTCCTTGAGGCGGGCGGGTTTGACATGGACGAAGCTGAGCGCGCCGGTGAGGACCGCCAGCGCATAGCCGCGGTCGGGATCGGGCGTATCGCGGAAATAGGCGGCAAGCGCTTCGATCTTGCGGTTGCGCGAGGGGGTGAGCGCGAGCGTTTCGAGCAGGGTCGCAAAGCGCTTCATTGGTCTTCCCCCTCGTCTTCATAGCCCTGAATGTTGAGCGGTTCGGCGACAAGCCCCTGCTGGCGGCACCAATAGACCAGCGCATCCTCGCGGCCATGGGTGACCCAGATGGTCCGGGCCCCGGTCTCAGTGACCGTCTGGGTCAATTCGGGCCAATCGACGTGATCGGAAATGACCAGGGGCAACTCGATGCCGCGCTGGCGGGCGCGCTGCTTGACGCTCATCCATCCCGAGGCCATGGCGAGGACGGGATCGGGCAGTCGACGGCTCCAGCGATCCTTGAGCGCGGAGGGCGGGGCGATGACGATGGCGCCGGCCAGCTCGTCTTTTGTTGCATCGGTGGCGTAGCGGAGTTCGCCCAGCGCGATGCCCCGTTCGCCATAGAGGTCGCACAGGCGCTGCATGGCGCCGTGCAGATAGATCGGGGCATCATAGCCGCCATCGCGCAACAGGGCGATGACCCGTTGCGCCTTGCCCAGAGCGTAGGCACCGATCACGTGGGCGCGCTCGGGATAAGCGGCGAGCGATTTGAAAAGCCTTGCGATTTCCTCGGATGGGTGCGGGTGCTGGAAGACCGGCAGCCCGAAGGTGGCTTCTGTGACCAGAAGATCGCATGGAACCAGCTCGAAGGGCTGGGCGGTCTTGTCGGGGAGGCGCTTGTAGTCGCCGGTGACCACGACCCGCTGGCCGTCCTGTTCGATCAGCACCTGGGCCGACCCCAGAATGTGGCCGGCAGGATAGAGCGTGATGGTGACGTCGTCGATTTCGAGGGGCTGGCCGAACTGGAGGGGCTGGAAGCTCCCGGCGCAATCCGTGCCATAGCGGGTTTGCATGATGGCGATGGTATCGGGGGTGGCGAGAACCTTTTGGTGTCCGGAGCGGGCATGATCGGCGTGACCGTGGGTGATGATGGCGCGCTCGCGGGGGAGGGTTGGATCGACATAGGTGTTGATACGCCGGATATGGAGATTGCGATCGATTGCTTGGATCATGGTCCTGGCCTGTGTGATCTGGCGTTGGGCGATGAGTGAGTTCCACGGCCGAGCGGCGGTTCACACGGCATGGTCTTTAAACGTAGATCGACCGGGTTCGGTTCAGGCGCTAGGGTCGAGGCGTTTGGAGAAAGGGAGCGGACATGAGTCTTATCGGGTTTGAAGGGCAGGCGCCCGAGATTGCGCGGGATGCAGGCTATGTGGCGCCCTCGGCGATGCTGATCGGCAAGGTACGGCTCGAGGAAGGCGCGAGCGTCTGGTTCGGCGCTGTGTTGCGAGGCGACAATGAATGGATTGGCGTGGGCCGCAATTCCAATGTGCAGGACAACGCCGTGCTGCACACCGATATGGGCTACCCGCTCACAATCGGGGAGGGTTGCACGATCGGTCATCTGGCCTGCCTTCATGGCTGCACCATTGGGGACGGGAGCCTGATCGGGATGGGGGCGACGGTGCTCAACGGGGCGAGAATCGGGCGCAATTGTCTGATCGGGGCCAAGGCGCTGATCTCTGAAGGCATGGACGTCCCCGATGGCTCGAT
Organism: Rhizobiales bacterium UBA3584; assembly: GCA_002375765.1. Classification (GTDB taxonomy): domain Bacteria; phylum Pseudomonadota; class Alphaproteobacteria; order Rhizobiales; family Devosiaceae; genus Pelagibacterium; species Pelagibacterium flavum. Next base: position 169 of record DFMV01000024.1, on the reverse strand, counting down.
GGTTCTGGGTATGCCAGGGCGCGTGGTGCGGGCACTTTCAGGCGAAGAGATGGAGCGGCTTTCCCAAGGGGCCAAAGCCTATGTCGAAAAATCGGCCCGCTATCGCGACAGCGCCGTTTTCCTCAAGTGAAACTCACACGCAGACACGATTGACTCTTGGTTCGATCTG
>DFMV01000074.1 GCA_002375765.1 Rhizobiales bacterium UBA3584 | reverse complement strand
ACAAAACTACAATGTCAAATAACAAACGCCTCAGGGACGTTTAAAGAAGAGCTCCAGAGAACAGTGACCAGCTTCCGGAAAGTTCCGGCAGAGCCAACCGCCTTGTTTTGAAGCCGCGACGCTGGGCGCTCAGGGCGCCACCGCGTCTGCAGTGTGGGCGTTATATGGGCAGGCTCTTTCGGTGTCAACACGCCAAATCACCTTCGACGACACTTTTTTGACAGTCACCGAAAAAACCTGTCGCACCCACTCGTTTATGCCTGCCGATTCCCAGTCTGGCCACATTTTCCAAGCATTCAACTATATGCGCGCAGGCGAGGGACTGATCACGGGTGCGCGCGCCATACCGGCTCATTGCTTGACATATGAGTCTGCCGCGGTCATCCCTTTGACGCGCACTATAATCTGGCTGGTCTCAAGGGTCCGGGGAAGAAAAGTTGAACGCAGCGCAACGCAACCGCCACGCCGCCCTGCTCAAGGCGACAGGATATGAGGATTCGCCGGCCCTGACCGTGCAATCTCCGGAAGGCGCCTTGCCCCAGGGCCGCGAGATCAGTTTCGCCTGGCTGGCAGGCACGGTGTTGACGGGCGTCACTTCCTTTATGCTCATGGCCGGCGCGCTTCAGGTCTCCTTTAAGGGGCAAGATACGTTTTCAACGCCCTTCGAAGCCCTGGCCATTTCGTCGGCTCAAAGCGCGACGCCCCAGCCCACCTCGCTGGTCGGCAAAACAAGGCGCGCCAAGCCGGTCACTCAGACCCATTCTGACCTCAGAGTCATAGAAACCTCGATCCGCGAGGTGGTCGATGGTGTCGCCCGCATTCGCAACCAGCCCTTCACGACCATCAACGCGACGCTCGCCACCGCCGCAACGGTATTGTCCGAGGACATTCCCACCTACGACCCGGTGGCGCTGCTTGCGCGGAACGAGCCTCTGCGCGCCAATCCAGCGTCCGAACTGGTCAGCACCGACATATATGGAGCCGATGTCGAAGGTGAGGTTACCGTGCGCACCGCGGCGCTCGAGCTGACCGACGCGCCCCACAGGGCGATCAGCGACATGAGTGCGGCCCAGTTCGTGCGCCTCTCCGTCGAAGGGGCTTATACGGACGCCGAAGGGCCGCTCATGGCTTACGCGTCTCCGACCGCCAGTCTTCGCGACCTGGGTATCGAGATTGCGCCGGGAACCATCGAAGGTGTTGCAGAGAACGTCACTGTAATGCCCAAGACCCGTCTGGCCGAAGACATGGGGCATTTGCGCACCGAGCGCGTCCTTACGATCCGCGAAGAGACCCCGCTCGCCGAGGCCTTCATGCGCAACGGGTTCACGACCCAGATGGTCACCGCCGTTACGCGCGCCATGCAAAATGTTTATCCTCAGACCGATCTGCCTCAAGGCACGCGCCTACGGATCCTGTTTGGCGCCTCGCGCGGATCCCAGACGCTCATCCCCTATCGCGTCAGCATCTATGACGACACAGTTCACCGCGTGACCGTGGCCCTGACCGACCAGGGCCGGTACGTTACCGCGCTCGAGCCCCCCAAGATCGAATTCACCGAAGAAGATACCGAAGAGGTCAATGTCGGCAACCTGCCTTCCATCTACCGCTCGATCTGGGAAACGGGGCGCAAGCACGGACTCGATGACGCAACCATCGACCGTATCGCGGCCATGTTTGCCTATGATCTTGATCTGACCCGGCGCGTTTCACCCGGTGACTCGATTGAAATCCTGCTTTCGGGCACCGTCGAGGAAGACAGCCAGGATCTTCTTTATGTCGCGCTGACCTTGTCCAACACCACGCGCGAGCTGTTCCGCTTCCAGACTGAAGACGGGGTGATCGATTTTTACAATCCCGACGGCGAAACCGGAAAACAGTTCCTGCTGCGCCGGCCGCTCGAAGGCGGCGGCACGCTACGCTCGCGCTATGGCTATCGCCGCCACCCGATTTTCGGCGACTATCGCCTCCATACCGGAACCGACCTCGCCGCTCGCACCGGCACTCCCATCTATGCAGGTGGCGACGGCATCGTCGAGATGGCGCAATGGTATTCGGGATATGGCCGCTATGTGGAACTGCGCCACGCCAACGGCTACAACACCGCCTATGGTCATATGAGCGCCATTGCCGACGGTATCACGCCGGGCGCACGCGTTACTCAGGGTCAGGTGATCGGTTACGTCGGCTCGACCGGTCAGTCGACCGGCCCTCATCTCCATTACGAAATCAAGATCAACGGCAATACCGTCGACCCGCTCGCCGTCAAGCTGCCCCGGGCCAACTCCCTGCCCCAGCAGTACCAGAGCGAATTCGCATCTACGGTCGCCCAGGTTCGGGCTCTCGTCGAACAAGAGGGCACACCGGTTACCCCGCCGGTAACGGTTGCGACAGCGCCGGTCACGACGGCCTCCAATTAACCCGCGGGGTTCTGCTCACTCCATACGGCGAGTTCATTCCCGCCGGGTTCGCGGAAATGGAACCGTCGGCCGCCGGGGAAATCGAACTGTTCGCGCGTGATTTCTCCACCTGCCGCTCGCACCGCCGTCTCGGCCGCATCCAGATCGGACGTATAGAGAATGACGAGCGGTAATTTGCGTTCTCCTTCCGCCCGCGAAATCCCGCCATCGAGCTTTGCATCCTCGATCCCGAGATAGTCGGGCCCATAGTCGGTGAACCGCCAGCCGAAGGCCGAAGCGAAAAAAGCCCGGCTTGCCGAAAGATCCTCACTATCAAATTCAATATAGTCGATGGCCGTAGGCATTAAGAACTCCCGCATGTTCTCTTTACGTTCTCACTCTTGCTCACTGCTGTCAATATCCAGCGGCGCCAAAAGCGAGAAACGGCGATACTAAGATCAGCGCTGGCCCAAACCGCTCCTCTTCTGCTATAGCCTCCTCAANNATCCACGTTGCGCTGGCGAGCGCCCTTGCCGCCCATGGCTATACCCAGCTCACGCCCGTGCAGACGGCGATGCTCGATCCCGCTCATGACGAAGCAGACCTGCTGGTTTCGGCCCAGACCGGCTCGGGCAAGACCGTGGCATTCGGCATAGCGATTGCCTCCACGCTTCTGGGCGATGCCGAGCGGTTCGGCGCCGCGCAAACCCCGTTGGGGCTGGTGATCGCACCGACCCGGGAGCTGGCACTGCAGGTGCAGCGCGAGCTCGCCTGGCTGTATGCCGATGCCGGCATCCGCATCGCCACCTGCGTCGGCGGCATGGACATGCGCGACGAGCGCCGTGCACTCGACCGTGGTGCCCATCTGGTGGTGGGCACGCCGGGGCGACTGCGTGATCACATCACCAAGCGCTCCCTCGACCTCAGTGATGTGCGCGCCGTAGTGCTCGACGAGGCCGACGAAATGCTCGATCTGGGCTTTCGCGACGATCTCGAATTCATCCTGGCCGCCTCGCCAGAAGAACGCCGCACCCTGCTGTTTTCGGCCACTGTGCCCCGTGCCATCGCCGATCTGGCCAAGACCTATCAGCGCGACGCTGTCCGGGTGGCGACAACGGCAGCGACCGAACAGCACGCCGATATCGACTACCAGCTCATGGTGGTCCACCGCGACGAGCGCGAACACGCCATCATCAATACCCTGCTCACGTCCGACAGTACCAGCGCCCTGGTGTTTTGCCACACCCGCGAGGCGGTGCGCCATCTTGCGGCGCGACTGACCAATCGCGGTTTTGCGGCCGTGGCGCTGTCGGGCGAGTTGGCCCAGTCCGAACGCTCGAGCGCCCTGCAGGCCATGCGCGACGGACGCGCCCATGTTTGCGTCGCTACCGATGTTGCAGCGCGCGGCATCGACCTGCCCAATCTCGACCTCGTGATTCACGCCGATATCCCTTCAAACCCCGCGACGTTGCTGCACCGGTCTGGTCGCACCGGACGAGCTGGACGCAAGGGCGTTTGCGTGCTTGTCGTCGCCGAACACCGGCGCAAGGCGGCAGCCCGCGTCCTGGCCATGGCCAAGCTTTCAGCGACCACCGTCTCCGCGCCGACCATCGCCGATATCGAAGCACGCTATCGCCGCCAGATCCTTGACGCCGCGGTCTCCGCCCCTATGCCCGAGGAGCATGAAAACGAATTCGTGGCCGAGCTCTTGGGCAAGGTTTCGCCCGAGCAACTGGCCGTCGCCTTCCTGCGCCAGCAATTGGCCAGCCGGCCGGTGCCCGAAGAGACCTCTTCGGTGTCCCTGGCGGGCGACGGCCCCAAATCCAAGCGGCGCGACAAGCGGGCCGAAGGTGGACCGGCATACGATCCCATGGCCCCGCGCGAACCGCGCGGACCCGACATGGTGGGCGGAGTTTGGTTCACCCTTTCGCTGGGCCGCAAGCACCGGGCCGATCCCAAATGGCTCTTGCCCATGATCTGCAAAGCGGGCGGGGTAACCAAGCGCGAAGTGGGCTCGATCAAGATCGACGACACCGAAACGCGCTTCGAGATCGCCGCCGAAAAGGCCGATGACTTTGCCCAGCAGATCCGGCGCACCGGCAGCCTGGAACGCGGCGTTACCATCGCCCCGGCCGGCCGCGGTCCTTCAAAGCCGCCCCGCGCCAGGGAAGGGTATGAGCCAAAACCCAAATTCGATGCCAGGCCAAAATCCGAGCCGAAGGCCAAATTCAAGCCCCGTCCCAAGCGTGAAGCCGGCCCCGGCGACGCGCCGCGCCCGGCCAAGACCGGATCAAAAGGGTTCGGCAAGAAGGGGCGCAAATAGCGCCTTTCAGCTAAAGCCCGACCCAAAGGGCTCCAAGCGCCAACGCAGCCGGCAGAGCCTGAATGAACAGGATCTTCCGGCTCGCCGTGGCCGCGCCGAACAGGCCAGCCACCAGAACGCAACCGAGAAAGAACACTTTGAATTCGGCGTTTGCTGTCACGAGGCCATAAACGAGCCCGGCGGCGAGAAATCCATTGTAAAGCCCCTGATTGGCCGCCAGCACAGTGGTCTTGTCGGCGAGCTCCTGACCAAGACCGAAGGCCTTAAGGCCCAGCGGCTTGTTCCACTGCGTCATCTCAATGAAAACGATATAGAGATGGATCGCGGCAACGACCGCAATCAAACCATTGGCAAACATCAAAGCCCTCCCCTTTCCACCCAAGCAAGGCGGGTATCGGTCTCCCCCAAACAAGCGGCATGGCGTGCCGCTTTGCAAGCGGCGATTGTCCCATCCGCACAGCGATATCTATTGCCCACGCCAAAACCTCCGACGGCCAATGACCTCGGGCTATGATCGCCATT
>DFMV01000043.1 GCA_002375765.1 Rhizobiales bacterium UBA3584 | reverse complement strand
GCGCATATGGACGCAAGCGCAACGAACGTTTGGGCGGGGTCGGTCCGGGTTCCTTGCGGGTCGCCGCAGGGAAGGCCCAAACGTCACAAGCGCCGGACGGCGTGAACCGGCCGCCTGATCTCGGTTTCGAGGCTGGCGCGATTTTGCTAACGCCGTCGTACCCCGAAAGGGAGAAGGGATTGACCCTAGCCTTCTGAAGGGCGACTAAGCCAAAAACCCCGGATGCGTGGGGCGATGATCGCTTCATATATACAAAATACAGTGCGGAGCGTTCATCGCCCCATGCCGTTCTTCGATCCGTCCTTCGGCCAATCGTGCCGGTGGCACGATTGGAGGTGAGAAGGCCAGGAGAGCTAAGCTCGAATGGCGATCAGCAAGTCGAGGCCATTGGCCGTCGGCGGCTTCTGCATGCTCTGATTAACCTATGTAAATCACCTTACCGCTTTCCTAAACGGCGGTTTAACCAAAGATGATCGAATGTATGAGCAGGGACGAGGTGATGCCTGCGGTGCGAGGCATTTTGGGGGTACTGGGTATGTTCAGAAAACAAGGCGCTACGTTTCGTGAGGCGCAATCGAAAATAGAGGCCATTGATCGCTCGCAAGCTGTGATCGAGTTTGCGCTCGATGGCACTATTCTGACCGCCAACGAAAATTTTCTCGCCGCCATGGGCTACGCACTCGAAGAGATCGTGGGCAAGCATCATTCGATGTTCGTTCCGTCCGATTACGCCAGCAGCGATGAGTACCGCGCCTTCTGGAAGAGTCTGGCGCAGGGGCTGTACCAGGCTGACGAATTCAAGCGACTTGCCAAGGGCGGTCGGGAAATCTGGATACAGGCAAGCTACAATCCGGTCCTCGACCGGGCCGGCAAGCCGGTAAAGGTCATAAAATTTGCCACCGACATCACGGCGCAAAAGTTGCAGGCTGCCGATCACGCGGCTCAGGTTGCCGCCATCGGGCGGGTACAGGCGGTCATCGAGTTCACTCTCGATGGCAAGGTCATCACCGCCAATGAGAACTTCCTTTCAACGCTCGGCTATGGCCTCGAAGAGATCGCCGGCAAGCACCATGCAATGTTCTGCGATCCGACATACACCGCATCACGTGACTATGCCGATTTCTGGGAACGCCTGCGCGCTGGAGAGTTCGTGGCCGGTGAGTTCCAGCGGATAGGAAAGGGCGGCAAGGATGTCTGGATCCAGGCCAGTTACAATCCGATCCTCGATCCAGCTGGAAAGCCTGTCAAAATCATCAAATTTGCAACCGACATCACCGAGCGCAAACGCGCGGAGGCGATCATCGCGCTGTTGACCCGGAGCCTTGAAAGCATGGCCGGGGGCGATTTGCGCGGGCGCATCGATCAGAGTTTCACCGGACAGTACGAAGCGCTGCGGCAGGCCTACAACAAGACGCTCGAGCAATTGGTCGATATCGTCTCCCGCCTCAAATCGACCTCGGGCGCGGTCAAGACCGCAACCAGTGAACTGCTCACCGGCGCCAACGATCTGGCCGACCGCACCACCAAGCAGGCCGCGACCATCGAGGAGACCTCCGCCGCCATGGAGCAGCTTTCCGGAGCGGTTGTCGCCAGCGCGAGACAGGCGCGAACAGCAGCCGACAAGGCGCGCTCACTTTCGGCCAGCGCCAGCGAAGGCGGCACGGTCATGGGTGAGGCCAACAAGGCCATGGAGCGCATTTCCGCCTCCTCGGCCAAGATCTCCAACATCATCGGCATGATCGATGATATCGCGTTCCAGACCAACCTTCTGGCGCTTAACGCATCGGTGGAAGCGGCACGGGCCGGTGAAGCGGGCAAGGGCTTTGCGGTTGTCGCGATCGAGGTGCGCCGGCTCGCCCAGTCGGCAGCCGATGCATCGGCAGAGGTCAAGGCGCTGATTGAAACCAGCGCCGCCGAAGTGGCCGTGGGCTCCCGGCTCGTCGAACAGGCCGCGGCCCGGCTGCTCGATATTTTGCAGGGGGCAGAAGACAGCTCGGCTGTCATCGAAGAGATCGCCAAGGCGGCATCCGAGCAATCCTCGGCTATCGAGGAGGTGAACGGCGCGGTTCGGCAGATGGACGAAATGACCCAGCACAATGCCGCTCTGGTCGAACAGACCAACGCGGCGGTTGAGCAGACCGAAGGCCAGGCTGTCGAACTCGACCGTATCGCTGCGGTGTTCACCGTGACCGACAACGAACCAGCGCCCGTGGCCCGCCCGACGGTTGCGGCATCGCGGCGCGCTTATCAGGTGGATGGCAATGCGGCGATCAGCTCCGAATGGGAGGATTTCTAGAACGCGGCAAGCCGCCTGTGGCCGGCGCCTCTTGTCACGAAGCGCGCTCTTGGGTACCGAGAAGCATCTTTGATGGAGAAGCAGCGCGTGGCCAAGATCGATACCAAGACCGAAGGACTGGACCTCTATGTCTATGTCGCCAAGACCTTTGCCGACAGTCCTTGGCTCCACTACGGTCTTTGGGAACCTGGCGAGCGCCCCAACATCCCCCAGCTGCGTATGGCGCAGGAGCGCTATGTCGATAAGCTTCTCGCCCTGATCCCACCGGCCCCCGCCCGCCTTCTCGACATAGGCGGCGGCACCGGCGAGATGGCCAAGCTGCTGCTCGACAAGGGCTACACCGTCGAAATGATCACGCCGAGCCATTTGCAGGCCGAAGTGGCGGCAGAAAAGCTCGGTCCCAATGCGCGTGTTCATGAGACGAAGTTCGAGGACTTTTCCGGCGAAGGTCCATTCGATGTCTGCATGTTTTCCGAGAGCTTCCAGTATGTCGATCTCGAAACCAGCCTCGCCAAGCTCAAACATATCCTCGCGCCCAACGGTCGGGTGATAATCGCGGACTGTTTCCGATCCGATGCCTATCAGGGGGACAGGCAGCCCGGCGGCGGGCATCGCTATTCGGAGTTTGTCGATGCTATCGAACGGGCCGGTTTTGTCATCGCTGAAAACGAGGACGTAACCCTGGCCGCCGCGCAAACCATGGCCATAGACCAGAATGTCTATCGCGGGTTCGTTGCCCCGACGGTCGATCAGGTGCGTGGGCTGCTCTCGAACAAGCGGCCGATCCTTTATTGGTTCCTCAAAATGGCCTATGGCCTGTTCGTGCCGAAATCGGAGCGCGAAAACATCGTCGCCCGTCTCAAGGCCGATTACCGCTCACCGGAAGCCTTTGCCACGGTCAATACCTACCGCTTCCTCGCCCTCGAAAAGCGGACCTGACTCGGGGCTCTTTTACCGCGTCAGCGTGTTTGCCTTTTTTTTGCACGATGGGCGGTATACTTTGGCCCGCTGTTGAACAATCGGAACATTTCCCATGGCTCGCAAATATTTCGGCACCGACGGCATCCGTGGTCTGGCCAACGGTCCAAAGCTGACCCCGGAACTGGCGCTCAAGGTCGGCATGGCGACCGGGCTTGCGTTCACGCGCGGCGATTATGCCCACAGGGTGGTGATCGGCAAGGACACCCGCCGATCGGGATATATGATCGAGAATGCGCTGACCGCCGGCTTTACCGCCGTAGGCATGGATGTGCTGCTGCTCGGCCCGATGCCGACGCCGGCCGTGGCCATGCTGACCCGCTCGCTCAGGGCAGATGTCGGTGTGATGATTTCGGCATCCCATAACCCGTTCGATGATAACGGGATCAAGCTCTTCAAGCCCGATGGATACAAGCTTTCCGACGGTTTCGAAGCCGAGATCGAAAGCCTTATCGATTCCGACCTCACACCCCGTTTGGCGCGGGGCACGAGAGTGGGCCGAGCCCGCCGTGTCGAAGAAGCCCGCACCCGTTACGTCGAATACGCCAAACGCACACTGCCGCGCGATATGGATTTTACCGGACTGCGGGTTGTTGTCGATTGCGCAAACGGCGCCGCGTACAAGACAGCACCCGAAGTGCTGTGGGAGCTGGGCGCAGAAGTCATCTCCATCGGCATTTCGCCCGACGGCTACAACATCAATGATGGATGCGGTTCCACGGCGCCAGGGGCGCTGATCGAAAAGGTTCGCGAGCTGCGGGCCGATATCGGCATCGCGCTGGACGGCGATGCGGACCGTGTGCTCATCGTCGATGAAAAAGGCAACATGGTCGATGGCGACCAGGTAATGGCCGTTATCGGGACCTCCTGGCATCAGCGCGGCCAGCTCGCGGGCGGCGGGATCGTCGCCACGGTAATGTCCAATCTGGGGCTTCAGCGCTATCTCGAAGCGCAAGGCCTGCTGCTCGAGCGCACCAAGGTCGGGGACCGCTATGTGCTCGAAGCCATGCGCGGCAAGGGCTTCAATGTGGGTGGCGAACAATCGGGCCACATCATTCTCTCCGATTTCACGACGACGGGCGATGGACTGGTCGCCGCGTTGCAGTTGCTCTCGGTGGTCAAGCAGGAGGGCAAGCCGGTATCTGAGGTCTGCCACCGGTTCGATCCCGTTCCGCAATTGCTGCAGAGCGTGCGCTACAAGCAGGGCAAACCCCTCGATGACAAATCGGTCCGGGCCTTGATTGCCGATGCCGAAATCCGGCTCGGCGAGACCGGGCGTCTGATCATCCGCGAGTCGGGCACCGAGCCGGTCATAAGGGTGATGGGCGAGGGCGACGATGCGGCGCTGGTTTCCCAGGTCGTCAGCGAAATCGTGGCAGCCATCGGTAAGGTCGCCTGATTTCGGACATTACGGTTAAGCCATACGGTTAAGCGCGCTTTAAGGAAGTTCCTCTAAATTCCCCGTAATTCTAGGGAATTTGATGCTTGGGGAACTTACGCCTATGAAAAAGCTGGTCGCTTCGGCTGCCCTTGTGGCAGCAGCGCTTGTGTCGACGGCGGCCATGGCTGCCGATCCGGTGTCTTACGACTATCCTGTCTATAAGGACTATGTCCCACCCTACGTCCCGCCGGTCGATGAGGGCCTCAAGGGCTCGTTCTACCTGCGTGGCAGTGTGGGGGGCAACGCCGCATGGGCTCCCGAGGTCAATCACCCAAGCCAGACGCCGTCGCTGTTTTCCATCGACCGGTTCGGTTGGGGATATAGCGCTGGTATCGGTGCCGGCTTCGAGACCGGCGACGGGCTGCGTTTCGATGTGACAGTGGACCATCTGCACAATGACGGAATGTCCACAGTCATCACCGGCGCGGGACCCGTTGCGCTTGGGCGCCACGACCTGCACCTTCGTTCCACCATCGCGCTTGCCAACGTCTATTATGACTTCGGGCTCGGCGACATGGGACTCTCGGCTGCGGGCGGCGCTTTCGGCTATGTTGGCGGTGGCGCCGGCGTTGCGTTCAACCGTATGGGTAATGTCGAGCCGGGCGCGACAACGGCTACCAACTGGGGTGGAAACACCAGTCTGGCCGCGGCCGGCATGGTCGGTGTCGGTTATGATTTCGGCTCGATCGTTGCCGATCTGGGGTATCGCGGCATCTATATGAACCGGTTGGAAAACACCACGGCGCCCAATCCCTATTCTATCGATCACGCCCTCATCCACGAACTGCGGGCAACGGTCCGCTATCGCTTCTAGGCGTTGCGCAAATAACAGTTTGAAGGGCGGCCCCTAGGCCGCCTTTTTTGTTTTGAGGAGCACGTGCAACGCCCCCCCGGCGATCAATCCCCAAAAAGCAGCACCTATGCCAAGCAGGGACAGACCGGAGGCGGCCGTTATGAAGGTCAAAACAGCCGGCAAGCGCAAATCTTCGTCAGCGACGAGACCGACAAGCGCGTTCGCCATGGCGCCGATCAACGCCAGCCCGGCAACGGCCTCGATCAGGATTGGCGGAGCAGCGGAAATGAAAGCCACCGCAATGCCGGCGCCCAGAGCGAACAGAATATAGGCGAGGCCGGCTGCAATGGCTGCGATGTAACGTTTGGTCCTGTCAGGGTGGGCCTCGGGCCCGGCGCACAAGGCGGCGGTGATGGCGGCCAGATTGATGAGTTGCCCGCCCATAAGCGCACCGATGGCGCTGACGACGCCTGTCGAAATGAAGATCGGCTTGACGTCCGGGTGATATCCATTGGTCCGCAAGACGGCCAGTCCGGGGATGTTCTGTGAAGCCATTGTCACGACGAACAGCGGCAAAGCTATGCCGACGATCGCGTCGAAATTGAAGACCGGCAAAACCAGGACAGGCGCCGGCCAGGGGCTAGCGAAAAGATCGGTCGGAAGCTCGGTCGATATGGCAATCATCACCGCGCTTACCGCCACGGCGGCCGGAACGGCCCAGATGCGCGCAAATCGCAAGCATACCGCCCAAACCAGAACAATGGGCAGGGCCAGTGCGGGAAGTTCGGCTACGGCCCTTACGGGAGCAAGGCAGAGGTTGAACAGGATGCCGGCCAGCATGGCGCTGGCGAGAGGCATGGGGATCGCTGCGACGGCCCGTCCGAACGGGCGCCAAAAGCCTGCGACTACGACCAATACCGAGGCGACAATGAATGCGCCCACGGCGGCAGGGAACCCGCCTTGAACGGCGCCGGTTGTGATCAGAAGTGCGGCGCCGGGCGTCGACCAGGCGATCGAGAGCGGCGTCTTGGTAATATAGCTCATGGTGACCCCCACCAGAGCCATGCCCAAAGATAGCGCGAAAAGGCCCGACGCAGCCTGGGCCGCGGTGGCACCCACGGCATCGAAGCCCTGCAAGATGATGGCGAACGAACTTGCAAACCCGACCAATGCCGCAAGCAGGCCCGAAAAGATCGGCTGGAACAGGTTGCCCAGCTGCCTGTTGGCCGGGTCGGAAGAAGCGGCGATCATGATGGGAAAACCCTGAAGAACGGTGGCGGAGTGTGGCGATGGCGTACCAAGTGGCCCGGCCAAACTGCCTTTTCCATGCCACTATTAGTCGAGTCGCGCATGGGTGCACCAAGGGCTTTTCGAAATAATCGATTGAATCGACTGGCGATTCTTGCTGATCACATTTTTGTCATCGTTG
>DFMV01000056.1 GCA_002375765.1 Rhizobiales bacterium UBA3584 | reverse complement strand
AAAACCCCGGATGCGTGGGGCGATGATCGCTTCATATAAAAACTAAATCATGCGGAGCGTTCATCGCCCCATGCCGTTCTGCGATCCGTCCTTCGGCCAATCGTGCCGGTGGCGCGATTGGAGGTGAGAAGGCCATGAGAGCTACGCTCGAATGGCGATCAGAAGCCGAGGTCATTGGCCGTCGGAGGTTTTGGCGTGCCTTCAATAGACCGTGGTCAATATCTCGATCTCGCGCGGGCTGCCGGCCGTCACCTCGAATTCGCGGTTGTAGACATTCTCGCCCAGCTTGGCCAAAGCCAGATAGTCGCCCTCGGCCAGCACCGTCGCCGGAAAGGCTCCGATGTCGGAAAAGATCGTCTCGCCCTGCGGTGTCTTGATCGTCCATTCAACGTCGGCGATGGCTTCGCCGCCCTCTTCGGAAACCAGCCGCAGCGAGACTTGCGCCGCCTTCTGGTACAGCGTCGCCTCGGTGATCTGTCCCGGTTCCACCCGCAATTCCGAGCGCACCACGGCATTGACCGATCCGAACCGCGAGGTGATCGAATAGATGCCGGCGTTGAGATGGATGAGTTCGTTGGCAGCCACGTTTTCGGCCACGGTCACGCGCCCATTGGGCCCGTTGGAATAGATGTCGAAGCGTAAAAGGTCGCTGGGGATGGGGACGTCCCCGGAGATCATCGCCGAAAGCCGCAATCCTCCGACCTCGAAAACGATGGTATGGGTGTTGGGGCCGGGTTCGACGAACATCGTATCGCTGGCCTGAGCCCGCCCATAGGCCACATGCGTGATGTATTCGCCCGGCGGCAGGCTCAGGCTTGCCGTGGCGTCTTCCGATTTGGCGACCAAAGCCAACTCGCCCGTCTCGTCGGTCCGAGTATCGAAAACGCGCCAGACCAGACCTTCGGGAATAAACGGTCCGTCGTCGGTCAGTCGGGCGGAAAGGGTTACCGGCTGCGGGTCGGTGATGCCGGAAAAGTCGAGCCGGTCGGGGCCGGTACCAGGCTCGACGCCATCGATTGCCGCATCAGGACCGGCTCCGTCCTCCGAATCGCCGGGCTGGGACGTGCCACCGAACTCGACGGGCCGGGGAGGTGGAACCGGGGAGACGAGCGTTTCATCGATTTCCTGACCGAAGGCCGGCATGGCGCCAAACGCCAAAACGAAAAGCAAAAGCAGGGACCGAAGACGCATCAAACCACTCTTTACCAACTACTCCTCGCCAGCGATCACTCTGTTAGGCTTGGATTGGGGAAAAGCTGTGTCATAAGGAAGCGCGATGAGCAAGTTGGGAGCCGATTATCCGTCATGACTGTGAATACCGCCCTGCGCGACTACCTGTTGTCACGCCGTACCGTCACTGCACCGTTTCTGGCCGAGCCGGGACCATCGCCCGAGCAATTGGCGGAGATGCTGGAAATTGCGTGTCGCGTTCCCGATCACGGCAAGCTTGCGCCATGGCGCTTTGTCGTCTTTGAGGGCGATGCCCGTCAGGCTGTGGGTGACCGACTGCACGCCATCGCAAAAGCCAAGTGGCCCGAGCGAACCGACGAGCAGCTTGAATTTGAGCGCAAGCAGTTCCTGCCCGCGCCGATCACCGTCGGTGTCATCTCGACCGCTGCGCCACACGTCAAAATCCCCGAATTCGAACAGTTGCTGGCCGCCGGAAATGTCGCGTTCAACCTTTGTCATGCCGCCAATGCGCTTGGTTTCGGCGCCCATTGGGTCACCCGCTGGTTCGCCTATGATGCCCAGGCTGCCACAATGCTTGGCGCCGGTGAGGGCGAGCGGTTCGTGGCTTTCGTTCACATCGGCACGCCACAGACGCGCCTTGAGGAGCGCGACCGGCCAGACCCCGCGGCGCTGACCACGTATTGGCGTGGTTAACCGAGGGTTAACCACGGTAGGGTTTCATTAACCTCCAAGGATTCTTGAGTCGGATTTCATGGCCTCGCCGATTTCCAATGTGCCGCAACCCATAGCCTATGCCCTCGACCGTGCGGGGGCGCGCAATGGCGTGGATTTCGACTATCTGCTGCAGACGGCAATAAGGGAAAGCAGCCTCAATCCGAGCGCGAAAGCCCAGACGTCTTCGGCGACCGGGCTTTTCCAGTTCATCGAGAGCACGTGGCTCGAAGTGATGAAGTCGGAAGGCCCAAGGCTGGGCTACCAGGATTTTGCCGACCACATCGAGGAACATGAGGGCGAGTTTTTCGTCTCCAACCCTGCAGTGCGCCAACAGATCCTCCAATTGCGCAACGACCCGCAGGTGGCATCCGACATGGCGGCGGCGTTCACCCGGCGCAATGGCGATTATCTCATGGGCAAGTTCGGGCGCATGCCCAGTCCGGGCGAGCTTTATATCGCCCATTTTCTCGGGCCGAGTGGGGCAGAGCGGTTTTTCGAGCTGGGACTGCAAAATCCCAACGCCGACGCTGCGGCCGCCTTTCCGCGCCCCGCCGCCGCCAATCCTTCGATCTTTTACGAAAATGGCCGCCCCCGCAGCGTGCGGGAGGTCTATGAGGCGCTGGTGGCCCGGCACTCGGGCACAGAAAACGCCGCCTTTGCCGCCCAGCAGATGGCCAGCCAGCAACCCTTGCCCTCGAGGGTGGAGATCGACGCCGCGCCGCTGATCCCGCCCGGAGTGTCCTTCACGTCGCTTTTTGCCACCGAAGCGCAATCGTCGGTATCGGCCCCGGTCCAGGCGCCGGATGTTGTGCCGGGCCGCGCGCTGTTCAGCGGGTTCTATTCGGAAGAATAGTCCCCCGGGCCGATCGGGCGTTTATGGTGAACCAAAACTTAAACCTTGCGGGCTAGTTTGAGCCTCAAGAGTGTTTTGGGGATGCGTATGGTCGCCTATCAGCGTTACGTGCAACTTTGCCAGTCGCGGGACAGCGAGCAGCGGGGGCAGGCGGCTCATCTGGCCGCCATGGCGTATCTTGCCCATCGCGGACCGGCGGACGAACAGGCCGCGCTTTATGCCGCGCTGATGAATTTTCTCGACGATCCTTCCGTCAAGGTGCGCGCCGCCCTTGCCTATGGGCTGCTGCATTCCGAAAATGCGCCTCGCCCGATCATGCTTTCGCTGGCACAGGATGCTCCCGTCATTTCCCGCGCCGTGGTTCAGTTTTCCCCGGTGCTGCTCGATGCCGATCTCATGGGGATCATCCGCTCGGGCGATCCGGACATGCTCGCCGTCATGACCGCCCGTCCGACACTGAGCCAACGCGTGGCGCTGGCACTTACGCGCCTGGGCGACCCCGATTTGTGCATTCGCGTGCTGGGCCGCACCGAGATCGTGTTGCCCGACGATGATCTCATGCTGTTGGCCGAAAAATGGGGCGAGGACGCAAAAGTGCGCGGGGCCTTGCTCAAGCGGCGTGATCTTCCCGGTATCGCGCGACTGCATCTTGTCGAATGCGTTCGTCAGGCGCTCCTGGGGTTGCGGGTCGTCAAAGGCGCCGTCCAGCCGCGCCGTCTGGATCGCCTGTTGCGCGATGCGTGCGACAACGCAACCACCGCCATCGGCGAACGCGAAGCGGGCAGGGGCGCGCGAGGCTACGTCGCGGCTATGGCCGAGAACGAGAAAATCAACGCCCGGCTGATGCTCCATGCCATGGTGCACGGCCACGTGCTGTTTTTCGCCGATGCGCTTTCCCATCTCTCCGCCACACCGCGGAGCAAGATCTTCACCATTCTCGACAGCGGCAGCCGGGCAGCGCTCCATGCGGTCTTCAGCCGTTGTGGTTTCACACCGGCCGTACGCAATCTTCTGGCCCGTCTGGTCGCTCATGCCCGGCAGGCCGATCTGGCCGACGATGTGGCGGCGCGTCATTACGTGGTGTCGCTTCTGATCGAGGAGTTGATCGTCGAGCATGATGGCGTACTTCCGCCGGCTCTCGAAGAGTCCTTTGCCTATCTCAACGAGCAGAACATCGCGCTCGCCCGCAGCGCGGCGCGGGGCGTGATGCCTGCCTTTGCCGCCGAATCGCCCGACGAGGTCATGGTGCCCGACCTGCGCCAGGAACGGCTGGCGCTCCCGGCGGCCTGATTCCGCCTCAGTACCGAAACTGTTCGATCAGAACCCGCTCATCGAGGCTGTGGCCGGGATCGAACAGCAATGTCGCCGAATGGCGGCGGCTTTCGTGGACCTGCACTTCAACGACACGGTCGAATTGCACGTTGTCGGCAACCGCGCTCACTGGCCGCTTGCCGTTCTCCTGGGTCGTGAAGGTAATGTTGGCGCGATTGGACAGGATCGCCCCGCGCCAGCGCCTTGGACGAAATGGCGAGATTGGCGTCAGCGCCAGAAGTGGCGCTGTAATCGGCAGGATGGGACCGTGGGCCGAAAGATTGTAGGCGGTTGAACCGGCGGGGGTAGCCACGATGATGCCGTCGCAAATCAGTTCCTCGAGCCGGACTTCACCATCGATGGCAATCCGGATCTTGGCGGCCTGATAGGACGAGCGGTAGAGCGAAACTTCATTGAGCGCCAGCGCTTCGGACACCTTGCCATCGGCATCGGTCACCCGCATGGAGAGCGGATGGATGCGGGTGGGGAGAGCTGCCCGCAGCCGAACGTCCAGCGCATCGGGGTTGTAGTCGTTCATCAGGAAGCCGACGGTCCCGAAATTCATCCCATAGACCGGTACATTGCGGTCCATGACCCGGTGCAGCGTTTCGAGCATCAGCCCATCACCGCCAAGGGCAACGACGATCGAGGCGTTTTCGAGCCCGGCGTCGCCGTGGCGCGCTATCAACTCTTCCCGGGCCGCGTTGGCTTCGGGCGTGTCAGAGGAGACAAAGGCAACCTTGCCATCGGTATAGAGCGCCAAGGTATCCTCCGCAGAACCACATTCGCCAAGTCTTGCAGGGCCTTACCACGGCTGGCCGGGTCAGCCAATCGGTTTGGACTGGTCCGCGACCTGCCGGATCGACCAGGCGAGATAGCCGATCGCCGCTCCGATGGCGATCAATTGCAGGCCCACAAATATCGCGATCAGCCATGGAGCCGTCGTTTCGAGGCTGATGATGAGGATGATGGAAAGCAAGACGCCCAGCACGCCGCTAAGCAACACCCAGAGCCAGCCGGTAATCGGACGGATGGTCAGTGCCCAGACGACCTTGGAGAGCCCCTCGATCATGAAGAACACGACGATCAACAGCCCAAAAGCCAGAATCGATTGGCCGGGATTGCGCAGGATGAGGAACCCGATCAGCAGCGCCAGCACCGCCGAAATGAGCTGCAACCAGACATAGGGCGTATGCCGGGCCGGAATCAGGCCGATGCCCTGCAGAACCCCGCTGGCAACCAGTAGCCAGCCGATGGCGCCAATAACCGCCTCGGCCGAGAATATGGGGGAGACAATCGACAGCAACCCGGCGAGCACCAGCAATCCCGCTTGCGCAAGATAGAGCAGAGAGAACCGCCTGACGCCCTCGCGCATCGCCTGGCGATAAAGTTCTGCCGCAGCGTCCATCGAGATGGTCATGATGATCGAGCCTCCGCCTGTTCGGCGCAAGTCTATCTCATTCGTCGCAATAGGGAAATCGGCTGGGAGTGCATGGTGCCGGCAGCAGGACTTGAACCCGCGACCCTCTGATTACAAATCAGATGCTCTACCAACTGAGCTATACCGGCAACGGAGCGGTTGCTAGCACCAGTCCCGTTCCGATGCAAGGATCATGGCGACGTCTGGTTATGAGATTTGTTGCTTTATCCCCGCGCTGGGCGCTACCCGATAAGATCACTTTAGAACAAGGACGCATTTGATCATGGCAAAGCCAAAACTGTTCGAGCCGATCAGGATCGGAGACACCACTCTGGCCAACCGGATCGTCATCGCCCCGATGTGCCAGTATTCGGCACGGGATGGTGAGATGAGCGACTGGCATCTGATCCATCTCGGACAGCTGGCGATGTCAGGCGCAGCGCTTCTGACCATTGAAGCGACGGCAGTCACGCCCGAGGGCCGGATTACCTATGGCGACGTGGGGCTTTACAGCGATGCGACAGAAGCAGCGATGAAGCGGGTGATCGATGGCATTCGACGGTGGTCTGACATGCCCATTTCCATCCAGTTGGCCCATGCCGGCCGCAAAGCAAGTTGCGAGGTGCCTTGGAAGGGCGGCGCGCAACTTCCTCCCGATCATTCCAATGGGTGGCAGACGGAAGCTCCCTCCGCCGTTCCGTTCCTCGACAGTGACAATCCTCCTGTGGCGCTCGATGCGGATGGGCTTGCCCGCGTCCGCAATGCCTTTGCGGACGCGGCGCGGCGCTCAGACCGATTGGGGCTTGATGCCATTCAAATCCACGCAGCGCATGGCTATCTGCTGCACGAATTTCTTTCCCCCATCTCAAACCGGCGTGACGACGAATATGGTGGGTCGCTCGAAAATCGCATGCGCTTCCCGCTTGAGGTCTTCGACGCCATTCGCGCCGCTTTCTCTGCAGACAAGCCTGTCACGGTTCGGGTCTCGGGAACCGATTGGGTCGAGGGCGGCTGGGATGGAGAGCAGACCGTAGATTTTGCAAAGGCGCTTGAAGCCAGGGGATGTTCCGCCATCCATGTTTCGAGCGGCGGCGTCAGCGTGGCCCAGAAAATTCCCATCGGCCCCAATTATCAGGTTCCCCTGGCCCGGCAGGTCAAACAGGCAGTGTCCATGCCGGTTGTTGCCGTTGGGCTGATTACCGAAGCCGAGCAAGCCGAGGCCATTGTTTCGACCGGCGATGCTGACATGATCGCGGTGGCGCGCGCGGTGCTCTACAATCCGCATTGGCCATGGCATGTCGCGGCCGCGCTGGGTGGGCAGGTCAAGGCTCCGCCCCAGTATCTGCGATCCCAGCCGCGCCGGTATCCAAACCTCTTCTTGGCCGACTGATGCTATTCCGCCGATCGGCGTGCCGCCGGCAGCGAAGCACGGTCGGCGAAGGTTCTGTCGATCTCGGTCAGGGTCTTCATCATCAGGCCGCGATAAATCGGCTCGCCGGCGTCGGGTACGAGCTGGATCGGCGGCAGGCCGCGCATCCGGCCCATGAGCGAAGCGGCAGCGCCTTCGGCGATTGCGGTTTCCATAAGGTCATAGGCCGCGGTGTTGGGGCCTAGAAGGATGAGCTTGTCGATTTCGACGATCGAAATCAACCGGCTGATGCCATGTCCTATGGCGCTGCCGGCTGCGGCAAAGGCGCGTTGGGCTGCGCGGTCGCCCTGTCGGGCGCGGGCGAAGATGTGCTGGAAATCGGCCGGAGGGACGGCGCTGGCCGGCGTGGCGTGTTCGGGAACCGAATAGGCGGCACGCAGTACCGCATAATCGGCGGCGTAGGCCTCGATGCAACCGCGCGCGCCGCAGCGGCACAACGCGCCGCCGGGCATGTGGATCATATGGCCGAATTCGGTCGCCAGGCCGGCGCTGGGGCTGGAATCGGTGGGCAGCGTCAGCCCCATACCGATTGTCGATCCGATATAGATCGTTGCGATGCTCGATTTGGCGAGGCCAGGATCGAGCCAGCGCATGCCATCTGCCATCAGGCGGCCGCGCTTGAACAGGCGGACCGCCAGTCCGAGCCGGTTGTTGATCGCCGTGACGATATCATGGCCGCTCAGGTGAGGAATGGGCGACCATGTCAGGCCGTGTCCTTCTCCATCCAGGATCCCCTGTACCGAAATAGACACCCCATGAAGCGTGTTGCCGATATCGGCGTTGCGGCCGATCATGTGGCCTATGCGCTCGATGAACCATGCGGCGGGCGCGACTTCGGAAAAAAGGGTAGGGCCGACTCCGGACTCGACCCGGTCGATAAGCACCCCGCCATAGTCGAGCAGCGACATGCGGCAGCGATTGACGTCCAGCTCGATGAGCAGCACGAAGCCGGCGCCTCGGTTGTGTACAAGTTGAACGGCGGGGCGGCCACGCGATTTCACCCCCGCTTGCGGCTCGGCAAGTTCGGTGATGATCCCATCGCCGACCAGATCTGTGGCGATAGCGGTCAGCGTGGCATTTGAGAGTCCGGTCAGCGTTGCCACCTGCGAACGTGACAACGGTCCGTGTCGACGCAATGCGTCGAGCACAAGCAGCCGGTTCTGTCGCCGGATCATCTCCGTATCCGCAACACCCTGCGCCAAACGGGCCTCCCACTCATGCCGCCGTAGGAACTTCTATGAGGAGCTGCGCGCCGTTGCACGCATTTTTCCATGACGAGCAAATCGAAGTTGACACAGCAATTTACGCGTGCCAATTATTTTTTCGGGTATTGAAAAATATCCCTTGCGGTCGCCTGAGGAGGCATGCCGCTGGAGGCACCATCTTTTACTGTGGTTGGGCGGACGAGGATGTCCGCAGGAGGAAAATCATGAAAACTTTCGCAGCTGCCCTTTTGGGCACGACTGTTCTTTTCGGTCTGGCCGGGGGCGCGCTGGCTCAGGACATCACCGTTGGCGTTTCCTGGTCCAATTTCCAGGAAGAGCGCTGGAAGACCGACGAGGCGGCCATTCAGGCCCAGCTTGACGAAATGGGCGCCAGCTACATTTCCGCCGACGCGCAGTCTTCGGCATCCAAGCAGCTCACCGATATCGAGAGCCTTATCGCTCAGGGCGCTGACGCGCTGATCGTTCTGGCTCAGGATACCGATGCCATCCAGCCGGCAATCGCCGCCGCTGTCGCGGAAGGTATTCCGGTGATCGGCTATGACCGCCTGATCGAAAATTCTGACGCGTTCTACATCACATTCGACAACAAGGGCGTCGGCCGTCTGCAGGCTGAATCAGTCTATGCTGTGCAGCCGACTGGCAACTACGTCTTCATCAAGGGCTCGAGCACCGATCCCAACGCGGACTTCCTGCACGAAGGTCAGCTTGAAGTGCTCCAGGATGCCATTGACGCCGGCGACATCGTCAATGTCGGCGAAGCCTATACCGATGGCTGGCTTCCCGAGAACGCCCAGGCGAACATGGAACAGTTCCTGACCGCCAACAACAACGAAGTCGATGCTGTCGTTGCGTCCAATGACGGTACCGCTGGTGGCGCAATTGCTGCTCTCGCCGCTCAGGGCCTCGACGGCGCCGTGCCGGTTTCGGGCCAGGATGGTGACCATGCAGCCCTTAACCGTATCGCTCTGGGCACCCAGACCGTTTCGGTCTGGAAGGACAGCCGTGAGCTTGGCGCCAAGGCAGCCGAAATCGCGGTTGAACTGGCCGGCGGCGCAGCGCTTTCCGACATCGAAGGATCGGTGATGTTCGATGGTGGCCCGAATGGCGTCGAAATGACTTCGCTGTTCCTTGCTCCTGTCGCCATTACGCAGGACAATCTCGACGTCGTCATCGACGCCGGCTGGGTCAGCAAGGATGTCGTCTGTCAGGGCGTTGCCGCTGGTTCGGTCGCCGCTTGCGATTGATCTGCATCCTTAATCTTTGATCCGCGGTCGCGGCGCTGCTCTGGCGCCGCGACCCGTTCCTTAAGGAACCAGCCCTTTGGGGGGAGAGAATGGCCGATCAGAACGCCATGTCATCAACATCGAACTCATCATCGTCCGGTCTCGTGATGGGCAATCCAATTCAGCGCTTCTTGAGTGCCACCGAAATCGATACCCGTCTTCTGGGCATGCTCGGCGCGCTGTTGCTGATCTGGATCGGCTTCCATTTCATGTCGGGCGGCCTCTTCATGACGCCTCGAAACCTCTGGAACCTCTCTGTCCAGACGGCTTCGATCTCGATCATGGCGACCGGCATGGTTCTGGTCATCGTTACCCGAAACATCGATCTTTCGGTCGGGTCGCTGCTTGGCGTTCTCGCGATGGTCATGGGGGTAACCCAGACCGAATATCTGCCAGCGCTGCTCGGCTTCGGTCACCCGCTGATCTGGGTCATCACGCTCGCCGTAGGCCTTGCGTGCGGCGTCGCGATCGGGGCCTTGCAGGGCTCGATCATCGCGTACCTCAAAGTGCCCGCTTTTATCGTCACGCTCGGCGGCTATCTCGTCTGGCGCGGTGCGGCATGGTGGGTGACATCGGGGAGGACCGTAGCGCCGCTCGATACCAATTTCCGTTTGATGGGTGGCGGTCCGGAAGGCGCGGTTGGCTATTCGGTGAGCTGGATTTTGGCGATCGTTGCCTGCCTGGCCATCGGCGCCTATCTCATCTATGCGCGTCAGCAGCGTCGGCGGTTCAACTTCCCGCAGCGTCCCGTCTGGGCGGAGGGCGTCCTCGCAATACTCGGCTGCGGTTCGGTAATTGGTGCGGTGACGGTATTCAATGCCTATCCCTGGCCGATCCGCATTGCTGAAAACTACGCGAACGCCAACAACATTCCGGTCCCCGAAGGCGGGCTGTTCATTTCGCACGGCATCGCGATTCCGGTGTTGATCGCTATCGGTGCCGGCGTCGTGATGACCTTCATTGCCACGCGCACTCGGTTCGGGCGCTATGTCTTTGCCATGGGCGGTAGCCCGGAGGCGGCCGAACTGGCCGGCATCAACACCCGTTGGGTCACGGTCAAGATCTTCATGCTCATGGGGGCGCTTTGCGCCATTGCCGCATCGATTTCATCGGCTCGCCTCAATGCTGCAACCAATGCCATGGGCACGCTCGATGAGCTTTATGTCATCGCTGCGGCGGTGATCGGCGGTACGTCCCTTTCGGGCGGCGTGGGAACGATCGTCGGCGCCATGATCGGCGCGCTCGTGATGCAATCGCTCCAGTCCGGCATGGTGCTGATGGGGCTCGACAGCCCCCTTCAGTCGATTGTTGTCGGCATCGTCCTGGTGGTCGCGGTCTGGCTCGACACGCTTTATCGCAATCGCGGGCAGTAAGGATTTGAATCGATGAACCAACACGTGACAGCTCCGCTCGTTGAACTCGAAGATATCTCCATTGCGTTCGGGGGCATTCGGGCCGTCGATGGCGCCTCGATCGACCTCTATCCTGGAGAGGTCGTCGGACTGCTCGGGCACAATGGTGCGGGAAAATCGACGCTCATCAAGATTTTGTCCGGCGCCTACAAGCGTGACTCGGGTGACATTCGCATCGATGGGCAGGCCGCAACGATCAACAATCCGCGCGATGCGAAGGGATACGGGATCGAGACGATCTACCAGACCCTCGCGGTGGCCGACAATGTCGACGCGGCTGCCAATCTGTTCCTGGGGCGTGAATTGACTACCGCCATCGGTACGCTCGACGATGTCGCCATGGAACACAAGGCCCGTGAAGTGATGGGGCGGCTCAACCCCAATTTCCGGCGTTTCAAGGAACCGGTCAAAGCCCTCTCGGGTGGTCAGCGCCAGTCGGTGGCCATCGCGCGGGCGATCCTGTTCAATGCCCGCATCCTGATCATGGACGAGCCAACAGCAGCGCTGGGCCCGCAGGAGACGACGCAGGTCGGCGATCTGATCAAGCAGCTCAAGTCCGAAGGTATCGGCATCTTCCTCATCAGCCACGACATCCACGACGTCTTCGATCTCGCTGATCGGGTGTGCGTGATGAAAAACGGCCAGGTTGTTGGGACCGCCAAGACCTCTGAGGTCACCAAGGATGAGGTGCTGGGCATGATCATTCTGGGAAAATGCCCACCCGCCGCCACGCCGGGGCCGGGGGCGATGAAAGAATAAAAGAGCGGGCGCTTCGGCGCCCGTTATTGTTTTCAGTCGTTGCTCTTGGCATTGAGCCTGTGCCACTTTCCTTGTGAAGCAGAATCGAGGAAGCAGGCAATGAAGACGCAGGCGGCAGTTGCATTTGAAGCGGGTAAGCCGCTGGAAATCGTCGAGTTGGACCTTGAGGGCCCCAAGGCTGGCGAAGTGCTCGTCGAGATCAAGGCAACCGGCATCTGCCATACGGACGATTTCACGCTTTCGGGCGCCGATCCCGAGGGGCTTTTCCCGTCCGTTTTGGGTCATGAAGGCGCCGGTGTCGTGGTTGAAGTCGGTGCAGGCGTGACGTCTGTGAAACCCGGCGATCACGTCATCCCGCTTTATACGCCCGAATGCCGCGAGTGTCCGTCCTGCCTGTCGCGCAAGACCAATCTGTGCACCGCCATCCGCGCCACGCAGGGGCAGGGGCTGATGCCTGACGGTACCTCCCGGTTTTCCTACAAGGGCAAGCCGGTGTTCCATTACATGGGCTGCTCGACATTCTCGAACTATACCGTCATGCCCGAGATCGCGCTGGCCAAGATCGATTCCAGCGCCCCGTTCGACAAGGTCTGCTACGTGGGATGTGGCGTCACCACCGGGGTCGGCGCAGTGCTCAATACCGCTAAGGTCGAGCAGGGGGCGACGGCGGTGGTGTTCGGGCTCGGCGGGATCGGGCTCAATGTCATTCAGGGCCTGCGCATGGCGGGCGCGGACATGATCATCGGCGTCGATCTCAACAATGACAAGAAGAGCTGGGGTGAGCGCTTCGGGATGACCCACTTCGTCAACCCGCGAGAGATCGACGGCGATATCGTCAGCCACCTGGTTGCCATGACCAGGCGCGGTGCCGACCAGATCGGTGGTGCCGACTACACCTTCGATTGCACGGGCAATGTAACCGTCATGCGTCAGGCGCTGGAGGCGAGTCACCGCGGCTGGGGTAAGTCGGTCATTATCGGTGTTGCCGGTGCGGGGCAGGAAATCTCCACACGCCCCTTCCAGCTTGTCACGGGCCGCACTTGGATGGGCACGGCATTTGGCGGGGCAAGAGGGCGCACGGACGTTCCGAAAATCGTCGACTGGTACATGAGCGGCAAGATCGAAATCGACCCGATGATCACCCATACGTTGCGGCTTGAAGATATCAATGAGGGGTTTGAGCTGATGCATTCGGGCGAATCCATCCGCTCGGTGGTCCTCTACTAATCGTGCCCGAAATTTACGTCGATGCCGATGCCTGCCCGGTAAAGGCGGAAGCCGCTCGCGTCGCTGAGCGGCACGGCCTTGTTCTGACGTTGGTTGCCAATTTCGGGTTGCGGCCCTCGCGCGATCCCATGGTCAGGCATATCATGGTGCCTCAGGGCGCCGACGCGGCCGACGATTGGATCGTCGAGCACGCCGGGCCTGGCGATATTGTCATCACCTCCGACATTCCGCTGGCGTCCCGTGCTCTCGAAAAGGGTGCCCACGTGCTGGGGCCGACCGGAAAGGCCTTCACGACGGCCTCAATCGGCATGGCGCTGGCCATGCGCGAACTCAACCAGCACCTGCGCGAAACCGGCGAAAGCAAGGGTTACAACCGCGAATTTACCGCTCGCGACAAGTCCAACTTTCTCCAGGCGCTCGACGAGCTTGCGGTTCGCCTGAAGCGTGAGAACTCCGCCAAGTAACTGTTTGTTAAGTATAAAATATGGTGATTTGAACACGTTGTTAACCATGATGCGCGCAGCTTGGGCGCCGAACGAAGCAGTTCGGCCGGGTGGTTGTTGTGGTGCGTACAGCGTGTCTATTGGGGGTGGTCGCGGCGCTATTGGCAGGGTGTGCCAAGCCGCCCGAAATGCAGCCGGACCTCATGGCCGGCGCCAGCATTGACACGATGAGCACCGGCTCGATCAATCCTATCGCCATGAGCTTGAGAACCGCTTATCAGCCAATGCCTGCAATACCTTCAGCGTTATTTGGAAAGCTTGCCGGTCGAACCGTGACGGTTTCGGAGTCCGGGCCCTTGGGATTGCAGCCGGGCGAAATCGTCCTGACCTTCGACGACGGCCCTCGGGCCGGAACGACGGACTCTATCCTCGACACGCTCGATCAATTCGGGGTCAAAGCGACCTTCCTCATGTTGGGTTCGGCGGCTGAGCGCTATCCCTCGATGGTGCGGGAAGTGGCCGCTCGCGGCCACACGATCGGTACTCACACCTACGATCACGTCGATCTTTCGACATTGAGCAATCATGAGGCAATTGCGGAAATCTATGCGGGCCAGCAGGCCGTCGCGGCGGCGCTAGCGCCCGACAGTATCGCGCCGTCACGGTTCTTCCGGTTTCCCTATCTGGCGCAAAACGGGGTGATCCGCACCAGCGCTGTCGAGAGCCGCTTTATCGTTCTCGACGTGGATATCGATTCCAAGGATTACTACGCCGAGACCCCACAACAGGTGCTCGAACGCACCCTTGCACGGCTCGATGAGCACGGGTCGGGGGTCGTGCTTTTCCACGATATCCATCTGCGGACAGTCGCGATGCTGCCTGAATTTCTGAAGGCGTTGCGCGAGCGCGGCTATCAGGTCGTTACCCTGAGGTCATCGGGGGGCGGGGTGTTCGATGGTCCGGTCATAACGGCCGATGCATCGAGCACTGGTTCGGAAATCTAGCCCGCTGTCGCGGCGAACAGGGCGATTGCGGCGGCATTGGAGACGTTGAGCGATTTGATCGGTCCCGGCATGTCGAGCCGGACCATTTCGTCACACAGCGATCGGGTCTTCTGGCGCAAGCCTTTCCCCTCAGCGCCCAGGACAATAGCCAGCTTGCCGCCGGCAGGGCGGGGGCGTAGCAGTCCGGGCGCTTCGGAATCAAATCCGAGACACACAAGGCCGTTGCTCTTGAGGGTTTCGAGCGCATCACCGAGATTTCTCACCGACACCAGCGGAATGAGATCGAGAGCGCCGGAGGCCGACTTGGCCAGTACACCGGTTTCGCGCGGTGCATAGCGCGCCGTGGTGATGACGGCATCGGCTCCAAAGGCACAGGCCGTGCGCAGGATTGCCCCCACATTGTGCGGATCGGTGACCTGATCGAGGACGATCACAAGGTCGAGCTTTTCGACATCGCTGAGCCCGAACCGGTCGATCGGGTCGACCTCCAGCGCAACGCCCTGATGCACCGCCTCTGCGCCGAGCAGTTTGTCGAGATCGCGGGGCGTAGTCTCCTCGACGAGCATCTGAGGCAGCGGAGCGCCCTCTGTCAGCCTGTTGAGGCCGTTCTGCGTCGCCAGAAGCCGCCGCTTCGTGCGGCGCGGGTTGTCGAGCGCCGCGCGGACGGTGTGCAGGCCATAGAGAAAGACCGGCCCATCATCGGGCAGAATCGGCGGGCGCTTTTTCGGCGGGAACTTGTTCTTGCTCATGCGCATTGGCGTATCGCTTTGCCGCGAACTCGGCAAGCGGCAAGCGCATCGGTGAAACATATGAAATTTCCTTGCGATGGCAGTTGACAGGACAGGTCACTACCACCATAAACCGGCCCGTGATGGTGTTCGGAAACGGGTGCTATCGCAAATGCTTCGCTTCGCCGATGTAACGATTGGGGAGGGGTGGGAGAG
>DFMV01000055.1 GCA_002375765.1 Rhizobiales bacterium UBA3584 | reverse complement strand
AATTCGATGTCGGTGTAGCCCTGCTTGGCGAACTGGATGACGCGGAAGATGTAGTTTTCCGGGACCAGCGCCTTCTTGGCGGCCTTGACCTCGCGCTTGAGTGCCGGGTTCTTGTTGGGATCGAAGCAATCATCGGCGTGGCCGTCGCAGTTCACAGCGGCCTTCATGATGAGCTTGAGGTGTTTCGAGACGGTCTTGGAGCCGGTGACCAGCGCTGCCACCTTCTGTTCTTCCTTGACCTTCCAGTTGATGTATTCCTCGATATCGGGGTGATCGATGTCGATCACCACCATCTTGGCGGCGCGGCGGGTGGTGCCGCCCGACTTGATGGCGCCGGCGGCGCGGTCGCCGATTTTCAGGAACGACATGAGGCCGGACGACTTGCCGCCGCCCGAGAGCTTTTCGCCCGAGCCGCGCAGGGCCGAGAAATTGGTGCCGGTGCCCGAGCCGTACTTGAACAGACGCGCTTCGCGGACCCAGAGGTCCATGATGCCGTTCTCGTTGACGAGATCATCGTCGACCGACTGGATGAAGCAGGCGTGGGGCTGGGGGTGCTCGTAGGCCGATTTGGACTGGACGAGCTTACCGGTGAAGGGGTCGACATAGAAATGGCCCTGGCCGGGACCGTCGATGCCATAGGCCCAGTGCAGGCCGGTGTTGAACCATTGCGGGGAATTGGGGGCAACGCGCTGGGTGGCGAGCATGTAGCACAGCTCGTCATAGAAGGTGCGGGCATCCTCTTCAGAGGTGAAATAGCCGCCCTTCCAGCCCCAATAGGTCCAGGTGCCGGCGAGGCGGTTGAAGACCTGGCGCGAATCCATTTCCGAGCCATAACGCTCGTCTTCGGGGAGCTTGGCGAGCGCCTTTTCGTCGGGGACCGAGCGCCACAGCCAGGAGGGGACGTCGTTTTCTTCGACCTTCTTGAGGACCTTGGCGACACCGGCCTTGCGGAAATATTTCTGCGCGATGATGTCGGCGGCGACCTGGCTCCAGGGCGCGGGGACAGCGATGTCCTCAAGCTTGAAGACCACAGACCCGTCCGGGTTGCGGATTTCGCTCGTGGCCGAGCGGAATTCGATGCCGGCATAGGCCGATTGCCCAGCCGTGGTGAAGCGCCGTTCTATATGCATTCGTCTCGTATCCCCAAACTAGGTGCCGCTCTGCTGGCTGATCGCCCCTGCAAGCGCCTTGTCGTTGCCGACAATGTCGATTTGATCGGGTCATGAATCGGCCCGTTGATGTGACTGTTTTCGATTCTTTGGCGAACCGTCAATCACACGAAATCGACTATCCCTTGTGCCTATGGATTACTCACTCGCTAAATATAGTGGTTTTTAGTGTGGATAGCGAGGAAAACGTGCAAAAAGCTGCATAAGTTTCACTAGGGTGTCACAAAGCAAGTGCGAGCAAAGGTTAATGAAGCGTTGTCTGGAAAAGCGCGGTTAAGTGTTGGAAAAACCTCATTCTCTGGCGCTTCGCAAGGCGGGCGCTAGACTCACAAAGCCCTGTCAAGCGGCTTTTTTGACCCCGGATCGCGCTTTTTTGTTCGCTCACGAAATGCACAGCATCTTGTGTGCGAAACAGGACTGAAATCGACCGCAGCACTCTCTAGGCTGACCCGGTCATGTGTGCTAAGCCCAACCAACTCATCGTGACGCGTGAAGGTATCGGACGTGGCAAACAGCGGCTTTAAACAGTTCGTTTTCGAAATTTTCGGCTGGTGGAACAAGCAGACCCTTTCCACCCGCATTTTCACCGCCTTGCGCGGGGTCAAGGTGGGCGAGGACGAGTTCGGCAACGTCTATTACGAAGGCAAGAAGGATGGCCGCCGCTGGGTCGTCTATAATGGCTATGCGGAAGCGTCTGCGATTCCGGCCGGCTGGCATGGCTGGATGCACCGGCGCACCGACGTGCCGCCGTCCAAGTCCGACTACAAGCCGCACGAGTGGGAAAAGGCCCATATCCCCAACATGACCGGTACGGCGCAGGCCTATCGTCCGGATGGATCGATCCTGACGCCGCAATCGCGTCCGCGCGTTACCGGCGACTATGATGCCTGGTCGCCGGAATAGGGCGGTTCTGCCCGCGTGAGCGCTCCGGGACTTAAAGGCATTGCGAGCTGTCTGGCGCTTGCCGTTGCCGTGAGTGCGGCGCCGGCCCACGCGCAAGCCATTTCCAATCCGGTGGCGGTCTTTACCGGGCTCGACAAGATCACCGGCCGGATCACGATATTTGATGTCTATATCGATGAGACAGTGCAGTTCGGATCGCTGCAGCTGACGCCACGTGTCTGCTACTCACGGCCCCAAACCGAGGCGCAGAGCGTTTCAGCCTTTGTGCAGGTGGACGAGGTTTCGCTGCAGGCGACCATGGAGAGGGTGTTTTCTGGCTGGATGTTTGCCGATTCGCCAGCGCTCAATGCCATCGACAACGCCGTTTATGATGTCTGGCTGATCGATTGTCGCCAGACATCAGATGTGCCACCACCCGACCAGCGCTAGGTTGCATGGACAGTTCGGTGATGGTGGCCTGCAAATGGCAGTTTTCTGCGCTTCCGGTGCTCACGTACCCAAATGTACGCTCCGCTCCGGTTCTCGAAAACTGCCATTTTCGGCTCACCCTGACCGAACTCTCCACACAACCTACCCCGTCTTATCCCACGCGTAGAAGTCACCTTCAATATCGAGGGCACCCGAGAGGCGGATTTCGTAGATGGTGCGAGGGATTTCGATGGCGCCGAGAGATGCCAGATGGTCGGTGATGAACTGGGTGTCGAGGAGCGCATAACCGCCCGCCTTGAGCCGATCGACGAGGTGGGCCAGGGCGATCTTTGAGGCGTCGGTGCGCCGGTGAAACATGGATTCGCCAAAAAAGGCGCCGCCGATGGACAGACCATAGAGGCCGCCCACCAGCTCGTCGCCGTCATAGACCTCCACGGTGTGACAATAGCCCATGGCAAACAGCTCACCGTAGAGCGCGCGGATGGTGGGGTTGATCCAGGTCGATTCCCGGTCACTGCCAGCGGTCGCGCAGCCTTCGATGACACTGGCAAAGTCGCGATCGACAACAACCGAAAAACCACTTTTGCGCATGGTCTTTCGGAGGCTTCTTGATGTCCTGAATCCGTCGAGCGGCAAGACGCCGCGCATCTGTGGGCTGACCCAGAAGATATCGGGATCTTCGGCGCTTTCCGACATCGGGAAAATCCCGGCGCGATAAGCGCGCAGGATCAACTCGGGCGTCAGTTCGATATCGAAAGGGTCGTTCCGTGTCATCGCAAAATCGTATCGTCGCAAAAATCAAAAAGCGGCCCGTTGGGCCGCCTTCTGCTATTCCTTGTTGGCTTCGAGAAATTTCTCGAGCCAGTGGATATCGTAATTTCCGGCCTGAATGTCGGGTTCCTTGATAAGCCTGCGGAATAGGGGCAGGGTCGTCTTTACGCCATCGACGATGAACTCGTCCAGCGCGCGATTGAGGCGCTGCAGGCATTCTGGCCGCGTGCGGCCGTGTACGATCAGCTTGCCGATCAGGCTGTCGTAATAGGGCGGGATTTTATAGCCCTGATAGACGGCGGCATCTACCCGTACACCTACGCCACCGGCCGGGTGGTAATAGGTGATTTTTCCCGGTGAGGGCGCGAAAGTCTGGGGGTCTTCGGCATTGATGCGCACCTCGATGGCGTGGCCATAGAACACCACGTCCTGCTGCTTGAGCGAAAGGGGCTCGCCGGCCGCGACGCGAATCTGCTCATAGACGATATCGAAATTGGTAATGCGCTCTGTGACCGGGTGCTCCACCTGCAGGCGGGTGTTCATTTCGATGAAATAGAACTCGCCGTTCTCGTAGAGGAACTCGATGGTGCCGGCGCCGGAATATTTGAGCTTGCGCATGGCGGCGGCGCAAATCTCGCCGATTTCGGTCTGCTCGGCCATAGGCACCGTGGGGGCCGAAGCCTCTTCCCAGACCTTCTGGTGGCGGCGCTGGAGCGAACAATCGCGCGTACCCAGATGCACAGCATTGCCCTGACCATCGCCAATGACCTGAACCTCGATGTGGCGGGGTTTGCCCAGGTATTTTTCCATGTAAACGGCGTCATCGCCGAAGGCCGCCTTGGCCTCGGTGCGCGCCGTGGAAAATGCGATGGACAGTTCGGCTTCGGTTTTGGCGACTTTCATGCCGCGGCCGCCACCGCCTGCCGCAGCCTTGATAAGGACCGGATAGCCGATTTCCGCTGCTGTCGTTCTGGCTTCCGCCTCGGTGGTCACCGCGCCGGCCGAACCGGGGACGCAGGGGATGCCGAGTTCGAGGGCGGTCTTTTTGGCCTGGATCTTGTCGCCCATGATCTCGATGTGGTGGGCGGACGGGCCGATAAAGGCGATCTTGTGCTCTTCGAGAATTCGGGCGAAGCGGGCATTTTCCGACAGAAAGCCATATCCGGGATGCACCGCTTCGGCGCCGGTGATTTCGCAGGCTGCCAGAATCGAGGGGATATTGAGATAGCTGTCGCGGGCCGAATTGGGCCCGACGCAGACGCTTTCGTCGGCAAGGCGCACATGCATGGCATTGGCGTCGGCCTGGGAGTGGATGGCAACCGTCTGGATGCCGAGTTCCTTGCAGGCGCGCAGGATGCGCAGGGCAATCTCGCCGCGATTGGCTATGAGGACCTTGGAAAACATGGGCCTGCCTTATTCGATGACGACGAGGGGTTCACCGTATTCGACCGGCGAGGCATCATCGACCAGAATGCGGGTGATGGTGCCCGATTTGTGCGCCGGAATCTGGTTCATGGTCTTCATGGCTTCGATGATCAGAACCGTCTGGCCCTCGGAAACCTTGGCGCCCACCTCAACGAAGGCCTTGGCGCCGGGCTCTGGCGCCAGATAGGCGGTGCCAACCATGGGCGAGGTCAATGTGTTGGGGCTGGCGGCGAGATCCTCGGGCGATGCGGCGGCGGGCGTGGATGCTGCAGAGGCCGCGGGGGCGGCGGGCGCAGCCGGAGCCGATGGCGCCTGCTGCTGGGCGTACCCGCCCGGCGCTGCGACCTGGACGACTTCCTTGGCAAAGGTGCGGGTCACGCGGATGCGGAAATCATCCTGCTCGAGTTCGATTTCGGCCAGGTTGGCCTCGTTGACCAGTTCGGCGATGGTGCGGATGAGGTCCTGATCGACCTGCGAGATCTTTGCCATTGTTATCGTGTCTCCACCGACCCCTTGGGGGTCTTTCTCAATTCAGGATTTCGGCGACGGCCTCGAGGGCCAGCGTATAGCCTCTTGGGCCCAGACCGCAAATTACGCCCTTGGCCACAGCAGATACGTAGGAATGGTGGCGAAAGGGTTCACGTTGATGAATGTTTGACAGATGCACCTCGACAATCGGCTTGTCCAACGTGCGCAACGCATCGTGGATAGCCACCGAGGTGTGGGAATAGGCGGCAGGGTTGATGACGATCGCATCGGCTGTCTTGCGTGCCGACTGGATCCAATCGACCAGTTCGCCCTCGTGATTGGACTGGCGAAAATCGCACGCCATGCCAAGCTTTTCGCAGGATTCCCGGCACATCGCTTCAATATCGGCCAGCGTATCGCCGCCATAGATCGCTTTTTCCCGCGTGCCCAAGAGATTGAGGTTCGGTCCGTTGAGGATCAATACGCGTTTTGCCATGTGCCTTATCGTGCCGCGTTCTCAGCGCCAAAAGATGGCAAACGCGCCCTTTTAGAGCTTTTTGAGCCAGCAAGGCCGGCAATTCAAGCTGGCGTTATACGAAATGCACCGAAAAGGCAAAGGGAACGTCCCTAAGTTGGCGGCGGTTGTTCGGCGCGGACAAGTCAGCCGCCCTGGGCGCTATCGGTGCAGATGGTGGCGCCGCACTCCCGCATGTTTTCGATGCGGCGCACCAGATCGGCCTTGGGCAGGGCGCCGGGAATCACTTCATCGCCGATGATGAAGGTGGGTGTGCCTGAAATGCCGAGCGCCTGGGCGATGGTATAGGTGCGCTGGAGCGCTTCGGAGACATCGGGAGCACCCATTTCCAACTCGAGAGATACGCGGCTCAGGCCCAGCGATTCGGCAGCGGCAAGGGCGGCCTGGGTATCGACCTGACCGCGGGAGGAAAACAGCGCCGTGTGGAAATCCTGGTAGTTGACCTCTGAGCGAGCAACCAGAATGGCGATGCGGGCGGCATCGACCGAGTTTTGCGAAAGGATGGGGAATTCCTTGAGGATGACGCGCAGATTCGGGTCTTCCTCGACCAGAGCCATGACGTCGGCGACGACCTGGCGGCAATAGCCGCAATTGTAGTCAAACATTTCGACGAGGGTGACGTCGCCGTCGGGGTTGCCGAGGACGATGTTGGCGGGGTCGTTGTAGATTTCCTCTTCCATCGCCGCGAGCGCGATGCGGGCCCGCTCGCTTTCCTCGGCTCGGACCTGGGCTTCGAGTTCGACCGACATGCGTTCGAGCAGGCGCGGATTGGCGAGGAGGTAGTCTTCGATTAGCGGGCCGATGGTGGCGGTGTCGATCGCTTCGGGCCGGGGTGCTGCAGGCAATTGGGCGGCGGGCTGGTTCGCTGCCGTTTGGGCAAGAAGACTTTCGACCTCGGTCTGGCTCAAACCGGGCTCGGGGCGCGTTGCGATGGAATATGCGAGCCCGGCGCCGAGGATGGCCACGGCAGCGGCAAGTCCCAGATTGATCGCTTTTTGCATCCCAAACTCCCTATCGCGTTGCGGCGGGTTTACCGTATGCAAGGGGCGGGTGCCAGCCGCAATGGGCGGGCAGGCGAACAAAAGCGCGTGTTGGAAACGGTTGCTTTGAATAACTAAGATATTAGAATAGTATTCTAATATTATTGACGCAACGACAATGATATGCTGATATAATGCGTATTTACGCAAGCAGGTCGTTCGAAGGCTGGCTGCCGGACAGAACAAGCGGACATTGAAATGATGAGTGCCAATTCGATTCGCCCATTTTACGCCCTTGAACTTATGGCACGGGGGCAGGCGCTGGAAGCGCAGGGGCGAGAAGTGTGTCACCTCGAAATCGGGGAGCCGGGTGGCAAGCCGGCCGAGTGCGTGCTGGATGCAGTTCGCGACTGTCTTGATCGCCCGATGGGATACACGGCAGCCAAGGGTACGCCGGCGCTGCGCGAGCGGTTGAGCCGATATTATGCAGAGCAGCATAGCGTCGAGGTTTCGCCCGAGCGGATCGTGGTGACCACCGGTTCGTCGAGCGGGTTCATCCTGACGTTTCTTGCCGGTTTTGCTCCCGGACAGCGCATTGCAGTGACGCGGCCGGGGTATCCGGCCTATCTCAATATTATCGCGTCGCTCAATCTGGGGAGCGTCGAGATTCCGGTTTCACCGGCCAATGGATGGCGGCTGACGGCGGCCGATATTGAAGCGGCTTATGAAAGATCCCCTTTCGAAGGATTGCTCGTGGCCAGTCCGGCCAATCCGACGGGCGCGGTTTTGGAGCGCGAAGAACTGGCGGCGATTGTCGCGTGTTGTGATCGGCTCGGTGTCCGGTTCATCTCGGACGAGATTTATCACGGGCTCAATTATGTGGGCGGAGACGCCAGCGCGCTCGAATTTTCCCACGACCATGTGATCGTCAACAGCTTTTCCAAATATTACTGCATGACGGGCTGGCGGATCGGCTGGCTGGTGCTGCCCGAGGATATGGTGCGCCGGGCCGAGATGATGGCGCAGAGCCTGTTCATTTCAGCCTCGAGCGTATCCCAATGCGCCGCGCTGGCGGCGATGGAGGCACGCATCGAGTACGATGCGCGGCGGGATCAATATGCCGGAAGCCGGCTGGTTCTGTCGGAGGGGCTCAAGGCGCTGGGATTCGGGCTGGCCGAGCCGTCGGACGGGGCGTTTTATGCGTATGTCGACGCCTCGGCCTTTACCAATGACACGATGGATTTTTGCCTGCGCATGCTCGATCAGGCTGGCGTCGCCGCGACGCCGGGGCAGGATTTCGACAGGACGGACGGGCACAAATATGTGCGGTTTTCCTACGCGGGTACTGAGGAAAGCATCGCCATGGCGCTTGAGCGAATGGGCAAATTTCTCCATCCCTAGATCATTCACCGTTTCACAGAAACGGCGCGACGATCCAAGTCTTTGTTATGTCGCGCTTCCAAACTGAATAAGTGGTACCCACTTATCCCGGAAGCGCTCCAAGCGGGAAACAAAAAAGGGCGGCTCAGCCGCCCTTTTTCATTCGTGTGGAATGCTTTTAGCCCAGACCGAGGCGGCGCTGCCACCAGCCAGCCTTCTTGGGCTTTTCTTCGGTCGGCTCGCTGGTTGATGAGACAAGAATCTCGTCGGAGGGCACAGCCTTTTTCTTGCGGGCCGCAGACTTATCCTCCGCGGCGGCCTCGGGCTGAGCGTCCGGCTTGGATGCGGCAACGGGCTCAGGTGCCTTGTCGGGCTGGGGCGCCTCGGCGGACTTTTCTTCCACAGGAGCTTCGGCCTCGACCTTTTTCTTGCGCGGAGCCCGAGGCTTGCGAGCCGGCTTTTCAGGAGCTGGCGCAGGCTCGGCGGCGGGCGCTTCTTCGGCGCCTTCCACGGCTTCCTGTGCCACCGAGTCCGGCTCGACGGCCTTGGCCTTCGTGGTCCGGCGCGTGCGGCGCTTTTTCGGCTTTTCCTCTGCGGTTTCGGCGACCACTTCGGTTTCCGGTGCGGCGTCGGGCGCAGGCGCATCTTCCGCCTGAACCGCGACCGCAGGCTCGCGGTCTTCGACGGCATTCATGGCGTCGGCATCGCCGGGCGATTCCGTGTCCTGATCGGTGCCTACACCTTCGTTGGGGCGTTTGTTGCGGCGTCCGCCACGGCGGCCGCGACGACGGCGCTTGCGCGGCTGGTCGTCATCATCCTCATTGGCGGCATCGGCACGCGGCTCATCTTCCGTATCGCCGGATTCCGCGTCGGGGGTGGCAACCTCGGTGGCCTGAATTGCGGCGCTGTCCTTGCCGCCACGACGGCGACGACGGCGACGCTTGTTGCGGTTGCCATCGCGTTCGCCGGACATGTCGTCCTCGGCCTCGATCTCAGCTTCGACCTCGGCTTCTTCCTCGACTTCAGGTTCCTGATAGTCGTCCATGGAGGCCGCATCGGCACGGATGTGCTGGACCGGCGCTGCTGCGACCGGCGCGCGGGCTTCACCGCGTTCGATGTTGAACTGGGAGCCGAGAAGGCCGCTCTGGGCGGAAATGGTGATCGAAAGCCCGTATTTGGCTTCGAGCGCCGTGAGCGTTTCGCGCTTGGTATTGAGGATATAGAGCGCGACTTCGGCGGGCATGTTGACGTTGATCGACTGACCGGGCTTGCGCAACACATGGTCTTCAATGGCGCGCATGATCATCAGCGCCAGCGAGGAAACCGAACGCACCAGACCGGTGCCCGCGCAGGTGGGGCAGGTGTGGGTCGATGATTCCAGAACACCGAAGCGGATGCGCTGACGGCTCATCTCCATCAGGCCGAAATGGCTGATATGGCCGACCTGGATGCGGGCCCGGTCGTTCTTGAGGCAATCCTTGAGCTTCTTTTCGACAGCGCGGTTGTTGCGGCGCTCTTCCATGTCGATGAAATCGATGACGATGAGGCCGGCCAGGTCGCGCAGGCGCAACTGGCGGGAAATCTCTTCGGCCGCTTCCAGGTTGGTCTGGAGCGCTGTGTCCTCGATATTGTGTTCCTTGGTGGCACGGCCCGAGTTCACGTCGATCGATACCAACGCCTCGGTCGGGTTGATGACGATATAACCGCCCGAGGGCAGGGTGACCTGCGGATGGAACATGGAGTCGAGCTGGGACTCTACGTTGAAACGCGAGAAAATCGGCGCATCGTCTTTATAGATCTGCACATTCTTGGAATGGCTGGGCATGATCATGCGCATGAAATCCTTGGCCTCGCGATATCCGGCCTCGCCGGACACAAGGACTTCGGTGATGTCCTTGTTGTAGAGGTCACGGATGGTGCGCTTTATCAGGCTGCCTTCCTCATAGACGAGGCAGGGGGCCGAGGATTCGAGCGTAAGGGTGCGGACGTTTTCCCAAAGGCGCATGAGATATTCGAAATCGCGCTTGACTTCAGCCTTGGTGCGCGAGGCGCCGGCGGTGCGCAGGATGACGCCCATGCCCTGGGGCACTTCGAGATCGGTGGCGATTTCCTTGAGCCGCTTGCGGTCGGCAGCGCTGGTGATCTTGCGCGAAATACCGCCACCACGGGCCGTGTTGGGCATCAGCACCGAATAACGGCCGGCCAGCGACAGATAGGTGGTGAGCGCAGCGCCCTTGTTGCCGCGTTCTTCCTTGACAACCTGAACCAGCAAGACCTGACGGCGCTTGATGACTTCCTGAATCTTGTAGCGGCGCTGGTTGCGGCGGGGACGTTCCTGAAGATCTTCTAGGGCATCGCCTTCACCGATCTGCTCAACCTTCTTGGTTTCGCGCGGCGCGTCGAAATCGTCACCATTGTCTTCGGCGGTGTCTTCGTCGCCTTCGGCGCTCTCGACCTCGTCATCATCAATGAGATCGGCTTCTTCCTCATGGGCTTCTTCTTCGTCGCGCATGAGAGCTTCGCGGTCGGCGACCGGAATCTGGTAATAGTCGGGGTGAATTTCGGAAAAGGCGAGGAAGCCGTGACGATTGCCGCCATATTCAACGAAGGCAGCCTGCAAGGAAGGCTCGACCCGCGTAACCTTGGCGAGATAGATATTGCCCCTTAGCTGCCGCCGTTCGGCGGATTCAAAGTCGAACTCCTCGAGTCTGTTACCTGTGGTAACGACTATCCGTGTTTCTTCCGGGTGGGTGGCATCCACCAGCATTCTTTTTGTGGCCATAAATTAGAACTCCGCGCGCTCGCGCGCCGGGCCCGGACCGTTCTTGTGACGGGCGGCCAGCGCCATGCGAGGCGTATGACAGTATTGTGAAAACGCCAGGGGCGTCGTTGAGAAGGGTAGGGGTCAAGGAATGGGACAGCGGGCTGTGGCGCGCCGGAACATTGATCGTGCCGATTGCCAGAGTTAAACCCATTCGACCTCGTCCTTAGAGGCATGGCCAGATCGGCCTTGCCAGTCGGATCGCCTCAAAACCGGCGATTCCGATATTCTTGTCTCGGTGCAAGTCGCGCGTCACATGTCCGGTGTGTCGAGGCCGGTAAAGATACCGGAGGCGAGATCGGGCCTGGGCGCAGACTCTATAGAGCACCGCATTACAGTCCTTACGAGTGTTCCCGGAAATTGGCAATAGCCAATGGCCTTGGCGCTCGATTGTTGGGATGTGGCGTTGCGGGCCGCGAAGTTCAAGCGGGGGCTTGCCTATTTCCGCCCAAGAATCGCATAAGGTGCGCGCGAACTGGAGTTTTCGATGATCGTCCCGGCTGTGCGTGCAAAGCTGATTTTTTTCGTTCTGGCATGTGCCGTTTTCAGTGTGTCGGCGGGCCCGGCGCAGGAAAACCCGGCGGCAGAAACCCAGGCTACGGCAGCCGATGGCGCCCAGCCCACCGCGCCGGCGCTGCTCGACTCGCGGGTTACTGCCACCCAGGATCGCGCGCGGCTGGTGCTGGATCTCACGACGCCCACCGAATTTGCCGTGTACACAATTGCCGATCCGATGCGCGCTGTCGTTGAATTGCGTGGTCAGGCAGGGGATAGCGGGCAGGACAATCAGCCGGCCGGCGATGGTCTGGTAACCGCCTATGGCGTTGAAGCCTTCGGTGAAGACCGGGTGCGGGTGACGCTTTCGCTTGCAGGGCCCGCGCAGGTGCAGCAATCGTATATTCTCGATGCGTTCGAGGACCAGCCGGCGCGTCTGGTCATCGATCTCGTGCCCGATACGGCGGAAAACTTCGCAGCCAATGTTAGAGGCGCCGAGCCGGCGATCGCGCAGGCCGAGCAGGAAACGCCGCCCGCCGAACTCGATGGCGCTCAGACAGCCCCGGGTGAGACCGCTACGGCTGTCGATAGCGTGCGGCCGCTCGTGATTATCGATCCCGGCCATGGCGGGGTCGATGGCGGCGCACGGGCGACCAACGGGCTCGAGGAAAAGACGATCGTTCTGGCCTTTGCGCTCAAACTGCAAAATCTATTGGTCGAAACCGGCCGGTTCGATGTTGCGTTGACGCGCGACACGGACACATTCCTCACGCTTTCCGAGCGTGTTGCGCTGGCGCGGCAGAACCAGGCGGATCTGTTCATTTCGCTGCATGCGGATTCCTTCGACCAGCAGGATGTGCGTGGAGCATCGATCTATACGCGTGGAGATCTGGCGACGTCCGATCTCGATCGCGTGTTGGCCGAGAACGAGAACCGGGTCGATCTGATCGCCGGGTTTTCACCACCCGAGGATGAGGGCGCGATTAACGTGCTTGTCGATTTTCTGGCCCGGGAGACGCGGCGGCAATCTTATCTGGCCGGGCAGGCATTGATCGAACAGCTCGAGCCCTCGGTTCAATTGCGGCGCTTTCCGCTGCGGCAGGCCGATTTCTTCGTTCTCAATTCCCCAGACATTCCCTCGGTGCTGATCGAGTTGGGTTTTCTCTCCAATTCGGACGATACCGCGAACCTGACCACGGACGCCTGGCTCGATCGCGTCGCCGCAGCGCTGGCGCGTGGCGTCGCGGTCTATTTCGACGATCGATACTAGAGCATTTCAGCGCTTCTATGAATCGCTTCAATTGCTCTAAGTCTTTGTTTTGTCGCGTGTCCGAACCGATAAAGTGGCATCGACTTTATCTGGACACGCTCCAGGTTTTGACCGGTACACACCGTTTTGATTCATCTTCAAGGGTTTGGGCGCACAATGGGCAGCGATTCTGATAAGCTCCAGAATCGCGGGGAATGGCGCAACGAGTGGGCGCGGGCCCGTGTGAGAATGCAATGTTTCGACTTTTAAGCTGGCTGTTTGGCTTTTCCGTTTTTTCAGGCCTGATCGTTCTGGGCGGCGTTGCCTATTATGTCGCGCTGCTCAACGACGATCTGCCAGACTACACGGTGCTGATGGACTACCAGCCGCCGGTGACGACCCGCGTGCATGCCGCCGATGGCGTATTGCTTGCCGAATTTGCCCGGGAACGTCGGCTATTCCAGCCGGTCGAAACCATTCCGCCGATGGTGATCGAGGCCTTCCTTTCGGCCGAGGACAAGGATTTCTACTCCCATTTCGGTATCGACGTTGCCGGTGTGTTTCGCGCGGCGCGCGACAATGTCGTGCAGATGGTGGACGGCAGTTCGGGCAATCTGGTCGGCGCTTCGACCATTACCCAGCAGGTAGCAAAGAATTTCCTTTTGACCTCGGACCAGACCTGGGACCGCAAGATCAAGGAAGCGCTCCTGGCGCTGCGGATCGAAAACACGTTCACCAAGGACGAAATTCTCGAGCTCTATCTCAACGAGATATTCCTCGGTCTCAACTCCTATGGCGTTGCGGCAGCCGCGCTCAACTATTTCGACAAGGCGCTCTATGAGCTGACCTATGCCGAGGCGGCCTATCTTGCGGCGCTGCCCAAGGGCCCCTCGAACTATCATCCTTTCAGGCGGCCCGAGGCGGCGATCGAGCGGCGGAACTGGGTGCTCGATCGGATGGCCGAGAACGGGTACATAACGCTCGAGGACGCGAGCGCCTACAAGAACGAAAACCTCAATGTCATTCCGCGGGCCGGCGGATCGCAGCTCTATTCGGCCGAATATTTTACCGAGGAAGTGCGCCGTCAGCTGGCCGGGCTGTATGGCGAAGATACGCTTTATGGCGGCGGCATGTCGGTGCGCACGTCGCTGGACCCGCAAATGCAGCTCCATGCGCGAAAGGCGCTGATGGATGGCCTGATCGACTTCGACCAGCGGCGCGGATTTCATGCGGTCGAGGACACGATCGAGATCGGCGAGGATTGGGGCGGGGCACTGGCTGGTATTTCTCCGCTCGGAGATGTGCCCGAGTGGACGCTGGCCGTGGTCCTTGAGATGGAGGCCAATTCGGCGCGGATCGGTCTTCGACCGATGATCGACGTCGATGGGCGCGTGAGCTCGGAGCGCATCACGGGCACGCTGCCGGGTTCGGCGGTAAGCTGGGTCAACGAGCCGCTGAGCGAACTCCTTAATGTTGGTGATGTGATTTACGTCGAGCCCGTGGCCGGCGAAGAAGGTGTCTACACATTGCGGCAGGTGCCCGAGATCGAGGGCGCCATCGTTGCCATGGACCCGAGGACCGGGCGCGTTCTGGCGCTTGTGGGTGGCTTTTCGTTTGCAGAAAGCGAATTCAATCGCGCGACGCAGGCGATGCGCCAGCCGGGATCGTCTTTCAAACCTATCGTTTATGCGGCGGCGCTGGACAATGGCTATACGCCAGCAAGCGTGATCCTCGACGCGCCGCTCGAGGTGGTCAATGCCGATGGCTCGGTCTGGCAGCCGGAAAATTACGCGCGGCAGTTCTATGGGCCGCAGACGCTGCGGCGCGGCATCGAACTTTCGCGCAACGTGATGACGGTGCGGCTGGCGCGCGATCTGGGCATGCCGATGATCGAGGAATATTCGCGCCTGTTCGGCGTTTATGACGACATGCCGCATGTGCTTGCCATGGCGCTCGGTGCTGGCGAGACGACGGTCATGCGGCTGACGGCAGCCTATGCGACCATTGCCAATGGTGGGCGCAGGATCACGCCCACGTTGATCGACCGTATCCAGGACCGGTATGGCGATACGATCTATCGCCATGACGAACGGATTTGCGAGAACTGCCAGCAGGCAGAATGGCACGGGCAGGCGGTGCCGATGATCATCGACAGCCGCGCGCAGGTGCTGGATCCCATGACGGCCTATCAGATTACGTCAATGATGGAGGGCGTCGTGCAGCGGGGCACGGGTACGGCGGTGCGGGCGATCGGGCGGCCGGTGGCGGGCAAGACAGGCACGACCAATGACTACAAGGACGCGTGGTTCGTGGGGTTCACGCCCGAACTCGCAGTTGGGGTCTATGTCGGGTACGACACGCCGCGCAGCATGGGCTCGAGTTCGACGGGCGGCGAGTTGGCAGCGCCGATATTTGCCGATTTCGTTGCGGCAGCGCTTGAAGGCGTGCCACCCACGCGGTTCCAGGTGCCTCAGGGCATGCATACGGACTGGATCGATCCGGCAACCGGAGTGGGAATTGTCGCGGGCGGATCCGGGGTGCAGGAGGCGTTCAAGCCGGGGACCGGGCCGAATTTGATGACCTCTGTCATCGGGGTCAATTCCCAAGCCTTCGATAATATCCAGACCGGCGCCAATCAACAGCCGGGCTTTGGGGCGGGTTCCCTTTTCTAGTGGCTTGCAGGCGGTTGATTGTCGCTTTCAATGCCGCTAAGTCAGCCTGCGAACAGAAATACGGAAAGAGATATGCGCGCAGACGTTCTCAAGACTGTCGACGAAATCAAGCAGGCCCTAAGCCTGCTGAGGAGGCATCTTTGACTGGGATACAGCAGAAAGACGCCTCGACGCGCTGAACGCACGCTCTGAATCTGGCGATCTCTGGAACGATCCGGAGGAAGCCCGCAAGGTGATGAGCGAACGCCAGTCGCTCGAAAGCGCCATCGACACGGTCAAAACGCTTGAAGCCGGGATCAGCGACAACATCGAATTAATCGAACTCGGTGAGGCCGAGGGCGACGATGAGATCGTATCGGAAGCCGAAAAGGCGCTGGTCGAGCTGAAAAGCACCGCGGCACGCATGCGAGTGGAAACCCTGCTTTCCGGCGAAGCGGACGCGAACGACTGCTATCTCGAAGTCCATTCGGGGGCTGGGGGCACCGAAAGCCAGGACTGGGCGCAGATGCTGTTCCGCATGTACACGCGCTGGGCCGAACGGCGCGGGTTCAAGGTCGAGACCATCGAGTACAGCGCCGGTGAAGAAGCGGGCATCAAGGGTGCAACCATCCTGATCAAGGGCCACAATGCCTATGGCTGGCTCAAGACAGAAAGCGGCGTGCACCGGCTGGTGCGCATTTCGCCCTATGACAGCCAGGCGCGGCGGCATACGAGCTTTTCGAGCGTCTGGGTCTATCCGGTGATCGATGATTCGATCGATATCGACGTCAACGAATCCGACGTTCGTATCGATACCTACCGCGCGTCCGGCGCGGGCGGTCAGCACGTCAATACAACCGATTCGGCGGTGCGTATCACCCATATCGCCACCGGAATCGTGGTGCAGTGCCAGAACGAGCGCAGCCAGCACAAGAACAAGGCGCAGGCCTGGGATATGCTGAGGGCGCGGCTTTACGAACTCGAGCTGCAAAAGCGTGAGGAAGCCGCCAGTGCCGAAGCGGCCTCAAAGACCGAGATCGGGTGGGGACACCAGATCCGCTCCTATGTGCTTCAGCCCTATCAGTTGGTGAAGGATCTGCGCACGCAGGTGGAAAGCACGGCGCCGGCCGATGTGCTGGATGGCGCGCTCGACCCGTTCATGGAAGCCTCTCTCGCCCAGCGGGTGGGGGCAGACAAGGACGAGGAATAGGCTGTAGTAGCTTTGGGCCTAGTGCAGATACGCCGCCAGAGTGCGCCCGGCGGCGATGAAGCGCGACGGGTCGATGGCGCTGCCGCCCTTGCGGACTTCGAAATGAACGTGAGGACCGGTTGAGCGACCGGTCGATCCCGCCCGACCGATTTGCTGGCCGCCGGTTATTGTCTGGCCAACGCTGACGCCGAGATGGCTCAAATGGGCATAGCGGGTGGAAAGCCCGTTGCCGTGGTCGATTTCGACCATATTGCCATATCCGCCATTGGACGCAGCAAAGCTGACCGTGCCGCTTGCCGCCGCAAGCACGGGGGTTCCTGTTGAGGCGCGGAAATCAATGCCGGAGTGGAAGGCGGCGCGCTTGAGAAACGGGTCTGTGCGGTTGCCGAAGGATGAGGTGATGGTGCCACCACCATTGACCGGAGGCTGGATGGGGGCCGTCAACAGGGCGCGGCGGGCCGATTGGTAGCGCGCCAGAGCGTCGGCCACTGCGTTGGCTTCGTCGATGATCGAGCCGGGCTCGCCACCGGCTGGAATAAACGGGCCGCCTACGCCATCCGTCACAAGCCGCGGTTCGATGCCTACGCTGCGCAGCCCTGAAACGATCTCGTTGGTCGAGAGGGTCGCTGCATCGGAGAGTGAAACCAGCGCCATTCGGGTTTCCTCCTGCATGGAAAGCAGGGTGTCGGCCAAAAGTGCAGTGTCGCCGGAAAAAGCGAAGGGCTGGGCTCCAATCGATCCGGTTGTCATGGTGTCGGGTTCTGCGGCTTGGCCGGCAATGCCCATTTCGTGGGCCATTTCAGTGAGTGCGCGGACATATTCGTGCTGTTCGGACAGCACTTCCTG
This sequence comes from Rhizobiales bacterium UBA3584, assembly GCA_002375765.1. Classification (GTDB taxonomy): domain Bacteria; phylum Pseudomonadota; class Alphaproteobacteria; order Rhizobiales; family Devosiaceae; genus Pelagibacterium; species Pelagibacterium flavum. The sequence continues at coordinate 29,852 of DFMV01000055.1, read as the reverse complement.
CTGCTGAACAAGCTCATGCATCTGCAGGTTCATGTCGCCCATCTGGGCGTATTGGCGGGAGTGAAGCCTATCGACTTCCAGGCGCAGTTCGGTAATGCGCTGTTCATAGGCTGTCAGGATGGTGGAATTGTCCTCGCGCAGCAGACTGTTGATTTCGGGGGCGAAATAGAGGGCAAGGGCCGTCACCGCGTTGGTGACCAGAAGTAGCGCGACAACCGACATCAAGAGAAGGTAAGCGCCCGCACCACTCTTGCGGGTCGCGGCTTTCTGCCGACCCAATACTATCGTCTGATCCCCCGAACGCACTGATGGTCCCCTGATGACGCAATTCTTACATCCAACATCAGGAATTATGCAGCGCTATAGTTAATGCCGGGCTAACCTATGGCTTTCATGACACGTTCGACATGTCCCTTGGCTCTGATATTGGGCCAGACCTGAGCGATCCTGCCTTCGGGGTCGATCAGGACGGTGGACCGGATCAGGCCTTCGTAGGTCCGGCCATAATTCTTTTTCTCTCCCCACACGCCGTATGGGCCGATGGCCTTGTGATCGGGGTCCGAGAGCAAGATGGGTGATAGCGCGTATTTCTGCCGGAAATTGGAGAGTTTTTCGACGCTGTCGGGGGATATGCCGACGAGCACGATATCGCGTTCGGCGAACCATTTTGCGTTCGCAGTGAAGGCGAGGTTCTGGTCGTTGCAGGCGGGGGTATCGGCCTGCGGGTAGAAATAGATGAGCACCGACCTGCCGCGCTGATCCGACAATGTGAAGGGCTCGCCCGCGTCCGTTTGCAGGGTGAAATCGGGAGCAGATTTGCCGACAGCCGGTATGGTCATGAGGAGGGCCTTTTCCATCAATTTTCCCTGCGCATAGGGCGCGGCAGGGTATCTGTGCCATATTCAAGCCGATATGGTCGGCAAGAGACAGCTTTGATAGCCGATTCTGCGGTATTGGCGTTGGCACATATTTCCAGATCATTTCGCCGTGTCACGGAAACGGCGCAACGATCTAAGTCTTTGTTTTGTCGCGCTTCCGAACCGGATAAGTGGTTTCCGCTTGTCCTGGAAACGCTCTAATGGGACCTGCATCCGACAGTGAGTGAGACGACACGTCCCAGGCGAACCATTTTCGGCCCCAGGCGACGGTTGGCGCTCAAAATTCTTGCCCTTCTGGGCATTGGGCTGCTCGTTGTTCTGTCCCTTTTCTATGTGCGCCTTCTGTTTGGGCCGATATCGCTCGGGTTCCTGTCGGATCGGGTCAAAAGCGAAGTTGCAGGGATTGTCGATGACAGTTTTGACGTCGACTGGCGCGACTTCGGGTTGTCGCTGACCGGGCCGGTCAGCTTGGGTTTTCATCTCTCTACGGTCACCCTGACCGAGCGCGCCTCCAATGCGGTGATCGAGGCTGATGCGCTGGAGATCGGTCTGTCGCCACTGGGACTTGTGTTCGGGCGACCCCAGGCGCGCATCATTCTGATCGAGCCCCGCTTCCAGATGGTTCAGGACCTGCTGGGCCCGAGGCTCTCGCGGTTCGAATTTCTCGAAGAAGACGGCACTGGCGAGACAGTGGTGCGCGTTATTGAGGGCAGCCAGCGAGCGCCGGACGTGCAAATTGGCGATGAGGGCATTTCGGCCGGGGCGCAAGGGGCCGAGGATATCGGGTTGCGCTCGGACAATGACTGGCTGGTGGCCAATGTCGAATCTCTCAACCAGGCGCTGGCCCAGCTTGCCGAGCAGGCCATGGCGGGGCAGGTGAGGCGGTTTGAAATCCGTGACGGGTCGATCGGCGTGCTCGATACGGTCTATGGGCTTTACCGGTCGTTCGACAGGGTTGATCTCGACGTCCGATCCGGTCGCATAGATGGGCGCGTCGCTGCCAATTTTGCGGCCGAGATCGCTGGTGAGACCATGGATGGCGAGATCGTGCGCGAGATGGGTGCGCAAGGCGCGACCATAAAGGCGGACATCAGGAACCTCGATTTTGCCACGATCATCCCATTCCTCGATGACGCCAACAGTCTCGCAGCCTTGCGGGGAACGGGAAATCTCGGCCTCTCGGTTGCGCTCGAGGCGGGCGGACGGGGCGGCGTCCAGTCGGGGCAATTCGTTGTCGATATCGACGGGACACGCCTTCGCCTCAACAATGATTTGTTCGACGTGGCCGCCGATCCCTTTGCGGTGGACTGGTATCCCGGCCAATCGCGGTTTTCCGTCGCCGATGTCGAGGTCGCGGTTGGACAGAGCCGGGGGATTGTGGGCGGCGATATCGTCATGGGCTTTGACGAACAATTCGGCCCCACGCTGGGCATGTCACTGCGTGGGCGGGACTTGTGGCTGCATCCTGACGATCTCGATGCGCCAGCCGAGCCGTTCGAGGAAATCCACTATGAGGGATGGTCGGCGCCGCTCTATGGCGCGGTCGGCATCGATCGGATGGTGGTGGCCAAAGAGGACGTCAGCGTCGTCATGCAGGGCCGGCTCGACATGGTGCGCGAAGGCGTGGGGCTCGACGTCTCGCTGAGCGGGCGGGGCGCGTCGGCCGACGACATCAAGCGGTTATGGCCCTATCTATTTGCGACAGAGGGGCGGGAGTGGTTCACCCGATATGTGGCAGATGGGACTGTAGCCGGCGCCGATATGCACTTCCGGTTTCCAGTTGGCAGCATAGCGCTGGATGGCGAGCCCCGCCCGATGCCCGAGGGGGCGATGCGGATCGATCTTGTCGGCAACGGCGTGCAATTGCGCCCGCTCGAAGGGGTTCCCGAGTTTCAGGTGGGCGGCGAGGCGCGCCTGACCATGCGCGACAATCAACTGACAATGGCTTTCGAGCGGGCCAGCCTCACCGAATTTGGCGATGAGGTCTCGATCGCCAACGCTGCCTATATCAACCAGGACGTTTCAGCGAGCCAGCAGGTCTTCGAGATTTCCGGCGATGTATCGGGCCCAGTGCCGGCAATCCTTGAAGTGGTTACGAGCGATACGTTCAACCTCGCGGAAGATCTTGATTTCGGGCTCGATCCGAGTGCGTTGGCGCAAGATTTGACCGGAGAGATGTCGAGCACTGTCATTGCCACGATTGAGACCGACGACACCGGCCAGTTGGTGAGCACGGATTATGCGCTCAATGGCTCAATCTCAGATATGGCCAGCGCTCGCCCGATCCAGGGGGTCAGCTTTTCCGATGCTGATTTGACCTTTACCGCTTCGCAGGAGGGGTTCCGGGTTCTTGGAGCCGCGAGCGTGGGGGAAGCGCGGATCGACCTCGAGGCGCATCAGGCGGGAGGCGGCGCGCCGCAACTGGCGTTTGCCTCGACGCTGAGCGTTGCCGATGCAGCGGAACTGGGGATCGATCTGTCCCAGTATATGGGCGGCACCGTGCGGGTTGTCGCCCGACCGCTCGAGGACGGCCGGATCGAGGTGCAGGCCGACCTGACGGACACTTCGCTGACGATCAGCGATATCGGGATCAGCAAGGTCCGCGGTGACGCCGGCGGTCTGGAGGCGACGGTATCGTTGGCCGATGAGGATATCGTGGTCTCCGACATCGCCCTCAATTTCGGGACCGTGCGACTGGAGGGCGCCATGAATCTCAGTTCGGCCGGAGAGTTGGTGTCGGCTGACTTCGGTACATTCCAGATCAGTTCGGGCGACAGCGCGCAGGTGAGCATGACGCCCGTCGAAGGCGGCTATTCCCTCGCCATAAGTGGCCAGCAACTCGACCTTAAGCCAGTGCTCAAGCGGTTCTTCAATATCGAGGGGGCCGAAAATGCCGGGGCAAGCGAAGACTTGCAGGACCAGGTTTTCAACGTCAGCGTCAATCTCGAGCGGGCACTGGGCTATTTCGGCACCGTGGCATTCAACGTCGATCTCGACCTCTCGGTCATGGGCGAGCAATTGCGCAGTGTTAACCTGGCTACCCAATTCGGGAGCGGACGTTCGGCATCTGCTACGACCAATCCCTTGCCCAGCGGGCGGATCATTTCCTATGCGACCAACGATCTGGGTGAAACGCTGAGGTTCATCGGCATCTATCCGCGCCTGGTGAACGGCGAGGGTAGCATGGTGATGCGGTACGATGAGAGTTCGGAAACCGATACGGGCGAGTTCGAGGTTCGCAATTTTGCGGTCGTGGACGAAGAAAACCTCGATGCTATCGTCGGGTCGCATGAGGAGTCGCAGGAGGTTCTGGCGGGCGCGTCTGCAATGGAGTTCGATTATGGCCGGGCCGAATTCGTCCGCTTCAGCGATCGCATCGAACTGGTCGAAGCCGCCATATATGGCGATACGGTGGGCGGCACGATCCGCGGCAACATCATGACCGATGCCGGGCAGTACGATCTGGCGGGAACCTATGTGCCCCTGTTCGGGCTCAACAATTTCTTCCAGCAGATTCCGGTGCTCGGGCCGATTTTCGGAGGGCGCGAGGGCGAGGGGCTGCTCGGGGTCACCTTTGCGGTGCGCGGGCCGCTGGACCAGCCCGATCTGCTGATCAACCCGGTGTCGATTTTGGCGCCCGGCGTATTTCGCACGCTGTTCGAGTACCGATCAGCCAACCAGCCGCAGAACTGAAAAAAAAGGCCGGGGGTGTCCCGGCCTTTCCTTGTTCAGACAGGCTTGAGCAGTACGTGGCGCTTCTTGCCGATCGAGAGCTTGATGACGCCCTCGCTGAGGACCTGATCCTGGCCCAGGCTCATTTTTTCGTCGGTCACGGTCTGGTCGTTGACCTTGAGCGCACCGCCCTGGATGTGGCGACGGGCCTCGCCATTCGATGACGCCAGACCGGCGGTCACAGTCGCTGCAAGGATGCCAAGACCGCCGCGCAGGGCCGACCAGCCGATCTGGATGGTCGGCAGCGAGAGATCGAGCTGACCGGCTTCAAAGACCGCCACTGCCGTTGCGGCCGCGTCCTGGGCAGCCTGGCGGCCATGAACAAGCGCCGTTACCTCGGTCGCCAGCACCTTCTTGGCTTCGTTGATGTCGGTGGCGACACCGGCCATGACGCGGGCGATCTCGTCGAGCGGCAAGGTCGTGAAGAGCTTGAGGAAACGCTCGACGTCGGCGTCCTCCGTGTTGCGCCAGTACTGCCAGAAATCGTAAACCGAAAGTGCATCGGCATTGAGCCAGACAGCACCATTGGCGGTCTTGCCCATTTTCTGGCCCGAGGCCGTGGTCAGCAGCGGCGAGGTGAGGGCGTAGAACTGGGTATCGAGCATGCGGTGTCCGAGATCGAGACCGTTGACGATATTGCCCCATTGATCCGAGCCGCCCATCTGCAAGGTGCAGCCGTAGCGCTTGTTGAGCTCCACGAAATCGTAGGCCTGCAGGATCATGTAGTTGAATTCGAGAAAGCTCAGGGACTGCTCGCGGTCCAGACGCAGCTTGACCGAGTCAAAGCTGAGCATGCGATTGACCGAGAAATGGCGGCCCACGTCTCGCAGGAACTCGATGTAGCCGAGTTCGAGCAGCCAATCGGCGTTGTTGGCCATTACGGCGTCTTGCGGGCCCTGGCCAAAATCGAGAAAATTGGCGAACTTCTGTTTGATACCCTCGATGTTTGCGGCAATGCCCTCGACGGTCAGAAGCTTGCGGGCCTCGTCCTTGAAGGAGGGATCTCCGATCATGCCGGTTCCGCCGCCCATCAGAGCGATCGGGCGATGGCCGGTTTTCTGCATCCAGTGCAGCATCATGATCTGCATCAGGTGGCCGACGTGAAGCGATGCGGCCGTGGGATCGTAGCCGATGTAGCCGGTCACGATCTCGGTCGAGAACTTCTTGTCGAGCCCGTCGGGGTCGGACACCTGATGAATGAAACCGCGCTCTGAGAGCGTATTGAGAAATTCGGATTTGAACTGGGTCATTGGTCTTGATTCCAGAGCGTTGAAGCTGCCCGGCCGCCATATGCCGGACGGGTTTGGCTCGAAATCATCCCGTCAATCGGGCGCCCTTCCGCCCGGGATGAGATTCGCAGACTGTCTGGAGCGTTTCCGACTTTTGCCGGAAACGCTCCAAAACGATCGCAGGGGTCAACGTCCGCCGCCGGCGGCGATCTCGGCCCGGCGACGGTCGAGATATTCGCCGCACGCTTCGATCAGTTCGTCGATCTTGTCCTCGTAGAAGTGGTTGGCACCCTCGACGATCTGCTGTTCGATCGTGATGCCCTTCTGGAGTTTGAGCTTGTCGACCAGCTTCTGAACGGCCTCGGGCGGCGCCACACGATCCTTGTCGCCATGGATGATCAGGCCCGAAGACGGGCAGGGGGCCAGGAACGAGAAGTCATAGAGGTTTTCCGGCGGGGAAATTGAAATAAAGCCCTCGACTTCGGGACGACGCATCAGGAGCTGCATGCCGATCCAGGCACCGAACGAGAAGCCGGCGATCCAGCAGCCGCGGCTTTCGCGGTTGAGGGCCTGCAGCCAGTCGAGCGCGGCCGCGGCGTCGGACAATTCGCCCACGCCATGATCGAAGAGGCCCTGGGAGCGCCCAACGCCGCGCGAATTGAAGCGCAGGACCGCAAAGCCGCGCTGCACGAACATGTAGAAGAGATTGTAGACGATCTGGTTGTTCATCGTGCCCCCGAACTGGGGGTGAGGATGAAGGATGATCGCAACGGGTGCGTTGGGCTCCTTGCCCGGTTGATACCGGCCCTCGATACGCCCCTCAGGTCCGTTGAAAATCACTTCAGGCATTGACTCTTACCTTTATGCTTAGTTCGGCGCTGCATGGGAGCCATGCACCCGCGGACCCGGCTTGACGAATGGTGCAGGTGTCCATAAAACTGACTTGGAATACCAGTTTAGAATAATTCCAAACGGGTTTTGGCCGGAGTTTCCGGCGCATTTGAGCGCTCCTTTTACTTAAGGAGCGAGTCGAATTTCAAGGATTGTTTGCTGCAGCGGCCTTTTAGAGAGTCCGGGAGCGGCGAGTTGACGGATCGATGAGCGTATATCTCGACCATAACGCTTCGGCGCCCATGCTGCCGCGCGTCCGCGCAGCGATGCTGGCTGCGCTCGAAATGGTGGGTAATCCATCGTCGGTTCACGGCCCGGGGCGGGCGCTGCGCGCGCTTATCGATGATGCCCGGGACAAGGTTGCAAAGGCGGCCGGGGCCGAGGCCAAGCAGGTGGTTTTCACCGGCTCGGCGACCGAAGCCCTGACCCAGGCCATTGTCGGGGGCGTCAAGGCTTTTGCGATCGACCGGGTTGTCGTTTGCGCGACCGACCATGCGGCGGCACTGAAGGCCGCGGAAGCGTCTGGCGTGTCGGTTCGGGTAGTCGGCGTTGATGGCAACGGGATCATTGATCTCGACGCATTGGCTCGCCATATCGAAACCGCCAATGCCGCCGGGGAAAAGCTGCTGGTGGCCGTATCCTGGGTCAATAACGAGACCGGAGTTGTCCAGCCGCGTGCAAAGATCGAGATGCTGTTGGGGCCAACGCCTCATATTCTCGTCGTCGATGCGGTGCAGGCTTTTGGCAAGCTTGGTCTGGATTTTGCGGCCTGCGCTACCGATATGATGGCCATATCGGCTCATAAGATCGGCGGGCCTGCCGGCATCGGCGCCCTGCTGGTCAAGGGGCATGCGGACACGGTTCGGCTGGTTCCCGGGGGCGGGCAGGAGCAGGGCCGGCGGGGCGGCACCGAATCGGCGGCGCTGATCGCGGGGTTTGGGGCGGCCTGCGAAGAGTTTGGCGAGGTTTTCAAGGCAGATCGGGCGGCAGCGCTCGTCACGGCGTTTGAAGATCGGCTTTTTTCGCTGGCGCCCGATGCGGTGATTTTCTCACGCGGGGCGGAGCGGATCGGCACCACGATCAATTTCGCGGTGCCGGGGATAAAGAATACAGTGGCGATGATGAGCCTGGACCTGGCTGGCATCGCCGTTTCGTCGGGTTCTGCATGTTCGTCTGGCAAGGTTGGACGTTCCCATGTGCTCAGCGCCATGGGCGTGTCGCCCGATTTGAGTGAATGCGGCCTTCGGGTCAGTTTCGGCTGGTCGTCGACCACCGAGGAAATTGACGCCTTCTTTTCGGCGTTTGAAACCGTTCTGAGCCGTCATCGCCGTAACGGCGCTGCAGCTTAGCACCAGGAGACTTTTTGATGTCCGATTATGACATTCCGACCCTCAAGGAAAACATTGACCGCGATACGGTCGATCAGGTGCTGGCGCTCGACGTCGACAAGTACAAGTACGGCTTCGAGACGATCATCGAATCCGACAAGTCGCCCAAGGGCCTCAATGAGGATACCGTGCGGTTCATTTCGGCCAAGAAGAACGAGCCTGAATGGATGCTCGAATGGCGGCTCGAGGCCTTCCGGCGCTGGCTGACGCTCGAAGAGCCGACCTGGGCGCGCGTCTCGTATCCGGAGATCGATTTCCAGGATCAGTACTATTATTCGGCGCCCAAAAGCACCACGGGACCGAAGTCGCTGGCCGATGTCGATCCGGAATTGCTGCGGACGTATGAAAAGCTGGGTATCCCGTTATCCGAGCAGAAAATCCTGGCTGGGGTTCAGGGCGAGGATGCGACGCAAGATACGCCGTTCGGCAGCAATGTTGCAGTCGATGCAGTGTTCGACTCGGTTTCAGTGGTGACGACCTTCCGCGAGGAACTGGCCAAGCACGGCATCATCTTCTGCTCGATTTCCGAGGCGGTGCGCGAGCATCCTGAACTGGTCAAGAAGTACCTTGGCTCGGTCGTGCCGGTTACCGACAATTTTTACGCAACGCTCAATTCGGCCGTGTTTACCGACGGATCGTTCGTTTACATCCCCAAGGGCGTTCGCTGCCCGATGGAGCTCTCGACCTATTTCCGGATCAACGAGAGGAACACCGGCCAGTTCGAGCGTACGCTGATTATCGCCGAGGAAGGCTCGTATGTGAGCTATCTCGAGGGCTGTACGGCTCCGATGCGCGACGAAAATCAGCTCCACGCTGCCGTTGTCGAGCTGGTGGCGCTCGATGAAGCCGAGATCAAATATTCGACGGTCCAGAACTGGTATCCAGGCGACAAGGACGGCAAGGGCGGCATCTACAATTTCGTCACCAAGCGTGGCGATTGCCGCGGCAAGAACTCCAAGATTTCCTGGACGCAGGTCGAGACGGGCTCGGCGATCACCTGGAAATATCCCAGCTGCATCCTGCGCGGCGACGGCTCGCGCGGCGAGTTTTATTCGATCGCGATTTCAAACGGAAAGCAGCAGGTCGACAGCGGCACCAAGATGATCCATCTGGGCAAGAACACGTCCAGCCGTATCATTTCCAAGGGTATAGCGGCGGGTAATTCCGACAACACCTATCGCGGCCAGGTCTCCTCGCATCGCCGGGCGACTGGCGCGCGCAATTTTACCCAGTGCGACAGTCTTCTGATCGGCGATCGCTGCGGAGCGCATACGGTACCCTATATCGAAAGCCGGAACTCCTCGACGGTGTTTGAGCACGAAGCGACGACGTCCAAGATTTCCGACGACCAGATGTTTTATTGCCTGCAGCGCGGGTTGAGCGAGGAAGAAGCAGTGGCTCTGATCGTGAACGGTTTTGTTCGCGACGTGCTGCAGCATCTGCCAATGGAGTTCATGGTCGAAACCCAGAAGCTGATCGGCATCTCGCTGGAAGGCAGCGTTGGATAATGGCGGGAGCGGACTACAACCCGGTGGTTCGAGTGCCCGAGATGGAACTCGAGCGCAATGCGGGGATGGGTTGGTTTGAATCGTTTGACGGTTATGTCGGCGAAATCCTCCAACTCACCCGCTTGGGCTGTGCCTATACCGAGGTGGCGCCGGGCAAGACGGCATGCCCCTACCACGTGCATCATGCCGAAGACGAAATGCTGGTGATCCTTTCAGGTGAAGGCGACTATCGGTTCGGCGGAGAAATTTACAGGGTGAAGGGTGGCGACGTGCTGGGCGCGCCTATGGGCGACGCAAGCTACGCGCACCAACTGATCAATACCGGGACGGAAACGCTGAAATACCTGGTGATTTCGTCCAAGGCGGATGTCGATGTCTGTGAATACCCCGACAGCGCGAAGTTTCAGGTGATGAGCCGCCCAGTGGAAGGCACAAAACGACGGCGCTTCCGCTTTATCGGGCGAGAAGAAACGAGCCTCGATTATCTCGACGGCGAAAATATCGGAGACGAAAAATGAGCACCCCGTTGCTTGAAATCAAGAACCTGCATGTTCGCGTCGAGGACAACGAGATCCTCAAGGGTGTGAACCTGACCCTCAATCGCGGTGAAGTTCACGCGATCATGGGCCGGAACGGCTCTGGCAAATCCACGCTGTCCTACGTGCTGGCCGGCAAGGAGGACTATGAAGTCACCGAGGGCGAAATCCTGCTCGACGGCGAGAATCTTCTGGAAATGGAAGCCGACGAGCGCGCTGCTGCCGGCGTGTTTCTGGCATTCCAGTATCCCATCGAAATTCCCGGCGTTGCGACGATGACCTTTCTCAAGGCGGCCATGAATGCCCAGCGCAAGGCGCGCGGGGAGGGCGAGCTTTCGACGCCCGATTTCATGCGTGCCGTCAAGGATGCTGCCGGGCTGCTGGAAATCAAGCAGGACATGCTCAAGCGCCCGCTCAATGTGGGGTTCTCGGGCGGTGAGAAAAAGCGCGCGGAAATCCTGCAGATGGCGCTTCTGGCCCCCAAACTCTGCATTCTCGATGAGACCGATTCCGGGCTGGACATCGACGCGCTCAAGGTTGTGTCCGAGGGTGTCAACAAGCTGCGCGCGCCGGAGCGTTCCATGCTGGTCATCACGCACTACCAGCGCCTGCTGAACTACATCGTGCCCGATGTCGTGCATGTGTTCTCTGCCGGGCGGGTCGTGGAAACCGGCGACAAATCGCTGGCGCTCGAGCTCGAAGCCAAGGGCTATGCAGACTTCGACGAATCCAACGCTGCCTGAGAGGTAACGCCGTGAACATACAGACACCTGTCCGGCTGAGCGGCGCCGAGGAAAGCCTCGTCGCACAGCTCGAGAGCGCCGGAGCCACAGATGCGGCCGAACGCCTGCGGGTGATCGGCCTGCCGACGCGCCGGGTCGAAAGCTATCACTATACCGACCTCAGGACCCTTCTGGGCCAGATACCACCGCGGGCGAAGGCGGCGAGCGATTCCAGTGCGCCGGCTGTCGATATTCCGGGGGCCTACCGCATCGTAATCGCCAATGGCGTCGTGCAGTCGACTTCGACCGCGCCTGCGGGCGTGATCGTGGGCAAGGCGGCCGGTTCAGTTCTCACAACGCGGGATGACGTGCTCGTGCGTCTCAATGCTGCGCTGGTTTCTGAATCGCTGAACCTTGAGCTGGCCGGCTCGGTGGATCCGGTAATCCACATCGACCACCGCATGGAAGGGGCCGCGGGTCACGTTCAGTCGGGGGCCAAGATTGCCTTCGGTCCGGGTGCAAAAGCTACGGTGATCGAGACGGTGTCGGGCAGCGACGCCGCTCATATGGGCAATGTTGGCAGCTATGTCTCGGTTGGTGACGGTGCCGAAGTGACCCATATTCTGGTGGACCTGTCGGCACGTCAGGCGACCCATTTCGCCACCGTCGAGTATCGGATCGGCGCAGAATCGAGCTTTAAGTCGGTGGTCATCAATGCCGGTGCGCATCTGGCGCGGACCAACGTGTTTGCCGATTTCGTCGGCGAAGGAACGCATGGCGATTTCTTCGGTCTCAATGTTGTCGATACCGACGAGCATCGGGATATCACCATCGACATCACCCATGGCGTGCCCAACACCACTTCGGCCGAGCTCTACAAGCAGATCGCGCGCGGGCGCGGCAAGGCAGTGTTCCAGGGCAAGATCAACGTCGCGATCGACGCGCAGAAGACCGACGCCAAGATGATGACGCAGGGTCTGATGCTTTCGGACGAGGCGGAAATTCTCTCCAAACCCGAGCTGGAGATTTTTGCCGACGACGTTGTCTGCGGGCACGGCGCGACATGCGGGGACCTCGACGAAACCTCGCTGTTTTATCTTATGAGCCGTGGCATTTCGCGTGCAGACGCCGAAACCATACTCATTCGTGCTTTCCTTGAGGAAATCACCGGAGCGGTAGAGGACGAATACGTCTCCGAAGCGCTTGCGGGTGTTGTGGAGCGCTGGCTCAAGAAGGACGTTTGATGCCTTTCGATCTCGCGACAGCACGCGCGGATTTTCCCATTCTCGAGGAGAAAATTCACGGCAAGCGCCTGGTTTATCTCGACTCGGGTGCTTCGGCGCAAAAGCCGGTGCAGGTGCTCGATCGCATGGATCATGCGTATCGACACGAATATGCCAATGTGCATCGGGGACTGCATACGCTGGCCAATCGGGCGACCGAAGCGTTCGAGGGCGCACGCGAGAAAGTGCGCGCGTTTCTCAATGCCGAGCGGGTCGAAGAGATCATTTTTACGCGTTCGACGACCGAAGCCATCAATCTGGTGGCGTCCTCATTTGCCGGTCCGCGGATCGGGGAGGGGGACGAGATCGTCATTTCGATCGCCGAACACCACTCCAACATCGTGCCGTGGCATTTCCATCGGGAACGCAAGGGCGCGGTGATAAAATGGGTGGACGTGGCCGATGATGGAAGCTTCGATCTTGATGCCTTTACGGCGGCCCTGACGGACCGGACGAAGATCGTTGCGATCACACATATGTCGAACGTGCTGGGCACGATCAATCCGGCCAAGCAGATCGTGGAGATCGCGCATGCGCGCGGTATTCCGGTTCTGATCGATGGTAGCCAGGCGGCCGTTCACACCAAGGTGGACGTGCGCGATATCGGGGCCGATTTCTATGTCTTTACCGGCCACAAGCTCTATGGGCCGACCGGGGTGGGGGTTCTTTACGGCAAGTATGACCTGCTTGCCGCGATGCAACCGTTTCTGGGCGGCGGGGAGATGATCGAAGAGGTTTCGCAGGACGCTGTGACCTACAACGCTCCGCCGCACAGGTTCGAGGCCGGCACGCCGCCGATCGTACAGGCGATCGGGCTTGGCGCGGCGATCGATTATGTCGAGGCCATTGGGCGTGACGCCATTGCGGCCCACGAGCACGAGGTCGCGGTTTACGCGGGCGAGCAGCTGTCGCGGATCAATTCCCTGCGCATGTTCGGTACCGCACCGAGCAAGGGCGGGATTTTTTCCTTCATGCTCGAGAATGCTCATGCCCACGACGTTTCGACAATTCTCGACCGGTATGGTGTTGCCGTGCGGGCCGGGACCCATTGTGCAATGCCCCTGCTACAAAGATTTGGGGTTACCTCTACATGTCGGGCCTCGTTTGCCCTATATAATGGCAAGGACGATGTGGACGCGCTTGTCGAGGCTATCGAAAAAGCGCAATCCTTCTTTTGATATTGGACCGTCATGACTGATACCGCACCGGAAAAGACCGAAGCCGAAGCCAAGAGCTTTGTTGAGGGTGGCAATGCGTTGCCGACCGAGGATGTCGAGCGCATCACGGCGGACCTGATTGCGGCGCTCAAGACGGTTTATGATCCCGAAATCCCTGTCGATATTTATGAGCTGGGGTTGATCTACAAGGTCGATCTCGACGACGACCGCAACCTGACAATCGACATGACGTTGACCGCTCCGGGGTGCCCGGTGGCCGGTGAAATGCCGGGCTGGGTCGAGAATGCGGCGCGCTCAGTCGAAGGGATTCAGGACGTTGAAGTGAAAATGGTATTCGATCCGCCGTGGGGGCCGGACCGGATGAGCGAGGAAGCGCAAGTCGCGCTGAACTGGTGGTAGAAATGGCTTTCGCGATCATGCAGCTTACCGATGCCGCTGCCGAGCGCATCAGGGAAATCATCGAAGACAGCGACAAGCCGGTCATTGGCGTGCGTGTCGGGGTGAAGAATGCCGGCTGCGCAGGCATGGCCTACACGCTCGATTATGTCGAAGAGGCCGTGGCCGGTGACGATCATATCAGCGACAAGGGTGTGCAGGTCTGGATCGAGCCTAAGGCGACGCTGTTTCTGCTCGGAACAGTGATGGATTATGAAGAAACCCGGATGTCATCGGGTTTTACCTTCAACAATCCCAACCAGGAAGGCGCTTGCGGGTGTGGGGAGAGCGTTCAGCTCAAGCCGGCCGATCTTGCCGACCTGGCCAGAGCGCGGGCCGAAGCAACGGTCTGAGGGCGATCAGGCGACGTCGGATGAGCCGATGAAGCCTGGCAGGTCCTTTTCCGACATTACCCGATTTCGTCCGGCGCCCTTGGCGGCGTAAAGACACTTGTCGGCGCGCTCGATAAGTGTGGCCGCTGTGTCGCCGGCGCGCCATTGTGCAACCCCAACCGACAGCGTGATGCGGCCCAGCTTTTCGTTGGTCGAGCGCTTGAGAAGTTCCTTGGCCTGCACCGAGCGGCGAATATTTTCGGCAACGGTAATGGCACCCTCCAGCTCGGTCTCGGGCAGGATGGCGACAAACTCTTCCCCGCCGAAGCGGGCGGGCATGTCCCGCCCCTTGAGATTGGCCTTAAGAACATGGGCCACCAGCCGAAGCACCTGATCGCCGGTCAGGTGACCATAGGTGTCGTTGAAGGCTTTGAAGCTATCGATATCGAAAAGCAGCAGCGACATGGTGGCGTTCTGGGCGTGAGTTCGCTCCAGATCGGCCGAGAACTGCTCGTCGAAACATTTGCGATTGGGAATCTTGGTAAGAGGATCGAGCATGGACTCCTTGCGGACCTCGTCGAGGTCGCGCTGGAGAACGGAAATGTCGTCCTTTGAGGTTTCCAGTTCGGCCTCGAGACGCCGGTTCATGTCCTGCATGCGGCGGGTTTCCCGCAGCAGGCGCGAAGACAGCATTTTCAGCGCATCTTCGTCGATACCACCGCCAGCCAGATCGCCCGAAGCCTGTTGAAGCGAGCCCGAATAAGAACTGGCGGATACCATGGCGGCATCAATCGCCTGGTTCACATCAGTGATCTTGCGGCTCATGATCTGCGACATTGCCCGCAACTTCTCGTCCATGTCGGGGACTTTGAGGAATGTCTCGCATAATTGCGTAGCTTCCTCGAGTGTGATCGTGCCTGATCGCGTCAGGATTGCGTTGACCTGCGTGTTGAGCTCGGCATTCGAACCGGTCGCGTAAGTATAAAACAGCTCATAATATACCGGAAACGGCGGAATCTGCGCGCGCTTGAGCAAGGCAAGCGCCGCATTGGCAAATCCTGATGCGCGGTCAAAGTCCAGGTTCGTCACGTTACGTCAACCATCACCTGTTCCGATCAGATCATAGTCCGCCAGGGCTTAAAGGCGCCTTAAACCCAGTCCAACTCCCGAGCCGCGCCCTGAAGGCCGTCGATAAGCGGATTGAGATTTCAGATTGCTGTGCAGGTTACGAGCGGCAACATCAGATTGGAGTTCCGAACGCTTCCAGAGCCCCCCGGCATGGAACCATTGATTAGCTAGAGCGTCCTGGCGCGGCTGTCCAGATCAAAAATCACCGGCAGCGTCCGGGATTCAAGATGTCAACAGACCTGCTGTCCTGACCGGGTGCAGGGCCGTACCCCAAACCATTGCGATCAGGCTCTGCCAGTCGGGCGCAGCAGGAATGCGGGAATATGGCCTTCCGACTTGAAACTCGCGGGACCATCGTCATTGTTCGCGCGGCGCGGCTGTTCGCGGTTCTGGCGTGGGGCCTGCTCACGGTTCTGGCGCGGTGCCTGTTCGGTTGGTTTGGCCGGCTGCTGCCTTTCGGCGGCAGGCTTTTCGTCTTTCCCGCGTGTGCGCCGACCACGTTTTCGACCACTGGATGGCGCCTCATCGCCTTGTGAGACTTCAGGCGCGGGCGCAGACACGGTGGCTGACGCGT
This sequence comes from Rhizobiales bacterium UBA3584, assembly GCA_002375765.1. Lineage (GTDB taxonomy): Bacteria > Pseudomonadota > Alphaproteobacteria > Rhizobiales > Devosiaceae > Pelagibacterium > Pelagibacterium flavum. The sequence continues at coordinate 14,038 of DFMV01000055.1, read as the reverse complement.
CCGCCCAGGCTATGTCGCGCTGGATCAGTTTGGTGATCGCATCGACATATTTGGTTTCGCCCGGACCAATCAGGGTAATTGCGGTGCCGGAGCGTCCGGCACGGCCGGTCCGGCCGATACGATGGACATAATCTTCTGCATGGGTGGGCACGTCGAAATTGAAGACATGGCTCACCGCGGGGATATCTAGGCCGCGGGCGGCAACATCGGACGCAACAAGAATCGCCAGCGATCCGGCGCGGAAGCTGTCGAGCGTTTCGGTGCGGGATTTCTGATCCATGTCCCCGTGCAGCGCGCCGGCATCGAAACCGTGGCGCTCGAGCGAACGGGCGACCGTCGCAACGTCGCGCTTGCGGTTGCAGAAGATGATCGCGTTCTTGAGATCCTTGGCGGCGCGAATCTGGTCGCGAAGCGCGGCACGCTTTTCCGCCGGCGTGCGGCCGACCTTGAGCAGAACCTGCTCGATGGTGTCGGCAGTCGAATTCTGGCGCGCCACTTCCACCTTGACCGGATCGCGCAGGAAACGCTGGGTCAGCTTCTGGATTTCAGGTGGCATGGTGGCCGAAAAGAACAGGGTCTGCCGGCGCTGCGGGAGCAGCGAGCAGATGCGTTCGATATCGGGGATGAAGCCCATGTCGAGCATGCGATCGGCCTCGTCGATGACGAGAATGTCGACACCGGTGAGTAGCAGGCGTCCGCGCTCGAAGTGATCGAGCATGCGGCCGGGCGTGGCGATGAGAACGTCAGCGCCGCGATCGAGCTTCTTGTTCTGATCTTCAAACGATACGCCACCGATCAGCAAAGCGACGGTCAGACGGTGGTTTTTGCCGTATTTTTCAAAGTTCTCGTGAACCTGCGCCGCGAGTTCGCGCGTAGGCTCTAAAATGAGGGTGCGCGGCATGCGCGCGCGGGCCCGGCCCTTTTCGAGAAGGGAGAGCATCGGCAGCACAAATGAAGCCGTCTTGCCGGTTCCGGTCTGGGCGATCCCGATAAGATCCTTTTTTTCAAGGATATGGGGAATGGCCTGGGCCTGGATATCGGTTGGCTTGGTATAGCCGGCTGCAGCGACTGCTTCGGTGACCTTGTCGCCCAAGCCGAGCTCGGAGAATTCAACAGTCAAATCGGGTGTCCATCATGTTCGGGTCAGAGAATAAAGAAGAAGTGAGGCAGGCTGCCGGTTCGTTCTTTCTCGACGTGTCGCCAGCGGAAATCGGTACACTTTGATCCACACTTTGCTCAAACCTGCGCGCGGAACGTGCAAGTGAACGGGTATGGCCTCTGACGAGCGGGACCATAAACTACCTTGGGTTCAAGTCAATCTTGATTTGGCCATCAAGATTAATGCCTGCCTGACCGCGCACGATCAAACGTCGAGTTCGGTCACAAAGGCCGCTTTTTCGGAAATAAATTCGAAGCGGGCCTCGGGTTTGTTTCCCATGAGCCTGTCGACCGTATCGGTGGTCTCCGCGCGGTCTGAGACGACGCGAACCTCGAGCAATGTCCTTGATTTGGGGTTCATGGTGGTTTCTTTCAAGTGCGCATGCGGCATTTCGCCAAGGCCCTTGAACCGTGTGACTTCGACTTTGCCGCGCCCGGTGAATTCTTCTTCCATCAATTTGAGTCGATGGGCGTCGTCCATGGCGTAGGCCGTCTTGGCGCCCTGCGACAGGCGGTAAAGGGGCGGCAGGGCCAAAAAGAGGTGGCCGCCTTCGATCAGCTTCGGCAGTTCCTGATAAAAGAAGGTCATCAGAAGCGAAGCGATGTGGGCGCCGTCGACGTCGGCATCGGTCATGATGATGATCTTGTCGTAACGCAGATCCTCTTCACGGTACTTGTCGCGCGTTCCCACTCCAAGCGCCTGCAAGAGATCTGCGATCTGCTGGTTGGCGGCAAGTTTGTCGCGGCTCGCGCCGGCCACGTTGAGCACCTTGCCGCGCAGTGGGAGTACGGCCTGGCTGGACCGGTCGCGCGCCTGCTTGGCGCTGCCGCCGGCGCTGTCGCCTTCAACGATGAAGAGTTCGGCGCCCTGGGCCGCCGACTGGCTGCAATCGGCGAGCTTGCCAGGCAGACGCAGCTTGCGGGTCGCCGATTTGCGGTCGATTTCCTTTTCCTTGCGACGGCGCAGACGGTCCTCTGCGCGTTCGATGGTCCATTCGAGCAGCTTGTTGGCCTGGGTCGGCGATGCGGTGAGCCAGTGATCGAAGGCGTCGCGGATGGCATTGTCCACGATGCGAGTGGCTTCGCCCGAAGCAAGCTTGTCCTTGGTCTGGCCAACGAATTCCGGCTCGCGGATAAAGACCGAGAGCATTGATCCGCAATGGCCCAGAACGTCTTCGGATGTGACAATAGATGCGCGCTTGTTGCCGACCATCTCAGCGTAATTCTTCAGGCCGCGGAGCAGGGCGGTTCGCAGGCCGGCCTCATGGGTGCCGCCGTCGGGGGTAGGGACGGTGTTGCAATATGAGGAGGTAAAGGTATCGCCGATGTACCACGAAATCGCCCATTCGACCGATCCGTGGCCGCCGGGCTTTCCTGTCCGGCCGGAGAATATGTCGTCGAGGATTCGCGTTCTACCCTCGATGCGGCGTTCGATGAAATCGCGAAGACCACCAGGGAAGTGGAACACCGCCTTGGCGGGAACCTCGTCGGTAGCGAGTGACTCGTCGCATGACCAGCGGATTTCGACGCCGCCGAAGAGATAGGCCTTGGCACGGGTCATGCGGAAGACCCGGTCGGGGACGAAGCGCGCCGCGTTGCCGAAGATTTCGGCATCGGGATGGAAGCGGATCGTCGTTCCGCGCCGGTTGTTGACACGGCCCATGTTTTCGAGCTTCGAGGTCGGCTTGCCGCGCGAATAGGTCTGCCGGTAAAGGGTCTGGTCGAGCGCGACCTCGACGACGAGATCGTCGGTCAGCGCGTTGACGACCGAAACGCCGACGCCATGCAGCCCGCCCGAGGTTTCATAGGCCTTGGAATCGAATTTTCCGCCCGCGTGGAGCGTGGTCATAATGACTTCGAGCGCGGAAAGATGGGGCTGCTTGGGATGGTTGTCGACCGGAATGCCGCGACCGTTGTCGACCACCGTTATGTAGCCGTCTTCGCCGAGATGAACTTCGATCCTTGTGGCATGCCCGCCGATCGCCTCGTCCATCGAGTTGTCGATGACTTCGGCAAAGAGATGGTGCAAAGCGTTGGTGTCTGTCCCGCCCACATACATGCCCGGCCGGCGGCGCACGGGCTCAAGCCCTTCGAGCACCTCGATATCGGCTGCCGTATAGGAGTTTGACGGCGCTGGCGCACGCGCAGGGGCGGCGCGCTGCGGCTCGGCGGCGGGTTGGGGGGGCGTGACGCCAAAAAGATCGTTGTCGTCGGTCATGAGCCTCAAAAATTCTTGCCGGGCGAATCAGATGGAATTCCGGTCTATCATATGGCGGCATGTATGAGCGGAAACACCACAGATTCCAAGGTGTTTCAACAGCATTGCACTCTGATTTGCGCAACTTATGCCGACCGCCGCATTCTCATCCTGGGACACTTCGGGCGCGCAAAATAGTGGCTCGATTTACGTTCGGTTTGCGTCTCATCAGCACTTTTTTAAGCCCCTTGCGATAAAAATTGTTCATACGGTTCATGTGTTTGGAGTTGCCGTATGCGTGCACGATTTGCCCGAGGCGCTGCGTATCAGGTGTCTGGGTCAGGGCACGAAGTGTTCAGGTGGCTGCAGGCCGGATTGAAGAGTTCTGCGTACCGGCTTGCCCACCTTTCCCTCCCCAAAGTGGTCCTGTTGCCAGGGCTGGCCACGGTGTTTTTTCTCGCCTGAAGTTCCCGCCGCGGTTGCGCGTACCTTGCGCGGCAGATAACTAGTGCGGACAGTTCTTGGGAGTCCGCCGTGTCCGATCAACAGGCAAAGCCTATCCGTCCGCTCTATTTCGTTGCGTCCTACCCGCGCTCGGGCGGCAATTGGGTGCGGTCGGCCATTTTCCTGATGATCGCTCTGAGTCAGCCCAATCCGCCCAAGCGGATCGATATGCGCAATATCGACAATATCATACCGCTCGATTCCCATGGCCGCTTCTACAAGGAAGTGACCGGCAAGGACGCCAACAGCCTCGGGGAAGAGGAGGTGGCGGCGGCGCGGCCGCAGGTGCATGAGTTGCTTTCGCGCGATACGCGGGGGTTGCCCGTGGTGCGGACGCATGCGGTGCGGGGCACGTTTTTCGGGCATCCGACCTTTAACACCAAGGTTTCAATCGGCGGGACCTATATTGTGCGCTCGCCGCTCGATGTGGCCGCTGCGCTTGTCGATGCAAGCGGGATGCAGCCCATGCGGGTCATCGAGGCGATGATGACCGTCGATCGGCGTGTGCGGGGCGGCGCGACACGCGTCTCCGAACCGCAGGGGTCGTGGAGCCAGAATGTGGCGAGCTGGATCGGCAAGCGGCAGCCCGAAGTGCATGCCATCCGCTTTGAAGACTTGCGGGCCGATCCGATCAAGGAGCTCAAGGCGCTCGCGGCGCATATGAAGATTCCGGTGACCGAGAAAAGCCTCAAGACGGCCGCTGGCCTGCTGGCCGAGACACATAAGGCGAGCGGGAAAAACGCCGTGCCGCGCGACTATCGCGAGACGCTCAAGCCGATCCATGCCCGCGCCATCATCGAAGCGCATGGCGTCCAGATGCAAGCGCAGGGTTATCTGACCGACAGCGTGCTGCAGTATGCCGATATCGACCGCAAGGCGGCGATGATGCTGGCGGAGAAATACGCGCCACGCACCGCGAACTGAGCCTTGCGGGACCGCGCCGGGCTGGTGCATAGTCTTGGTGTTTCTGGAATCGGAAAGGAGGGCTGCGTGATAGAGATTTGGCGTCACCATCGTCAGCGTGGCCCTGTTTACGCCCTGCAGCAGATGTTGCAGGGCTGACCGTCACCGGACATTTCGCATTCGAATTCCGTACGGGTCTGCCCTGATCGCGACCGCATGACATCATGCGGCCTGGCAGAATTGGGTGGCCTGTGCCGCCCCGGACATTCGAGACTGAAATGACGACAATTGCCCTTAAATCCGCCGGCTATACGGCAAAATCCAACCTTTTCAATGATTTGACTCTTACGATCGGCTCGGGCGACCGGGTTGGGATCGTGGCCGGAAATGGGGCCGGGAAGACGACCCTGCTTACTTGCCTTGTCGGCGAGAACGAACTCACGCGTGGTGACATTACGCTCTCGCGCGGTGCGCGGATTGGGATGGTGCCGCAGGTGGTGCCCGAAAAGCTGTTTGATTTCAGCCTGTTCGATGCGGTTGCCACCGGACTCGATGCGGAAACGCTGGAAAGCGAAAGCTGGCGTGTCGATGTGGTGCTCGATACGCTCTCCATGCCCGAGGACATACGCAATCTGCCGGTGCGCGCGCTGAGCGGGGGCTGGCAGCGGCTTATGTTGCTGATGCGGGCCTGGGTGTCCGATCCCGATATTCTGGTGCTCGACGAGCCGACCAATCATCTCGATCTTGAGAAAATTGCGCTGTTAGAACAATGGTTTATGGGGATCGGTGATGTGCCGGTGATCATGGCAAGTCACGACCGGAGCTTTCTCGACGCGGTGACCAATCGCACGCTGTTCCTGCGGCCCGAAACCTCCCGGTATTTTCCCTTACCCTATAGCCGGGCGCGGGAGGCATTGGCGCAGGAGGACGCGAGCGACGCGTCCAAGCGCGAACGCGACCTGAAAGAAGCCAGCCAGCTTCGCCAGCAATCGGCGAAACTGAAAAACATCGGCATCAATTCCGGCAGCGACCTTTTGCAGAAAAAGCAAAAACAGCTTCGCGAGCGGGCCGAAAGAATCGAGGCGCAAGCCAGAGTACTGCACAAGGAGCGCAGCGGGGATATCCGGCTGGCCAATCGCGGCACTCATGCCAAGGTGCTGGTTTCGATCGAGGAGCTGACGGTGGCGGCGCCCGATGGGCGCAAGCTGTTCTCGATCCCGAAACTGCATATCTTTCAAGGAGATAGAATCGTTGTTCTGGGGCGCAACGGGACTGGAAAGACCAGTCTTGTCAGGATGCTCAGGCGCGTTCTGATGGGAGGTGAGAGCATTGAGGGCATCAAGGCGACGCCCAGTCTGGTGGTCGGGTACATGGACCAGGCGCTCGATTTTGTGCCGGAAAAGCTCAGCCCGTTCGATTTCATATCGGCGCTGGGGCAGGGCGATCAGCGGACACGAAGCCTGCTTGCGGCGGCCGGAATCGACCCTGACGCCCACTGGACACTCGGTGCACTCCTGTCCCACGGCCAAAGGGCCAGGCTTGGACTGCTCGCGCTGCGCCTGATGGAGCCCAATTTCTACCTGCTGGACGAACCGACCAACCACATCGATATCGCCGGACAGGAAGCGCTCGCTGCCGAGATCATCGAGCACGATGCCAGTTGCGTGCTGGTGTCGCATGACCGCGCCTTCGTGCGCGAGGTTTCAAACCGGTTTCTGGTAATCGAGAAGGGGAGGCTTATCGAGGCTGACGATCCCGAAGGGTTCTTTGCCGAGATGGGGGCTTGATAAAACCGGCCCCGCACGAAAATGCGGGGCCGGACCAGGCTACTGGCTTATGCGTTGCCCGTGGACGATCTGCATGGCCCCGTGGTTGGGCCATTCGATTGTGTCGACGGTGTCGATATCGAATTCGACAAGACGTTCGTCACCGAGTTCATAGACGGGCCAGTCGAGGCCATCCATGTTGGGATCGCCCGTCTGTGCAAAGGCGACGAGGGCGCCAGCCGAGCGGTCGCGCAACTCGAGATCGGCGTCGGTCCATGTCCGGGTTTCCCGGAACATGTTGAGGCTATCGAGCGTGTCGAGGAAATAAGGCACCTCGACGGTGTGATAGGCGCCGACCGTTGCCGGGTTGTGATCGGCGAAGGTCACCCCTTCGGTGTAAGGCTGAGTGCGGCTGAAGATATAGGCATAGACCGGGCTGTCGCCGTGCGTGGTCTGGGCGATTGCCCAATCGCGAACGGCGCTGGCCATGGATGTGTCGCGGGAGATATCGACCGCGGTGCGGCGGAAATCTTCGGCCTCCAAATCGTAGAATGCCAGGATTTCCTCGGCGTCATCGCCGAACATGTCCTGTGCTCTGGTGCGCAGTTCATCGGCGTTCTGGGCGCCTGCGAGACCGTTGAAGGTTTCGTCCTTTGTGTAGCCGATGACCATGGGCACGTCGGCGAAACTGCCGTTCTCGAAGGCCGTCCATGCGGGTTCAGGCAGGACGTGGCCGTCGATGGCGATGCCGAAGCGGACGCCCTCGAGGTCGAGAAATTTGTCGGCGGAAACGGCGCGCATTGCGCTTATGTCGGCGGCTCCCAATTGTTCCTGGGCCTGAAGGCCGGCCGCTTCGACCCGCTCATAGGGAGACGAGAAGCTGTTGACGACGCTGCCGGACATGCCGAAGATCTTGTGGAACAGACCGTCGGCCAACGGGCTGACCTGAAGAGCGCTGAGCGACATGGAACCGGCGGACTGGCCGACAAGGGTGACGTTGCCGGCATCACCGCCGAAGGCTTCGATGTTGTCCTGAATCCATTGCAGACCGAACGCCTGATCCATCAGGCCGTAATTTCCCGAAGTCCCGGTTTCGCTTTCAGCGGCCAGTTCGGGGTGGGCCATAAAGCCCATGGCACCGAGGCGGTAGGACAGGGCGACATAGACAACGCCGCGCTGGGCAAGCTGTTCGCCGGAATAATTGGCCATGTTGGTCGAGCCGACGTTAAAGCCGCCACCGTAAATCCAGACGACGACCGGCAGATCGGCCCCCGCCTCGGCGTCCTGGGGTGCCCATATGTTGAGATAGAGGCAGTCCTCGGATAGGGATTCCTCGCCGAAGTAGTGGTTGATGTCGCTGTTGCGCAAGGTCTGCATGCATTCGGGGGCAAAGCGGTCCGCATTATAGACGCCTTCCCATTCCGGATGCGGCTGCGGCGGCTGCCAGCGCAGTTCGCGCAGGGGCGGTGCTGCAAAGGGTACGCCGAAATAGGCTTTGACACCTGAATCCAGCATCTTGCCCGCGACCTGACCAGAACCGGTTTCCACCGGATCGCCCGGGATCGGGGTCTTGACGATCTGGGCCAGGGCCCCGGTGGCCAACGCCATTGTCGCCGCCGCCAGCGCGGTCGCGGCGATCTTACTCAACCGAAACATGGATATCCTCCTCATCATATGTACGAAACGGTCCGTACATTCGAAAGCTAGCACGCGAAGGGGAGAAGTCCATCCGGGTAAATAGAAAACATCATATAAAAAATAGTATAGCCTACATTATTTCTCGCCATCCATGGCGGTTGCCATGACGATTTCGGCAAGCAAGAAGAGGAACCGTTCGCCATCGCTGGTTACGCCGGTCTCCGATCGTTTCGCCGAGCCTAAAGGGGCGGGGCGAGGCTGTTGCATCGATCATCGGGCAGTCCGGGTCAGTGATGAAACGCGCGTCGCTGCTGATGACCCGAGGTGTTTCAGCGATGGGAGCCTGTCGGGTTCATTTCCGGAGTCCGGCTGGCAAGCATGCCATCGACGCTCAGCCGACCGGCTCCATAGGCCATGAGGGCCAAAGCCATGGCGGCCCAGGGCAGATGGAAGTTCGCCCACCCTTCGGGGACGGTGAGCTGGATTACGGCGGTCATGAGCAGAATGCCCAACGCCGCAAAGCGCGTGCCCAGTCCCAGGACCAAAAGGATGGGCAGAACGATTTCGCCGGTTGCGGCGAGATAAGCGGCAAGGGTGGGGAACGGGTAGGGGTAGGCGCCTCCGAGAATATGGAGGCGGAATTCCTGTCCGAACAGGAACGCCTGGCTCGGCGCGAGCATGAAGGGGGCGTCCCATTTGGTCAGGCCGGACCGAAAGAAGGGGACGGCAAGCGCGATGCGCAAGACCAGCAGCACCAAGGGTGCGGGAAGGCTGGCGATGAGCGCTTCGCTTCTGGCGATTATCGAATGCAGTGTCATGCCTTGTTCCCTTTCGATGGTTTGAACGCGCCCAGCGAAACCAGCCCGACAAGAGCGGTGCCGAGGTCGAAATCCGCATCGTTGGCCGATGCCGTCGCAGCGCCGCCAACGGTGGCGCCGGCCATTATGGCGCGGGCGAAATCGGCGTCCTCGTGGGGCAAGACCGTTACGACGACGTCGAGGCCGGGGCGTGCAATCAGCACCGTCTCGGGGCCAGCCGATCCGAGCGCGGCGGGCGGTGTCTGCCGGTGCGCGTGCCATATGGAGCCGACGGGAAAGCGCGAGGTTATGAGCGCGCAAGCAGGATGCAGGGCAAGGCGGGACTGAAGGAGGTCTGACGGCTGCAGGCCGGCGAGCGCATTGATCGTCAGGATGGGATCGTCCGCAGCGTGGTATGCGCGGGTCCATGCGCATTCGAGCCGGGCGACATCGGAGAGGTAGGGCAGAGAGGCTGCCGGCGGGAACTCGGCAATAAAATCGGGGAAGTTCTCGCCATATTGAAACAGCATGGGCGATGAGGGTTTGGTCTGGCCGACAAAGACGCGGGCCATGGCGGTGAAAAATTCCTCGCCGACGAGGGCACTCACGACGGGAAACCCCTTGGTCAGGGCGTTCACGAGGCTGACGTGAACATTGTTGCGATAGACGGCGAACCGCAGGGGGTCGTTCTGCCCGCCCTTGCTGGTCAGGCCCTGGGGCAGGGCGCTGGCGGGGTCCTGCACCGCCTGGGCAAAGCGGGTCTGCGCGCTCATTGTGCCGCGCTCCGGACGCCGGGGAGAGCCTTGTCGAGCGCGGCCTGGGCCATGCGGGCTTCGCTCATCAACGTGGGGAAATCGGGCACGTCATTGTCCCATTCCACAAGTGTGGCGATGGGGCCTGTGCGGCCGAGCGTATGGACATAGAGATCGAAGACATCGGGGCGGACGGCCGAACCATGTGCGTCGATCAGCAGGCGGGCACCGGCGCTGTCGAGGGTTTCATCATAACCGGCGAGATGGATTTCACCGACGAACTCGATGGGAAAACGATCGATATAATCTTTGGGGTCCCAGCCGTGGTTGACCGATGAGACCATGACGTTGTTGACGTCGAGCAGCAGGCCGCAGCCGGTCCGTTCGGCGATGGCGGCGAGGAAATCGACCTCGTCGATGGTGCTTTCCTCGAACAGAAGATAGGTCGATGGATTTTCGAGCAGCATGGCAACGCCAAGCGTTTGCTGGACGTCATCGACATGGCGGCAGACCTGATCGAGGGTTCGTGGCGTGTAGGGAAGCGGCAGCAGATCGTTGAGATAGGCGCTGTCATGGGTCGACCAGGCGAGGTGCTCGGAAAATGACGCGGGCTTGTAGGTCTCGATGAGATGCTTGAGACGGGCGAGGTGGGCGCGGTCGAGATCGTTCTCTCCGCCGATCGACAAGCCGACGCCATGCAGGGAAAGCGGATAGGTCTCGGCGATGGCAGCGAGATAACGATGCGGCGCGCCGCCATCTCCCATGTAGTTTTCGGCATGGATCTCGAAAAATCCGACAGACGGACGGCTTTCGAGAATTTCCCCGTAATGCTCGGGCTTGAGGCCCACGCCGGCTTGCTGGGGAAGGGTGTTGTAGCGGTTCATCATGGCCTCCCGGTCGATTGGCGAGCGGAGCGCGGACAGTGCCGCGCTCCAATGGGTGCGGCTCAGGCGGGGACGTCGCGTTCGAGCGGCTCGAGGCTGCCCATGCGATCGCCCGGCAATTCCATGCTTTCGCAGGTGCCCGAGGGAACCAGTGTCCAGGCGTTGCCCTGATAGTCGACGGTGGAGGTGCCGGCGCAGGTGGTGCCGGGGCCGGCCGCGCAATCGTTCTGACCGGCAAGCGAGACGCCGTAGCACTTGACCATATCGTCCTGGGCGATGGCCGGGGCAGCGCCGGCGGTTCCGAGAGCTGTCGCCAGCGATGCGGCGAGAGCGACTGAGGCTATGTTGAGGTTCATTGCAATGTCCTTCCTTTGGGGATCGAAGGCGCCGCTTTGGGCACCGATCACTCATTCGTTGGGACATCGAAGATGGTTACGCCCGCGCGTCATCACGGTTCTGTGATCGGGCCCAGGGGGAGCGAAAAAGGGCGGCCCGACGGCTACTCGCGCGCGCCGCTGTCATAAATGCCGATAATGTCGGCGAGCAGGTCGTGAAGGCGATCGCGATGGCCGTTGCCGCCCGACGGGCTATTGGGGTCCGAGGTCATGACGACGGTCAGATCGAGGCCGGGAACGATGTAGAGCATCTGGCCGCCATAGCCCCACGCGTAGGAAACCTCGTGACCGCCAAGCTCGGTGAGGAACCAGCCATAGCCGTATCCGTGCCCGCCGAAGCGGGAGGTGGTGCGCTGTTGCCAGGATTGCTCGATCCAGTCTTCCGAGACGATCCGTTCGCCATCTTCGGTGACGCCGCCATTGCGGATCATTTCGCCCAACGCCAGGAGGGAGAGTGGTGTCATGGCGAGTTCATTGCCGCCAAGATGGATGCCCTGGGGGTCCTGAAGCCAGCCGGTGATGGCAAAGCCATCGATGAGGCCAAGCCAATCGCGGGCAAGCTGACGCGTCGAGGCGCCGCCCACCTCGGTGAGGATGGCAGAGAGCAAATGGGTCGAGCCCGTGGAATAGATCATCGGTCCGCCCGGTTCGGCGACGAAGGGCTGGGCGAGGGCTGAGCGCACCCAGTTGGAGCTCGCGACCCATCGCCCGTAATTGGCGCCGGACGTTGCCTCGAGGCCCGCCTGCATCGACATGAGGTGGCTCAGGGTGATCCGATCGAGGCGCGGGTCGGGATCGGAAGGCAAATCATCGGTGAGCAGATCGGCAACCCGCTGTTCAGGGCCTTCGAGCAAACCCTTGTCGATGGCGATGCCGACCAGGGTGGTGACAATGACCTTGGAGGCCGATTTGATGTTGGTGGGGTCGCTGGAGGTGTAGCCGTTATAGCCGCGGTCGGCGATGATTTCGCCGTCCAGGGAAATGGTGACGGTGCGCAGCGGCTCGAGGCTTTCGGCGGCATCCAGAACGGTCGTAAGCGGGCTGGGGTTCGCCGCATCCTGCGCCGAAACCGCGAGGGGCATGGACATGACGGCGGCCATTGCCAGCATGCCGACAGGGCGAGAAAAGATTGAAATGGTCATGAAATGATCGCCCCGCGCAGCAGTGGATATGTGCCAGGGCGATGTGTGAAGCAAGATGGGCTTTTGTGGGGCCGGGAAGGTGGGGTGGCGATCAACAAACCGGGAGGTGGGGGCAGGGGCAATGCCGGCAAGACATTGTATCTCTGCCCCTCGTGGGTCGGTGAGCGCTTGTCTCTTACTTCTTGGGCTTTTTGTGCTCTCCGAGCTGCACGACACCCTTCAATGAAGGGGCTGCGGCTATGGTTTTTTCTTTGACCTGTTTGGGCTTTTTCGCTTCGCGGTTTTTCCGCACCTGACCTTTGGCCATGACGCTATCCTTTGAGCGCGCGAACATGATCGTTTGCGCTCGCGCAGCATCGCACGTTCCGGCTTGAGGCCCTATGGAAATCTGCAGCCCGCGTCCTGCATGCGCCAAACAAAAAGGGCCCCCGAAGGAGCCCTTTCCGTATGCGATAAACCGCGGTCTTAAGCCGAGTAGTACATCTCGTACTCGACGGGGTGCGGGGTGTGCTCGAACTTGATGACTTCTTCCATCTTCAAATCGATGTAGGAGTCGATGAAGTCGTCGTCCATCACGCCGCCTGCCTTGAGGAAGTCGCGATCGGCCGAGAGGCTTTCCAGCGCTTCGCGCAGCGAGGCGGAAACGGTGGGGATGCCCTGGAGCTCTTCCTTGGGCAGTTCGTAGAGATCCTTGTCCATCGGGTCGCCCGGGTGGATCTTGTTCTTGATGCCGTCAAGGCCAGCCATGAGCAGGGCGGTGAAGGCGAGGTAGGGGTTGGCAAGCGGATCGGGGAAGCGGACTTCGACGCGCTTGGACTTCGGGCTCTGGCCGAAGGGGATGCGGCACGAAGCGGACCGGTTGCGGGCCGAGTAGGCCAGCAGGACGGGGGCTTCAAAGCCCGGCACCAGACGCTTNNGACTGGGCGACCTGCTGGACGCCATACTTGTAGAGCAGGACGTGATCGGCAGCGGTGATCATCGGCGCGAACTTGATGCCGAGTTCGTGCTGGGCCGAGGCCACTTCGTGGTGGTGCTTTTCGACAACGACGCCCATGGCGGCGAGGGCTTCGAGCATTTCACCGCGGATGTCCTGGGCGCTATCGACGGGGGGAACCGGGAAGTAACCCTTCTTGAGTCGCGATGTGGTGGCCGGTGTTGCCGCCTTCGTAATCGGCGTCCGAATTGGAGCCGAGTTCGGAGGAGTCGACCTGGAAACCGACCTTGTAGGTCGAGGTCGAGTACTTCACGTCGTCAAACAGGAAGAATTCGGGCTCGGGACCGAAACCGACGAAATCACCGACGCCGGAGGTCTTGACGAACGCTTCGGCCTTCTTGGCGATCGAGCGCGGGTCGCGATTGTAGGGCTGGTAGGTGGCGGGCTCGAGAATGTCGCAGTTCACGCACAGGGTCGGCGCCGAGAAGAACGGATCGACATAGGCCGAATCGTTGTCGGGCATCAGGACCATGTCGGATTCGTTGATGGCTTTCCAGCCAGCGATCGAGGAACCGTCGAACATGACGCCTTCTTCGAACATTTCGGCGTCGACGACCGATGCGTCCATGGTGACATGCTGAAGCTTGCCGCGCAGGTCGGTGAAGCGAAGGTCAACGTATTTGATGCCTTCGTCCTTGATCTTGTTCATAAGATCGTTTGCTGAGCTCATAATAGATCCCCAGTTAGTGGTGTTTGATGTTTATGCCTGCGCCATAAAGGTCCGGGAGGAGTTTATCGCGCGCCTGACTTGGTTTCACGAAGCCCGGCTAGAGGGCTTCGTCTCCGCTTTCGCCCGTGCGGATTCGAATGGCCTGTTCGACCGTCGAAACGAAAATCTTGCCGTCGCCAATGCGACCGGTCTGCGCCGCGTTGCGGATCGCCTCGATCGCCTTGTCGGCAAGCTGGTC
>DFMV01000066.1:373-30218 GCA_002375765.1 Rhizobiales bacterium UBA3584 | reverse complement strand
GGAGCAGCCGACGGGTTGCGCAGTGCACCCGAGAGGAAGTTCCCGAAGATGTTGGCCACGCCAATGGCGGCGCCGGCCATACCGAAACATGCAATGCCTGCACCGATGTACTTTGCGGCTTCAGCTTCCATTTTGTGATCCTTTCAAAGCCTTGAAACTTAACGGAGTCTAGTGGAGATCAATGCGAAGGATGGATCGCATCGTTGAGATACATGGAGGTCAGTACGGCAAAGACATAAGCCTGAACCGCCGACACCATGAATTCGAGAGCTGTGAGCGCCACGCCCATGATGAGCGGCAGCACGGCACCTGCGATGCCTACGGCCCCGAGGGACGCAAGCGAAACGACAAAGCCGGTGAACACCTTGAGCGTGATGTGGCCAGCCAGCATGTTGCCGAACAGACGAACCGAGAGCGAAATCGGACGCGAGAGGAATGAGATGACCTCGATCGGCGTCACGATGGGGATGATGTAGCCCGGCACGCCCGAAGGCACGAAGAGTTTGAGGAATTTCGGACCGTTCTTGATGAACCCATAGGCCACCACAACAGTCATCACCAGCATGGCGAGCGCAAACGTCACGATGATCTGGCTGGTGAAGGTATAAAAGTACGGGATCATGCCGAACATGTTCCCGATAAAGATGAAGGTGAACAGCGAGAATACGAAGGGGAAGAATTTCATCCCTTCCGAGCCCGCGCCACTTCGCACCATATTGGCCACGAATTCATATGCCATCTCGCTGGTCAGCTGCCAACGGTTGGGCACCAGTCCGCGTCCGCGCGTCGACAGGATGAGATAGGCGCAAATCGTGATGGTGGTCAGCACCATGAACAGCGAGGAATTGGTAAAAGAGAGCGTGATGCCGCTCCCCTCGGTCCCGTCGCCACCGATGGTCCCGAAGGTGAAGATGTCATAGATGACAAATTGGTGAATCGGATCGTTCGCCAAGGTCTTTAAGCCCCTATCTCGCCCTTCAGTCCACACTATCCGCATCGTCCGATGCGGTCTTATCTGCATTCAGTTCTGCCACTACACGAGTGACATTCACAATTCCAGCGGCAAAGCCCACCATGAACATGATGAGCAGCGCCCACGGGCTGGTCCCTGCAAACATGTCGATCAGGTATCCGATACCTGACCCCACAAGGATAGCCGCGACAAACTCGGCACCAATGCGCAAACCGCGCGCCAGTGTCGACATGTCGCCCTGCCGGGACGCCTGCTGGCTGCCGTTGGCCGCCGCACGCGCTTCCTGAGCCTTCCGGATCCGCTCCGCCAGTTCGGATGTCTCCGATTGACGCGGGGAAGTCCCATCTTGAGCCGGTTTGTCGTCGGGATTGGTCACTTCAAACCACCGCTCCAGCCCAGCCGGACACCCGGCAAGAGGGTGCCTTCAAAGTCGCGCGCACCATAGTTGCGGCTCCCCAAGGTGTCAAGCTGCAGGAGCGGCCAAAAAAACACGAAAAATCAATTGCTTAGTCGATGTGTGAGGGGGTGCGGCATCCCGTCAACTCTTCCATTGTGGTAAGACAATGGCGAGGCGGGGGATTCTCCCGCCAGGTCAGGCCGTGGCGGCGAGACCCAGGAGCCCGCCAACGATGGCGACGTTGGACATGAAGACTCCGAACAAGGCCGTCCGTTCTGGCTCGGCCTTGTCCCAGAAATTGACCAGCATGATCGTGGCCGCAACGGTGAAGCCGATCAGTCCAAGCGCCGAGTAGGGCACGAAAAGCCCCAATGCCAGGGTAACGCCGAGCACGACCTGATAGAGCGACCCGGCGATCAGTACGGCTTTTGCCTGTGGTACGCCACGATCGCGCATGACGCTAGCGATGGGGCCGAGCGCCCAGAAATGGCGCAACCCGCCCACGATGAACAGTGAACCCATCATCAGCCGGGCGACGATCAGCGCGGAAGCGACCAACTGTTCTGCCATCAGCTTGCTTCGAGAAAGGTTTCGGCGGTGCGCAGATCGACCGAAACAAGCTGGCTCACCCCCCGCTCGGGCATGGTGACCCCGAACAGCCGGTCCATGCGCGCCATGGTGATGGGGTTGTGGGTGATGACCACAAAGCGCGTGTCGGTGCGCTGGCGCATCGATTCCAAAAGATTGCAGAACCGCTCGACATTGGCGTCGTCGAGCGGCGCGTCGACCTCGTCGAGCACACAGATCGGCGCGGGGTTGGTCAGGAACACCGCAAAGATCAGGCTCATCGCAGTCAGCGCCTGCTCTCCGCCCGAAAGCAGCGTCATGGTCTGGGGCTTCTTGCCCGGCGGCCTGGCGATGATTTCCAGCCCGGCCTGCAGCGGGTCGTCGCTCTCAACGAAGGTCAACTCCGCCGTCCCGCCGCCGAACAGCGTGGTGAACAGGTCGCGGAAATGGTTGTTGACCTTCTCGAAGGCCTCGTTGAGCCGTGCGCGACCCTCGCGGTTGAGGTTGGAAATGCCGGTGCGCAGCTTGGCGATTGCCGCGATCAGATCCTCGCGGTCGGCCACCATCTTGTCGAGCTTGTCCTGAACCTCTTCGGCTTCCTGCTCGGCCATCAGATTGACACCGCCCAACCGCTCGCGCTCGGCCTTTAGCCGGTCGAGGCGGGCCTCGGTGGCCGATTCTTCAGGCAGGGCGGATTCCGGTTTGATGCCGGCGGCCTCGGCGGTCTTGTCGGCCGATATACCCAGTGTTTCGGCGATCTGACGTTCGATCTGCTGGCGAGTGGCGATATTGCCCTTGAGCCGTTCTTCCACCCGCGCCATCTCCGCACGGGTATCGGCCAAGCCCTCAGCGGCCAGCCGTGCGGCCTTGTCCGCCTCGCGAAATGCACCCTGGGCCTCGTTCAATTTGTCCGAAGCCCGCTTTCGGGCATATTGGGCGTCTTCGATCTGGTCCTCAAGTTCGGCGCGCCTGAGATCGAAGGCATCCGGTGTCGCGTTGAGTTCGGAAATCTGGGCCTCGATTTCGCCCTTACGGCGCTCGAGCGTTTCGATCTGGCTTTGCGCGCCGGCCCGTCGCCGTTGCCAGCTTTCCAGTTCCTGCCCGATCCGCGACAGTCGCGAGGTCCGCATTTGCGACGCGCTTTCGAACCCGGCCAGCCGCACCCGCGCCTGCTCGGCCGCTTCGCGCAAATTGGCCAGCGCGCGCTGGCGCATCTCGGCCTCTCGTACAGCCTCACCTTCGGCCCCGAGCTCTTCCAGTGCCGCCTGTGCCTCCTCGGCAATGGCCACGGCCTCGGCCAAATTCTCCTCGATCCGCACGCGCGATTCGGCCAACGCCGTGCGGCGTGCGGTCAGCTCCGCCAGATTTTTCTGCGCCGCGTCGACGCCCGCTTGCGCCGCTGCGATGCCTCGTTGAGCTTCCCGCCACGCGCTCCGGCAGGCGACTTCGGCCTCGCGCGCCACTTCCACGCGCGTCCGCAAAGTAAAAAGTGTTGCCTGCGCCTCGTTTCGCGCCCCGCGCAATCCGGCGATCTCGCTGTCGAGTTCGGCCAACCGGTTGCGCTGCGCCAGCCTTTGTGCCGCCGCGCTGGGCGCATCGGGCTTGGCAACGAATCCGTCCCACCGCCACAGCCCGCCATCGGTGCTGACCAGCCGCTGTCCGGGCTTGAGCAAAGCCATCAGCCGCGCACCGTCCGCCGCGCTATCGACAACGCCGATCTGGTCAAGACGGCGTTTGAGCAGGGCGGTCCCTGAAACATGGCTCGAAAGCGCCACCACACCCTCGGGCAATGCCGGGTCATCAGGTCCTGCGCTCTCTGTCCAATAAAGGGGGGCGGCCGTATCGTCGGAAGCCTCAAGATCATCGCCCAGCGCCGCGCCCAGCGCGGTTTCCATTCCCGGCGCTACGCGAAGCGCATCAACAATGGCCGGCCAGAGCGAACCGCCATCGACATTGAGTACGCGAGCCAGTGTTTCGGCCTCGCTTTCGAGCCGATTGAGCCTCCCTTCGATATCGGCCAATTGCGGCTGGGCAGCTTCAAGCGCGGAGACCGCCTCTGCCGTCTCGATCTCGGCGGTTTCCACCTCCGCTTCGGCAATGGCGAACGCCTCAAGGACCTCGTCGAGCGTGGCCTGACGTTCGGCGACCGTGTGATCGGCCGAAAGGCTTTCTTCAAGCGCCGCAACATCGCGGGCGATATCAGATTGCTGGGATTGTAGCTTTCCAACGCGCTGGCTGGCTTCTTCGGCGGCTCTGGTCGCTTGCGTGCGTTGCGCGCGTATCGCGGCAACCGCATCGGCTGCCGAGCGGGCCGCGGCTTCAGCTTCATCGAGCGCCGCACGGGCCTCATCGGCTTGCGCGCGGGCCATTTCACTCGCTTCATTTTCCGCTTCGGCGGCTTCTGCCAGTTCGAGCCGTTCCCCTTCGAGCGTTTCGATCAGCCCTTCGCTGTCCCCGATCAGCGCTGTCTCGCGCGCAATGTCGGTATCGATCTGTTTGAGCCGGTCATCGAGTTCAGCCCGGCGTGAGTTTGCGCGCCGCAACTCATCCTCTAGCTGCCCGCGCAAAATGGTCAGCCGCTGCAATACGGCCCCCGCCGCGGCATCCGCATCGCGCAAGGGTTGCAGCTCGGCATCCATCGCTTCGACCAGTTTCTTGGCCTGATGCTCAAGGTGCGACGCGTCGGCCAACTGGCTGATAAGGCGCCCCTGCTGCGCTTCGGTTTCCTTTTCGGCGTAGCGCGTCTTGACCCACCGAATGTGATAAAGCGTTGCCTCGGCGCGCCGAATGTCGCCCGAAAGTGCCCGGTAGCGTGTCGCCTGCCGCGCCTGGCGCTTGAGCGTTTCAAGCTGCACTTCGACCTGGGCGATGATGTCGTCGACTCGCTCAAGGTTCTGCTCGGCTGCCCGCAAACGCAATTCCGCCTCGTGCCGGCGCGAATGTAACCCCGAAATGCCAGCGGCTTCTTCGAGCAGCGCCCGGCGTTGGGTCGGCTTGGCGGCGATCAGCTCGCCGATCTGGCCCTGCCGTACAAGGGCAGGCGAGTGCGCGCCGGTCGAAGCGTCGGCAAACATCAGTTGCACGTCGCGCGCCCGCACGTCGCGGCCGTTGATTCGATAGACAGAGCCTTGCTCACGCTCAATGCGGCGGGAGATCTCTATGGTGTCGGCCGAATTGAAGGCCTGTGGCGCGGTGCGGTCGGAATTGTCGAGAACGACTGTAACTTCCGCCGAATTGCGGGCGGGCCGGTTGCCCGAGCCCGAAAAGATCACATCATCCATGCCCGAGGCGCGCATGGCCTTATATGAGCTTTCACCCATCACCCAGCGCAGCGCTTCGACGAGATTGGATTTGCCACACCCGTTGGGCCCGACGACTCCGGTGATTCCGGGTTCGAGAACGAGTTCAACGGGATCGGTAAAGGATTTGAAGCCTAAGAGCTTGAGGCGCGAAAATTTCATTCCGCGCCTCGAAAAAGGGCGGAGTTAGAGGCGATTCTGGATTTCGGCGGAAAGCCCTGCATAGTCAGGTGTGCCCTCGAACCTGTCCCCATTGATGTAGAAAGTCGGCGTGCCTTGCAGCCCGAATTCGTTGAGCGCCTGCTCGCGGGTCGCTTCGATAGCAGCCAACATTTCCTGGTCGGTCAAGACTTCCTCGAACCTTTCCTGTGTAAACCCGAATTGTTCTGCGATTTCGAAGATCGCCTGGCGCGGATTTTCGCTCGCGGCCCACACATTCTGGCTTTCCATATAGGCGCTGAGCACTTCGTTGTACTGGTCGCCAGCGGCTTCAGCCACCATGAAGACGGCCAGATCGAGCACGTTGCGGCGGAACGGCCGGGCAATAAAGCGGATCTTGCCAGTATCGATATAGTCTTCCTTGAGTTGCGGCAGAGCCGACATGTGGAAGGCCGCACAATGCGGGCAGGTCGGGGAGATATATTCGACCACAGTCACGCTCGCATCGACGCCGCCCATCGGACGATCGGCCAGAGGGGGATTGTTGATCGCATCGCCATTGATCGGTTCGATAGCCGATCCGTCATAGAGTGCGACGTCACCGCTGGCCTCAGGCTCGGCATCGTTGACGACATTGGCTGTCACTTCAGCCTCGGCACTGGAGTCGCTGCATCCATAGATGAGCGTGGCAAGTCCGACACTGGACCCGGCGATCAGCAGGTTTCTGCGATTGAGCGGCAATGGTTTGCTCCTTAATGGCTCAACAAATTATGGCGCACACTACACGGGGCGAATCCGGCGGCAAGGGGGCAGGACGTTCACATGCCGGTGAAATCGGGCACAAATAACCCGACAGACAGCTATCGGCCGCGTTTCCCCAAAACACCGCGCCCCAGTTTTTCCAACGCTTCGCGCAGGCCATCATCCTCGATGGTGCCCGTTTGCGCCCTTATGCTGTCAATCGCGGCGCGCGGCAAGGTCCGGGGAGGCTCGGGGCTTTTCGTTTCGGCCACCAGCGGCATGGGGGAGAGACGAACCGAGCCGACAATCAGATAGCCGAAATAGCGGTTTATGGCTGAAGCAATGGCCTGTCCTTCATGGGTCAGCGCCAGGCCGTGGCCCTCAAGACACCGCAGATGCAATATCGCCCCTTCTGGATCAGGGCGATCGCGGCGCGGCCAGACCAGCTTGTCGGGCATGGAAATCTTGTCCCAGGGCGGCGGCGCGATGGTTTGCCAATGGGCGATCAGGTCGCGGCCCGCAAATCCGCGCTTTTTGAGCGCCGGGTCGAGCGTTTTGCCGATCATGTCGCCCAGTTGAACCGTGCGGTTGCTGCGCTTTGGCGGTGGAGATTTGCTAGCCATGCTTGCGCCAATGTCCTTTGGCTCTGTAGGTGTTCAATATGGCCCAGACCGCTTCCATGCAACACTCCGAAATTTCTGCCATTGATGCGGACGCAGTTCTCGATTGGTACGATCGCCACGCGCGCGATCTGCCCTGGCGCGTCTCGCCTGCAGATCGGGCCCGAGGCGTAAAGCCGAACCCCTATTTCGTCTGGCTGAGCGAGATCATGCTTCAGCAGACGACCATCGCCGCGGTGCGCAAATATTTCGCGGCTTTCACAAGGCTCTGGCCCACCGTTCAGGATCTCGCCGCCGCTCCGCTCGATGACGTGCTCGTGCAATGGGCAGGGCTTGGCTATTATGCCCGCGCCCGCAATCTTCATGCCTGCGCTACCGCCGTCGTTGTCCATCACGGGGGAGTATTTCCCACGACAGCTGCCGCCCTGCGCGATCTCCCGGGCATCGGCGACTACACAAGCGCTGCCATCGCCGCCATCTGTCATGACGAGCGCGTGGCCGTGGTCGATGGCAATGTCGATCGTGTGATTGCCCGCTATCTGGCTTTGTCAAAGCCGGTGCGTGAGGAAAAGCCTCTGGTCCGCGCCACGGTGCAAAATGCAGTGCCTGGGCGCGCCGGCGATTTTGCCCAGGCCATGATGGACCTTGGCGCCACGATCTGCGCCCCGCGCCGCGCAAATTGCCTTTTGTGTCCGCTTGAACCGGACTGCCGGGGAACAAAAACCGGAAATCCCGTGGCTTTCCCGGTCCCGCCGGCAAAGGCAGAAAAGCCGCGGCGGCACGGCCATGCCTTCGTCATCCGCCACCCGGACGGCAAAGTTTTCCTCCGCCAGCGCGGGCCGAAGGGCATGCTGGCCAAAATGACCGAAACGCCGGGCAGCGCGTGGGGCGATGTCGAATCCGTCGTTTCCTTGCCATTTTCCGGAGATTGGCGCGCGGTCGGAGAGGTCAACCACACCTTCACTCATTTCCACCTCACCCTGACCGTCTGGTCGATCACAGCCGACAACCCTCTCGACGAGGGTTGGTGGGCCGAGGAGACGATGCTGGACAGCGAGGCCCTGCCCAGCCTGTTTCGCAAAGTGCTCAAGACTGCGGGTATTCGATAATCGCTCATGCCCGCAGCGGTGTGCGCCATGAGACAAAAAAAGCCCCCGGACTAAGACCGGGGGCCAGAATGCCTGACTGATTGGAGGTCAAAATCAGGCAGAAAGCTTTTCCATGCGAGCCCGGATGTGCTCGCGAAGCGTATCGAGGGGGGCGAGCTTGCTGCCGTCCTCATAGTGCCAGAAGGTCCAGCCGTTACAGGCCTCAAATCCCTGAACGAGAGCGCCGACCCGGTGGATTGACCCACTTTTGTCGTCGCTGATCAGTGAACCGTCGGCACGAACCACTGCAGAATAACGCCTGCCAGCGTCGAAAAGTTTCGTGCCCGGTGCGATCAATCCCTGCTCGAGCAGCGAACCGAATGGAATGCGCGGTGCAGACCGCTTGGGCACTGTAGTTTCAATGGCATTCAAATCGTGCGGTTTGATGGCGGCAATGCGTTTCAAAGCTGCATTTATATAGGCGTTTTCGCGTTCGATACCGATGAAATGCCGTCCCAGTTTCTTGGCAACGGCACCAGTCGTGCCTGTGCCAAAGAACGGATCGAGCACCACATCGCCCGGTTTTGTCGTGGCCATCAGTACGCGATAGAGCAGCGCTTCGGGCTTTTGGGTCGGATGGACCTTTTCATCATTGGCATCCTTGAGCCGCTCACCGCCCGTGCAAATGGGGAACAGCCAGTCCGAACGCATCTGGGTATCGTCATTGGAAAGCTTGAGCGCCTCATAGTTGAAGGTGGGGCGACTCTTCTGGCTCCGTGAGGCCCAGATCAGGGTTTCATGGGCGTTGGTGAACCGCGTGCCTCGGAAATTGGGCATCGGGTTGGCCTTGCGCCACACGACGTCGTTGAGCATCCAGAACCCCAGATCCTGCAGCGCTGCGCCCACCCGAAAAATGTTGTGATATGAGCCGATCACCCAGATCGCGCCATTGGGTTTCAGGATACGGCGCGCCGCGGCCATCCAGGCGCGAGTGAACGCGTCGTAATGGGCAAAGCTCTCGAACTTGTCCCATTCGTCGTCGACAGCATCGACCTTGGACTGGTCGGGGCGCGTCAGGCCTTCTTCGAGTTGCAGGTTGTAGGGAGGATCGGCAAAGATCAGGTCCACCGAGGCTTCGGGAAGCGCATTCATGTGCGCGATGCAGTCACCAACCAGGATCGTGTCGATGGGGAGGTGGCTTTCAAGAGCCTCCGGCGCGCGTTTCCGCGCCGCTGAACCGGTACGCAACATACTGATAACCCTAACGCAAAACTAACACGCCATTTCTACAGCGTTAGGGTTAAGCGCCGCCTAAATGTTAGGGTTAACTTGGGGTTAACTTGGGGTTAAGGGCGATCAGCGCCGCGCTGCCAGCACTGGCGCAAAGCTCATCCGGTGCATCTCGCAGGGCCCGTGAGTGGCAAGCGCTTCAAGATGCAGCGCAGTGCCATAGCCCTTGTGCTGACCGAAGCGGTAGTGCGGAAGCCCGACATCCATGATGTGGCACATCCGATCGCGAACCACTTTGGCGACGATGGACGCCGCAGCAATCGAGAGTGACTTTCCATCGCCCCCGATCACGAACTGCCCAGTGCATGAGAGGCCCTCGGGAACGTCCCGCCCGTCGATCAGTGCCATGTCGGGTCGAACGGGCAGGGCATCGAGTGCCTGGCACATTGCCCACAGCGTGGCGCCGCGAATATTGAGGCGGTCGATCACCTCGACCGATGCGGCGCAAAACCCCACTTGCGCTGTCGCCATGATCTGGGCGAACAGCGCTTCGCGCTTCTCTTCGGTGAGCTTTTTGGAATCGTTGAGCCCCTCGGGAATTGCCAGGGGGTCCAGAACAACTGCGGCGGCGACCACCGGTCCCGCCAACGGCCCGCGCCCGGCCTCATCGATCCCCGCAACCATCGCATGACCGCCGGCCAGCGCCGCGGCCTCCAGCTCGTAGCTGGGTGCATCAACGACCAGAGGTTTCGAATCACTTTTGGGCATGTCTCGAACCAACCCGATTTTTACGGCTCGATAAAGCCCCTTCACTCAGAGCGCAGCGTCACCCATTTCCGCCGCCACTCCGGCGCGTCGAATGGCTCGGGCCAGTACTCGGTGATCCGAACGATCCGATCGTCGGCGCATTCAAAGATTGATACGGCGAGGGCTTCGATCGTGCCGTCCGAAACCCGTGTTTCGGTGATCGCATGACCGCCAGAACCGATTACCCGTTCCACCTTGAAGGTCCATTTGCCATGAGCGGGATAGTTCTCGTTGATCGCGACAAAATCATCCCCCGAACCGATAACTTCACCCGATTGCGGCCAGATAATTTCGATGTTGTCGGCAAACAGAGCAGCGGCGAGCGTCCACTCATTGGTGCCCATCCGCCACCAGAATTCCTGTGCCAGTGTCGCCGCGTCCGTCACCCGTCTTCTCCTCGCTTATCTGAAAACGCAGGATATTCCGCTCCATAACACTTCGATTTCGGCCTTTGTTCCCGGCCCGTCCGCAATGCCGAACAGATCTTCGCCGCCAAATTCGTGCCCCAGGCTCGATTCAAAAGTCTCGACCGGCCCTGCCAGCGTCTCGAGCTCTTGCACCGGTGCGCCGATGGCCGGCCCGCTGGCAAATGTCGCTGAACTCTCGGCCGAGGCCGACCAGCCAACAAAGGTTTCGTCCTGAAAATGAAGGGTCACGCCGTTGCCAAAGCGCGCATAATCGATCGGGCCAGCGCCACACTCTTCCATGCGCCCCTGTTCGACGGCGTCACCCCAAAGCTTTGTGGCCGATTTTACGGTATCGGTCTGACTGGTCACATTCATCCCGATACGAACGGACTCATATGCCGTTTCCGCGTCCAGACCGCCGGGGGTCAGGTAGAGTGCCGGGCTTTCCTGCGCCCATCCCGCCCCCATCGGCATGACCAACACAAGAACAGCCCATGCCAGTCGCTTTCCGGCCATATCCGATGATCCTCCGCTCGGGATTGGTCGATCCTATCAGAAGAGACTCAGTTGCGCTGTCTCCTTTTGCGGGTGCGCAAAAAGGTCGGTGCGCAACGGCATCGCGTCCTCCTCCAGCCCCAGCCGGGCGGCAGCCTTTTCAAATCGCTGCTGCATCAGCACTGCGTAGGGCCCTTCGCCTGTGAAGCGCGAGCCGAACCGCGGGTCATTGTCACGTCCGCCGCGATAGTCCCGCACGAGGTTCATTACGTGCTTGACCTTGTCGGGGTAGGTCTTGAGCAACCACTCTCGGAAAATGTCGCGCACTTCGCCGGGCAACCGCAACAGGATCATGGAAGCCGTCGTCGCCCCCTGCGCCTTGCCCGCATCGAGAATGCGTTCGAGCTCGTGATCGTTAACCGCCGGAATCATGGGCGCGGCCATGATGCGGGTGGGAATGCCCGACTCGGAAAGCAGCTTGATCGCTTCGAGCCGCCGCGATGGCGTGGACGCCCGTGGCTCCATAAAGCGCGACAGCCGGTGATCCATCGAGGTCACTGAAATACCCACCGAAACCAGGCCGAGCTTGTTGAGTTTGGTCAGGATATCGAGGTCTCGTACGATCAGCGCTGATTTGGTGACAATGGTCACAGGATGCTTCGCCTCGAGCAGTACCTTGAGCACCGAACGCATGATCTTGTACTTGCGCTCCAGCGGCTGGTAGGGGTCCGTATTGGTGCCGATGGCGATGGGTTTTGGCTTGTAGCGCGGATTGGCCAGCTCGGCCCGCAGCAATTCTGCAGCGTTGACCTTCACATAGATGTCGCGCTCGAAATCGATCCCCGCCGAGTGGCCCAGATAGGCGTGCGTCGGGCGGGCAAAGCAGTACGAGCACCCGTGCTCACACCCACGGTAAGGATTGATCGAACGGTCGAACCCGATATCGGGGGAGACATTGCGCGTAATGATGGATTTGGCCCGCTCGATATGCTCGCGCGTTTCGAAACCTTCCTCGGGTTCAGGTTCCCATCCATCGGCGAACATTTCGCGCTTGTGCGGCTCGAACCGCCCGCTTTCATTGCTGGCCGCACCGCGCCCGCGCAGCTTTGGCGTCTCCAGCATGGGTCGGCTCAACAGGTCCACGTCACGCGTCCCGAAAAGGCGACGCCGCGCTTCGCTATGGCTCACATTGGGTCCTATTTCGGCCATGACTGGCGCTCCCATCGGAAAGACAAAGGAACAAGCCGAATCGTGGCTCGCCCGTTCCATTAACCCTAGCGAAAGGATCGGAACGAAACAAGAACAAAGATGTAAGTTGTGGTTAGCGCTCGTTGAGACGCGGCATCACTTCGATGAAGTTGCAGGGTACATGCCGACTGTCGAACTGGTACTTCAGGATCGCCTCCCAGGCATCCCGACAGGCCCCGCGCGATCCTGGCAGGCAAAAGACGAATGTGGTGCCGATGAGCCCAGCCGTGGTCCGCGATTGGATGGACGAGGTGCCGATGGTCGTGGCCGAATACTGGTGAAACAGCACGGAAAACCCGTCCATGCGCTTGTCGAACAGAGGCTCGACGGCCTCTGGCGTTACATCGCGGCCCGAAAAGCCGGTCCCGCCGGTCGTGAGCACAACATCAATGCCTTCCTCCTCCACCCAGGCCTTGACCTGATTGGCGATCGCGTCCCGGTCATCGGTGACCACAGCCCGCTCGAACACCCGATGGCCATCTCCCTCGATCATTTCCCGGAGCAGGGCTCCGGACGTATCTGTCTCGAGCGTGCGCGTATCGGAAACCGCCAGTATGGCAAATGTTACCGGCACAAAGGGGTGACTGTCGTCGATCTTGTAGGGAAACATGGTTCAACCTTGTTGCGGTTCGATGCCGTCCGGGGAGGGCGCTTCTCCGGCATCTTCTTCGAACTCGAACCCGTTCTCCTCCGAGCGCGGGTCGAGATTGAGCGTTTCGCCCGTCACCAGTCGTTCCGAAGGCATGGGCTGGAACGGTGCCCGATCCTCGGCAGGAGCAGCATCGCGGATCCGCATACGGAAATAGGCGGTTGCGGCAAGCGCCCCGTGAAAAGCCACCGGCACTATGAACATCGCCACCGGTCCCAACCATTGCATGGTCATAGAGGCGACAATCGGCCCCAGCATCTGCCCTGAGCCCAAAACCAGCAGCATGCCCGAGGCAATCTTTGCGAAGCTGCCGTCATCGGCAAAGTCGTTGGCATGCGCCACGGCGATGGCGTAGAGCGAATAGGCCGCCAGCCCATAGAGGGCGAACAACCCATAGAGCAGGAGATTCTCGCCCGGATTGAGCAGGATGGCCAAGATGCCTGCTACGGAACCGATGATCGCAACGCCCATCATCACCTTGCGTCGGTCTATCCTGTCGGAAAGCCGTCCAAGGGGTACCTGCGCGATCGCCCCCGCGACAATGGCGAGGCTCATCAGATAGGCGATCGTCGCCGTCGAAAACCCGCGCTCGATACCATAAACCGGTGCCAGGGTGCCGAAGGCCCCGTTGGCCATGCCCACCGAAAAGGCTGCCACCACGGCAATGGGGGACGTCTGGTAAAGTGTGCGGACATCGAGGCTCACGGCCTGCAGCGGAGCTGGCTGCGGCGTGCGGGTGACAGCCGTCGGCAGCACCGCCGCGATATAGGCGATGGCGGCCAGAACGAAAGGGATATATCCGGCTACGCCTGTTGCCGCGATGATCATCTGTCCAGCGGTCGACGCAAACAGCGTCACGCTCACATAGATCGAGAACGTGGTGCCGCGGCTTTCGTTGTCCGAAACCTCGTTGAGCCAGCTCTCCACCACCATGGCTGCCCCGGCAAAGCAGAAGCCTGAAAAGATGCGCAGGAAAATCCATGCTGCGTCGTGAACGAAAATGAGGTTGAGCAGAATGGTCATGCAGGCAATGGCCGCCATGACGGCATAGGCCCGTATGTGGCCCACTCGGCGCACCAGATGAGGCACGGAAATCGATCCGGAAATGAATCCGATGGACCAGCCGGTCCCGATCAGGCCCAGCGCCAGCAGGGAAAACCCCTCTTCGGCCCCGCGCACTGGCAAAATAAGCCCGTGCATCCCTCCTGCAATCATCAGCAGGGCGGACGACATCAAAAGTGCGGAAATCTTGACCATTTGCGACATGTGGGGACCTTGGGCGGTTCTCTTGTTTGAGGCGCAGGTTAGCGCGTTCATCCGGTCGTGCCTACCGCGCAAACGTGACCGCATTGCAATTCGTTTCTGCAAAGGCCGAAAAATTGTTCCTCCGCTTGTCAGGTCCGGGAAACGGGGCTAGCCATAGAGCCGACCTTCCTGCCCACGCGCATCATTTTTTCTCCGAAAGCTTTATCCGGTGTCCGAGTCTGCCCAGTCCCCGTCCGCAACCGCGATGCCCCGCCGGAACGTGATGCTGGGCATTGGGCTCAAAGTCGCCTCGGTCTTCGTTTTTGTTGCCATGAGCGCCGTCATCAAGGGGGCTGAAGGGGTCCCGGTCGGCCAGTTGATCTTTTTCCGCTCGGCCTTTGCGCTGGTCCCGGTCTTTCTCATCCTGGGCATGCGTGGGCAGTTGCTGGACGGCTTCAAGACGACGCGGCTCGGCTCTCACATCCTTCGCGGCATCCTGGGAACAGGCGGCATGATCCTGATCTTTTTTGGCCTTACGCGCCTGCCGCTCCCCGAAGCCACAACCATCAACTACGCGACGCCTCTGTTCATCGTCATTTTCTCGGCCGTGTTCCTGCGCGAAAAGATCAGGCTGTTCCGCTGGAGCGCGGTGGTGGTGGGGCTCGTTGGGGTCATCATTATCATGTGGCCGCGCCTGACCTTCCTCTCAAGCGATGCCGCGACGCTCGGGCCACAGGCGATCGGTGCCCTCGCAGCGTTTTCCGCCTGCATGGTCTCGGCAGCTGCAATGCTCACAGTGCGCAATCTGGTCAAGACGGAGCGCAGCGCCACCATCGTCATCTATTTTTCGCTGGTCAGCACGGTCATTGGTCTGGCTTCTATACCCTTCGGCTGGTTGCCGTTGAGCCTCGAAGAAGCCTTGATCCTCATGGGGGCCGGCGTTTGCGGTGGCGTGGGGCAGATTCTTCTGACCGAGAGCTATCGCCACGCCGAACTGACCACCGTCGCTCCGTTTGAATATTCCTCGATGATCCTCTCGATCGCCATCGGCTTTCTGGTTTTCCACGAAGTGCCGACCATCGAAATGCTGATCGGGGGCAGTATCGTCACCGCCGCCGGCATCTTCATCATCTATCGCGAGCACATGCTCGGCCTCGACCGGGCCAAGGTGCGCAAGGTGTCCAGCCCGGTTTAGGAGCGCTGCCAGCAAAAGTGGTCCCACTTTTGCGGTTCGGCGGCACGACCAGATAAGAATCTGGTGCGGTCTTATCCGAACATCAGAGTCCGGTGACACGCCGCGCCGGCCATTGCTCCGTCTCCTACGGCCAGCGGCACCGATCCGGCTGCCCGCGCAGCGTCTCCGCAGGCAAAAACGTGTGGCACGCTGGTCTGTTTCATCTCGTCGGTTACGATCTGGCGCCCATTGGGCAATTCCTCGATGGCACAGCCCAGCTGTTCGGCAATGGGGCTCGATGGAGAAACAATCGAGGCAACGAACAGTCCATCAAACGAGAGAACCCGCCCGTCGGTGAGCCGTACGTCGGCCCTTCCCGTGATCTCGGCGATCGTTCCGGTTTCCAACGCTGTGCCACGGGCAGCAAGCTGAGCCAATTGATCAGCGTCGGGCTCGAACGTTCCGTTGGGCAGAAAAATCGTCTGCCCCCAATCGGGCAGCATCAGGGCGTGATGCATGGATATGGCGCCGACACCGACAACCCCGATTTTCCCCTGATTGAGCTCATAGCCGTGACAATAGGGGCAGTGGAAGACGCTCTGCCCCCACCGCTCTTTGAGGCCGGTGATCTCGGGCAGCGTGTCGGTCACCCCATGCGCAAGGATCAGCCGTTTGCCTGCAAAATTCCGCCCGTCCTCAAGCGTGACCGTAAACCCGTCCTCGGCCCTTGCCGCGCTGGTGGCGTTGCCCTCGATCGAGGTTAGGGTCGGATAGGCCGCCAACTGCACGCCGGCCTGTGCCGCGATTACGTCGGGCGCCACTCCGTCCTGGGTCAGAAAGCCATGTGAATGACTGGCAAACCGGTTGCGCCGTTTGCCCCCGTCGATGACCAGAACATTGCGTCGTGCGCGGACCAGGGGAAAGGCGGCCGACATACCTGCATAGCTGCCGCCAACGATGATGACGTCGTAAATCATGGAAAACCTCGATAGCTACCGACCCGCCACCGGCAGGGTCATCTCGTAACCTCGTATATTACGTAATATGAAGAGTTACAAGATGCTGACGAGGCGATAGTGGCTATCGAGGCAGGTATTTCCGCCAGTTGTGCTGTTCGACAAAGCCCAGAACTTCGCGGACTTTCCGGTTGGAGATTGGCGCTTCATTTGGCCCCATCTCTCGCATGATCGGTGTATTGGGTGCCCATTTTGCCAGAAAGTCCGTCGTCGGCTCGTCTGCAGTGATCGTATCGTTCACCGCATTGAACACTTCAAAGCCCAGCCCGTCCTTTGCAATGGCAAGATCGACGATCTGGCCCAGATCGCGTGCATCGATATAGCTCCAGGCATTGCGCTTGCGCGAGGCGGGGTTGGTGAGGAAGTTCTTGAACTTGGGGTATTCATGCGGCTCGACCACATTGCCGATCCGCAGCGCGTAAATATCGGCGCCCGAGCGCATGGCGAACGCCCGGGCCGTTTTTTCATTGACCACCTTGGACAGCCCGTAGCTGTCCATCGGGTCGACGTCATAGTCTTCCTCGAGCGGAAAGCAGTGGTAATCCTTGTCGCCCTCGGCAAAGCAGACCCCATAGGTCGTCTCGCTTGAGGCGATGATGATTTTCCGGATCCCCAGTTTCACCGCCGCTTCGATCACATTGTAGGTCGAAACGGTATTGGCCTGGAATGTCACATTGTCCGGCTTGAGCAGAATGCGGGGCACGGCGGCAAAATGCACAACCGCATCAACCGGGGCAGGGCCATTTCCACTCTCAAGACCTTCAAATCCGAAATGCATCGAGAGCGCATTGAACGCCTCTCCGCTGTTGGTCAGGTCGGCTGACAGCGTGTTGACGCCCGGATGGTCGAGCGGCCGCAGATCGATATTGAAGACCTCGTGTCCTTGATCAAGCAGATAAGGAACAACATGACGGCCGGCTTTCCCGCTGCCACCGGTAAAGACGATGCGTTTGCCCAAAGCGAAAATCCTTCTGGTTAGGTTTCCAGCGCCGCCTTGACCGAAAGCAGGTCGGCCCAGGCGAGCCGTTTTGCGGCCGGCTGGCGTAACAAATATGCCGGATGCAGCGTTGCCACCGCGCGCATTGAATGGGAGCCGACCGTCAGGTCACGCCATTGCCCACGCAATCGTGTGATCCCGGTATTGGTTTCGAAAAGCGTCGATGCTGAGGCCCCGCCCAGCGCCACCAGCACTTTGGGGGCGACGAGTTCGATCTGCCGATAGAGAAACGGCAGGCATACGGCAACTTCCGATGGCGACGGCGTCCTGTTGCCCGGTGGCCGCCAAGGAACGGTGTTGGCGATATAGACCTTGGTCCGGTCCAGCCCGATGGCACCCAGCATCCGGTCGAGCAATTGCCCTGATCGGCCCACGAACGGCTTGCCCTGCAAGTCCTCTTCGCGCCCCGGCGCCTCGCCCACCAGCATGATCTCGGCATCCGGGTTTCCATCGGCAAACACCAGATTTGTGGCCCGCAGTTTCAGCCCGCACCCGTCGAAGGTTTCGAGCATGCCGCGCAATTGCTCAAGGCTTGTGGCGCTCGACGCCATTGCGCGCGCCTCGCTTGGATCGACATCTGCCGGGCCGCCCGCCACGGGCAGGGGCGGGGTCGCGGGCTGCGCCGCTTGCGCTACGATGGACGGGGCGGTCCGCCGCTGAGAGGGAGCGGGCTTGATTGCCGACTGTGCAAACCGGTCCACCGGCTCTTCACCAACCGCGATATCGATCCCCGCCGCGACGTACCAGTCGAGCGTGGCCAGAATTTCTTCGCGATTTAGCTGTCGATTTGTCATGTCAATTTTTGTTATGTCACACCGCGACCTGCGCTTCCACCTCACTTGGGAATGACTTATGGCCGATGCGATCGAACGCGAGATGATGGAAACCGGCGTGGTGATCGTCGGTGCCGGCCCGGCCGGACTGTCGGCGGCCATTGCGCTGAAACAGAAATCCCCCGATCTCGAAATCGTCGTCGTTGAAAAATCCGCCGATATCGGCGGTCATATCCTTTCAGGTGCCGTCATGGACCCTGCTGGTCTTGACACCCTAATCCCCGATTGGCGCGAAAAAGGCGCCCCGGTCGGTCCCGACGTCACCGAGGACAGCTTCGTCTATCTCACCGAAAAATCTGCCATCGCTTTCCCCGATCTTCTGATTCCACCGATCATGAAGACAAAGGGCGCTGTCATCATTTCACTCGGCGATCTGTGCCGCTGGCTGGCCGAACAGGCCGAGGCGCTAGGGGTTGATATCTTCCCCGGTACCGCCGCGGCTGATTTTATTACCGGCGAGAATGGCGAAATCCTCGGTATCGTCACCGGCGATATGGGCGTTGCCCGTGACGGAAGCCAGAAGCCGACCTTCACCCCCGGCATCGAACTGCGCGCCAAATATACACTTATCGCTGAGGGCGCTCGCGGATCGCTCGCCAAGCGCCTGATCGCGAAATTCGGTCTGGCGGAGGGCCGCGCCGCCCAGAAATACGGGCTAGGCATCAAGGAAATCTGGGAAATTGATCCGGCAAAACACAAGCCGGGCAAGGTCACCCATTTCATGGGCTACCCCATGGGCAACTCCACCAGCGGTGGCGGCTTTTGCTATCACGCTCAGGACAACAAGATCTATCTGGGGCTGGTCGCCCATCTCGACTACGAGAACCCCACATTTTCACCGTTCGGTGAATTCCAGCGCTTCAAGCAGCATCCCGAAATCGCCAAACTGCTCGAAGGCGCCACCTGTCTTTCCTACGGCGCGCGCGCG
This sequence comes from Rhizobiales bacterium UBA3584, assembly GCA_002375765.1. Classification (GTDB taxonomy): domain Bacteria; phylum Pseudomonadota; class Alphaproteobacteria; order Rhizobiales; family Devosiaceae; genus Pelagibacterium; species Pelagibacterium flavum. The sequence goes on along the minus strand of DFMV01000066.1, from coordinate 11,345 downwards.
CTGACGTCGGGCGGCTGGCAATCGATTCCCAAAATGGCCTTCCCGGGAGGAGCGCTGATCGGGTGCTCGGCTGGTTTCATGAACGTGCCGCGTTTGAAGGCCATCCATAACGCCATCCGCTCAGGTATGGCCGCCGCCGCCGAAGTTGCAAGCGCCATTACCGCCGGCCGCGCCAATGACGAAATCGCAACGCTGGACGAAGCAATTCTCTCCACCGGCATCCGCGATGATCTCTATCCCGTCCGGGCCGTCAAGCCGCTCTGGAGCAAGCTGGGCACCTTTGTGGGGGTCGGGCTGGCCGGCGCCGATATGTGGGTTTCGAGCCTCGCCAAACTCTCTCCCTTGGGTGGCCTGGTTTCCGACAAGCCCGATTTCGCGCGGCTTAAGCCGATCGCCGAAGTGACCCCCATCGCCTACCCCAAGCCGGATGGCAAAACCAGTTTCTCGCGCACCGAATCGGTCTATCGCGCCAATATCGCCCATGAGGAGGATCAGCCCGTCCATTTGCGGCTGACCGATCCCGAAGTGCCGATTCGGGACAACCTCCCCAAATATGGCGAACCCGCGCCGCTCTATTGCCCGGCCGGGGTTTACGAGGTGGTCGAGGAAGCGGGCGATCCGGTGTTCAGGATCAACGCCCAGAACTGCGTGCACTGCAAGACGTGCGACATCAAGGACCCGGCCCAGAACATCAACTGGGTGCCACCCGAAGGCGGAAGCGGCCCCAACTATTCGGGAATGTGAAAATCGCGTGAGCCGCCAAGGCTTGCGGCCCCCGTGCATTTGCGTGAAAAGGTCTCGTTAGCCGTTGCGCCCAACAATCGACAGGATTGCCGCGTTTGGCTATTGGAGATGATGGGTCGGTTTTGGCCTGCAAAGCGAGGAGTTCAGGAACAATCGTGCTAAAGCTGCTTAAACGGCCGATCCATGCCCTGGTCGTCGCCGCGCTCTTTGTCGGCGTTCCACTTTCGCCTTCTTTCGCGCAGCAGGACGTCCTGCCTATGCGCGTGTCGAGTACTATGGGCAGCTATCTGGCCGGGCTTGCCGCCATTGATGCGCTCGATGCGCGCCGCGCCGCGTCGCTGTTCATGCAGGCGGCAGAGCGTGACTGGGAGAACCCGGTCTACTCCAGCCAGGCTTTCCTTGCCTATCTGCTGGCCGGGGAGATTTCAGAAGCGGCCACCATGGCCCAGCATGTCGTCGATCTGAACCCCGAAGACGAGCTCGCTCATCTTGTTCTGGGGTCCGTTGCGCTCAAGCAGCGCCGTTACGCCTCGGCCGATCAGTTGCTCTCGCGCGTGCCGGAGGCCTCGCTGGTCGGCATCATCGCCTCGGTTACCCGCGCCTGGGCCAAGGTCGGCGAAGGCGATATGGACGCTGCAAACGCTATTCTCAGCCAGGTCGGGCAGGGCGGGTTTGGCGAGTTCATCATCTTCCATCGTGCCATTCTGGCCGATGTCGGCGGTGAGCGAGAAGCAGCGATCGATCTGGCCCGCGAGGCTTACGAGCTCGATCCGCTCGTTCCGCGCATCGCCGAAGCCTACATCCGTATGCTAGGCAATGCAGGACGGTTCGAAGAAGCGCAGGCCGTGTTGGACGCCTTTGCTGAACAGGGTGTCGAACATCCAGTGGTCGATTCCCTGCGCGAGCCTATCGCCAACGGCAAAAGGCCCGGACTTTTTGCCGGATCCGTCCAATCGGGCGCTGCTGAAATGCTTCATGGTCTGGGCACGGCACTGGCCCGCGACGGTTCGATTCAGCTCGGCGTCGGCTTCCTGCGGCTTGCCAACTACCTTGATCCCGAAGCGGCGATCATTTCAATTTCACTTGGTGAGCTTTTGGCCAGCGCCGGGCGCTATGACGAGGCCGACGCGATCTTCGAGGCCGTCCCCAACGATTCTCCCCTGCGTATCAACGCGCTGGTGCGCCTCGCTGAAAACATCGATCTGCGGGGCGATCGTGAAGCCGCCATTTCCCGTCTTCAAAATATCGCTGTCTCCCACCCCGACAATCAGGAAGTGCAGGGTATCCTGGGCGACACGCTGCGTTACGCCCAACGGTGGGAAGAGGCGGCAGAGGCCTATTCAGAGGTCATAGATCGGCTTGATCCTGCCCGTCCCAACGATTGGCGCTTCTATTATGTGCGCGGCATTTCCTATGAGCGCGCCAAGCAGTGGGAACGGGCCGAAGCCGACTTTCTCAAGGCGCTCGAACTGCGGCCCAACCACCCCGATGTCCTGAATTATCTCGGCTATACCTGGGTGGATCGCGGCGAGAACCTTGAAGAGGCGCTCAAGATGATCGAGCAGGCCGTCGAACTCTCACCGCGCAACGGCTATATCGTCGACAGTCTGGGCTGGGCCTTCTATAAGCTGGGCCGCATAGACGAGGCCGTTGAAGTGCTCGAGGACGCTGTCAATCTTTTGCCTGCGGACCCTGAAATCAACGACCATCTGGGTGATGTGTACTGGGTGGCCGGGCGCGAGCGCGAGGCCATGTTCCAGTGGCGCATTGCCATTGACGTAGATGAAGAAGGCGCGGTTACCGAACGCGCCACGCCAAAGCTGCTCCACGGGCTGGACCCAAGCGCACCCATCGGGGATTAATGCCGGTAACCGAACCCGCACCGGCCAAGGTCAACCTCGCGCTCCACGTTGTCGGGCGCCGGGACGATGGTTTTCATCTCCTCCATAGCCTTTGCGTATTCACCGAACTTGCCGATCTGGTTTCGGCGGCGCCAGCGCGCAAGGACCGGCTTCACGTCTCGGGCCCGTTTGCTACCGATTTGCCCAATGGGCGTGGAAACCTCGTCATCCGGGCTCTCGAAAAGTTCCGGGTGCGCTTCCCAGATCACTTGCCGGAGGGCATCGAGATTCATCTCGAAAAGCACCTCCCCATCGCCGCCGGGCTGGGCGGAGGATCAGCCGATGCCGCCGCTGTGCTGCGCGTTCTCGCTCGGATGAGCGAGCAGCCGGTGGCCGATTCAGACATCTTTGCACTCGCCGCAACGCTGGGTGCCGATGTGCCCATGTGCCTTTTGAGCCGGCCCTGCGAGGTGACCGGCATCGGCGAAAATATCGCCCCGCTTGCGACCTTCCCCCAGATGCATCTGGTTCTGGTCAATCCTCTCGAACAGGTTTCCACTCCGGACGTGTTCAAGCGGCTGAGCCAAAAGCACAACCCACCCATGCCCGAGCTTCCCACCCAACTCGACCGCGCTGCACTGCTCTCGCTCTGGCTTGCCGATACCCGCAACGACCTCGAAGCACCCGCTGCCGAGTTGGTGCCGTCCATCCCACCCATCGTAAAGGCGCTTGCGGCCACTTCGGGCTGTGTGACGGCGCGTATGTCCGGCTCGGGCGCCACGTGCTTCGGCCTTTACGGCAGCGCCGCCGCCGCCCATCAGGCGGCCCATGATTTGCGTGAACGCTTCTCGGGCTATTGGGTCGCCGCCACGCCGCTGCTTGGGCAATAAGCCCCTACCAGCCTCCGCCGCCTCCGCCACCGCCGCCGCCGCCGGAGGATCCGCCGCCGCCCGAGCCCGACGAGCTCGATGCTTGCGGCTGGGACGAGATCATGGCTGCGCTGAGCCCGGTCGCAACCCCGCCCATGGTGCGTGCGAAATTGCCTGAGGAAAAATCACCACCCCTGTACCAGTGCGGAGAGTAGTCGGTGCCCGCATCCTTGACCGCGTGACGGGCAAGATCGTTCTCGAAACGCGTGGACCAGGGCTCTTCCACGCCCAGTGCCATGGCGTAGGGCAGAATGGCTTCAAAACGCGAAACGCTCATTTCTGGCTCGCCCTGCAGATTGAGGCGCTCTTTCTCCGCGATCTCGAGATACATTTTGAACCCATCGATTTCGTCCATGACCTTGCGGCCGTGCACCGTCGGCGCCCGCATCAGAACCGCAAACACCAGCGTCACGGCAATAATGGTGATTGCTGCCACGAACGGAAAATCGATAGTGGTGAAATCGAGGACGTCCAAAGCGAAGGCGCCTGAATTGGCAAAGAAAACTCCCATGATGGCCAGGCCAAAAAAGCGCCCGATCCCGCTGCCCTGCCAGAACGACCGGGCTGCGGTGCCGATGATCGACAGAAACACGGCTGCGAAGGCGGCAAAAAAGACAAACAACGGATCGAGCACGCCGGTAATCACCATCGCCACCAGCGACAAGATACCGATCAGAACCCCGCCCACGATGTAAATCCGATGATTGTTGAAATAGACCGTGCGGTTTTCCGCTTCCAGCGCTGCAATGAAATTTGTCTTTGTCTTGCTCAGCTCCGGGCCGCTCGATTTGTCGATGGTCACCGGGCTCATCGCCTTGAGGTCTCCATAGATGACCGCCTCGCCCGGCGGCAGGCGGTCCTTGGGATATCGTCCCGTCACCGTCAGGGTGTTCTTTTTTCCCTGTTTGTCTATTTCGATCAGTTCTTTGGTGGCCAGTGAAATCAGCGCCGCCGAAAAGGCTGTCCAGCCTGCTTTGCCCCATCCCATGGTATGGACGTAGTGGACAAGTGCCGGGGAAAAACCCTGGGGCGGGTAAAATCTGGGAAATATGACTCCTTTGGCGGGATCGCGCCCCACTGCGCCCCAAGCCAAGGCGTTGTAGGCGACGACGATCAGGAGCATTGCCAGTGGGACCACATAATCGCGGTAATCGGAAAGCCAGAACACCAATGCATCGGTGCCTTCAGGCGCAGTGAGAATGCCCTTCTCGAACGATACCGAAACGGTCAGTCCTTCGCCGGGCCGCAGCGCCCGCGTCACCGTGAACCGGGCCCGCCGGTCATCCAGCCGCTCGGTCGAACTGTCGGCGCCGCTCACTCCGAATTCGCCGGTATAGGCGTTGAGCTCGGTAATCTGGGCGCCCTCGGGCAGGATCACCAGCGCCCGGGGCCGCAGGATCGGAAAACTCCAGTAATTGCCTGTGGCGTTCCAGTAGAATTCGTCATGATCGTTAAACATCCGCGCCGCGCGATCCATGCGATAGACGATTTCGTATCGACGAACGCCTGTCGGCAGGAAGATATCGGCCGACCCGATCCGAATGCGCTGCCCGCCCGAAATACCCTCGACCGCAAAAGGTTCGGCAGCCCCGTTGCGCGTCACCGAAACCACTTCGAACGGCAGCCGGATGGTCCGCCCATCTGGCGTTTCCAGCAGCGTCGGAATATCGCGGAATATCCCGCGTCGGATCTCATTACCTTCAGCGTTGACAGCGATCTGCTCGGTGATCGTCACGGACGTGTCGGCATGCACTTCGAAAATCGCGTTGAATTCGCGGATTTCCTCGCGCGCCAATGCCGGACCGGCGCAAATGAGCAAGATCAGGGCAAGAACGAAGCGATACATCGGCCTTACTGGAACTTGACCTGCGGCACCGCACGGTCCGCTTCGTTTTCCAGCTCGAAATACTCCGCCTTTTCGAACTTGAAGACATTGGCAACGATGTTGGAAGGAAACGATTCCACGGCAATGTTGAGATTGCGCACGGCACCATTGTAATAGCGCCGCGAAAGCTGGATTTCATCTTCCACGGTTTGCAGCGCCGCCTGGAATTCGAGGAAGTTGGTGTTGGCCTTAAGGTCCGGATAGGCTTCGGCCACGGCAAACAGCCGCCCCAACGCCCCCGAAAGAAGGCCTTCCGCGTGTCCGCGCGCACCGGGCGATGCATTTTGTGCTGCCTGCACCGCGGCACGGGCATCGGTCACCGCCTGCAGCGTCTCGCGCTCATGACCCATATAGCCCTTGACCGTTTCCAGCATGTTGGGAATGAGGTCGGCGCGGCGCTTGAGCTGCACGTCGATCCCCGACCAGCCCTCTTCGACAAGCTGCCGGTTTCGGATCAGAGTGTTGTAGATGTAGATCGCATAGCCGATAACGGCCACGACCAATAACAGGATCGCCCATTCCATTCGCTTTGCCCTCGCGCGATTGCCGTGGGAGAGTGGCACCATACCACGGCGATATCAATGGGTTGGGTGCACCCTTGTGCGGCTTGTGCGGTTGGGAGATGATCGGGGTGGAGGACAAGCCATGGCCAACGATTCTATAGGGTATTCCGGCCTGCAGATCACGCTGCATTGGCTCATTGCAGCGCTGGTGCTCTTCCAGTTCGTGTTCCACGAACCGATTGTGCAAGCCTTTGATGACCGCATCGACGGTGATATGCCCGTTCCGGTCGAGGAGACCGGCGCGTGGCTGCATGTCGTGGGAGGGGTGATCATCCTGATCCTTGCCCTCATTCGAATCACGGTTCGGACCCGCCATGGCGTTCCCGCGGTGCCCCGCGAGCATCCCGCGCTGCTGCGCTGGATCGCTCTGGCCACCCACTATCTGCTCTACGGTTTCATCATCGGCATGCCGCTGGTGGGCGCCGCCGCCTGGTTCGGTGGCATTGAGGCGGCCGGCGCGATCCATTCTGCCGCACGCTTTATTCTGGTCCCGCTGATCCTGGTGCACGCCGCTGGCGCGCTGGTCGAGCATTTCGTCCTGCGCACGAACGTGCTGCGCCGGATGCTGGTGCCCGAAAAGCGCTAGGCCGCCCCGCCGCCAGCTGTCTGTAGCCATGCAGCGCCGCATGCCTTGGCAAGTTCGCGAATGCGAAGGATATAGCTCTGGCGCTCGGTCACCGAGATGACCCCGCGCGCGTCGAGCAGATTGAAATTGTGGCTGGCCTTTATGACCTGTTCATAGGCCGGAACCGCCATGGTCTGGCGATCACCATCTTGACCGGCCGCCAGGATGGCCCTGCACTCGTCCTCGGCGTCCTTGAAGTGCCGGAACAGCATTTCGGTATCGGCGGCTTCGAAGTTGTACTTGGAAAATTCCTGCTCGTTTTGCAGGAACACCTCGCCATAAGTGACCTTCTCGTCGCCCTCGCGCCCGTTGAAGTTGAGGTCGTAAACATTTTCGACCCCCTGCACATACATGGCCAGCCGCTCCAGCCCGTAGGTGATTTCCCCGGGCACCGGTGAGCATTCAAAGCCGGCTACCTGCTGGAAATAGGTGAACTGGGAAACTTCCATCCCGTCGCACCAGCACTCCCAGCCCAGCCCCCACGCGCCCAGAGTCGGGCTTTCCCAGTCGTCCTCAACGAAACGGATATCGTGCAGTTTCGCGTCCAGCCCGATGGCGGCCAGCGACTGCAGGTAAAGCTCCTGAATGTTGGCGGGCGAGGGCTTGAGGATCACCTGAAACTGGTAATAGTGCTGCAGCCGGTTGGGATTTTCCCCATAGCGCCCGTCGGTCGGTCGCCGCGAGGGCTGCACATAGGCCGCGTTCCATGGCTTGGGCCCCAGCGCCCGCAGCGTGGTCGCCGTATGAAACGTTCCCGCGCCCATCTGCATGTCGTAGGGCTGCAGGATCACGCAGCCCTGGTCGGCCCAGAAATTCTGCAAGGTCAGGATCAGCCCCTGAAACGAGTTCCTGGGGTCCATATGGGGCTTGTGCAGCTCGGGCATAATTGTTCCGGATAACACCGTTGTTGAAAGCGGCGCGACCGTAGTTGTGCCGCCATCCAAGGTCAAGCGCGACCGGTCATTCCTTACCCGGCCGATAAACCCCGTCGTCGCCACGCTCCAGCGTCACCACGCCTCCGGATTTCAGCTCGGCCTTGTTGCGCTCGATCTGCGCCTTGCGCTTTGCCTGGGCCCGCGAGTCGTCCTCGGCGAATTTCTTGCGCCAGTCGCGCAGGATCGAGCGCAGCCCGATCCCGATCAGCAGCGCCAGCAGAATGGTGACCAGTGTCGAGATACCCATGGCTACAACCCCAGTCGGGACCAGATTTCCCGGTCCTCGATTTTTGCGATAACGTCGCCGGCAATATCGCCGCGTGCCGACAACCCGAAATTGGGCAGTTGCAGCAAGCCCCTCTTGGGTGCGATCGATTTGATTGTCACGTCCTTGCCGAACCGCTCGCGCAGCGTGCCGTGCAGGTCGCCCAGACCGTCCACCAGTCCCATCCCCAGCCCGCGCTTGGCGGTCCAGAACTCGCCTGTATAGATTTCGTCATCGGGCAGGGTGATCTTTGAAGCCCGCCGCGATTTCACATAGTCGATGAAAACGTCGTGAATATCGAGCTCCATCTGCTTGATGCGTTCAATGTCTTCAGGCTTTTCGGGCAGGAACGGATCGAGCGTCGATTTGTTCTTGCCTGCCGTATAGAGCCGCCGGTCGATGCCCAGCCTGGCGATCGCATCGACAAACCCGAAACTGGCCATGATCACGCCGATCGATCCCACCAGCGAGGAGGGGTCGGCGATGATCTCGTCGCCTGCCGTGGCGATGAAATAGCCGCCCGAGGCCGCGGCGTCCTCGACGAATACCAGCACCTTTTTCTCATGCTGATCGGCCAATTGCCGAATGCGCTGGGCAATGAGGCGGGATTGCACCGCTGAGCCGCCGGGCGAATTGACGATGATTGCTATCACAGGCGCTTTCTTGAACTTGAACGCCTTTTCAAGCAGTGGCGCAACCGAGGCGATGTTGAGCCGGCCGGGCTTGAGCTCCTGAGAAATAACTCCCTGCAGCCGGACAACGGGAATAACCGGTCCGCCGCTGCCGAAAATTCTCTTGTACCAGGGACGCTTGGGAGCGTCGATCTGGCCGTCGGTAAATGCGGTCACCTATATCTCCCCGTGTCCAATTGCTTCTTGCGCGAGTGTCTTTGGCCCCATTTAGGCATTCATTTGCTGTCCTGCCAGTCCAGTCGCGTCTCGCCCCGCAGGATGGATCGTACCGGTTCGGCATATTCGCTGCCCGTTTCGCCATGCACGATCAATGGCGGAAGCAGCGCCATCGGTGCCTTGCTGCCCTTGCGGCCCCTGACCAGCACGCGGCTGGCCGCCATGCCGGGCCGCGGCGCGATGGGAAGAACGGTAATGGCGCCCATGCGCGAGTTGAACGCGGCAAGAAGCTGAGGCAGGGCCTGAGCGACATGGATAAAGATCACTTCACCTTTCGCGTGCGCGCAGGATACCGCCGTCCGCACCCAGCCCGAAACCTCCCCGTCCGTGTGTCGCGCCGCCGCCCGCGCCGGATCTGGTGCGTGGGTTCCCGCGTCGAAATACGGTGGATTGGCAATCACCACGTCGAAACTGTCGGTGCCCAATCCCAACGCCTTGCGCTCGGCACCCGTCGCGGTGGCGCTGATTTTCAGAATTGTCGCGCGGTGAGTAAAGCTGTTGGCCTCCACATTGGCGGCAGCCAACATCGCCATTTCGGCGTTGTTTTCCACCATCGTTGCCTCCAGCCCTTCTTCGTGAGCCAGCGCGCATAGCGCCGCTACGCCCGCTCCCGCCCCCAGGTCGAGCAATTGCCGTGTGCCTTGGGGCAGGCTCGCCCCCAGAAGAACCGAGTCCAGCCCGGCCCGAAACCCCTTTTCGGGTTGGGCTATGGACAATTTGCCGCCCAGAAATGCGTCTGCATCCGGCTGTTGACGTTTTACAAATTCGGGCGGCTGGTTTACCGACATGAAAACTGGGTCCTCGCTGGATGTTTGGCCTAAAGTGTAATGCCACTTTCGCGGCGCGGGGCTGACAATAGACGGTTTCGGTAATAAGTGGGTATTCCTGTTCCGTCCCGAGCGCGGCAGCAGACAATTGGCTAACGGTCCTCTGGCATGGAACCGGATAGCTTTAAAAGCACTGTATCGGGAGGGCATCGCCCTCCTTGGGGAGTTTGAACGTCAATGGCGGTTGAAAATCTGGCGCCGAGACCTCTAGTCGACGCCTCGGCGGTAATCGACGATCTGATGGCTGCAACTGGCGATGGCATGGATGCGGTTAACCGCCTTATCCTGTCACGGTCCGAGAGTTCGGTCGATATGGTGCCCGAAGTCGCCAACCATCTGATCGATGCCGGTGGCAAGCGTCTGCGCCCCATGCTCACACTCGCCGCGTCCGCCCTGTTCAGCCGGGTCCGCGGCAACGAAATCCGTTTCGCCGCCGCCGTCGAATTCATGCACAATGCAACGCTGCTCCACGATGATGTGGTGGACGAAAGCGATATGCGCCGCGGCCGCCCCGCCGCACGGACCATATGGGGCAATCAGGCCTCGGTCCTGGTGGGCGATTTCCTTTTGGGCCAGGCGTTCCTGATGATGGTGGAATCGCGCGACATTGATGCACTGGGTGTGCTTTCTCGCGCCGCAGCGGTCATCGCCGAAGGCGAGGTCTTCCAGCTCGCCAAGGCGGGGGATCTCTCGACGACGCCTCAGGATTACGAAAAGATCATCCACGCAAAAACCGCAACGCTTTTTGAGGCGGCCACCGAAGTGGGCGCCATGGCGGGAGGCGCCGATAGCACTTCGCGCAAGGCGCTTGCCGCCTATGGCCGCGAGTTGGGCATGGCCTTCCAGCTTGTCGACGACGTGCTCGATTATGGCGGTGCTCAAGGCTCACTGGGCAAGAACACCGGCGATGACCTGCGTGAAGGCAAGATGACCCTGCCGGTCATTCTCGCTCTGCAGGCCGGTAGCGAAGCTGAACGCAAAACGATCGAACGGGCATTGGGCAATCCCGAATCCGGCGAGGCCGAACTGGCCGAGATCCTTGCGATTTTCGCGCGCTACGACACACTGACCCAGACCATGGCAAAGGCCGAAAGGCACGCCGAAACGGCCCGCGCCGCGCTGGCCAATATCCCCCAGACTGTTGAACGCGACATTCTGTTCGGCGTCCCTGAATTCTGCACCTCGCGCGCGTACTGAATTTCGGGGCCAAATCGCGGCGTCAGCGCTGAGCGTACACAATCGCGTCAGATAAGAACGGTCGTTGGAGCCGTCGGAGTTCTCTATCGCCCATATGCCGCGAGAAAGACTCTGACACCGTCCCGCGCTTCCTTGCGCAGTGCTTCGGAGTCGGGGATGGCGTCGTCGCCCAAGAGCATCGCCTGATTGAGCGGGGTCGACATCACCAGCCAGTTGAAATGCGACGCCGCAACCATCGAATCGTCAAACCTCA
>DFMV01000066.1:0-198 GCA_002375765.1 Rhizobiales bacterium UBA3584 | reverse complement strand
ACCATCGAATCGTCAAACCTCAGCAGTCCCCGCGCCTTGAGTGACTCGAACAGATTGGCAAGGATTCCGATCGCCCGCAGTGGCCCGCGCTCGTAAAGAACCCGCGCCAGTTCGGGAAACCTCGGCACTCCGCCGATCACCAGCCGCAGCAGTTGCATGATACGCGGGTTGAGAACGATATAGAGCTGGCGAAAGGCA
>DFMV01000079.1 GCA_002375765.1 Rhizobiales bacterium UBA3584 | reverse complement strand
TAAATCCCGGAATGACAATGGGGAGTGGGATGTTCTCCATCATCTCACACTCCCCCGCGTCATCCTCGGGCTTGACCCGGGGATCTGCAGCGCTGCCATTGAGCACCGCAGAAGTGATACGTGTGGCCTCTCCCCGTTCCCAAACCTCTTCACCGGCTGCCCAATGCAGCGGATCCCCGGGTCAAGCCCGAGGATGACGACGGGGGGGCGGGCGATGGTGATTGGATCGAGAGCGGGTCGAGCCTGAGGATGATGATGGGGTGGGGTGAGTGGTGAGGATGGAGCCGGAGAGGGGTAAGACCGAGGGCGACGATGGCAAGGCCGGGGCTACCCGTCCCTGACTGTCCCGGACCCGATCCGGACACGCAAGCCTTGCCGATACTCTTGGCGGCTGCAATTGGCTCAATAAGGCCGCTCACCGGCCCGACGGACTCCATCGCCCCTCTGGCGGGAGGGTTAAGGGAAGTCGCATGAGCGCCAGTGAAACTCCAGCCGCGGCCTTAGTCCTTTTTCCCGAACAGCTTTTTGAGCATATCGGCCATGGGGCCGGATTCGGGGACTTTGCTCTGAAGGGCGGATTGGCGCGCTTGCCGGACGTGGCTTTGGGCCCTTGGTGCCGGCTTTTCGGTCGCCGGTGCGGCCTTGGGCGCCGAAGGGAGGGCAAGCGCAAGCTTGTTCATCAGCCCTGCCGCGTCACCCTTGGCGATCAACCCCGCGTTTTTGGCGAGCGAGTCGAGCAGGGGTTCGAGCCACTCGTTATCGGCCTTGTGGAAGTTGGAGAGCACATGGGAATGCACACGGTCCTTGTGACCCGGATGGCCGATGCCCAGACGGACCCGGACAAAGTCCTTGCCCAGATGGCTTTCGATGGACCGCAATCCGTTGTGGCCGCCATTGCCGCCGCCGGTTTTGACGCGGACCTTGCCGGGGGCAAGATCGAGTTCGTCATGGATAACCGAGATGTCGGAGGGCGCGAGCTTATAGAACTGGGCAGTCTGGGCGACGGAGTCGCCCGAGCGGTTCATGAAGGTCTGGGGCTTGATCAGCATGATTTTTTCGCCATCGATCACGCCTTCGGAGATGAGGGCGGAGAATTTCTGGCGGAAAGGCGGGAAATTGTGCTGGCGGGCGATCTCGTCGACGGCCAGAAATCCGATATTGTGCCGGTGAGCGGCATATTCGGCGCCGGGATTGCCGAGCCCTACAATCAGGTGCATCGCATCTCTCCGGGAACAGTAGGGCCGGCGAGGAGCGCCGGCCCGAAAGACTTACTCTTCGTCTTTTTCTTCTTCGCCTTCATCGGCGCCCGCGTCTTCAGCGCCTTCAGACGAGCGCAGGGCAGACGGTGCCGCGATGGTGGCGATGGTGAAGTCGCGATCGGTAATGGTCGGGACAACGCCCTTGGGCAGATCCACGGCCGAGATGTGCAGCGAGTCGCCGACTTCGGACTTGGACAGGTCGACCACGAGATATTCGGGGATCGAATCGGCCGGGACGGTCACTTCCACGGTGTGACGCACGACGTTGAGCACGCCGCCCTTCTTGAGGCCGGGGGACTTTTCCTGGTTCTCGAAATGGACCGGAACTTCGACCGTGAGGGTCGAATTCTTGCCCACGCGCAGGAAGTCCACATGCACGAGGAAGTCGCGCACGGGCTCAAGCTGGTAATCCTTGGGGATCACGCGGTGCTTGTCGCCGTCCACATCGATCTCGATGACGTGCGAAAGGAATCCGCCGTCATGAATCTTGCGGAACGTGTCCTTGTAGGAAATCGCGATGGAAAGAGGGGCTTTCTTATCGCCGTAAATAACGGCAGGAACCAGACCTTGACGACGCAGTTCACGAGCGGCCCCCTTGCCCACCCGGTCCCGCACCGAAGCCTTCAGCTCGACGCTCATGGAAATCATCCATTGGTTGGGTGCGTTTCTCAACCAGAAAAAGAAACGCGCGCCCGTCCTCCAGGGGTGACGAGCGCTTCATGGAGCGGGTCTATACAGGAGGCGGAAAAATTGGGCAAGAGGCTGGTTGGCGCTAGTCTTCGTCTTCAGCCAGAGCCTCGAGCCCGCGCCGGCTCATTTCCTCGAACGCAGCGGCGCGCAGGGTCAGGGCGCGTTCAGTCAGCGGCCCATCAGGATCGTGATGGACGCGGAAAAGGCGGCTGGTCCCGAACCGCTTGTGCATGTGCACGAGCATGGCGTCGGGCCATCCCGGAATTTCATCGAGGAGGGCCAGCAGCTCTGTCTCGGCGCTTGAGCGCGGGGCCACCAGAGGGTGGCGGGGAGGGGTCTTTTTCACTGATACTTCCACATACGCAGCGTACGCGGTCATGGCTGGCTCGCCCCACCGGATCTTCCGCAAAAAGGGAAAATGCCGGAGCCAGTCCAAAGTTCCGCGCGCTGGTAGCGCTTGTGGCTGAGTCGTCGCCATCGGTCAAAACTCCCTCGCTTCCATTTGAGCAATGGCAGCGTGAGAGATTCGCCGACCGGGCGACAGCCGGGGCGAGTCCGGGTATGAGCGTTAAGCGCTTATTAACCTTCGCCAGGAGCGGCGATCAGTCGAAAAGGCTCGAAACCGACTGCTCGGACGCGGTGCGCGCTATGGCTTCGCCGATCAGTGTGGCGATGGAGATGTGGCGGATCTTGTCGACCTTGGCGACAGCCTCGGTCATCTCGATGGAATCGGTGGTAACCAGTTCCTTGAGCCGCGACTTGGCGATGCGGGCCGGCGCGTCGCCCGAGAGGACGCCATGGGTGATATAGGCCGAGACTTCCCTGGCCCCGGCATTGAGCAGGGCCTCGGCCGCGTTGACCAGCGTGCCGCCGGAATCGACGATATCGTCGATCAGGATGCAGGACTGGTCTTCGACGTCGCCGATGATGTTCATCACTTCGGACACGCCGGCGCGGGGGCGGCGTTTATCGACGATGGCCAGTTGCGCGCCGATGCGGTTGGCCACGTTGCGGGCCCGCAGAACGCCGCCGACGTCCGGGGAAACGATCATCACCTTTGATGTGTCGTAATTTTCGGCGATATCGCGGGTGAGGACCGGGGCGGCATAAAGATTATCGGTTGGGATATCGAAAAAACCCTGGATTTGCGGTGCATGCAGATCCAGGGTCAGAATGCGGTTCGCACCGGCATGGGTTATGAGATTGGCCACGAGTTTGGCCGAGATCGGCGTGCGCGGAGCCGATTTGCGATCCTGACGCGCATAGCCGTAATAGGGCAGGACGGCCGTGATGCGGCGGGCGGACGACCGGCGCATGGCGTCGATCAGGATCAGCAGTTCCATGAGGTTGTCATTGGCCGGAAAGGACGTGGACTGGAGGATGAACACATCCTCGCCGCGCACGTTCTCGTGGATCTCCACGAAAATTTCCTTGTCGGCGAACTTCTTGACCGACGCGTCGGTCAGCGGAATTTCGAGATAGTCGGAAACGGCCTTGGCCACGGTGAGGTTTGAGTTGCCCGTCACCAGCTTCATGGTCAGCCTCTATGTGTGCCCTGATCGCCAGAGGCCGCCAATGCCCCGAGCTTGTGGGGCGGACGTTTAGACCCCGGACGGCGCAAACTCAATATGACTTTTGAATGAAGGTGAAGCGCGGTTAACGGTGTTGCCCGTCTGCACAGGCGATTATCCCCTGGCGATGAGCGCGATCTGGCGACCGGCACGGGTGTTGTTGTGGGTTGAATGACGATGGGAGAAATAGAGATCGGGATTGGCGTAAGTGCAGCCTCCGACCGATTCGACCGTGCCGATGCCCAGCGATTTTGCCTGCGCCAGCACAAGGCCGGGCACGTCGAAATGAGGCTTGGGCCAGCCGTCGGTGATGATGAAATCGGCTGCGTCGGGAAATCGGGTGCGAATCTCTTTGGCCATCTCCTCGCCGATCTCGTAATTTTCAACCGAGATGGCCGGGCCGATGGCCGCGATGATGTTGGCACGGGAAGCGCCCAGTTGTTCCATGGCGGCGACGGTATCGGCCAGAATGCCGCCGACGGCACCCTTCCAGCCCGCATGGGCCGCGCCGATTATCCCCGCCTTGGGATCTGCAAGTAGAATGGGTGCGCAATCGGCGGTCAGAATGCCCAGCGCGATGCCGGATCTGTTGGTGACCATGGCGTCCGCTTCGGGGCGGTGCTGAAGATCGAAGGCCTTGTCGACGATATGTACATGCGTGCCGTGAACCTGCGTCGCGAGTGCGACTTCGATGGGGCCGCCCTTGAGGGCCATGACAGCGCGGTGGACGTTATCGACCACATTTGCCGCGTCGTCACCAACCGAACGCGAGGCGTTGAGGGAGGCGAATTCGCCCTCCGATACCCCGCCGCGTCGCCCGAAAAACCCGTGGCGGATAGCGGCGGCGGCGGTGATTGCGGGGCTCTTTTCGACTGGAGGATGCATTGTGAGGTTGGCTTTCTTTATGCGGGAAATCCCGCCGGACGCAGCCCTGGGCTTGCTGCGCACAGGACCTTGAACAACTCACCCATCTGATCGGCCCCTGTGAGCCGGTCGAAGGCCGATGCGAGAGAAGCGGCCTTTTCCGGGTTTGCTGCGGCGAGCGCCGAATGGCGTTCGGCCAGTCCCAATGATGTAAGAAAACGCCCCTGGGTCACAATGGGGTGGACCGTCAACCCAGCCATGCGTCCAGCGCGGCCCAGCGCTTCGAAATCCACATGTGTCGTGAGGTCTGCGGCACCGGGTTGAGCCAAGGGATCGACCGGGGCGTGACGGGACAGTGCCTGTAGCGTTTCGCCGGGCTGAGTGTGTTCATAGCCATAATCGATGGCGAGCAACGCCCCGCCTCGGGGGGCGAGGAGACGGCACAGCTGGCCCATGAACTGTTGGGCAGCCAAGCCGATTTCGGCGACTTCGCCATCTCTGGCCGAGGCGAATGCCTCGCCGATCAGTGCTTCCTCATAAGGCGTCGGCGAAAGGCCGAGAACGCGCTGGCCATCAGCAAGCCCGACGCTGCGTTCGTACCATTTGCCTTCCCGCCGGACGAATTGCCGAACCGGCAGGGCGTCGAAAAATTCGTTGGCAATTATGACGAGCGGAGAACTGCCGAGGGCTTCGACGTCCTCGATCCAGTCGGGCGAATAGGCCGCCAGCTTTTCGCGCTGCATGGCGGCGAGAACAGGGTTGGTCTCATAGAGCTTGAGGTCGAGCGCCCGGGCAAGGCCAGTCGCGCGGGTGGCGACACGCAGGGCATCGGAGAGCAGGGTGCCGCGGCCGGGGCCCAGTTCAAGGAGGGTGAACTTGTCCGGCAGGCCCATCTGCAGGAAGAGATCGGCGATCCAGGCGCCGATCATTTCACCGAACGTCTGGCTGATTTCCGGAGCGGTGATGAAATCGCCACCGGCGCCGAGTGGGTCGGCTTTGCGGTAGTAGCCGCGCGTGGGGTGGGTCAGGCACAGGCCCATATAGGTCGCCAGCGACATCGGCCCCTGCTGGCGAATCTGCATGTCGATCAGATCACCAAGAGAAAGGCCCGGCTTAGGCATGACGACGCGTCCGGGCCCAAACGATCAGGGCGATGCCGGCAACAAGGATGGGCAGCGAGAGAACCATGCCCATGGTCAGCCAGCCGAAGGCGAGATAGCCGATGTGGCTGTCGGGCAGGCGGAAGAATTCGACGAAAATGCGTGAAAGCGCATAGCCAATGCCGAAGATCCCGGCGGCGATGCCGGGGCGGCGCAGCACCAGTTTGACGTGCGTGAAATAGCGGATGACGAGGAACAGAAGGACACCTTCAAGCAAGCCCTCATAGAGCTGGCTGGGGTGGCGCGGGAGATCGCCGGCGCCGGGAAAGATCACGCCCCATGGCATTGTGGTGACCGAGCCGTAGAGTTCGGCGTTGATAAAATTGGCGACGCGCCCGAGAAACAGACCGATGGTGGCGCAGCAGGCGAGCAGGTCCAGGCCGGACAGGATGTTGGCCTTCTTGCGGCTAAGATACACGATTATGGCAACCATCAGGCCCAGCATCCCGCCGTGGAAACTCATGCCGCCGTCCCAAAGGGCGATGATCTGGCCCGGATTTGCTGCAAAGACCAGTGGATCGTAAAACACGACATAGCCCAACCGGCCACCGATGATGATGCCGATGACGATCCAGAAGGTGAAATCGAAGAGCTCGTCCGGGGTCATTGGCGGTGTGCCGTTGACCCAGAGCGATTTGCGCTTGAGGAGCAGCATGCCGTAACCTACCCCGAGAAATATGCCCGCCAGATAGGCCAGGGCGTACCAGCGGATGACGATGGGGCCGATGGCAAAGGCGACCGGATCGATCATGGGGAAGGGCACGTTGGGCCTCGAAGCTGATTGCAATTTTGCGGGACCATGCCGCCCGGACTGGCTCTGGTCAAGCGGGCCTGGAGCCCCTACATAGTTGGCAGTGGGCCGGACGGCCAAACAAGAGGAAGTGAGCGATGTCGCAAGGACAAAAGTTTTTCGACGATCTGGGACGGCTGATGAACGATGCCGCATCGGTTGCCGATGGCGCGCGCCGTGAGGCGGAGACTGCGATCAGGGGGCAGATGGAGCGGGTCGTCAATGATCTCAACCTCGTAAAGCGTGAAGATTATGACGCGCTGCGCGAATTGGTGAGCATCCAGGGCGAGGAAATCGAAGCCCTGCGCCGCGAACTCGAAGCATTCAAGCGTCGCAAGAAGACCACCTGAGCGCGATGATGCGGGTCGCGGTCATTTCGGATGTCCATGCCAATGTGCTGGCCCTCGAAGCGGTGCTTGCCGATATTGCCCGGCATGATGTGGAAAAGATCCTCAATCTCGGCGATCATTTCGCCGGACCGCTGTGGCCCAACAAGACTGCTTCGGTGATGGCCGGACTCGATATGGTGGCGATCCGGGGCAACACCGATCGCTATCTGGCAGAGGGTGACGCCGACCTGCTCGACGCCGAAGATCTGAAGATCATCGACGCTATCGAGGGCGAGCCGATGGATTGGCTCAGGCAGCTCCCCGAGACGGCCGTTTATGCCGATGCAATCTTTATGAGCCATGGGACACCGCGTTCGGATGAGACCTACTGGCTGGACCGCAAGGTCAAAAAGCAGGGCTTTCGCCGGTCCACGGTCGAAGAAATCGAGGCCGAGCTACCCCATGCCGACTACCCGCTCTATTGTTGTGGCCATACCCACATCGCGCGTGTGGTTACGCTGTCCGACGGGCGGATCGTGTTTAATCCCGGCAGCGTGGGGCGGCCGTCGTTCAATATGAACGATCCTGAATCCGCGGCGCGGCTTTCGCCAGCGGCTGCTTATGCCATTGTCGAGATGTCGGCGGGGAAATGGCACGTCAACCTGCGGCAGGTGGCTTATGACAACATGGCGGCGTCAGCCATGGCGCGAGCCTGGGGTAATGAAACCTGGGCCCGCGATCTCGCCGAAGGCCGCACACGCTGATGCGGTTTGTGACAGTGGTGTAAAACCCTGTGGTTTGAAGGGTTTGTTAAGAACCCGTTAACCATATCGCTCCGATCATCCACAAGAGAATTTCGGTTTTGGGCTCGCGTTTCTGGGTCCGTGCCGGGAGTGCGGTGTACAGTCGAGATCAATGACGATTCGTACATCCTGTCCCCGGCCAAGCCGGTTCGGTTGTGCCGCGTAAGGCGTCCGGCATCCTGTCGGCCGCTGCATCTTCGAACCAACGCATAAGCGTGCGGAGCCAGCCATGTCACTCCTCGAATTGGAACTGGATCGGACCATTCACCCGGTTGATATTATCGAGCACATCGCCGCAATTAGCGACTGGTCGTTCGAGCGCCAGGACGCTGACGAAATCTCCATTTCGGTCAAAGGCGGCTGGAGCGACTATCATGTGTCGTTCAACTGGATGGAGGAGATGGAATCGCTCCACCTGGCCTGCGCGTTCGATTTGAAGGTGCCCGAGGCGCGCCGCGGCGAAATCAAGCAATTGATCTCACTCATCAACGAGCAGCTCTGGATCGGTCATTTCGATATCTGGAGCAAGGAAGGCGTGGTTCTGTTCCGCAACTCGCACCTGCTTTCGGGCGGCGCGGAAGTCTCGCCGCAACAGTGCGAGGCGCTGCTGCGCTCGGCAACCGAGAGTTGCGATCTTTACTACCAGGCGTTCCAGTTCGTTGTTTGGGCAGGCAAATCGGCCGCCGATGCTCTGGCAGAAGTGATGTTTGAAACCGTGGGGCAGGCATGAGTCTTTCGGACGCCGGCTCCGTGGTGCTGATCGGGGCCGGCAAGATGGGTATGGCCATGGCGTCGGGCTGGGTACGGGGCGGACTGCCCGGTCCAGCCCTCACGCTCGTCGATCCACAGCCTCATGAAAGCGTTTCTGCGTTTGCCAGCCAGCACGGCGCTGTTGTGCGAACCGACCTGCCCAGCGAAACGCCGCGTGTCGTGGTTCTCGCGGTCAAGCCGCAGATCATGGATGGCGTACTGGGCATGACCAAACAATTGATCGGTGCCAAGACGCTTGTGGTCTCGATCGCTGCTGGGATTTCGTCGGACAAGATTGTCGCCGGTCTTGGTACCGACCGCGTCGTACGCACGATGCCCAATACACCAGCGCAGATCGGCAAGGGTATCTCGGGAGCTTATGCCGGAGACGCGGTCACGGCAGAAGACCGAGAATTGACCGAAGCGTTGCTGGCTGCAGCAGGTGGTGTGGTCTGGGTCGAAAAGGAAAGTCTGATCGACGCAGTTACTGCGGTTTCCGGTTCGGGGCCAGCCTATGTATTCCATCTCGTCGAAGCAATGGCAGCGGCTGGTGAAGCGGAAGGATTGAGCCCTGAGCAGGCCATGGTCCTGGCGCGCCAGACGGTGGTTGGTGCGGCGGCCCTAATGGAAGCGGATGACAGCGAAGCTGCGCAATTGCGCAAGAACGTGACTTCGCCCAATGGCACGACGCAGGCTGCGCTCGATGTGCTGATGGCGCCTGACGGGCTTGGTGCGCTGATGAAACGGGCAATCAGCGCAGCCCGCAAGCGAAGTGAAGAATTGGGGCAATGAGCGACACCATCACTTTTGACGATTTTCTCAAGGTTGACATCCGCACCGGGACGGTGGTCGAGACGCGGCCTTTTCCCGAGGCGCGCAAGCCTGCGATCATTCTGCTTATCGATTTCGGCCCGGAATTGGGGATCAAGAAATCCTCGGCCCAGATTACTGTTCACTACACGCCCGAGGAATTGGTGGGGCGGCAGGTGATGGCGGTGGTCAATTTCCCTCCGCGTCAGATCGGGCCACTGAAATCGGAAGTGCTCACGCTTGGATTTGAGGATGATGACGGCGCGATTGTCCTTGCCGCTATCGACAAGCCAGTCCCCAATGGCCGCAAGCTGATGTGAAGGGTTCGCTTGTCTTGGCGCGCAGCTTTACCATATAGGTGTTGCTCCTCAGACCGGAAGTAGCACGTGACCAAACCGGACCTTATCCCCGAACGCGAACCCCGTCTGCTTGGATCGAAGCGCTCGGCGCTCGTGCCGCCCATGGCGGTGGCCCGCTGGCTGATCATCCTGATCTTGCTGGCGTGTGTTTATTTCTTTCACGGCTTTCTCGTTCCCGTTCTTGCAGCATTGATTATCGGCTTTGCGAGTTGGCCGGTGTATCGGCGCGTGCTGGGTACGGTGGGTGGCAACCGCACGCTGGCGGCGAGCCTGATGATCGCCGTGATCGTGCTGTTTATCCTGATCCCCATTCTGATGGCGTTGACCTATGCCACCAATGAGGCGCGGCAGCTGATCGGTTGGGTTCTGGCCACAAATGCCAATGGCGCGGCTGCGCCGACCTGGTTTGCGACGCTGCCCATGGTGGGAGAATGGGCGACCGAGCAGTGGGATCTCTATGTGGGGCGGCCAGGCGCGCTGGGCCAGTATGTCGCCTATATCGGGGGCGCCAATGTCTATAATATCTACCAGACGATCCTGGCGGCGGGTGGAAGTTTTCTCGACCTGGCACTGAACCTTTTGTTCATGCTGATCGCTCTGCTGTTCGTTTATCGCGACGGGGCCAATCTGGCGGGGCAACTCGACCGTTTTGGCGAGCGCATCCTGCCAACCCGCTGGCAAAGACTGTCGCGGGTGGTGCCGGCTACGATCAGCTCGACAGTGACCGGCATGACCATCATCGCCATTGGCGAGGGCATTGTTCTGGGCATTGCCTATGCGCTTGCCGGAGCACCGTCTCCTGTGCTGCTTGGGGTCATCACCGGCGTGGCGGCCATGATCCCGGGCGGGGCGCCGCTTTCGTTCACGATGGTTTCGATTTATCTGGTGGCCAGCGGGTCGATCATTCCTGGTATCGCGCTGTTTGTGTGGGGTTCGGTGGAGCTGTTCATCGTCGACAAGACGCTGCGGCCCAAGCTGGTCGGCGGGCCGATCAAGCTGCCGTTCCTGCCGACGTTTTTTGGATTGATCGGCGGGGTCAAGACGATGGGGTTTGTGGGGCTGTTCATCGGCCCCGTCCTGATGGCGCTGTTCGTCTCGATGTGGCGCGAATGGGTCCACGATCTCGACCAGTCCGATGATGAAGGCGGCGCGGGTCTTGCAGTGCCCCCCGAGGTCGAGGACTTACGCGATGCCCGCATAGATGAGCCCCAGAAGGAGCAGGCCTAGCACCAGCCGATAGATCACGAAGGGCGTGTAAGACTGGCGCTGCAGCCAGTTCATCAACAATGCGATGCTGGCCAGTGCAGCAAAAAAGGCAAGGACGCCACCAAACAGCGCGTCCGAGGTCACCTGGGCATTGCCGGCCTCATAGAGATCGTAACCAGCAAGCAAGCCGGCCCCCAGGATCGTGGAGATCGAAAGAAGCATGGCGAGGCGCGCCGAAAGAGGCCGATCCATGCCCACGAAACGTCCGGCCGTCATGCAGATGCCAGAGCGCGAGACGCCGGGAATTATGGCGATGCACTGAGCCAATCCCACAATCATGGCGTCACGCAGCGAAAGGGTCTCGAGCGTGCCGCTTTGTTCGGGGCGACGATCGGCCAACCAGAGCAGTACGCCGAAGATGATGGTGGTCCAGGCGATGATCGTTATGTTGCGGCCCGCATCTGTCACCAGATCCTTGGCGAGGAAGGCGACGAGCACGATGGGGAGTGAGGCGGCTATCACGACAAGAAGGGTGCGAAAGCGCGGGCCCATTCTGCCGGTAAGACCATCGATGAGCCCCATGAACAGCATGCCGACGTCACGCCGGAAATAGACGATTACGGCACCGAGTGAGCCGACGTGGAGCGCTATATCGAGTGCCAGTTCCTCGGCGGGAGTCATGGTCGAAGAGGCGATGCCCAGAAGGCCGAGCAGCCAGCGACCCAGAATAAGATGGGCCGAGGAACTGATGGGCAAAAATTCGGTAATGCCCTGAATCAGGGCAAGAAAGACCGTGCTGACGATATCCAATTGATGGCGTCCTATGACATCGGTTCGATAAGGCGCAGGGTGCGCAGCAATTGCTGGTCGCCCCGCTCGGTCATTTCAGCAAAGAAGTGGCGAACGCATTCTCGCGTGTCCTCGGGCAGCGCTGCAAAGGCCGCCTCGATACGGCGGGCCTGGGTGGCGCTCAAAACCTCGAAAAAGTCGCGGCCCTTCTCGGTGGGAAACAGCAGGCGCTGGCGGCGGTCGGTCTCGCCGTGCCGTTGGGCGACGTATCCGCTGTCAATCAGCTGGCGCAGGACGCGCGCCAGGCTTTGCTTGGTGATGCGCAGGATATCGAGCAGATCGGCCACCGTCATGCCCGGACGCAGGTTTACAAAGTAGATAACGCGGTGATGCGCGCGGCCAAATCCCTGCATCTCAAGGAGCGCATCGGCATCGCGAACGAAGTCCCGATAGGCAAAGAAGAACAGTCCCATGATATCGATCGGCATCTCGGGAAAATCGTAGATGGCTGAATTTATGTCAGCCTTATTGACATTTATCGAATGCGCTGGCATCGTCCTACCAATATCTTTGCCGTCTAGTGACTTATCACAGAGCCGCTTTGGTTTGCCAAGTGGTGAGAGAATACTGCATTATAGGGCACAGATCGTGGCCGAATGGCCCAAAGGAAACAAACGCATAATCGGGAGATTAAAATGGCCACCGTGCCAATGGATCAGCGAGACGGTTGGATCTGGTACAATGGAGAGATGGTGCTCTGGAAGGATGCCAAGCTCCATGTGCTGACTCACGGTCTGCACTATGCCAGCAGCGTCTTTGAGGGGCAGCGCGCTTACGGCGGAGAGGTGTTCAAGCTGCGCGAGCATACCGAGCGGCTGATCTTTTCGGGCAAGACGCTCGATTTCACAATTCCATATTCGGCCGAGGAGATCGACGAGGCCTGCCGTCAGGTGCTGGCCAAGAACGACCTTGTCGATGCCTATATGCGCCCCGTCGCCTGGCGCGGATCGGAAACGCTTTCGGTTCCGGCCCGCGACAACAAGGTGCATCTGGCAATCGCCGCCTGGGTGTGGCCGAGCTATTTTTCCACCGAAGAACGACTCAAGGGTATCCGTCTTTGCTGGGCCGACTGGAAACGGCCCTCTCCGGAGACGATTCCGTGCAAGGCAAAGGCTGCGGGTCTTTACATGATCTGCACGCTGTCTAAACACGCAGCGATGGACAAGGGCTATGCCGACGCGCTGATGCTCGACTATCGCGGCTATGTGGCCGAAGCGACCGGGGCGAACGTATTCTTCGTCAAAGGCAAGGAAATCACCACCCCGCTGCCGGACTGTTTCCTCGATGGCATCACGCGCCGCACGCTGATCGGGCTGGCCAAGGCCAATGGCTATACCGTGACCGAGCGCCACATCAAGCCGGAAGAACTGGCAGAATTCGACGAGTGCTTCCTGACGGGGACCGCCGCCGAAGTGACCCCGGTTTCAGAAGTGGGCGAATACAAGTTCACGCCTGCCGATGCATGCCGGACGCTGGTGGAGGCCTATATGAGCGAAGTGCAGCCCAAGCAGGCGGCTGCGGAATAAAAAAGCTGCACTATCGCAGAGATTTGAGAGCCGGGGAGAAATCTCCGGCTTTTTTCATGACCAGCGCGCGGTGGCTTTGTCGTCGCTGTCCTTTGCCTCTACCCATCGCGTTCCAGCCGGCCCCTCTTCCTTTTTCCAGAAGGGCGCCGTGGTCTTGAGGGTATCCATGATGAAATTGGCACCGTCAAAGGCCGCCTGCCGGTGAGGGGCGAGAGCCATCACCTGCACGATGGGTTCGCCGGGATGGAGCTTGCCGAAGCGGTGAATGATTTGGGCATCAAGGAGTGCGAAGCGTTCGATCGCTTCTGCGCGCAGGGCTTCGAGCTGGCGTTGCGCGAGTTCAGGGTAGTGTTCGAGCGTCATCGACACGATAGGATCGTCAGGCGTGGAGCGCACCAGTCCCGTAAAGGTGACAGCAGCTCCGGCGCTCTTATTTGCCCCAAGGAAGGCATTGAAGAGTGCGCCAGGATCGAAGGGCTCGGACTGGAGGGTGACGCTCATCTCATCCGCCTGTCATCGGTGGGAAGAGCGCGACGGTTTTCGCGTCCTGGAGCGGCGTTTCGTGTTCGACGAGTTCGTCGTCGATGGCGGCCCGGATAAGCTTGCGGTTTGCGGTTGCCAAGGCAAAGCCTTCGTCGCGGCTTGCCAGCCACTCTATGAGATCGGCTATGGTGGCGACGGAATTGGGTGGGACCACTTCATCGCTATCTCGGCCAAGCCGCTCGCGCAGCCAGGCGAAATAGAGAATCTTCATATCGGATCGTCCTCGCTGTGCGCCATGTGTGCCGAAACGCCGGACCAATACTGCCAACCGGTGATGGCTGTAAGGATTGCCGCGAGCCAGAGCAGAATATCGCTCAATTCGCGCATGCCGGGGATAAGTGGCTCGGCGACAATGATACCCAACGCAACGAGTTGAACCGTCGTTTTGTATTTGGCGAGTTTGGAGACTGGCACCGTAATTTTTTCGGTGCCCATGAATTCGCGCAGGCCGGAAACGAAGATTTCGCGCAGCAGAATGATCGTGGCCGGGATGAGATCCCAGACGCCGAAACTGCCGTCAAAGCAGAAGACCAGCAGCAGGGCGCCAACGAGCAGTTTGTCGGCGATGGGGTCGAGCATGCGACCGATTGGGGAGACCGATCCGTATTTGCGCGCGAAATAGCCATCGAAGAAGTCGGTGACCGCGGCCGCGATATAGAGCAGCAAGGCGAGCCAGCGCAGCGGACCGTTATCGGCCAGCAGAAACAGCATGATAACCGGGATTGCGACGATGCGACCGTAGGTCAAGAGGTTCGGCAATCGGGCCATGTCGAATTTGGTGTCGCTCATTTGGTATCCTCAGGCCTTGGTCATCTCTGGTTGAAGTGATCGTAGATCAATTGCGCCATGGCGGTCGAGATGCCAGGCAGGGCGGCGATATCGGCAACCGAGGCTCGGGAAACCGCTTTGGCGGAGCCGAAATGCTGGAGCAATGCCCGTTTGCGGGTGGGGCCGATGCCGCCGATCTCGTCGAGCGGGTTCTTGACCATTTCCTTTTTGCGTCGGGCGCGATGGGTGCCGATGGCGAAACGATGCGCCTCATCGCGCAGACGCTGGACATAGTAGAGAACCGGATCGCGAGCCGGCAGCATGAAGGGCTCCTTGCCCTCCATATAGAAGGTTTCGCGGCCGGCATTGCGTTCCTCGCCCTTGGCGATGCCAATAACGGTAACGTCGCGCGGCAGATTCATTTCGGCCAGCACGGCCTTGACGGCATTGGTCTGGCCGGCGCCGCCATCGATCAGGAGCACGTCGGGCCAGTCGGGCATGCCGGTGGCGTCGTCTTCTGCTTCGGGCTCGCTTTCATTGGCCAGCCGGGTGAACCGGCGCGTAAGCACCTCGCGCATCATGCCGAAATCGTCCCCGGGCGTGAGGTCTTTCGATTTTATGTTGAAGGTGCGGTAGTGCTTTTTCGACAGCCCTTCCATACCTGCTACGACCATTCCGCCCACTGCGTTGGTGCCCTGGATGTGGGAGTTGTCGTAAACCTCGATGCGGCGCGGGGTTTCGTCGAGACCGAAAGTATCGGCCATGGCTTCGAGCAGCTTGCGCTGACTGGCCGAATCCGAAAGGTGGCGGCCCAGCGCTTCGCGGGCGTTGGTCAGGGCGTTTTCGACCAGAGTGCGCTTCTCGCCACGGCGCGGTGTTTCGATCCGGACGGCACGGTCGGCGCGGGTGGACAGCGCCTCGCGCAACAGTTCGGGTTCGACGAGATCTTCCGAGAGCAGGACGAGCCTTGGCGGAGTGCGGTTCTCATAAAACTGCGCGATGAAGGCTTCGAGCACTTCGGCGTTCGTGCTGTCATCGTCGGCGCGCGGATAGAAGGCGTAATTGCCCCAGTTCTGGTGCGCGCGGTAAAAGAACACCTGCACACAGAAATTGCCCGCCTCGTTGTGGATGGCGAAGACGTCGGCCTCGGGGATCGATTGGGCGCCGGTCCCGGTGGAGCCCTGAATGAGGGCCAGGGCGCCAAGGCGGTCGCGCAGCATAGCGGCACGCTCGAAATCGAGCGCCTCGGCCGCCGCGTTCATCTCTTTTTGCAAATGATCCTGCACGGCCTTGGTCTTGCCAGAGAGAAAGGCGCGAGCTTCGGCGACAAGTTCGTTGTAGTCCGGGATTGAAATGACACCGGTGCAGGGGGCGGCGCAACGCTTGATCTGGTGCTGGAGGCAGGGGCGGGTGCGCCCAGCATAAAAGCTGTCCGAGCAATTGCGCAACAGGAACGCCTTTTGCAGCGCGGTGATGGTGCGGCTGACAGCGACCGCAGAGGCGAAGGGCCCGAAATAGTCGCCCTTGCGGCGGCGGGAGCCGCGGTGCTTGGTGAGTTCGGGCGCCTCGTGCTCGGTGGCGATCAGGATATAGGGAAACGTCTTGTCATCGCGCAGCAGCACGTTAAAGCGCGGGCGCAGGCGCTTTATCATGTTGGCTTCGAGCAGGAGCGCTGCCGCTTCGGTCTCGGTGCGCACGAACTCCATCGACCGGGTCGCGGCGATCATGCGGTTGATGCGGACCGAATTGCCCTCATAGCTCGTGTAGTTGGTGACGCGTGATTTGAGATTGCGCGCCTTGCCCACATAGATGACGTCGCCCTTCTCATCGATCATGCGGTAAACGCCTGCGCCTGTGGGCAGGGTTTTGACGAAGCGCTTGATGATGTCGGGGCCGGTGAGGGTTTCGTCTGTCATTGCTGGCGAGGGGTCGGCGCGTTGCGCGCGCTCCATTCGAGATGTTCGCCGCCGTCGAGCGCGATCATCTGGCCGGTCATCGATGGCAGGCTGAGGATAGAAACCACTCCCTCGGCAATCTCCTCGGGATCGGCGCCGGTCTGGAGAGGCAGGCGCTGGCGGGACGCTTCAAACTCGCTCTCCGACTGGCGGGAATTGGCCAATGTGGGGCCGGGGCCGATGGCGTTGACGCGGATGCGGGGGGCGAGTGATTGGGCGAGGGTGCGGGTGGCGGTCCAGAGTACCGATTTTGAGAGGGTGTAAGAGAAATAGTCCGGAGAGAGCGACAGCACGCGCTCGTCGATGATGTTGACGATATTGCCCTTTTCACCCGCGGGGAGTTGGGCTGCGAAATCGCGGGCTAGGAAGACGGGCGCTTCGGCATGGACGGCCATGTGCAGATCCCATAGATCCTCATAGACGGTATCTGCACTGTCGGGTTCGAACACCGACGCGTTGTTGACCAGCACCGTCAAAGGACCGAACAACTCGGCCGCCTTGGCGATCAGGCCCATGCGGTCTTCGCGCCTGGCCAGATCTCCCTGCAGCACGCCGGCCAGTCCGCCATCGGCGCCAATTGCATCGGCGAGGTCCTCGGCCTTCGCGCCGGAAGAGCGATAATGGATGACGACCGCATAGCCTTCAGCCGCCAGGCGGGCCGCGATGGCTGCCCCGATCCTGTCGGCGGCTCCGGTTATCAGCGCTGCTTGCGGCATAAAGTCGATTTCCGTTTCGAGTGCGAATTGTCGTGCCGATCAGCAGGATCGTGCTGATCCGAGATAGGCAGAACGGAGTGGCAACGCAATGGTTCTTGCTCCGGTTTTCCCGCAGCTTACCCCGAATCGGGAAAGAGCGTAGGCTGGGCGGTGTGGGGAGGTGCATTTTAGCACCTCGTTTGCAAGTGGGGACACTATGGAAGCAATCATTTCTATCGTTATCCAACTCGTGGCCGGTGCCGTTGGTGGCAACGGTCTGGGCGCGGCGGCCAAGAATCTCAGCCTTGGCACGACGGGCAACACCATCGCCGGAGCTATCGGCGGTGTGGGCGGTACGTGGCTGGCCGGCCTCGTGCCCGGCCTGGCTGGACTTCTGGGCGGCGCGGGCACCGGCATGGACGCCGGTGCGCTTGTCAGCCAGGGGGTTACCGGCCTTGTTGGCGGAGGCATACTGACCGCCGTCGCTGCTGCTGTGAAGAAAGCAACAGCCAAATAGAGCCGGGCGCGCCCTGTCTCTCCGGCCCGGGCGGCATCGTCCGGGCCTTTGTCTTGCGCTTCGCTATCGCCTCAGTGTGCCGATCCCCCACATCACCAGACCGGCGAGCAGGCACAGGCCGCCGAGCGGGGCGACCGAGAGGCTGAGCAGGACCGGAACGAGGGCGGATGCACCGGGGAACAGCGTTGCCATGACGCCCAGAGGCAAAAGGCCGATGGCGAGGAGCAAGGCTCCGAGCTGAATGAAGGCGATGCCCCAGCGGGATAGTTTCATGGACTGGCTCCTAGGATGACCTACCATGATACGGGATCGTTCCTGACCCCAGAGTGAACAAGCCTAGCATAAGATGATCTGACGAGGAGAACTTGCGGGAACCTTGTGCAATGGCCATGTTGAGACTGCAACACCAATGCGGAGGCAAGCGGTTTGGCTATCGTGCTCTATGCGGCGCTGGGACTGGCGGCGATTACCATTATCGGCAACCTGATGCTGGCGAAGTGGAATGCGCAGCGGGTCGAAACGCGGATCAGCGAGCGGGCCGAGGCGTATCTGGCCAGTCTCGAGCGCGAGGGGCTGCCCGAGCCACTTTCGGCGATGAGTGACATCGAGCGGCGGGAGGCTGTGCTGAGCGCGGGGCGCGAGGTGCGGGCCGAGAGCGACAGGCGGTTTTATCTGGCGACCATTGGCGGGATGGCGGTGTTTTTCGTGGCGCTGGGGTTCGGCATCGAAGCGGGCGGGATGCGGGCGTTCGTTCTGGCGCTGGCAGTGGGCGGGGCGGCGCTCTACGGCGTTACCGTTTTCATGCGCCGCAGCCTTAGATCGCGGCTGGCCGCGCGCGGATTGGATGCCGAACGGCTGCGGACCACTTAGGTTTACTTCAACCCCAGCACCGCGCCTCCGATATAGACCAGAACGCCGGCGGCGATGAGGGCCAGGGGCGTCAGCGCCAGGACGGATACCAGACCGCCGGTTCCGGCGGGGAGGTGGATATTGCCGCTGGCCATTCCGCCGGCGATGGCCCGTTCAAGGGCGACGGCACCGATACCGGACAGCATGAGACCGGAAGCGAGCTTGACGTAGGATTTCATCGGATAGGTCCGCGATACGACGACTAGAAGCCTAGCATATCGGATTTGAGCGGGGAAAAATCAACAAGGCCGGAGCAGAACGCTCCGGCCTTGTCTGTTCGGTCAGTTGCCGATGCAGAAGTAGCCGTTGGGGCCGTTAAAGCACACCTGGCTGTGGGGACGCGGGGGAGGGCCCGGGTTCCAGTGCGGGGGCCGCGGATAGCCCCAATGCGGCGGGCGCGGCGGGTAGGGGTTCCAGCTGGGCGGATGCGGGCGCGGGGGCTGCCAGGAGGGCGGGTTTGGCCGCGGCGGCTGCCAGTTTCCGACTTCGCGCAGATAGTTCTGGCTTGCCCAGCCGGTGCGGCCATAGCGGCCCGTATCGAGAAAGCACCAGCCCGAGCGGCAGTATTGCACGTCGACGACCTGGTGGCGCTGGAGGGTGGTGACCACGTTGAACTGCGTGCCCGGACCCGAGCGCACGTTGAGCGGGCTTGTCGCGTAGGCTTCCCAGGCAAACGCGCCTGCGGTCATCATCGCGACCATAAGAGCGGCGATGCCGCCCTTTATTGCTGTTTTTCCGAGAGCCATAACGCTTCTCCCATCGTGTGTTGCTGGCAGAGTTCTCGTCTGCCTTGATGACACTAAAGCGCAGTCTGGCTGAACCGTTGCTGAATGGGGTGTTTAGCTTGAGTTTCATATGTCTCACGGCGCGCACCGCTCCGACGGGGCGGCCAAAATGTTGGCCCCAGCCCGCGAGCGTAGCTCGCTTGGGCGACTCGTCCATTACATACTGGTTTTCCCGGTTTCGCCCATGTCGATATCGCCGCCGGTGGCAGCGGCAAGAGCCAGTTTGGCCTTGGCGACGGCGCTGCCGGGGCCGTCCCAGAGCTCGCCGCGCGAGGGGGAGACCGTGAGGAGCCGGATGGCGGGGTCGTTTTCGTCGTCCCACCAGGCCTTTGCGAAACTGGAGAAGATTTCGGCGATCCTGGCGCGGTCATTGGTGATTTTCGCTTCGCCCGCGATCACCACGTAATTGTTGGAGCCCTTGTCCACGAAGGCGCAGGACACTTCGGGGTATTTCTCGATCTCCTCGTTCTTGTGGCCAGCCTCGTCGACGAGGAAATAGAGCGCGTGCGCGTCACGATCCACATGCGCGGTGAGCGGGCGGGAATGCTGCTCGGACCCGCTCCAGGTGGTGAGCATGCAGATCTTTATGTCGTCGGCGAGCTTCCAGATCTTGTCTTCGGTCTCGGCGGGGGAAAGCTGATCGGCCTGTTCGGTGTGGTGGGACATGAGCAAACTCCTTTTCGTGTTCGGGGGAGAACGATGGAGAGTGCTTGAAAGTTGCCTGACGGTGTCCTCTTGCTCCCGCGCGTCATCCTCGGGCTTGACCCGAGGATCTGCAACGCCGCCACGCTGACGGAAGCAGTGAAACCCGCAATGCCATCCTCGATAACTCCTTCAGCGGCTCCCCCGCCCCGCGGATCCCCGGGTCAAGCCCGAGGATGACGGTTGGGGGAGGGAGAGGCGGGGGTCGTCTTCAGCACGCGCGGCAGCGGCCGACGGCCATGGGCCTCGGGGGATGGTGTGGGCGATGAACGGCGAAGCAAGCTTCTTCCGATTGTGATAGTAAGCGAAGCCAGCTTCGCCGTTCATGACCGGGGTTTTTGGCTTAGTCGCCCTTCAGAAGGCTAGGGTCAATCCCCTCTCCCTTTCGGGAGTACGACGGCGTTAGCAAAATCGCGCCAGCCTCAAAAGAGATCAGGCGGCCGGTTCACGCCGTCCGGCGCTTGTGACGTTTGGGCCTTCCCCGCAGCGACCCGCGAGGAACCCGGACCAGGCTTGCCGAAAGCTCGTATGCATCCGCGCCCGATGCAAGCCCATGACGAGGAGCCTAATGCGGGCGGGATGCGCGGGGATAAGTTTTATCACCGGGCCGACGTGATCCATGGCTTTGTCCAGGCGGCCGGTTGCTGCGGCGGTTCGGTGGGCGATCGCCCGGCGCGCCGCCGGCTCATATTGGCCACGGTGGCGACGAGCATGGCGGCCATATCGCCGTTGGCGGCATCGAGCCGGCCCTTGAGGCTGCGGGGATCGGACTGGGGGAAGTCGTGTTCGAGCCCGAGGGTTTCAAAGCGGGCAGCGGCTTCGCCCAGAACCAGCAGAATGGTTGAAAACCTGACCGTCCCGTTCGGCAGGGAAGGGACGGCGCGCTTGTGGCCGAGGCCGGTCGCAAAGCGCCGCAGATCGGTCAACAGGGCCCGGACCAGACGGGCGGTCTCGTCAGGCGCTTCAAGGGTGGGGCGCGACCTGCCCTGCGCGGCCATGGCGCCCTGAACCGCCGTCAGCCGCGCCATCAACGCGGCAAAGGCTTCGGGGGCGGGTGTGGATGTCTTGCGGCGGGGCATGGGCTGGTCTCCGTGTCAGGTCTGGCTCCGGCGGGGCGGAGGGTGACAGGAGAGGATAGGGGAGGTGCGGGCGGCGGGGATAAAGGACCAGGAATTAAAATCGCTAAGAGCGAACTTTAATCTTGAAAAAACAAATTTTGCTCGCTATATGTATTCTCGGTCTAACGGAAGAACGTCGTTATCTGAAGGTCGGGCTCTATTATCCCGACCGTGGAGGGGTGACCCTCTATCACTTCCCCCAAGAGGCCCCGGTGGGACGGGGACCGACACGGGCGAAGCAGCCGCGATCAACGACTGATCGCGGCTAGAATGAAGGTGAAGTTGCTGTTTCCGACCTCTGTTTGAGACGACCCTAGAGGACTTCCCCTCTAGGCAAACAGAAGGAGAACACCATGAGTGTTTCTGAAGACCAACAGCAACGGCGGCGGTGGACGCGATGGTGCATCTGGCAACGGATGCGCAACCCCAAGGTCCTGACGACGATTATCAGGGCAGCATACGCGCTCTATCGGCTTATTCGCTTTATCTTTGAGTGCTTCTGCACTGGGGGATAAACCGCCAACCCAAATTCTATGAAAGGAAAGAGAACATGCTGCAGGAAGCATTACGGCTTATTCGAGTTTTTCACGATCTCAAACAGTTTGAGGTTGCCGAAAAGATCGGAGTATCTAAGTCTTATATTTCTGAACTCGAAAATGGATCGAAGGCGCCTAGCTTGGAGGTGCTCCAAAGGTATTCATCCGAGTTTGGCATTCCAGTGTCATCGCTAATGTTTTTCTCAGAGCAAATAGACGCTGCCAAGAGTGGTGAAAAGGTGCGAACAACTATTGCTTCTAAGGTGATAGACATCCTAAAATTCATCGAAAACAAGTCTAAGGCGGATGCTGCCTGATGAGGCCTGGCCATCGGATTGTCGATAGCGCCCTGTACAAGGTGCGAACCCGCCGGCGGCTTGCTGAGTTACTTTTCACCGAAGTTGGATTTCTTGAAAGCCTTGAGAAAAACCAGCCTAAGTATGTGGTGAAGTACAAACCTAAGTACGATGACAAGGCTCCCTGGCTCGCGATGCCGCCTCCTCCAGAGCTGGCAGATAATTACCGGCCCATTAGCCTGCCTCCCTCTGCCTTGAAGCGTCTGCAAGCTCGTTTGGCCAAGCTACTTGGCATGATAACGGTGCCACCATACGTATTTAGCTCCGTAAAGGGCGTGTCATACGTCGACAATGCCGCCGTTCACGTTGGTGCAAGGGCATTTTGGCTCCTCGATATAGAGGCGTTTCTTCCTTCTTGCACCGCAGAGCGTTTAACGTGGTTCTTTAGGGATAAGTTACAGTGCAGCCCGGATGTAGCGGCGATACTGGTGGAAATTGTGACGTTTGATGGATGCTTACCCCAAGGGTCGCCATGCAGTCCCATTCTTTCATACTTCTGCAATGCGCGAATGTGGTCTGATATCTATCAGCTTGCCGGGGAATACGGTTGCACTCTAAGTATCTACGCCGACGATATTACCCTCTCTGGTGCAGTGGTCCCGAAAAAATTAGTTTGGCGAATAAAAGAAGTATTGAAGAACAATGGATTTAGAACGAGCCGATCCAAGGAAGTCAGCCTGGTCAACGCGCCCGCAGACATTACGGGCGTCATTGTTCGTGACAACAAGCTCTTTTTGCCGAATAGACAATTCAAAAAGCTGAGGGTGGAGCTGGCAAAAAGGCGTGACGCTAAGACGTCGATTGAAAAGCGGAAAATCGACAATCGCATTGCTGGACGCAAAGCGCAGGCCCGCCAAATTGAGAAGCATTCCAAGAGCGGCAGATGATGCCGGTCACGCCAGTTAAGTTTGGCGCTTTCGATCAATTGGATTTTCCGACTACTCCCTCGCTGTCCTAGTGAAAACCAAGGTGTATGTGCGGATGCCATTGGCTAGAGCGGCTGGGAGAAGCCGCTGGGTCCCGTGTCGAGCACGGGACAGCGATGGTGGGGGACGAGAGGGTCGATACAATCGCCTTCGCTTCCCCGGCGAAAGCCGGGGTCCATGAGCGGATGCCGCGGGCGACGGGGGTTTTGGGAGGCTGCTGGGTCTCGTGTCGGGCACGGGACAGCGATGGCGGGGTTGGCGCGGCGTGGGCGATGATTTTGAGCGGGGCTAGATCAGGGTTTCGGTGAGGTCGCGCCAGGTGGGGTTGGCGGTTTCGATCAATGAGCTACCCCCCAATCGCTGG
>DFMV01000038.1 GCA_002375765.1 Rhizobiales bacterium UBA3584 | reverse complement strand
ACGATTGGGGAGGGGTGGGAGAGTGGTTAAATCCATCAGACTGTAAATCTGACCGCTTAGCGTACGCTGGTTCGAATCCAGCCCCCTCCACCAAAATCGTGCTTGCCCACAAGGCATGAACCGGACAGAGTGGCGAGACACCCTCGGGCGGGTGTAGCTCAATGGTAGAGCAGAAGCCTTCCAAGCTTACGACGAGGGTTCGATTCCCTTCACCCGCTCCATTCACACCAAAATTCCAGAGACGTTCCCCGGTCCGATTTGGTTGCCGAGAGGCGGACTTCGCCTGATTTTGCAGCCAGCCATGAGGTGTGGTGCCTCGCCTGAACTGGCCGAAATCCCGAAAAGCGTAGCTACTACAACCGGTTAAAGAAGCCTTCGCCGCGCCATCCAGCAAAAACAAACCGGCTTGCGTGTTTGTTTGTTGATTGCTAGCCTTCTCCCAGTCGGACAGAGGGGTTTGGACGACAATGCTGGAAGTACGGAACATGACCGTCCGGTTTGGCGGCTTCAAGGCTGTTGATGACCTGGATCTGGACGTTGATGCAGGCAAACTCACCGCGTTGATCGGCCCAAACGGGGCCGGCAAGACCACGTTCTTTAACGCTGTCTCGGGCCTGATCAGGCCCAATGAGGGGTGTGTTCGTCTTAACGGACACGACATCACGGGAGCCAGGCCGTATCAGATTACTGCGGCCGGAATGCTGCGGAGCTTCCAGATAGCGCGCGGGTTTCCGCGACTGACGGTCTTTGAGCATCTGATGCTCTACGATCAGCATAACCCCGGTGAAAACATCGTCACCGCGCTTTTCGGCGGATGGCGCAAGCGCGAGGGCGAGACCGCCGAGCGGGCTCTGGGTGTCGCGCGCCGTCTCGAGATCGATCATGTCCTCGACAATCGCGTGACCGAAATTTCCGGCGGCCAGAAGAAGCTGCTCGAAATCGGGCGCGGTTTGATGGCCGAGCCGGATCTTCTCCTGCTCGACGAGCCGGTTGCCGGCGTCAATCCCACCCTGGCCGAACAAATCGGCGACAGGTTGCGGGATCTCGTTGCGGGCGGGCTGACCATCCTGCTCATCGAGCACGACATGGCTCTGGTTGGTCGCATCGCCGACCATGTCATCGTCATGGCCGAAGGCAAGCAACTGGCCACCGGACGCTTTGAAGAGGTGCGCAACGACACCAATGTGCAGAACGCCTATCTGGGGGGAGGGGGCATCGACCATGCTGTCGGTCAGTAACCTGGTTGGCGGCTATGGCGCCGCCGATGAGATCGTCAAAGGGGTCAGCTTCAACGCGGTTCGCGGTGAAGTGCTCACCATCATCGGCCCGAACGGGGCCGGAAAATCCACAGCGCTCAAGCTGGTGGCCGGTTTGCTCGTCACCAAATCGGGTTCGGTCACCCTCGATGGCAATGCTCTGACGACGCTCGATCCGCAGAGCCGTGCACGTCATGGCATGGTCTTTGTGCCTCAAGAGCACAATGTGTTCGGCGCTCTTTCGGTCGCAGAGAACCTCTCGATGGGAGGCTATCTCGATCCAAGGCAGGAAAAGGAGCGGTCTGAAGACATATTTGCCCGCTTTCCAGCTCTCAAGGAACGCCGCCGGAATGCTGCTGCGTCGCTTTCGGGTGGACAGCGCCAGACCCTCGCCATGGCCATAGCGATGATGGCATCGCCGCGCGTGCTCTTGCTCGACGAGCCCACCGCGGCGCTTTCGCCGGTGGCTGCAGCAGAAATTTTCAAGGTCGTTCGATCTGTCGCCGACGAGGGAATCGCGGTGCTGATGGTCGAGCAAAATGCGCTCGCCGCCCTCGCCATGTCCGATAAGGCGTGCGTGTTGGTGGACGGACGCGTGGTGCTGGAAGGCAAGGCTGATGAACTGGGAAGGGACCCGGAAGTTCGCCAGGCCTTTTTGGGTGGCAGAGGCTGATCGAAAGGCGATCGGTCGTTCAAAGGAAGGAACTCAACAATGACAATCGGCATGTTCAAGCGGGGCGCCAACCGTCGTGACGTGATCAAGGGGATCGCGGCCACGGCAACGTTTACGCTTGCCGCTCCGGCCATCCTGCGGGCGCAGGAGAGTGCGATTCACATCGGCACGCTCACCCCGCTCACCGGTGCAGGTGGCCCCTACGGCCCGGTGATGGCCGACGCGGTGCGCAAGGTCGTCGATGAAGTGAACGCTGCCGGCGTGCTCGGTCGCGAAATCATCCTGGTCTCGGAAGATTCGCAGACCAGTCCAGAAGCGGCCGTCCGCGCGGCGCGCAAGCTGATCGATGTCGATAACGTATCGGCCATCATCGGAACCTGGGCTTCAGCTGTGACCACAGCGGTTGCGCCTATGGCCTGGGAAAGCGAGCGGATGCTGTTCACGGTTTCCGGTGCGGACTCGATCACTCAGTTGCCTCACAATGGCTACATCATCCGCACCCAGCCCAACACGACATTGCAGGGACAGAAGTTCGGCGAGTATGCCGTGGAACTTGGCGACCGCCGCGTCTTTTTCCTTACACCGCAGACCCCGTTCGCCGATAGCCAGTACACGACGATCAAGGCCGCGGTCGAGGCTGCGGGCGGTGAAGTCGAAAGGCTGATCTACGACGACAAGAAGCCGTCGCTGCGCTCCGAACTGGACCAGGCGCTGCGCTTCGATCCCGACATGCTGATCCTTGGCGGCTATACCCCGGACACCACGGTATTGCTGCGCGACATCTATCGGGCCGGCTACGAGGGGCATCTTCTGGGCTTTGCCTATTCGATCAATCAGGACCTGATCGGCGGTCTCCCCGCCGAGGTCGTTGAAGGCGCCTATACTCTGGCTCCCTCACCGGCCGAGGGCGGCACGGCTTACGATCGGCTGGCGGGGCTGGTGGGCATCGACGTGCCGGACACCTACACCTGTCAGGTTTACGACCACATCAACCTGGCTCTGATGGCTATCGCCCATGCCGGCGGATCGTCCGGGACCGAAATCCGCGACTCGGTCCGCGAAGTTTCCCAGGGCGGCGGCATGGAAGTCGATAACGCAGTCGCGGGCATCGAGGCGATCCTTGCCGGCGAGAAGGTGGACTATGCGGGGGCTTCGGGTCCATGTGAGTTCAATGAAATCGGCGACATAACCGATGCCAGCTTCCGTTATGAGCAGGTGGTTGGCGGTGCCATCGAACTGTTGAAGATCGCATGACCTTCGAGATTTTTGCCCAGGCTCTTGCCAATGGGCTCGTGTCCGGCACCGTTCTCGCGGTGCCGGCCATTGGGTTCACGGCAATTTTTGCCATTCGCGGCTATCCGAACTTCATGATCGGTGCGATCGCCACCGTCGGCGCTTACGCCGGCTGGATGGCCAACACCGGTGCAGGTCTTTCGATCTGGCCCAGTATCGCCATCGCGTTCCTGGCTGCCGGAGCGATAGGGCTGGTAACCGAAAAAGTCGCCGTTCGGCCGCTTGCGGCGTCGGGCGCGCTCACCATGGCGATTGCTTCGCTCGCCGTGGCTATTGTTCTTGAAAATGGCGTGCGGTTCTTTTTTTCCAACAATCTGCGCGGCTTCGACGTGCCGCTCGAGCGCGACATGATGTTGGTGGGTATTCGTGTCGGTCCGCAGCAATTGCGCAACCTTTTGATGTCGGTGGGGATCATGGCGGCCATCTGGGCGGCGCTCAAATTCACCCGCTTTGGCCGGG
Organism: Rhizobiales bacterium UBA3584; assembly: GCA_002375765.1. Lineage (GTDB taxonomy): Bacteria > Pseudomonadota > Alphaproteobacteria > Rhizobiales > Devosiaceae > Pelagibacterium > Pelagibacterium flavum. Next base: position 9,810 of record DFMV01000038.1, on the reverse strand, counting down.
CAATGCGAGCTTGTGCGGACAATCCTGATCTCGCCCGGCTCAAGGGCGTCGAGCCGGTGCGGATCGCCGATATCACGATTGCCGTGTCGCTGGGTTTGTGCGGGCTTGGCGGAGCCTTGCTTGCCGTCGATGCCTCTGTGGATCCGATGGTGGGGACGCGCCTGCTGCTTTCGATCTTTGCCGCCGCCGTTCTGGGCGGGCTCGGCTCCATTCCGGGCGCCGTGATCGGTGCGTTGTCTATCGGTATCATCGAAGAAATGACGGTAGCCTATCTCGCACCTGCCTACCGCCTCGCCGTGAGCTTTATCGTCATCCTCATCGTTCTGACCTTCCGTCCACAAGGACTGGTCGGCGCCAAGGCAAGGTGAGCGCTTGTTGTCCTATATCGTCTTCATCCTTGCTATTGCCGCCATTTACGCCCTGCTGGCCCAGAGCCTGGTGCCGATCTGGGGACAGACCGGAATGGTCAATCTCGGTCTCGTCGGTTTTTTTGCCATCGGCGCCTATACCTCGGCACTTCTGACAACCGATTTTGGCTGGCCCGCCTTTACCGGACCGATCATGGGGTTGATCGCCGGCGGGCTTTTGGGGCTCGCTGTTACATTTTCGACGCTTAGGCTGCGCGACGATTACCTTGCCATCGTCACGCTGGGCTTTGCCGAAGTTGTGCGGATCGTTGCGTCCAATGAGATATGGCTTACCGGCGGCACAGACGGCATTGCGGGCATTCCGGCTCTGTTCGACCGGGATGGCGGGCTGATGTACCACGTCCAGTTCCTGGTTCTGGCAACGGTCATTTGCATTGTGACGGGTCTCATCATCACCCGGTTGGTAAAATCGCCATGGGGACGTGTTCTCAGGGCCGTTCGCGACGATCAGGTCGTTGCCTCGGTCGCCGGCAAAAAAGTGGTCGTCTTCAAGATCCAGGCCTTCGTGCTCGGCGCTTCGATCGCCGGCATGGCCGGAGCCCTGTATGGCAGCTACATATCCTACATTTCACCGGACCTGTTCTTGCCGCTGATCACCATTTATGTGTTCCTGGCGGCGACCGCGGGAGGCAATACACGGGCGCTGGGCGCCACCGTGGGGGCCTATCTTCTGGTTGCATGGCTGGAAATCAGCCGCTTCGCCGGCGAAATCCTGCCCATGCTCTCAGCGGTGCAGATCGCTTCGGTTCGCGAAATGATCGTGGGATTGGCGCTGATTGTGGTCCTGCGTTTTGCGCCGGGCGGTCTTTTCAAGGAAAAAAGTCAGAAGGCTCCAGCATGACCCCTCCATCGGCACAAGCGCAGCTCGACGCATTCGACACAGTGGCCAAAGCCCTTGCCGAGGGCGACCGGCACCATCTCTATGAGGCGGTCGAGGACGCCCTTCAGACCCTTGTCGGGCACAAGCTTTTTACACTTCTCATGGTTCTGCCCGGGGCAAAAGAAGTGCAGCGGTTCTACAGCACCAATGTCGAGGCCTATCCTCTGACGGGGAAAAAGACCATGGGCGACACGCCATGGGGAGATCTGGTGATCCGGCAGCACAAACCGTTTCTGGGTCGAAACAGGGCCGATATCGAGTGGGCGTTCTTTGACCATGAACTGATCGCCAGTCTGGGGCTGGGTTCGGCAATCAACGTTCCGGTTATCCGCCACGGCGAATTGCTGGGCACGCTAGCTCTGCTGCACGCCGAAGGGCATTTCGATGATGCTAAACTCGCCATTGCCAGTCGATTCGCGCCATATCTCGTCGACGCTTTCGCGACCGAGATTGAAGCCGCGCAATGATCTAAGGGAGATCCTGATGGCTTCGAGCGAACACGCCGGCTCATCGCAAAGGACAAGCAAGAGGCGGACGCAGGAGGAGCGAAGCGCAACAACGCAAGAGCTTTTGATGCAGGCGACGATCGACGCGATGTACGAAAATGGCTTCGCGCGTCTGACAACAGCCGATATCGCCAGGAGGGCCGGCGTTTCTCGTGGCGCACTGATGCATCATTATGCCAGCAAGGAGGACCTGATCGTCGTTTCTTACGAGCGGATGCTCGCCGATGCGACCCGTGAAATCAGGTCCTGGCTCGGGTTGGCGAGGGCTGGCGAGCTCATGCTCGACGATTTCCTCGACAAGCTTTGGGCGATGTATTCGGGGAAGTTGATCTTCGTCACGCTCGAACACATCACGGAAGCTCGCCACAACGAGCCTCTGCGCCAGAAATTCATGCCTGTCGTCAAGGAGTTCCACGCCGCGCTTGAGGCCTGCTGGCGTGAGTTCTTTCACGAAACAGGCTCGAGTACAGAAGACCCGATAACCGTCCTGACCATGACGACGGCACTTTTCCGAGGAATAGCAATCCAGATGGTGTTGCGTGAGGATGCTGTTTATTTCGACAAGCTGCTGGAACACTGGAAGTCCCATGTGCGCTCGCTGGTCGAGGTCGAGGCCAACGGGGAAGGGGATGCAGCCAGACCGGGTTCGTGAGGGCAGTAGCCCAAAAAGCAACATACAGGCTGTTCTGTATGTTGTGCGAAATTTGACTGCCGGCGAGCCGACATGGCGCCGTTCAAAGAAGGACTGAAAGATGCCGACCATTCTCACCAACGCCAACCTGCTCGATGTCGATGCCGGCGAAATCGTGGGCGTGCGCCACATCGTGATCGAGGGAAACCGGATCAAGGAGATTTCCGACACTCCGGTCACCGGAAGCGGAGACGTCATCGATCTAAAGGGCAAGACGCTCATGCCGGGGCTGATCGATGCGCATGTTCACATATCCGCTTACACCGCAAATCTGGCGGACCTGCCTTACCAGTCGCCATTTTACGTCGCGGCCAGGACCATTGAGATTCTGGGTGGTATGCTTGATCGCGGCTTTACCACGGTGCGTGACGTGGGGGGCGGTGAATTTGGCATGGCCCGTGCGCAGGCCGAGGGCAGCGTGCGGGGGCCGCGCATTTATTTCGGCGGCAAGGCTCTGTCGCCGAGCGCGGGTCACGGGGACATGCGCAAGCCGGGGCAGGATACGCAGGACGCGGGTTATTCGGTCCCGAGTTTGGGGCGCATCTGCAATGGCGTTGACGAAGTGCGTTCCGCCGCTCGTGACGAGATTCGCCGCGGCGCCAACCACATAAAAATCATGGCCAATGGCGGCATCGCCTCGCCGACCGACCGCATCGACTCCGACCAGTTCTCAGAAGATGAGATCTCAGCCATCGTCGATGAGGCCAGCATGGCCAACATCTACGTGGTGGCTCATGCCTACACCGCTCGCTCCGTTGAACGGGCCGTGCGTAACGGCGTGCGCTCGATCGAGCATGGCAATCTGCTCGATGAAAACACTGTCGGCTTCATGAAGGAGAAGGGGGCTTATCTTGTCCCAACCCTCGCCACCTATCGCGGCCTGAAGGATGAGGGCGTGGCCGCGGGCCTGCCCACCGCCCTGGCGGCCAAGATCGACAAGGTGCTCGATGCGGGCATTCGGGCGGTGGAAATGGCGCACAGGGCTGGCGTGCCGATGGCCTATGGCACCGATCTGCTGGGTGCGATGCACTACCGGCAATTGACCGAGTTCGACCTGCGTGGCGGTGTCGTGCCCGCCGCGGACCTGTTGCGCTCGGCCACCGTCACGGGAGCGGCGCTGCTGCAGTGCGAGGGCGAGATCGGGCGCATCGCTCCGGGGTATCTCGCCGACCTCATCGCATTCGAAGGTGATCCGCTGGCCGACATTTCAATAATGGGCCGGCTTGCCGAAACGCTCGCCCTCGTCATGCAGGATGGCAAGGTCGTTCGGTCCGCGTTCTAGCATACGTGCCGGTGGCCAGAGGAGGAAAGAATGAGTGACGACTACAAGCGTCGCAGCTATGGCGAAATCCCTGTAGGGTTTGGAGAAAAGCCTGGGATTGTCGTCGTCGATTTCATGCTTGCATTCACCGAGGCGCAATATCCGCTCGGCGGCGCGCCCCTCGTCATGCGGGCGTTGGAAAATACGCAGCGTCTGGTCACCGCAGCCCGGCGCTACGGCATTCCCATCGCAAATTGCACCACCGCCTATATGAGCGAACGCGAAATGCCGTACTGGAAGATTTCGGCGGTACGCGAGACCTTCAGACACGATCATCCCAGCGCAGCTCTCGACCCACGCATCTTTGATCCCGAATACGATTTGTTCGTGTGCAAGAAGGGCCCGTCGATCTTCTTTAACACCGGTGTCAGCGATTACTTCACCAAGGAACGGGTCGATACGGTGATTGTCACCGGCTGCAACACGAGCGGGTGCATTCGCGCGACTTCAATCGACAGCTTTTCCTACCGGTACCGCACAATCGTGCCCCAAGATTGCGTTGGCGACATCGAAGATCAGCCTCATGCAGACAATCTTCGCGATCTTGGCCGTCGCTATGTCGATGTTTCGGACGCCGATACTGTCCTGGCTTATTTCGACAGCTGGAGCAGAACACAACGCCAAAGAGGAACACGGGGCCGCTCCCCGAACCCGCTCAATGCACTTTTGGAAATGAAGGATATCGGTGATGCGACTGAGTGATTTCAAAGTACTCACCTTCGATTGCTACGGTACTCTGATCGACTGGGAGTCAGGGATTTTCGAGGCGCTAAAGCCTCTGACCTCCCGCATTGAGGGCCTGGACCGGAATGATATCCTCGAGGCCCATGCTCGGCACGAATCCTTTCACCAGCGGCAAACCCCAACCAAGCGCTACAGCGAACTTCTCGCCACCGTGTATCGCCGATTGGCCGAGGAATGGGGCCTTGCAGTGGACTGGGCGGAGTGTCTCGAGTATGGCCGCAGCGTCAAAAATTGGCCCGCCGTCGAGGATTCGGCGGGCGCGCTGAACTATCTCAAGCGCCACTATAAGCTCGTTGTTCTCTCCAACGTCGACAATGAGAGCTTCAGCCATTCAAACCGGCGTCTGGAGGTAGAGTTCGACGCCATCTACACCGCCGAAGATATCGGCAGCTACAAGCCGGCGGAACGCAACTTCGAGTATATGATCACTATGCTCGAAACGCATGGCCTCCAGCCGGAAGATATTCTCCACACGGCTGAAAGCATGTTCCACGACCATAAGCCGGCCAACGCTGCGGGCCTGGCGTCCGCGTGGATTTATCGCCGGCATGACGAGACGGGTTTTGGCGCGACGATGAACCCCGGCGACATGCCCCATTATGATTTCCGCTTCAACAGCATGGCGGATATGGTCAAGGCGCACCAGGACGAGTCGCGCGATGGCTGATGAGGGCATCCGGAAAGGGATGCGATAGGGATCAGCTAGCCCTTCGCCAGTCCTTCAAGCCAACTCAACTCATCCGTTGTCAGCGCGATGCCTGTGGCGTCCGACTCCTTGCGTTTCGCGAAGCGATGCTGGCCCGGAAACCGGGTAACGCCTGCGGATTTCATCTCGTCGATCAGGGTCTCGGCACGCACGCCGAAAGGCGCTGCGCCGGCCAGTGCGGCGTTGATAAGAATGATCAATTGGCCGGTATGTGGAGTCGCGGCGCCAGGGTGACCTGACCAGTCAAACTCGAAAGAGTAGTTCCCCCCTGTCAGCGCGGCCGAGAGGAGTTCGATCATCATTGAGATGGAGGAACCCTTGTGGCCGCCAAACGGGAGCAGCGCGCCGCCATCGAGAACGGCATTCGGATCGGTCGTGGGGTTGCCCTTGCTGTCCACGCCCGAGCCGGGCGGCAGTTGACGGCCCTGGCGCGCGGCGATCTGGACGTCGCCATTTGCCATGGACGATGTCGCCATATCGAAAACGATGGGGTCACCCGAACTTGTGGGTGCGGCAAACGCAATAGGATTTGTGCCGAATACCGCGCTCTGGCCGCCATGGGGCACGGTGCAGGCAAACGAGTTGACCATGGAAAGCGCGATGAAACCTTCTTCCGCGAAGGGTTCGAGGTCGGGCCAGAGAGCGCTCAGATGGTGGGAGTTCCTGATAGCGAGCAGGGCAATTCCGTTGGTGCGGGTCTTTTCGACAAGGTCTTCGCGCGCCAGTGCCAGGGCCGGCTGCGCAAATCCGTTTTGAGCATCGGCGCGCAGGAAACCGGCAGCGGCATCTTCGAGAACGGGTTGGGCCATACCGTCCACCCAGCCCGTCGCAAGGCTGTCGGTATAGCCTTTCATCCGAAAGATTCCGTGGCTCTTTGCGCCGTCGCGTTCGCAGCGCGCGCAATTGTCCGCCAGGATCGCCGCCGTCTGCCTGCTCGTGCCAAAGCGGAGAAAAATCGCTTCGAGAAGAGCGACGAGTTCGGCAAAGGATATGCGTGACTGGTCCATTACGCGCTCCGGGCTGGCCAGGTGTCGCCAACACGATAGCCGCCCGGCCAGGGGTCTGAGGGATCGAGCATCAGCTGTTTGGTTTCCGTCACCCAGCCGCGTCCCGAAATCGAGGGGATGATGGCAGGGGTGCCGGCGAGGTCGGTCGTGCTCTCTATCCGGCAGTTGAACCGGCTGCCGATGATCGAGATGCCCGCGAATTCTTCGCCCACGGCAAGCTGGCCTTTGGCATGAAGCACCGCCATCCGCGCCGAGCAGCCGGTTCCGGTCGGGGAGCGGTCGAGCTTGCCCGGTTCGATGGCTACGGTGTTGCGGCCCGTTTTGGTCCCGTTCTCGATTTCGACGGGCGCTGTGAACTGACAGAACGAAATATGGGACCAATCGGGGTTGGTCGGGTGGGAAAAGCCCAATTGTTCGGTCGCTGCGCGCGTTATCTTCATGCCGGCGTCCGCGAGATCCTTGGCCTCGTCAGGCGCCAGCGAGAAGCCAAGTGTCGTCGCATCGACAAGCACGAAACTGTCGCCGCCATAGGCGGTGTCCACCGTCAGCGTTCCCATGCCCTCGACTTCAATGGTGGCGTCAAGTTTTTGAGCGAAGCTGGGATGATTGGTGACGCGGATCGAGACCGCCTTGCCATCCTTGCAGGTGGCGACCACATCGACCAGCCCGCCGGGGGGCTCGAGCGTGAAGCGCGTTTCAGGCTCCTGCATTTCGATGATGCCGGTATCGAGCAGGACCGTTGAGACGCATATCGAGTTCGAGCCGGACATGGGCGGGGTGTGCATGGGCTCCATGATGATCCATCCCATGGCGGCCTTCGGGTCCTTGGGCGGGACAAGCAGATTGACGTGACGGAACACGCCACCGCGTGGCTCGTTGAGTACGAAATTACGCAGGGTGTCATCCTGGGCTATCCACCGAGCCTGTTCCCAGATGGTGTTGCCCGGTGGCGGCGCAACGCCGCCCACGATCACGTCGCCTATTTCGCCCTCGGCATGACAGCCGACAATGTGGATGAGTTTCGACGTGCGCATATTTCAGGTCTCCAACCATTTGGGCAGGCGCTGAGGGGCGGTTCCGGTCAGGGCAGCGCTGACGCAATCTGCCAGACTGCCCAGGCGAACGGCCCGACCGGAAAGGCCGGGGCCGTAATGGGCATATTTGCCGGAGTCTGTGAGGACCGTTTTGGCAGCGGGCGGGAAAACCGGTTCGGAGATTGAGCACCAGCAGAGGTCCGAGACCGTGGTGACGCCGCTGGCGTTGAGGCGCGCGAGCGTTTCGTCGCCAGCCATCCGGGCTTTTGTTTCAGGACCGACGGTGAGGATCACGCTGACCGTGTCCAGGATCGGGCGCCCGTCAAGAGCGTCGGCAAGAGCGTGACATTCGGCCAGCGAGGCATGGGGGCTGCCGATAGCGACAAGGTCGATCTGTTCAGGGCCGGCATTCAGTTTTTGCCAGATGGACGCCATCAGCCGGCGATCGATTACAGCGTGGGGCGTCTCCGGATCAAAAGCGTTGGCGGCCTCTGGGGTCACTCCCTCTATGTGGAGCATCGGGGCGGCCGATGTCGTTCCGAAGGCTGCGCACAGGGCCTTGAGATCGTCGCGGCTGGGATGGGCCGGGGCGAGGCCGCGGAGCAGGGGAATGCGATCTGGCGCGAGCAGCCCAGCGATATAGCCGATCAATGGCCAGAAAGCGCCGTCGGGATTTTGGGGTAGCTCGACGTCAATCACCAGTTTCGCTTTGCGGTGAGCGTCGAGATAGACGCCTGACAGCGGCGCGCGGCCAGTCAGCGCAATGCAGAGATCGAGGAAATCGGGGTGCTTGGCGGTCCGCGCGCCGAGCACCGAATTGGCAAAGATCACCGCATTGGATTCCGACCACCCGACTGCTTCGCCAGTGCCTGGGGCGCTGTCGAGCAGGTAAGGCGCGCAGGTGAATGTCGGGCGGCAACCCATCTTCACGTAAGCGTCGGCCAGCTTGGCGGCGGGGGAGCCAAAACCCTCGGGTATGCCCTGAATTTGCCAATGTTCATGGTCGACGGAAATGGCATTCATCGTTGTCGGGATGACGACCTGGCCACCCATGTCGGCCATGGTCTGCGCGAACGTCAGATTGGCAGGGCTGGCATAAATGCAGCCGTCGATGTGGGCCTGGGTCACGTCGATGAGCTCTTCGGCACCCTGCTGGGCGGCCATTGCACAGAGGATCCTCATGGCCTGTGCCGTGGCCGGGCCATCGCGCCCTTCGAGCATGGCCCTGTCGTTTTCGCTCAGGGCGAGAGCGGACATCTGCGGGGGCAGCAAGGCGATCGGCTGATCGTCGGCCATCAGCGTTTCCGCAGTAAGCGCCACCCTTTTTGCTGCCGCCATTGTGGCGAAGGCCTCTGGGGTGGCGCGCAGAACAGGGAGCGTATGACCGAAAATTTCGGCGACCAGCGCGCCCAGGGTGAGCACATCTTCAGGGTCGGTAAAGATCAGGGCCGCGGGCGCGCGGTTGTTCAACGCGAGGTCCAGCAGAACGCCCGAACCGGTGCATGATCCTCGCGATGAGGGCATCAGCAGTATCTTGCCCGTCACGGTCTCGCCGTGAAGAGGATGATGGATATCGATGATTTTGCCCGTCGCAGGGTCGACCCCACCCCAAAAGCTCAGCGCTTCAGGGCTGGCAAGGACGGGGCCGTCGGCTGTCCCGCTCAGTATGGTGCGGGCCGAAATGGCTGCGCTCATCTGAAAACATCACGGCGATCGTGGTGAGGATACGCCATTGGGTTGGCTCCGAGGGCGGTGGAAAGGGGCAGCGAATAGAATGCTGCCCCAATGCTGATTACTCTTGCTAAAGGACCGACTTGAGAAACTCGGCGGTTTCGGGGCGTTCGGGATTTTCAAAGAGCTGGCTGGGCGATCCAATCTCGTGGATCAGACCATCCTTGAAAAAGGCAACGCGATTGGAAACCTCGCGGGCAAACGCCATTTCGTGGGTCACCACGATCATGGTCATTCCCTCGTTGGCCAGAAGCCGCATGGTGTCGAGCACCTCTCCGACAAGCTGGGGGTCGAGCGCCGAAGTGACCTCGTCGAACAGCATGTATTTGGGTTCCATGGCGAGCGCACGGGCGATCGCCATGCGTTGCTGCTGACCGCCCGACAGCTTGCCCGGATAGACTTTGAGCTTGTCACCCAGACCAACGTGGTTGAGCTGTTTGATGGCGATTTCGTCTGCTTCGGCCTTTGATTTTCCTAGGACCTTCCGCAGCGCCAGCGTTGTATTTTCCAGCACCGTAAGATGGGGGAAGGCGTTCCATTGCTGGAAGACGATGCCGATATTCCGGCGCAGCTTGTTGAGGTCTGTGTCCTTGGCATGGACCTCGACGCCGTCGACGGTAATCTTTCCGGAATCGATCGGTTCGAGCCCGTTGATGCACATAAGCATCGTCGATTTGCCCGACCCCGACCCGCCGATCACCGAGACCACTTCGCCTCTATCAACGGTCATCGAGACGCCCTTGAGGACCTCGAAGCTGTCGA
>DFMV01000040.1 GCA_002375765.1 Rhizobiales bacterium UBA3584 | reverse complement strand
GCCGCCGCCGCTATGGTGCCGAGCGTGCGCAGGCGGGGGTTGGAGATTTCATCGACGCCGAAATTGAGGAGCGATAGTCCGATGCCGATACCGGCCACGGCGACAGCCGGCGCCAGCACTTCCCACCACGCCCCCACGGTGATCGCCGAGGAATTCTGCGCGTGATAGAGCATGGTGCCCCACGAAACCGACATGGGATTGCCCAGGCCTAAAAATTCGAGCGTCGCCTGAGTGATGATCGTGTAGGTCACCGAACCGATGAAATTGAACCCGATGATCGAGAGCAGGTTGGGCAGCAACTCCACAAAGATCATCCGGTGGGCGGGCTCGCCGATCAATTCGGACGCCTGGATATATTCGCGCTGGCGCAACGTCATGGTCTGCGCGCGTGTCACCCGCGCCCCCCACGCCCATGAGGTGACCCCAATGATGATGGCGATGACGAAGGGCGAGGTCTGGCCAACGAAAGCAGCAATGACCAGAAGCAGGGGAAGCTGGGGAATGACCAGCACCACATTGGTGCAGAAATTGATGATCTCGTCGATCAGCCCGCCGAAATAGCCAGCGGCGATGCCCAAAACGGTGCCGATGACCACCACCAACAACCCGGCGAAAAACCCGACGGCCAGCGAGGTGCGTGTTCCGTAGATCAGTTGCGCAAAGACATCGCGGCCCATCCGCGTCGTGCCCATCAACGCCTCGCCATCGGGCGACATGTGCGGACGTCCCACCCGCGCCATGGGGTCGGCGCCAAGGATCATCGGCCCGAAAACGGCGACAGCCACATAGGCCAGAACGATAATCAGCCCGAACGCCGCCTTGCGGTTGCGCAGAAAGACTTTGAGGGTTTCAACCATCGTCTCAGGCCCTCCGAAGCCGCGGGTCGAGCAGCACATAGGCCAGATCGACAATGAGGTTTGCGGTCAGGATCGCCAGCGTCATGATGAGCAACTGGCCCTGGATCAGCGGATAATCACGGGTGACGATGCCGATATAGAGCGTCTGGCCGAGCCCGGGATAATTGAACACCACTTCGGTAACCAGCGACCCGCCAAGGATCGCCCCCAGCGTCAGCCCCAGCGAGGTGACCGAGGGCAGAAGCGCGTTGCGGGCGGCGTAATTGAACTTCACCCGGCGTTCCGAAAGCCCCTTGGCCAGTCCCATGATCACATGGTCCTCGCCCAGTTGCCCGATCATGTTGTTGCGCATGGTGACCAGATACCCGCCCACAAAAACGATCATCAGGGAGATGACCGGCATGAGCGCGTGGACGAAGACCGAGCTGATATAGCTCCAGGTAAAGCCCGGATCGAGACTTGGATCGAAGGCATAGCCGGTCGGCAGCCAGCGCAGCGCCACACCGAAGACAAACAGCGCGACAATGGCGATCACCACCGGCGGAATGGCCTGCAGCGCCAGCGAAGCGGGCGTGATGACGGCATCGAACGCTCCGCCGCGCTTCCAGGCGGCAAAAATCCCCATCAGCGTGCCAAAGGCAAAGGCGAGAACCGTCGCGCACCCGGCCAGAAGCAACGTCCAGGGCAGCGCGTAGCCGAGCCGTTCATTGACGGTCTGGGGGAAAAACCGGATCGAATAGCCAAGATCGCCGGTAAAAACCGATTTGAGATAGGAGAAATACTGCTCGTGCAGCGGGCCTGTCGCAAACCCGAAGGTTTCGATCAGCGCAGCCCGCGCTTCGGGCGGAATTGTCAGTTGCGCCTGGGCGAACATGATGTCGATCGGGTTGCCCGGCATCAGTCGCGGCAGCATGAAATTGATCGTCGCCGCGACGAAAAACGCAGCGATGTAAAAGCCCAGACGGCGCAGGATAAAAGCCATTGGTAGTGCTCCTTGCCGAAGCAGCGCTCGCGGAAAAGCCGCTGCTGGATTCCGGGAACAAGTCCCGGAATGACAGGGTGATTGTGAGGAAAAGGCCGGGGTCACCCTCCAGCCTGTCACCCCGGGATTTATTCCCGGGGTCCAGTGCAGCGGATGCCACAGGCACCCAGGTCGGAGGATCAGTCTTCGACCGGCCGCAGGGCCAGAAGATGCAACAGGCGCTCGGGAACACCCGAATAGACCACCGGGCGCGCAACGGGGTTGTCGGCGTTGAAGAACCCGGTAAACCGCGCGGTGTTGTACTCGTACCAGAGCGGGTTGTTGAAGACGTTGATGAGCGGCATATCCGCAGCGATCAGCATCTGGATCTCGTTCATGATCTCGGTCTGCTCGGCTTCATCCGTCGTTCCGTTGAACGCATCGAGCGCCGCATCGAGCTCGGGGTTGGTGTAGCGCGACGACTGGAAGCGGCTCTGGCCGATGTGCCGCGAATGCAGAGACTGGTCCATGAAGTAGTGCGGGGTCACACCAGTGGTCACCGAGTTGATGGCCGCCTGATAGTCGCCGGCGATCAATTGATCGGTCCAGGCCGGGCTTTCCGGGGTCTGCATCGAAGCGTTGATGCCCAACTCGTTCAGGCCCTCGACAGCCAACTGCACGGTATTGACCCAGTCGGTCCAACCGTTCGGCACGATGATCGAGAACGCGATCGGCTCGCCGCTCGGGCTGTCGATGAACCCGTCGCCATCGACGTCTGAATACCCGGCCTCATCGAGCAGCGCACGGGCGCCTTCGATATCGAACTGGGTATATTGCCCATATTCGGCCTCGACTTCGGGGTTGTTCCAGGAGTGATACGCCCGGCCAAGACCCGAGGGATAATCATTGACCGTCGGATAGCCATAACCGGCAATATCGACCATCGCCTGACGATCCATGGCCATCGAGAAGGCGCGGCGGAACGCGACGTCGTTGAACGCTTCATCGAGCCCCGGCTCGCTCGTTTCCATGTTGAGCGAGAAAAACACCGGCGAGCCGGCCGGGAACCAGTAGCCGTGATTGTCCGGATCGGTGCCCACATAGGTGCGCTCGATATCGGGCAGGAACGAACCGAACCAGTCGAGCTCCCCATTGGCCGCGGCCGTCAGCACCTGATCGTTGTTGGCCAGCTGGGGCAGGCGGACACAATCGACATGCAGACTTTCCGCGTCCCAGTAATTGGGGTTGGCGCACTGGATATATTCCTGCGGCGTGAAACGCTCGATTTCGGTCAGCGGCCCCGAACCCACGGTGGTGTTGTTCGAATAGGTCACCGGATCGCCCACCTCGGCCCAGATATGTTCGGGTACCGTATAGACCTGCACAAGCTGGTAGATCAGCCCCGCATCGACCTCTTTCATTCGGATTTCAACGGTGCGGTCGTCGACGGCGGTGACGCTGTCGAGCTTGGGCCACACCGCGCGGGCATCGAGCGCCGGATATTCGGCCATCAGATCGAATGTGAACGCCACATCGTTGGCCGTGAGCGGCATGCCGTCCGACCAGGTCAGCCCTTCGCGCAGGGTGAAGGTAAGGGTCAGAAGATCGTCGGAATATTCATACGATTCCGCCAGCCGGTATTCCGGCGTGCCGCCCTGCAGGGCGTTAAAGATCACCAGCGGCTCATACATGAAGTCGATGACGGTGGGCAGAACGGTCGTGGTATTGAACGGATTGTAGTTCTCGACCCAGGCGGTCAGCTGCTGGGGTACGATGGTGAGAATGGCTCGGTCGTCGTCCTGCGCCTGGGCCAACCCGGCCGGCAGGACCAGAACGCTGGCCAGCAGCGCGCCCTTGAAGAAATTGGCAGTCATGAGTGTTGAACTCCCTCCAGTTGCACCGCGACCCCTTCGTCGCGGCTGACAGATGTTCCCTCCCCGACGGCACATGCGCCGGGATACGCCGAAAAGCGTGGGGACCATTGTGGGCTGGCAAGGCAGGGTTCTGTCACGGGTGCTTTTCCGTCAATTGCGCACCCAAAACCGGCAAAACCGTCAAAATCGACGTTAAGGGGTGTGACCGGCTTTATGTATTGTACCATCCCCATATGAATAGACGATGTCAAAGGCCGTAGCGAGGGGCTCGGCCGGGAAGGGGAGAAGCGAGGATGGGCGCGTTTGGGCTGGCACCGAAGGGCTTCCGCGGCCGCCTGTTCGCGATTCTGATCGCCATCACCACCATTCCGCTGGTTTTGACGGCGACCGTGTTCTTTTCCATCCTCAACGCCAATGTCGAGGATGAAACCTTTGCCCGCCTCGCCTTCGTGCGCGACGCCAAACGCTCCGAGCTCGACCAGTATCTGACCTTCGCTTTCCGGCAGGCCGATTCGCTGACCAAATCGAACGCCGTCCGCTATTCCATCGGCGATTTCTACGGCTTTTCCTACGCCTTCCGCCAGATCGACCCCGATCCGCAAACGGCCCGTGATGTGCTCCAGGCCATCTTCGGCATCAATGGCCAGGCTCCGGCGAGCGATGGCGAATTTTCACCCGACACCGACGCGATGGTCTCCAACGCCCTCGAATACGCCAACGCCCACCAGCGCTTCCACGAGGAATATTCGAGCTTCATCCGCTCGGCCGAATTCGACAATCTCTATCTGGTCAACACCGATGGGCGCGTCGTCTATTCGGTCGAAAAGGACGCCTATCTGGGCGGCGATCTCGATGGCGAACTGGCCGACAGCACGCTGGGACAACTGGCCGCCGCCACCCTTGCCGGAACCGATCCCATCCGCATCTCAGATTTTGCCCTCGACCCGGAAACCGGAGCGTTCGGCGCCTATGTCGCCGTGCGGGTCGAGTTCTATCAACGCCCGCGCGGCGTTGCGATCTTCCGCCTGCCCGCCAGCGGCGTCGGGTCCATCGTTCAGTCCCAGGAAGAGGAAACCGGCAATTTCTACATGATTGCCGGCAATGGGCGGCTGGTTTCCGCACCCGCCGGTTATGACCTGCCCATCGGGGAAATCGTACCCGTGCCCGAACCCGACCTGCCCGCATTGTCCACCGCTCTGGTCGGAGAGGGCCTTTCGGGCGGACGCGCGCTGGCCGCATGGGGACCGGTCAATTTCGGCGACGCCCGATGGTCTCTGGTTGCCGAAGTGCCGACCAGCACGGCCTTTGCCAATTCCGAAGCGCTGACGCGCTTTGTCCTGATGATCGCCGCCATCGCCCTGCCTATCCTGTTCTGGGTGGCGTACCTGCTCTCGCGCACCATGACCGCGCCCCTGCAAAAACTGACCGAAGTGGCCGAATCGATCGCCGCGGGCGATCTGGAACGGACAATGCCCAGCGTGGAACGGCCGACCGAATTGGGCCGGCTCGCCGAAAGCTTCAAGCGCATGCGCGATGCCATCCGCGCCCAGCTGTCCCTTATCGGGCAAAAGAACGTCGAGCTCGAACGCCACGTCAAACTGATCGAGGAAAAAAACGCCGCGCTCGAAGAGGCCGACAGGCTCAAAGACACGTTCGTCGCCAACACGAGCCACGAATTGCGCACCCCACTGAACGGCATTATCGGCATTTCCGAAACGCTCTCGGCCGGCGCCGTGGGCGAATTGACCCCGCCCCAGCGCAGCCAGCTCGACCTCATCAGCTTTTCGGCCCGGCGCCTCTCGCGGCTGGTCGATGATCTCATCGACATCTACCGCATCCGGCAGGGCCGCATGCGCCTCGACATCCACCCGGTCCATGTGGCGACCTCGATCCGCAACGTCATGCAGCTTGCCGAACCGCTGCTGCGCGGCGAACCGGTGACGCTCGACGTCGATATCCCCGAAACCATTCCCTATGTGATGGCCGACCCGGTGCGCTTCGAGCAGGTGCTCTACAATCTCCTCGGCAACGCCATCAAATACACCGACCAGGGGTCGATCTCGATCACCGCATGGCGGGCCGGAGACACCGTTGCCGTGGCTGTCACCGACACCGGCGTCGGCATCGCACCCGACAGTCTCGAGCGCATCTTCCAGCCGCTCGAACGCGGCGAAAGCCCCGAAATGATCGCCAAGCCCGGCGGCGCGGGATTGGGCCTAACCATCGCCCGCCAACTGGCCAGCGCCATGCACGGCAAGCTGGCCGCACAGTCCGATCTGGGCAAGGGCTCGCGCTTCGTCCTGGAAGTCCCGGTCGCGGAAACCGAAGCCACCGAAGCGGAAATCCTCACCTATGGCGAGCGCAGCGAGGGCCTGCGGGAGACCATGGGCATGCTTTTGGCCGACACCGCCGAAATGAACGCCGCCAATTCCGATGAGGCACCGGTGATCCTCGTTGTCGATGACGAGCCGATCAACATTCAGGTGCTGCGCAACGTTCTGGCTCCTCAAGGCTATATCGTGCGCGCCGCCGAAAACGGCATGGACGCCCTGGCCTCGATAGAAAACCACAAGCCCGATCTCGTTGTGCTCGACGTGATGATGCCGCAGATGGGCGGGCTCGAGGTCGCCAAACGCCTGCGCGACCGCTATGGCCTGCTCGATCTGCCCATCATTATGGTCACCGCCCGCTCGCGCACCCGCGACGTGATCGCCGGGTTCGAGCACGGCGCCAACGATTACGTGGTCAAACCCTTCGTCAAGGACGAGCTTCTCGCCCGCATCGCAACGCTCCTCGAAGCTGGACGGGCTCGCGGCACGGCGCGTGAAAACATCGAACTGAAATCGGAAATCGAGCGCCGCGTGCAGGTCGAGGACGCCCTGCGGCTCTCCCAGCAGCGCATGGCGAGATTGCTCGATACGCTCGAAGCGGGTCTGCTCGGGGTCAGTGAAACCGGCCGCATCACCTACGCCAACCAGGCTGCCGCCGTGCTTGCCGGCCGTGTCATCGACCCCGGCAAGACGCTGCTGAGCGATCTTTTGACCCCCACAATGGTCGACGCCATGACCCGCACCATTGCCGATGAGGGCCGCGTGGCGCTCGACGATGTGCCCATGGGCCGCTCGGGAAATCCCGTCCTGCTCAATGCCTTCGAGATAGAGGCCGATGCGGGCGGCGGCTTTGCGCTGGTCATCACCCCCGATACGGCCGAAACGCGCCAGCAGACCGACCATCTGGTCCGCTCGGTGCAGGGCGTGCTCGATACCGTCGGGCCGGTGCTGATCGAACAGCAGGCAACGCCCTCCAGCCCAGCTGCTCCCGACACCGCGCCACTGCCGGGCAAGGAGGTCTATCGCGACACCATAGTGGCCGTCATGACCCAATCGATCGCCCTGTGGCGCCGCGCCAAGGGCGGCTCCAAGATCGATTTCGCCGAAAAGAGCGGCGTCTGGCGCGTCAATCTCGATCGCTCCTCGCTGCAGGCGCGAACCCTGGACAAATATCTGCTGATCGAAACCCTGCCCGCCAACCCGCGCTGGCGTGACGTGATCCAGACCGCCGAGTTCGTCCTGACCGACGTCGAAGCCCAGATCGGCCAGAACGCCGAACTCGCCGCCCAATACGAAAACCTGCGCACTCTCGCCCAGACCCTGCGCGACCTGGTGCGCGAGCACATTCTCCCCAGGCCTCGGGGAGAAACCGAACCGGCAGGCACCCAGAACGCCTGACCCGACCGCCCCCAAAACCTCAGAATTGTTACAAAGGCTGCCACCATGCCCACGCCCTCGTTCCGCCTCGAAGCGGACTGGAACCCGGAAATCGCGACCCCCGGCCAGCTCAAGATCACCCTGGTCAACACCGGACAAGAGCAGGTCGAAGGCTTTGCCCTCGGCGTTACCTCGCTGTTCCGCATCAAGCCCGACAGTCCCATCGGCGGCGCGCGGTTGCTCGAGCAGTTGTCCAATTACCACCTGCTCGCGCCCGAGGACGGCTTCGTTCTCGAACCCGGCGGACGCTGGGAGATCGTGGCAAAACAGATTTCCCACACCCTGCGCCACTACACCTACGGCCCCAAATCCGCCGCCGTGACGCTGGCCGATGGCACCATGGTGCTGCCCGAAATCGCCCCGATGACGCTGAAGGGAGAGCCCGGTTCACCCACCATCGTCCACCCGGCCCGCCGGCCCTTGCCTGAGGGCGAAACGGCGATCAGCGTCATCCCCTTCCCGGCCGCCGTGGAGGTCACCGGCAATTCGGTGCCAGCCATGATCGGTTTCGGCGAGGGACCCGAGCTCGCCTATAATTCATACGAAGTCACAGCCGATCTGGCCCGCCGCCTGTTTCCCGGCGAAACCCTGTTCGGCGACGGACTGCCGGTCCGGTGCCTGGCCGGAGCACGGCTCGACCAAGGCGCCTACGAGATCGTCTTCGGAGAAACCGTGACTCTCAGAGCCGGCGATGCCGATGGTTTCCAGCACGGCTTCATAACCCTGGCCCAGATGCTGCGCGGCGCGCAAAAACACCCCGAAGATTTCACCTTCCCGACATCGGGCACCATATCGGACGCCCCGCGCTTTGACTGGCGCGGCAGCCATCTCGATGTGGCGCGTCAGGTGTACACAACCGAAGAGATCATCGCTTTCCTCGACACCATGGCCTGGAACAAGCTCAACCGCTTCCATATCCACCTCAACGACGATGAGGGTTGGCGGCTCGATGTGCCCGACTATCCCGAACTTGCCGAAAAGGCCGCATGGCGCGGCCCCGGCGAAATCCTGCCGCCCCTGCTCGGCTCGCCGTTTGAACGGCACGGGCTGGTCTATCGCGCCGCTGATGTGACGGCCATGGTCGATCACGGGCTGAGCCTGGGTATCCAGACCATCCCCGAAATCGATATCCCCGGTCACTGCTATTGCGTGCTCAAGGCCCTGCCCCAACTCGTCGATCCCGACGAGACTGGCATCTACCGCTCGGTGCAGTATTTCCCCAACAACGCGCTCAACCCCGCTTTGGACGAGACCTATAAATTCCTCGAAGCGGTCATAAAGACGCTGGTCGAATTGTTTCCGGCCAAATGGATCCATATCGGCGGCGACGAGGTGGCCGACGAAGCCTGGGCCGGATCGCCCCAGGCCAGATCCCTGCAGGGGCCCAATGGCTGGCAGGGCACCTTCGAGCTTCAGTCCCATTTCCTCAAGCAGATACAATCCCTGCTGAAAAAATACGGCAAGGATACCGGCGCCTGGGAAGAAGCTGCATTGGGCGGCGGGGTCGATCCCGACCGCTCCTATCTGGTCGCCTGGAAGAAATCGGAGAGCGGCCGCGATCTGGCGCTGGCCGGCTATGACGTGGTGCTGGCTCCCGCCGAACACGCCTATTTCGACATGGCCCAATCGACCGAGTGGTGGGAGCCGGGCGCCAGCTGGGCGGGCACGGTCTCGGTCGAAACCTGCTACGCCTTCGATCCGGCTCATGATTGGCCGGCCGAGGTGCAGGACAAGCTGATCGGCATCCAATCATGCCTGTGGAGCGAGAACCTCGCCAATCGGGCCCTGTTCGATCATCTGACCTATCCGCGCCTCTCGGCCATAGCCGAAACCGCATGGAGCCCGCGCGCTGCCAAGGATTTCGCCCGCTTCATGGCCATCCAGACGCTGATGCCGAAGGCGCGGCTGGGCTGAAGAAAAAACCCATGAAGGGCCCGCTTCGGCGCTGCAGAAAAAGCGCTGCGGCGCGGCGAGCGGATCGCACCTTCATGGGCAAATGGGCGGCTGCATTTTTCCCCTGATGCGCCGCCCCTGATCTCCCGACGTACAGCGGATCGGGAGACCCCGCAGCGCGCTACTTTGCGCGCGCTGCAAGCTCTTCCTCACTGGTGATGGCGCGGGCGCCGGCAATCCAGTTGACATAGCCCAGCGCCAGCCCGAACACGCCGAAAGCGACGACGACGGCAGCGACAACGAGGGCGGTTTCAAAGGACATTTCAGCCTCCATCAATAAGAGTGATGGAAGTGTTATGCGCCTGTTTTCGCTTGGTTTAATTGATCCAGATCAACCGGCCAGAAGGTCAGGAAACGCTCTGCTCGGCGGCCTTGAGCGTATTGGCCATCAGCATGGCAATCGTCATCGGCCCCACCCCGCCCGGCACCGGCGTGATCGCCCCGGCGCGCTCGGACGCGGCGGCAAAATCGACGTCGCCGACCAGCCGTGTCTTGCCCTCGCCCTTTTCAGGAGCGGCGATGCGGTTGATGCCCACATCGATCACCGTGGCCCCCTGTTTGATCCAGTCGCCCTTGATGAATTGGGGCCTCCCGATCGCCGCCACAACGATATCGGCACCCCGGCACAGACCGGGCAGATCGCGGGTCCGCGAATGGGCGATGGTGGCCGTGGCATTGGCGTGCTGGAGCAGCGCTGCCACCGGACGTCCCACAAGGTTGGATCGGCCGACGACAACGGCCGTCAGCCCCGAAATCCCGTCGGGATAGACAGTATCGAGCAGCTCCATGCAGCCTTTGGGCGTACACGGCACCAGCGTCTTGTCCACCTGCCCCGATGCCAGCCGGCCGATGGAAACATCGTGGAGCCCATCCACGTCCTTGGCCGGGTCGAGCGCGCCGATGGTCGTGCGTTCGTCCAGATGGCCGGGCAACGGCAATTGCACCAGAATGCCGTGGATGGCCGGATCGGCATTGAGCGTGCCGATCAGCGCCAGAAGATCATCCTGCGTGGTGTCTGCCGCAAGCGTATGCTGGACCGAATAAAACCCGCATTCCTTGGCCATCCGGCCCTTGGACGCCACATAGACCTGGCTCGCCGCATCCTCGCCCACCAGCACGACCGCCAGCCCCGGCGGCATCCCGTTGGCCGCCGTAAACGCCGCCGCACCTGCCTTGACCCGCTCGATTGCCGAAGCGGCAACCGCCTTGCCATCGATAATCCGTGCGGTCATGGCGAACTCCTTTAAGCGAAAACGACTGTCTTGTGCCCGTTGAGCATGACGCGGTTTTCAAGATGGCTCTTGACCGCCCGGCCCAGAACCCGGCTCTCGATATCGCGGCCCACCGCGATCAGATCCTCAGGGCTCATCGCGTGCGTCACCCGCGCTGTTTCCTGTTCGATGATCGGGCCTTCGTCCAGATCCGGGGTTACGTAATGGGCCGTCGCGCCGATGATCTTCACGCCGCGCTCATGGGCCTGATGATAGGGCTTGGCGCCCTTGAACGAGGGCAGGAACGAGTGGTGGATATTGATGACCTTGCCGAAAAGCCGCGTTGAAAGCTGGTCGGACAGGATCTGCATATACCGCGCCAGAACCACAAGATCGGCATCCGCCGCCTTGATGATTTTGAGCACCTCGGCCTCCTGCTCCGCCTTCTGTCCTTTGGCGACGGGCAGATGATAGAACGGAACGCCTTCAGCCTGTGCGATCGAGCGCGCATCTTCATGGTTGGAGATGATCGCAGCGACCTCTGCCCGCAGCGCGCCCACCTTGATCTGGTAGAGCAGATGCAGCATGGCGTGGTCGAATTTGGAGACCAGGATGACGATTCGCGGCACCCGCGCTTCATCGATCACGGCGGTCTTCATCTCGAACCGCTCGATCACCGGTTTGAGCGCCCGTTCCACGGCATCCTTGTCCACGCCACCGGGCGCTGTAAATCCGATGCGCATGAAGAACTTGTCGGTATCCCTGTCCCAGAACTGGTTGGACTCGGCGATATTTGCGCCCAAAGAGAACAATTCGCTCGTCACGCCAGAGACGATCCCGGGCTTGTCGGCACAGGACAAAGTGAGGATGAAATTGGGCATGAGCGGATGGGCCCCCAAGGCTAGGATTTAGCCGGGTTCATAAGACGTTGGAGGCCCGATGTCGAGACGGCAGGTTACCCCGCCGCCTTCTCGCTTCCCGGAATATAATTGAGCACCGGCCCCAGCCAGCGTTCCACATCCTCGATCGCCATGCCCTTGCGCTTCGCATAGTCCTCGACCTGATCGCGCTCGACCTTGGCAACGCCGAAATAATAGCTTGCGGGATGGGCGAAATAGAGCCCCGACACCGACGAGCCCGGCCACATGGCATAGCTTTCGGTGAGCTTGACCCCGATTTCGTTTTCCACGTTAAGCAATTCAAACAGCGTGGTCTTTTCAGTGTGGTCGGGCTGGGCCGGATAGCCCGGCGCCGGACGGATGCCCTGATAGGGCTCGCCGATCAGCTCTTCAGGCGCATAGTTTTCATCGGCATAGCCCCAAAGCTCGGTCCGCACCATTTCGTGCAGCCGCTCGGCAAAGGCTTCGGCGAACCGGTCGGCCAGCGCCTTGACGAGGATCGAGGAATAATTGTCGTTCTCTTCGTCGAACTTATCGGCGATGGCGATTTCCTCGAACCCGGCGGTGACGCAGAACCCGCCGACATAATCGGGCGTCCCCGCCTCGGCCATGAAATCGGCCAGTGCCAGATTGGCCTTGTCGCCCGATTTGCCGAGCTGCTGGCGCAGGGTGAAGAATTTCGCCAACTCACGCGACCGGCTTTCATCGGTGAAAAGCTGCACATCGTCCCCGACCCGGTTGGCCGGCCAGAATCCGACAACGGCTTTGGGCGTGAACCAGTTTTCATCGATGATGCGCTCAAGCATGACTTTCGCGTCGGCAAAAAGCTGCTGCGCCGCTTCGCCCTGCCGCGGGTCGTCAAGAATTTTCGGGTAAGCGCCCTTGAATTCCCAGGCCTGAAAGAACGGCGTCCAGTCTATATAGTTGGCCAGTTCGCCCAGATCCCAATCCTGGAAGGTCTTTGTGCCCAGAAACGACGGCGCCTTTGGCGTGTAGTTCGACCAGTCGGGCTTGAACGAATTGTCCCGCGCCGCAGCGAGCGAAATGCGCTTCTTGTCCGCCTCGCCCTTGCGGTGCTTTTCGGCAACCGTCTCGTATTCCTGGCGGATTGTCTTGACGTAATCATTGGCCGCCTCTTTCGAGAGCAGCTTGGAGACCACGTTCACCGCCAGCGAAGCGTCCTTCACATAGATGGTCGAGCCGCGATTGTAGCGCGGGTTGATCTTGACCGCCGTATGCACGCGCGACGTCGTCGCCCCGCCGATCATCAGCGGAATGTCAAAGCCTTCGCGTTCCATTTCGGCCGCCACATGCACCATCTCGTCGAGCGAGGGGGTGATGAGGCCCGATAGCCCGATCACGTCCACATTCTGCTCACGAGCGGTATCGAGGATCTTCTGGGTCGGCACCATGACGCCAAGATCGATGATCTCGTAATTGTTGCAGGCCAGAACCACGCCCACGATGTTCTTGCCGATATCGTGCACGTCGCCCTTGACCGTCGCCATCAGGATCTTGCCCGCGCTCTGGCGCTGGCCGTCTGCTTCCGCTTCCATGAACGGGAGGAGATAGGCCACCGCCTGTTTCATGACGCGCGCCGATTTGACCACCTGCGGCAGGAACATCTTGCCCGCACCGAACAGCTCGCCAACAATGTTCATGCCGTCCATCAACGGCCCTTCGATCACATGCAGCGGGCGCGCGAAACTCTGGCGCGCTTCCTCGGTATCGGCCTCGATATAGTCGGTGATGCCGTTGACCAGCGCGTGCGAAATCCGCTCCCCGACCGGCTTTTCGCGCCAGCTTAGATCCTTGGCTTTCGCTTCCTTGCCGCCCTGCCCCTTGTAGCGTTCGGCAAGATCGAGCATGCGCTCGGTGGAATCGGACCGCCGGTTGAGAACCACGTCCTCGCACGCCTCGCGCAATTCGGGATCGATCGATTCATAGACAGCAAGCTGGCCGGCATTGACGATGCCCATATCCATGCCCGCCTTGATGGCGTGGTAGAGGAATACAGCGTGCATGGCCTCGCGCACCGGCTCATTGCCGCGGAACGAGAACGAGAGGTTCGAAACACCACCCGAAATGTGCACATGGGGCAGCGTTTCGGTGATTTCCTTTGTCGCCTCGATGAAGTCGACCCCGTAATTGTCGTGCTCCTCGATGCCGGTGGCGACAGCGAAGATATTGGGATCGAAAATGATGTCTTCGGGCGGAAACCCAACCTCGTCGACAAGGATGCGATAGGCGCGAGTGCAGATTTCCACCTTGCGCTCTTTGGTATCGGCCTGCCCGTCCTCGTCGAACGCCATGACGACCACCGCGGCGCCATACAGCCGGCACAGCCGCGCCTGTTCGCGAAACTTGTCCTCGCCTTCCTTCATGGAAATGGAATTGACGATGGCTTTGCCCTGAACGCATTTCAGCCCCGCCTCGATCACCTCCCATTTCGAGGAATCGATCATCACCGGCACCCGCGCGATATCGGGCTCGGACGCGACGAGGTTGAGGTATTCGACCATCACCTGCTGACTGTCGATCAACCCTTCGTCCATGTTGATGTCGATGATCTGCGCGCCGTTTTCCACCTGGTCGCGCGCGACATCGAGCGCGGTCGCGTAATCGCCGGCGGTGATGAGTTTTTTGAACCGCGCCGAGCCGGTGACGTTGGTGCGCTCGCCCACATTGACGAATGGAATGTCATCGGTAAGCGTAAACGGTTCGAGCCCCGACAGCCGCAGGCGCGGCTCGATCTGGGGGACCGCGCGCGGCGGGTACTTCGAAACCGCCTGCGCAATCGCCGCGATATGTTCGGGCGTCGACCCGCAACACCCGCCCACGATGTTCAAAAACCCATCCCGCGCAAACCCTTCGATCTGCTCGGCCATGAATTGCGGGCTCTCGTCATATTCGCCGAATTCATTGGGCAGGCCCGCATTGGGATAGGCGCAGACCAAGGTATCCGCGATATCGGAGATTTCCTCCAGATGGGCGCGCATGGCGTTGGCGCCCAGCGCGCAGTTGAGCCCGATGGTGAACGGCTTGGCGTGGCGTAGCGAATACCAGAACGCTGTCGGGGTCTGCCCCGACAGCGTGCGGCCGGAAAGGTCGGTGATCGTGCCCGAAATCATCACCGGCAGGCGAATGCCCTTGCGCTCGAACACCTCTTCGGCCGCAAACACCGCCGCCTTGGCGTTGAGCGTATCGAAGATCGTCTCGATCAGGATCAGGTCTGACCCGCCATCGATCAGTCCCTCGATCTGCTCGCCATAGGCGATGCGCAACTGATCGAAACTGGTGGCGCGATAGCCCGGATTGTTGACGTCGGGCGAAATCGACGCCGTGCGGTTGGTTGGCCCGACGGCACCAGCCACGAACCGGCGCTTGCCGTCCTCGGCCTCGGCGCGGATCGCGGCGCGCTTTGCCGCCTGCGCCCCCGCCACGTTGATCTCATAGGCCAGCGCCTCCATGCCGTAATCGGCCTGGGCGATGGTGGTGCCTGAAAACGTGTTGGTTTCTAAAAGATCCGCCCCCGCCATGGCATAGGCGAAGTGAATATCCTCGATGATTTTCGGTTCGGTGATGACCAGAAGATCGTTATTGCCCTGCAAGGGCTTTGGCCAATCGGCGAACCGCTCACCCCGGAAATTTTCCTCCGAGAACTTTTCGAGCTGGATCATCGTGCCCATTGCACCGTCGAGAATGAGGATACGCTCGCGCGCCGCCGCCGTCAGCGCCGCAAGAATCTCCTCGCCCTCTTTGGCCGTGCGCACCGGCGCCGAACCGGGCTTGAGCGCCTCAACCGCTACGCCGCCCTCGCCCATGCCGCCCATGCGCCCGTCAGCGGGAGCATGGGTGTGGCCGTGGGTACATCCGGGAGCGTTGCACATGACAAAATCCGTTTCTGGCAGGGTGATCCTGCGAGGTGATACAAAGACATAAAGATATCTTTATGTCAAACAAGGAGCCCTTCGAGAAGTCCCGCAAACCGGGCCACCCGTTTGTCGGTCGCATCGGCAAACCCGACCACGAGGCCCTTGCGCGTGTTCCCAGCGCAATAACTCGAAAGCGCTGGCGTTTCAAAGCCTTCCTCGGCCAGCCGGACGGCGACTTTGGTATCATCGACCCGGTCGGCAAACCCCATAACGGTCTGCAGCCCGCCCATTGGCATGGCGATATCGATGGCCCCGCCGAGCCTTTTACGCAAGGTCTCGACCAGCAGCCGCCCGCGCGCCTCATATAGCCGCGCGATCCGTTTCAAATGCGTGACCAGCGCCCCGCTTTCGATCAATTCGGCATAAGCGGCCTGCGCGTGGATATTGACCCGCAGGCCCATATTGCGCTGCGCCTGTCTCAGAGGCCCCGCCAACGTGTCGGGCACCACCATATAGGCCAGCCGCAACCCCGGCAGCAGGCTCTTGGCGGTGGTGCCCAAATAGATCACCTCCCCGCCACGGCTGATCCCCTGCAGGGCGGCAATCGCCCGCCCCTGCCATAAAAATTCACTGTCGTAATCGTCCTCCAGCACCACCGCCCCTTCGCGCCGCACCGCTTCGAGCAGATCCATGCGCCGCTGCAAATTCATCCGCGCGCCGGTGGGATAGTGGTGCGAGGGCGTGACATAGACCAGCCGCGCCCCGCTGCCGGCCAGCGCCGCCGGATCGGCGCCCTGCTCATCCACCTCCAGCGCCTTTGTCACCAGCCCCGCCCCGGCAAACGCCGTCCGCGCTCCGAAATAGCCCGGCGATTCCACAACTCCGACCTCGCCTGGATCGGCAAGACACTGCGCCGCCAGCGACAATCCCGCCTGGATCGACGGCACGACGATGACCTGGCTCGCCGTGGCGCTCACCCCCCGATGCCGCGCCAGATGTTCGGCCAGCGCCGATTTGAGCCTGGGCAATCCCTCGACATCGCCATAGATCGCCGCCTCCCCGAATTTCTGCCGCGCCACCCGCCTCAGGGTTCGCGCCCACAGATCGGCGGGAAACAGCGCCTCGTCGGGTGCGCCGGGTTCGAGTTGCCCCGCGTGCCGCCCGCCCCGCCAATTGCGCAGATCGCGCGCCAGCGCCTCCCCGCGCTGCGACAGCCTCACATGTGCCCCAGCCCCATCGAGTTCTGCTGCCTCCAGCTCGGCCCGCGCCACCACCTGCGGCGCGGCACCGGCCCGCACCGCGATCACTCCGTCGGCCCGCAGCAACTCATAGGCCGCATTGACCGAATTGCGCGAAATCCCCAAGCCCGCCGCCAATTGCCGCGAACTGGGCAACACCGATCCGGCCTTGAGCCGGCCCGACCGTGCCGCCTCGCCGACGGCACGGTAGATCTGTTCGGGCAGCGGCGCGCCCGAGCGCTCCAGCACGATCAATCCCTCAAGCATCTGGAACCCTCAAATCAAACCAAAGTGGACCTTACGCAGAACCAGTCTATCGCAGATAACCGGTCTCACCGCAAAGCCGAAACGTTGAGTTCCGAAGGCACCACCATGAACGAGCACGCCCTGCCGCCCTACGCCCGCGCCCGCCAGCCCCGCCGCGCGCGCTATGATGAGGACACCATCAACGATATTCTCGATTGCGGGCTCGTCGGCCATGTAGGCTTCATCGCCGATGGCCGCCCCATGGTGGTGCCCATGGCCTATGCCCGCTGGGGCCAGACCATCTATCTGCACGGCGCATCCAAAGCCCGCATCGTCGCCATGCACAAGGATGGCGACCCGATTTCCATGACCGTCACCCTGCTTGAAGGCATCGTTGCGGCGCGTTCAGGCTTTCACCACTCGATGAATTACCGGGCAGCCACCGTCCACGGCATCACGCGGCTGGTCACAGATCCCGGGGAGGCCGAACAGGCCCTCAAGCTCATCACCGAGCACCTCCTGCCCCTGCGCTGGGGCGAAGTGCGCCCCATGCATGACAAGGAGCGCAAGGCGACCGGCGTCATCGCGCTCGAGATCGAAGCAGCTTCGGCCAAGATCCGCCAGGCCCCGCCCGCCGACGACCCCGAAGACCACGACCTGCCCATCTGGGCCGGCGTGATCCCCATCGTCACCGCCCTGGCCGCCCCGGTTGGCGACGGCAAGACTCCCGGCGACGTCCCGCCACCGCCCTCGACCCATCTGGCGCGCAAGAAATTTGCCTAGATATTATGCAGACTGAAATATTGCCTCTTCACTTGGCAGCCATTTCTATTCATAGTCCCATCGCCATAAATTCGATGGGACCGGACTGGTGCAACAAGGTCTGCCGCGCAAGGGCGATACAGTCGATGACATTGTCGGGCAACTGGCCGATGCCATAGTTGCCGGCCAGTTCCGCCCCGGCGAAAAACTCGACGAATTGACCCTCGCCAACCGGTTTTTCGTCTCGCGGACCCCGGTGCGCGAGGCGCTGAGCCAGCTTGCCGCCATGGGTCTGGTGTCCCGGCGCCCCAACAAGGGCGCCGTTGTGGCACAGTTGAGCCCCGAACATATGATCAACCTCATCGAGGTGATGGCCGAACTCGAAGCGGTGTGTGCCCGCCTGGCCGCCGAGCGCATGTCGGGCCCCGAACGCCACGCCCTTGAAGCCGAGCATCTGGCCGCCGCCGAAATGGTGCGCCTGGGCCGCACCGATGCCTATGGGGCTTACGACACCCTGTTTCACGCCCGCGTGCAAACGGCAGCCCGTAACCCGCAACTGAGCGAAATGGCCGCCCTGTCACGCTCGCGCCTTGCCCCGTTTAGAACCGACCTGTTCGCCTATCCCGCCCAGCTGGCCCGATCCTATGAGGAACACGAAACGATCGTCACCGCCCTGCTGCGCGCCGATGGCGCGAGAGCCGAAACCATGATGCGCGCCCACATTCTGGGCGCAAAAGACCGGATGACACCGGTTCCCATGGCGCGGTAGGGGCGCCACGACTGGCGCGTTTTTTTGTCAGCTCATCGTCCCACCGCAACTGTCACCCCAGGATTTATTCCCGGGGTCCAGTCAGCGCGTCCACACCCCCGAGGCGCTCAGGACTTGTCCCGCACTTCCCGCCGATCCTCGCGCATCTCGAACCACATGGCGTTGAGAATGGCGAAGGCGCAGGCCAGCCCGACACCCAAAATCCACGAAAAATACCACATAGATCGTTCCTCTCAGTAGGCGTTGGGGTTTTTGCCAAGGCTGGTGTTGGTCACCGGGCCGCTCATCACCTTGTACACCCAGCTTGTGTAGGCAAGGATGATCGGCATGAAGATCAGCGTGGCGATCAGCATGATGAACAGCGTCAGATGGCTCGATGTCGCGTCCCACACAGTCAGGCTCGCCACCGGGTTGTGCGAGGACGGCAGAAGGAACGGGAACATCGAAAGCCCCGCCGTTGCCACGATCCCGAACACGCCCAGCCCCGCCGATATGATTGTCATGGCACCCGGATACGTCTTGATGCCGGCAGCCGCCCCCGCCATGCCCAGAAAGCCCAGGGCCGGCGCAACCATCATCCAGGGATAATGTCCATAATTGGCCATCCAGCCGCCAACTTCGCGCGCCACGGTCTTGGCCAGCGGGTTCGACGCCTGATCGGTCACCACCGCGCTGGTGATGACATAACCCTCGATCCCGAAGGCGATCCACAGCCCGGCGAGAGCGAACAGCCCCATGGCCGCCAGCGCCGCCCATTGGCCATATTGCGCGGCCCGCTCTGCAAGCGCCCCCTCGGTGCGTGCCGCGAGCACGCTCGCGCCCATCACCACCAGCATGGAAAGGCTCACCAGCCCGCACAACAGCGCGAAGGGTGTCAAAAGCCCGAAGAAATTGCCCAGATAGGAGGGCCGCAAAGTGTTATCGAGATCGAAGGGCGCGCCTAACAGCGCATTGCCCACGGCAACGCCCAGGATCAGCGCCGGCACGAAACCGCCGATGAACAAGGCACAATCCCAGGCACTGCGCCAGCGCGGATCGGTGACCTTGCCGCGATATTTGAAGCCCACGGGCCGCAGGATCAGGGCAAACAGGATCACGATCATCGCCAGGTAAAAGCCTGAAAAGCTCACCGCATAAAGCGGCGGAAAGGCCGCAAAGATCGCGCCGCCGCCAAGCACCAGCCACACCTGATTGCCCTCCCAGGTCGGGCCCTGCAGGTTGAGCATTACGCGCCGCTCGTCGTCGGTCCGGGCCACAAAGGGCAACAGCGCCCCCATGCCCAGATCCATGCCGCCCATGATGGCAAAGCCGATCAGAAGCACGCCCAGCAGCGCCCACCAGATAAGGCGCAGCGTTTCATAATCAATTGGAATGAAATCCATTTTTCGCTCTCCTTATTCAGCCGGGGCGGGCTTGCCGCTTGGCTCGTCATCGCCATAGCCTTCAGGCGATTGCGGAATGTCCGATTTGGGCGCGGGCGTTTCCATGGCGTCAGGCTCGCCATTGAGGAGCGCCACATAATCCTTGGGCCCGGCCTGGATCGCCTTGACCATCAGGATCACCATGATGATCGCCAGGATCGTATAGACCGTGACATAGAAGGTCAGGCTGAGCGAAAGGTCGAGCACGGTCAGCCCCGAGGCCGCATAAAAGGTCGGCAGAACCCCCTCGATGGCCCAGGGCTGTCGCCCGAACTCGGCGATGATCCAGCCCGCCTCCGCCGCAAGCCAGGGCAGTGGCATGGCCGCCACGGCGCCCCACAAGAACCAGCGATGGGTCTCCAGCGTGCCGCGTGACGCCTTCCAGAAGGAAAGGGCAAAGAACGCGATAAAGAAGAACCCGATGCCCACCATCAGCCGGAAAGTCCAGAACAGGGGCCACACCGCCGGCACCGTATCGGCCGCCGCCATTGAGATTTCCTCGGGCGTGGCGTTCTCGATATCGACCCGATAGCGCTTGAGGAGCAGCGCATAGCCCAGATCGGGCCAGGTTTCCGAGATCACCGCGCGGGCATCTTCATCCTGCCGGTTCTCCTCAAGGGCCGCGACGGCCTCATAGGCCAAAAGCCCGTTTTCGATCCGCGTTTCCGCGTGCTCGACAAGCTCGTCGATGCCGGGAAGTTCCGTATCGAAGCTGCGCGTCGTGATCAGGCCTAGAACCCAGGGGATCTTGATCTCGAACACCTCGCCATTGCCGATGGGAAACGCCACAAGGCTCAGCCCGGCGGGGGCGGGCTCTGTGTGATACATCGCCTCCATCGCCGCGATCTTCATCTTCTGATGCTCGGTCGCCACATACCCGCTCTCGTCGCCCAGAACGACCACCGACAATGCCGAAGCCAGGCCGAAACTGGCTGCCACCACCATCGAGCGCCTGGC
This sequence comes from Rhizobiales bacterium UBA3584, assembly GCA_002375765.1. Lineage (GTDB taxonomy): Bacteria > Pseudomonadota > Alphaproteobacteria > Rhizobiales > Devosiaceae > Pelagibacterium > Pelagibacterium flavum. Next base: position 89,176 of record DFMV01000040.1, on the reverse strand, counting down.
CAGTTCGACATGCTTGCCCTTGAGCAGGAACAGCGCGCTGATGCCGAACACGAACACCGCGCCCGTTACATACCCGGCCGAAACCGTGTGCACGAATTTGGCCTGCGCCACCGGGTTGAACAGCACCGCCATGAAGTCGGTCACTTCCATGCGCATGGTGTCGGGATTGAATGTCGCGCCCACCGGATACTGCATCCAGCCATTGGCGATCAGGATCCACAGGGCCGAGAAATTGGCTCCCAGCGCCACGAGCCAGGTGACGACCAGATGGCCGACCTTGGAAAGCCGGTCCCAGCCGAAAAAGAACAGCCCGATAAACGTGGCTTCGAGGAAAAACGCCATCAGCCCTTCAATGGCCAGAGGCGCGCCGAACACGTCGCCCACGTAATGGCTGTAATAGGACCAGTTCATCCCGAACTGGAATTCCATGACGATGCCGGTCGCAACGCCCATGGCGAAGTTGATGCCGAACAGCGTGCCCCAGAACAGGGTCATCTTTCGCCAGATCTCGCGCCCCGTCATCACATAGGTGCTCTCCATGATCGCCATCATGAAAGAAAGCCCCAGCGTCAGCGGCACGAACAGGAAGTGATAGAGAGCGGTCGCAGCAAATTGCAATCGCGACAGGTTTACGACGACTTCGTCGATCATAGGTATGCCCCTAAATCGTTACGTGCCATCCGCAGATCGAGCGCCGGAACTGGCGGATGGCGACTGCCTAACGCCTACACTTTAGCACCGTTTGGCCACATTGACCTGGATCAAGGCGCCGCGCGGCGGGATAACGCATCCCCACGCCCTTACTTTCGCGTATGGTACGCAAAATGGCCTCACCAACTGATACGATTGCACCGGCAAAAGGCGCGAGCAACCTCATGGGTTTGCGGACGCTGGGCGGGCATGCGCTCACCCTCGCCATCGTTACCCCGCTCGTCTCGGGTGTGCTGCTTGTGGTCTATGCGTGGCTTTTGGCGCAAACGCTGGGCCGCACCATCGAGGATGGCGAATCGCTTGCCGCCGTGATGGGGCTCATCGGTGCAATGGCCGTCATCATCCTTGCCCGCGCCGTTCTGGGCATGATCGGGGAGCAGGCCGGCACCATCGGCGCCCAAGCCATCAAGAAGTCCTTGCGCGATCGCCTGTTCTCCCACCTTCTCGCCCAACGCCACGCGCTGGGTCTGAAGCCCGCCTCTGGCGCCGTTGCCGCGGCCTTGATCGATCAGGTCGACGGGCTGGAAAATTTCTTTGCCCGCTACCTTCCCGCCATGATCGCCGCAGCCATCCTGCCCGTCGCCTTTGCGGTCGTTCTGTTCCCCATCGATTGGGTCGTGGCGCTGTTGTTTCTGTTCACCGCGCCGCTGATCCCGGTGTTCATGGCGCTGGCCGGCTGGGGCGCCCAGGCGGCCACCGACCGGCAGGCCAATGCGCTCTCGCGCCTTTCGGCCCATTTCGCCGACCGGCTGCGCGGCTTGCTGACCCTCAAGCTCTTCGGACGCGAGGCCGACGCCATAAACGACGTTCACGCCGCCAGCGAAGCCTTGCGCCGCCGCACCAACGCCGTGCTGCGCATCGCCTTTCTGTCCTCGGCTATCCTCGAATTTTTCGCCGCCCTCGGTGTCGCCGGCGTCGCGCTTTATGTCGGCCTGACCTATCTGGGGTTCCTCGGCATCAACCCCGGCCTGACCCTCAGCGCGGGGTTGCTCGCCCTCATCATGGCGCCGGAAGTCTATGCCCCGCTGCGCCAACTGGCCGCCCACTATCACGACCGCGCCACCGCCCGCTCGGCTCTGGCCGAAATCGAAAGCCTCGTCGCCGCCCCCGATGCTCTGCAAAGCGCCGACCTCGCGCCGCCCGCTGCGGCAGGCAAACCCGCTGCCGGTCTCACCATCAACGGCCTCACCGTCCAGACCGCTTTGGGCACCCCCATCCTTAACGCCCTCGACCTCGATCTGCCCCCGAGCAAGACCCTCGCCATCATGGGCCCGAGCGGCATCGGCAAATCCACCCTCGCCCGCGCCATAACCAGACTGATCCCGTTCGATGGCGCGATCGGTCTGGATGGCCGCCCGGTCGCTGACTGGTCCGAACCCGATCTGCGCGGCGCCCTCGCTTTCATCGCCCAAAAGCCCCGCATCTTCACCGGCACCATCGCCGAAAACATCGGCTTTGCCGATCCCCTGGCCAACCGCGCCGCCATCGCATCCGCTGCCGACCGCGCGCTGGTGACCGCGTTCGCGACTGCGCTCCCCGACGGCCTCGACACTCTGGTTGGCGAAGGCGGATACGGGCTCTCGGGCGGCCAGATCCAGCGCATCGGGCTGGCCCGGCTGTTTCTGACCGATCCGGCGCTCATCATCCTCGATGAGCCCACCGCCCATCTCGACCCCGAAACCGAAGCCCAAGTGCTCGATCAGGTCTTCGCCTTCGCCGCAGGCCGCACCCTGATTATTCTCACCCACTCCGCGACCGTCGCCGCCCGCGCCGATTCCGTGCTGCGCATGGCCGGCGGCAAGCTGCTGGCGACGCCGCATCGCGCCAAACCGTCCGCGAGCAGGCGGGAGGACCGCGCATGAAGTCGCTCTTGTTTTTCGCGCCTCTGTTCAGGCCGCACGCCGGAAGGCTTGCCCTCGCGCTGTTGCTTTCGCTCGTAACGCTGGCCGCCGGCACCGCTCTGCTCGGCGTTTCGGGATGGTTTTTGACCGCCACCGCGCTGACCGCGCTCGGCGTCTCGTTCAATCTTTTCGCCCCCTCGGCCATGGTGCGCGGCTTTTCCTTTATCCGCATCCTGGCCCGCTATTTTGAAAAACTGGTCGGCCACAACGCCACCCTTACCCTGCTGTCCGATCTGCGCCGCTGGCTGTTTGGCGCGCTGTTCCCGCGCCTGCCACTGGCCGATCGCTCCTTGCGCCACGGCGATCTCGTCACCCGCATGACCGCCGATATCGACGCACTCGATACCGTCTTCCTGCTCGCCATCGGCCCGTTCCTTGCCGCGCTGGTGCTCGGCGGCGCGGTCTCGGCGGTGCTGTTCGTCCTTTTGCCCGACGCCGCGTGGATCTATCTGGGCGCCATCGCCACGAGCATTCTCGTCATTCCCGCCGTTCTCGCCCGCACGACCAGGACGCTGGGCCGCGATGCCGTCCAAGCCGCCGCCACCTTGCGCGCCCATGTGCTCGACGCCATCGCAGGCCATGACGATCTCGTCGTTTTCGGCCAGACCGGCTTTGTCGCCGCCCGTTTCGACGCGGCCAGCAAAACCCTCGCCCACCTGCGCAACCGTCAGGGCCTGGCCACAACGATTGCCGCGGCGGCCGTGCAGGCCGTCACCGGCCTCGCGCTGCTCGCCATTGTCTTTGTCGGATTGAGTGCCGTGCAATCGGGCGCCCTTGAAGGCCCCGTCCTTGCCGGTCTGGTCTTTGCCGCGCTGGGCAGTTTCGAAGCGACCGCCGTCATCGTGCGCTCCATCGGCAAGCTCGGCGCTGCGCTGGCCTCCGCCGAGCGCCTGCACCAGATCGCCACCGCTCCGATCGCCATACGCGACCTGGCCCGCCCGGTGCCCTGCCCGACAACCGGCGCCATCACATTTGAAACCGTGGCGTTCGCCTACCCCAACGCCGAGCCGGTCCTATCCGAGGTCTCGCTCACACTCGCTCCGGGCGAACACATCGCCATCTCCGGCCCCAGCGGCGCGGGAAAGTCGAGCCTGCTCCACCTCCTGCTGCGCCTTTACGATCCCCAATCGGGCGCCATCCGCATCGATGGCACCGATATCCGCGACATCGCCCAGACCGATCTGCACGCCCATATCGCCCTGCTCAGCCAGGAGAGCCCCGTTTTTCTCGATACGGTGCGCAACAACCTCCTGATTGCCAAACCCGACGCCACCGATGCCGAACTTTACGCCGCGCTGAAAAATGCCCGGCTCGAAACCACAATCCGCGCCCTGCCCCACGGCCTCGATACGATATTGGGCGAAACCGGCACGACCCTGTCGGCCGGGCAGGCAAGACGCCTGTGCCTCGCCCGCACCCTGCTCTCTCCGGCCCCGATCGTTCTTCTGGACGAGCCCACAGCCGGGCTCGACCGGGAAACCGAACTGGCCCTCCTTGCGGATTTCCCCAACGCGCTGGCCGGGCGCACCGTGCTCCTGGCCACCCACGCCCTGCTGCCCGAAAACACCCCGTTCCGCCTCATGGTCCTGACGGATCGATCCCTGCGCGAGGCCGGTCAGCCGCGGTAACTCTCGAGCCGGCCCGACATGCACATACAATTGAAACGATTCCCACAATTCCGATTTAAGGTCCCGCCACTATAGAAGGATCTTTTCTTAGCCTTATTATAGTATGATTTAATGCAAAACGGTCCCAATTCCGACCCCCGGCTTGCCGAAGGGCTCGACCCTGAGCTGATCGCCTTTGTCGATGGCGTAACCGCCGCCTATGGGCAATTTCCTGCCTTTCAAACCCTCGATATCGAAACCCGGCGCCAGTTCGCCGAAGCGGTGCGCGCGCCCTGGGCAAAGGGTGGCCCAGCCCTTTACCGCTCGGTCAACAGGGTTATCGGTCAACTGCGCACCCGCATCCACACCCCTCGCCCCGGCCCGCTTCCGGCACTGATCTATCTGCATGGCGGCGGCTGGACCTTTTTCAGTCTTGATACCCATGACCGGCTGATGCGCGAATACGCTTCCCGCGCCGGCATCACGGTGATCGGGGTGGAATACCCGCTTGCCCCGGAGACCAAATTCCCCAACCAGCTCACCCTTCTGGCCGATCTGGTGCGCCTTCTGGCCAATCGCGGCGAGGAATGGGGCATCGACCCGGCCCGTCTGGCCATCGGCGGGGATTCGGCGGGCGCCAATCTCGCCCTTGCCACAGCGCTCACCCTGCGCGAAAGCGACTATGGCGATGCGCTTTCCGGCGTTGTGCTCAATTACGGAGCCTTCGATGCGCGCATGGAAAGCGAAAGCCACCGGCGTTTCGCCGATGGCCACTATCTTCTCGGCACCGCGGAAATGGAAACCCTCTGGTCCAACTATATCCGCGAGCCCGCCCAGCGCACCGACCCCTTCGTCAGCCCCATCCTCGCGGACCTGAAGGGCTTGCCCCCGACCTTCATGACCATCGCCGACCTCGACATCCTCCGAGACGAAAACCTGGCCCTCAAATCGAACTTCGAGGCGGCCAATGTCCCGGTCTCGGGCGGCCTCTACCCCGGCTCGGTCCACGCGTTTCTCGAAGCGGTCTCGGTCTCATCCCTCGCCGCGCGGGCGCTCGACGATGGGGCGGCGTGGCTCAGAGAACGTCTCGGCGCCTAAAGCCTCACAAAATCACCCATATCCCACCAATGTCATCCCGGCCTTGAGCCGGGATCCAGTAACCGGCAGACCCGGCGGTTCTCTCTTGAGCACCGGGTTCACCAGGGCCCACGCAAACGGGCGATGAACCCTTGCCGCGCTTACGCCCCATACTCCTCGTCGGAAACCTTCTCCAACCAGTCGACTGCCCTGCCGTCCTGAACCTCCTGCACGGCGATGTGCGTCATCGCCGTCTCCGGCCCGGCCCCGTGCCAATGCTTTTCACCGGGTGCAAACCAGACGACGTCACCGGGCCCGATCTCCTCGATCGGGCCGTCCCAACGTTGCGCCCGCCCGAAGCCCGAGGTCACGATAAGCGTCTGACCGAGCGGATGGGTATGCCATGCCGTCCGCGCGCCGGGCTCGAACGTCACCGCCGCCCCCTGAACCCGCTCGGGATCGAACCGGTTGAACAGCGGGTCGATCCGCACCGTGCCGGTGAACCAGTCCGCCGGCCCTTTCCCCGACGCTGTCGCGCCTGCCCTGATGATCTCCACAATCGATCCCTTCGTTTTAAGCGTTGCCGCGCCGATGATATGTCAGCGCCGCCCGCAGGCACAACGCAAGCGGCGTCTCCTCCAGTCGGCCCGAAGCCGGAACAATAAGCGCCCGATTGCCTTCAAAGCTGAAGCTATCAGCGAAATTCGCCCTGAAATTTCCAACAAGGTTTGTCCGGCAATTGAAAAACACCGCGCCCCTGTCGGGCGCCAGTTTCGATACACCCAGCCGGATCGTGGTGCCCGAGCGGGTCTTTTCGGTCAGATAGGCCGGCTCACCCCATTTCAGCGTTTCGGTCAGCGGCCCAACGCCCTCAATTGCCGATGCGGTCGCAAAAATCATCTGGCGGATGTCGCGCAATTGTTCCTGAACCCGCGCAGGATGCCGCGACAGCGCCTGCGCCACATCGGGCGGCACGGGCGGCGCGCTCACCCCATATCCTTAAGCGGCAGATGGATATCGGTCCGCAACTGGTTTTGCGGCACCGCGCGCGGATCGTTGAGATAGGCTTCAAAGATCGGCGCGTCATCGGGCTCATATCCCGATTTGGGCAACCAGGTGCCCAACAGCCAGCGATACGCCCCGCGCATGTCGGCATAGGGGCCGGTATAATTGAGCCGCGCGTAAAGCCCGCCGCGCAACGTGGTTTCCACCATCGGCGCGTCGATAGCCACCATCTCACCAATCGGCAGGCAGGCGCGCGAGCGCAGCTCGCTTTCCGGGCCCAGATCGGGATCGTCGAAAAACACCCCGATCATCTGCGGGCTTGCGGGAAGCGCCTGGCTGCCGGCAAGTTCGGAAAACAGCCGCCCCATGGCGTGGTCGATTTCCATGTAGCTGCCGTTGTGGTCGATCCCGGCGCAGCGTCGCTCGGCGAGCGCAACCAGCTCCACGGCAAATCCCTCGGCGTTCGCCGCTTCATTGGCCCGCGCGAACGCCGCATGCGATCCCGCTTGCCGATAGGCCGCCGGGCTCATCCCGAACGCATCCTTGAACGCCCGCCCGAACGTTTCGGTCGAACCATAACCTGCGCGGCTGGCGATCTCGCCGATATCGGCGCCCGAATTGGCCAGCCGGTCGGCGGCGCGTTGCAGCCTGAGTCGCCGCACCGTCGCAACGATTGTCTCCCCCCGCATCGCCGAATAGATCCGGCTCCAGTGGTAAGGCGAAAGGCACGCGATCTCGGCCAGCCGATCAAATGAAATCTCGTCCTCGAGATGGGCAAACACATAATCATCGACCCGGTTCAATCGATCGAGATAACTCGCCTGTGTCTGGTCCTTGGCCATAGCAGTCCTCTGTCTGGGTCAAAACCATACCCAGACTGCCATGCCACCGACAGACAAATCCTGCGCAATAGCGCCAGAGACCGCCCCCGAGCGGCGCAGCTTTGGCCACGCGAACGCAGCTTTCAATGCGGGCGGGTTTCTTCACCCCAGACGAGCAGCACAAGGCCCGAAATCAGCATGGCAATGGCCACAAACCAGAAGGCCGCCTCGATCTGCCCGGCAAGATTGGCGGCAAGGGCAAAACCAAGCGCGCCGATGGCATAGCCGAGATCGCGCCAGAAACGGTAAATGCCAATGGCCGACCCGCGCCAGGCGGGCGCGGCGATATCGGCCACCGCTGCTGAAAGATTGGGGTAGAGCAACGCCATCCCCAGGCCCGAGACCGCCGCTGAAAACGACCACCAGGCAATTCCTTCTCCGAGGACCATCATGGCCACGCCAGCGCCGCAGATCCACATGCCCGAAACATTGGGCCAGTGGCGGCCGATCTTGTCCGAGAGAGGGCCGGTCAAAAGTTGCGAGCCGCCCCAGACCATGCCGTACATGCCCACCACCCAGCCGATTTCCGGCAGGCTCAGGCCACGCGCGAACAAAAAGACCGGGTAAATGACCCAGACCAGCGCGTCGACGAATTTTTCGACCAGCCCCGCCTGCGAAATCGCGGCCAGCCGGCGATCGCGCCACGACATCAGGGCAAAGACCTCCCAGGTGGAGAGCGGCGCGGTCGCAGCAGCGGATTTGGCTTCGGCATGCGCCCAGGGGAGCGTGTCGCGCACAAAGAACGCAGAAAGGACAAGCCCCAGCCCGATAACGATCAAGCCAAAGCTCAGCAGGCCCTCACGCGGCCCCATAAGGGTTGCCGCATAGCCGGTGATGATGCCGGCCAGCCCGACACCGACATAGCCGGAAAACTCATTGAGTCCGATAACGACCCCTCGCTGGTTGGGGCGGGTGAGATCGAGCTTGGAGGTTTGCGCCATGGACCAGCAGAGCCCCTGATTGACCCCGAGCAGCACCGTTGCCGCGACGATCCAGTTCCAATTGGGCGCCAGGGCGATCATCACCGGGATGGGGAGCGCAATCAGCCAGCCAAGCACCAGAACCTTCTTGCGCCCGATGCGCTCCGAGAGCCGGCCCGCCACGAAGTTGAGTACGCCCTTGACCACTCCAAAGGCGATGACGAAGGCCGACAAAAGCACGAAAGAGCCGCGCTCCAGCCCGAACTCGCTTTCGGCCAGCGCCGGAACGACCGTTCGCGTCATCCCGATGGCGAAACCGACCAGGAGCACCTGGACGAGTTGGTGGACAAACTGGCTGCGGTTTTCGGCAATGCCGAACTGGTGCGGTATGGCTGTCATTGAGCTTGGCGGCGTCCGGCATTGAGCGCGCGGGTTTGCGCCGCGCCGGGCGGAGGCGGCGGGATGTCGGCGACCATCGCGGCAATGAATTCGGCTTCGTTCTCTATGGCGAAGGCCGTGTTGAAACGACGCTCGAACCCGATGGTCGAGGACGGTTTTCCCGAGAGTTTGCGCCCGCACACCGAGCCGGAAAACGCGCCGGGCAGGACTTCGAGGTGATCGGGAAGGGATTTGAGCCGCTGGGCGCTGGCAAAGAGATTGCGCGCGCCATCCTCGGCGCTGGTCGCCAGTTCGGTCCGGCCAAGATCGCCCACCATCAGCGTATGGCCGGTCACCACGAACCAGGGCTCATTGCTGCGCGTCCGATCGGTGACCAGCAGGGAAATGTGCTCGGGCGTGTGACCCGGCGTGTGCATCACCGTGAGCGTGACATTGCCAAGCTCGAGCACATCGCCCTCGGCGACACCGTGATAATCGAACGTCACATCGGCGCTTTCATGCAGCACATATTGGCCGCCCGAAGCCTCGGCCAGTTCACGCCCGGTGGAAATATGGTCGGCATGAACATGGGTGTCGATGACGTAAAAAATCTTCATGCCGGTCTGGTCGGCAGCCTCGAGATAAGGCTCGATGGGCCCGATCGGGTCAATGACGGCGCCCGACGCCTTTCCACCGCAGCCCAGAAGATAGGAGGCACCGACCGGGTCGGTATGCAGGAACTGACGGACGATCATCGGTGAGCCTTTCCTTGACAAAACGGCCAAAGCCATTCATTCAATAGTTTTGTTGAATGTACTAATGACAAATGCTCAACCATGTCAAGCACCTCGCCCAAGCGCGCCGTATTCGAACAATTCGCCCGGACAGCCAAGACCCTTGGGCATCCGGCCCGGATCGAAATCATCGAATTGCTGGCCCAGGGCGAGCGCAGCGTGGAGGCGGTAGCCGAGCGCACCGGACTGGCCATCGCCACCACGTCCCAGCATTTGCAGACACTCAAGCGCGCCGGGCTCGTGAGCGCAAGGCGGGACGGTAAGTTCATCCTCTATTCACTGGCCGGGGACGACGTGATCGCGCTGATCTCGGCCCTCAGAGTGGTGACCGAACAGCACGTTGCGGAAATGGATCGTATCGTTCGGGGCTATTTCGACAAGCGCGACGGAATGGAGCCGGTGTCGCGCAAGGATCTGCTCGAGCGCGCGCGGTCAGGACTGGTAACGGTGCTGGACGTTCGCCCGGCCGACGAATATGCGGCGGGACATATTCCGGGAGCGGCCAATATTCCGCTGGCCGAGCTCGAGCAGCGGATCGATGAATTGGGCAAGGATCATGAGATCATTGCCTATTGCCGCGGCCCATATTGCGTCTATGCCTTCGAGGCAGTTGCCACACTCCGCGAGGCCGGATTTCATGCCCGCCGGCTGGAAGACGGCCTGCCGCAATGGCGCGCCGCCGGCCTGGAAACGGTAGAGGAGCCGTCACCCACCCAGGGCGGTTTCTAGGCAAACCAGTCTTGTGTGGTTATTGGCAAAGGCGGCGGAGAGCTTGCAGCCGATGTCAGCTTGCCGCGCGAACTGCGGTCCAGGCAGCACGCACCACGACGTCGATTTCCAGATCCGACACTTGCTTGCCCTTGGTGGCTGAACGCAGGAGAGCGTAAGCAGGGCCCATGATAAGCGCGTAAGCCACGTCCCAGTTCAGATCACGAACCGACCCCATCTGAACCCACGATTGATAAAGCTCGCCGGCGCGTGCCCGGCCCGCGGCAAGCATTTCACCCACAGCTTCGAAATCGGGAGAGGTGCCCGAGCGCGTCAGCAACTCGTCCATAAAGGCAAATTGTTTTGGGTTGGCGGCGCCCCAATGCAGAAAGCCGTGCACGGAGGATGTGATCGAACCCTCCGCATCCGATGGATCGGCCTGGGACCCCGATTGTGCGGCCCAGCCGGTTGTGGCGTGACTGAGCAGGGCCGCGGCAATATCGGCCTTGCCTGAAAAGAAATGGTAGATGCTGCCTGTCGATGCGCCGCTCCTTTGCCGGATGGCCGCAAGGGTGGCGCCGTCAAACCCCTTTTCGAGAAAAACCTCCAGCGCCGCATCCAGGATCTGCTCTCGCCGGTTTTTCATTTGACCTCACTAGAACAACGTTCTACTTAGAACTAGAATACAATTCCAGTCGTCAAGGAGCAAGCAGGAGGGAACAATGGCCGAGTCGCTCATCACGCTAGCCAAAGCTTATCTGGAACACATCGAGCAGGGAAACACGGATGCGGTTATCGGGTGCTATGCGCCCCATGCGGTCCAGATCGAACTGCCCAATCGTCTCAAGGCGAAAGGTGATCGGCGCGGGGTCGCACAAATGGCGGCCGATCTGGAAAAGAGCAGGACGCTCCTTTCAAATCAGTCCTACGAAGTGCTCGAATATGCAGAGCGCGGGAGTTATCTCATCGTCGAAGTGAACTGGCGCGGCACGCTGGCCGTCCCGGTCGGGACGCTTGCAGCAGGCAATGAGATGGTCGCCCACAGCGCGATCGCCTTTTCCTTCGAGGACGGAAAGATCGTGAGACAGCGCAACTACGATTGTTTCGAAGAATTCTGACGCCGAGGCGGCTCCTCGCGCCGAGGGTCACGACGACTTTGCCCACGTGCAGGTTACGTTCGACGGCATCAACGTTGTCGATTTGAACCGTTCGCGCCGATGTTCGAGGCAGAGGTTGTATCGGGCAGCGCGATGGTCATTATGCGGATCGATGACCGACCTTACCATCAATGATGCCCTCGCCCGCCGCCGCACCGTTCGGGACTTCAGCGACGAGCAAATTCCTCTCGATGCCTTGAAGCGGCTGGCTTGGGCAGCACAAGGCATCACATCCTTGGACGGCAAGCGGACGGCCCCCTCGGCCCATGCGCTCCATCCCCTTGAACTGTTTTGCCTTCCAAACCGCATAGAGGGCTTGTCTCAAACAACAGCCCGCAGGTGGCACCTACGCTTCGCTTTCCGAACAGAAGGTTGTTCACAGAGTGATCGCGGTTCAATTTACATTACTTCACCGGCCTTAGTTTCCCAACCGGGCTTAGATAGCGTGTTCTGGAAATCGTCCCAAAACCCAAATTGAAGGCGCAATTTCCAGGAGAAACAGGCTCTTGAACAATCGAAAAGATTAAAAAATCTTTTGAAAAACGAACCGACATCAACGCCAAATCCAATTAATCCTCCAAATCACCTAATTGTGTTTCGAAGATCTATAAATATAATAGCGAAGAATTACGCTTAATATTGAGCTCAATATAGTATTGTTACTCGTTGTTATTGTATTTCTATTCAGAGATTCGTTGCCACGGCGCTCGACATCGGGGGCACCGCCACCTACGCTGCGCAATCATGTTAATCGGAGGAATTATAATTGGCAGACATTCGAGAGAAAGTGGCGAACTATCGTCCCTCAAAAGTGGCACTCTTCTGGTCCTGCGCAGGAACAGCTGTGTTGACCATGGTTGTAGGCTTTGCCTGGGGTGGCTGGGTTACAGGTGGTTCAGCTGCGGAAATGGCCGAGACAAGCGCGCAAGAGGCGCGTGCATCGCTTGCAGCTGACCTCTGTGTAGAGCGGTTCCTCGCAGCCCCTGATGTCCGCACCAATCTCGCCGCCCTTGCAGAGGAGAGCAGCTTCTCGCAGGACAATTTCATTTCCGATGCCGGCTGGACTACATTTGCTAACGCTGAAGATCCGGTCGATGGCGCTGCGGAACTGTGTGCAGAGCGGCTCATCGAGGTCGAGCTGCCCGAACCGGTTGAACCGGTGGCCGTCGAGGCCGATGCGAGCATGCAATCAGAGATGCCCGATACCGAAGAAAACCCATCCTGATGCTCCATCGGAGGCCGGCGGTTCCGGCTCCAAAGCAGTGAGTTTGGGCCTGTCGAACACCGATAGGCCCTGCTTCAATCCTTGGCCCTTCTCCCGTATCCGACGCCCCTCTTGACCGACTAAATGTCAAAATCTGCCGTTGAAGCGCTGTGGCTGGCACGGACATCAGCCTTGGCGTTCGATCTACGACAAGCGGGGAAACTAGACACAACGACGCCAGGGTTCGTTTACACGGGTGAGCCAAACCGCCTCGGGATCTAACGCCAGCACGTCCCGCCGGCCATGCGGGCACTCCCGCCTCGCCACGCCTTTGAACTGCCCCGACTGCCGCGCCGGGGCAGCGGTTGGCCCGAATGGTGATATTGGCTAGTATTTGTCGCTGGGAGAATTTGGAGTACGGCCATGTCCCTGCGCACCCTTCTGACCGGCTGCATCGTCGCGATCCTGCTCCTCGCCCTTGGCGTTGGAGCCATTCAGTTCAACCGCGGCCTCTCCCAATATTCGCAGACAATGTCGGCCATGGCGGTAAAGGTGCGCGGCGCGGCACTCGCCGACTCGCTCGGGCGTGCATTGGCCGAGGAATGGACCTATGTCGCCGGGTTTGCCGACAGGGTCGATCCGGGTCAGAGTGCAGAGGACCTCCAGGCTGCCATCGATGGCTATCGGGACCCCGAAAACAAGATTTCCTGGGCAGGGCTGGCGCGGACCGATGGCACCGTGGTGGCCGCGAGTGATGGCATGCTGGTGGGCGAGAGCGTCGGCCAGCGGCCCTGGTTCCAGCGGGGTTTGGAAGGGCCGTTCGCCGGGGACGCGCATGAAGCGGTGCTGCTGGCCGACCTGATTGCGCCCGAAGCTGAGATTCCCCCAAGGTTCGTGGATTTTTCGCTGCCGGTGACCAATATGCAGGGCCAGGTGCGCGGCGTCTTCGGCATTCACATCGATTTGGAATGGGTGCGCAATCTGCTGGCCGAAATGGCTGGCTCACTCGATCTCGACGCGTTTGTCGTCGATCGTTCGGGCGATATTGTGATGTCGACCGATCCGGCGGTCGACGCACAGAGCGTGCAGACGCTGGCGAGCTTTCGGGCCGCCAATCTTGTCAACTCGGGCGCCTACATCGAACAATGGCCCGACGGTGCGGATTATTACAGCTTCATCATGCCTGAGGTCGGGTTTGCCGACGTGCCCAGCTTTGGCTGGTCCCTGGTGTTGCGGCTTGACCCTGCGCCGTTTGCGGAGGCGCAATCGCGGTTTGCCCGGTTCATGCTGATGGGGGGCGGGCTCATCGGACTGGCGGGTATTCTCGCGATAATACTGGTGCTGACGCTGCTTCTGCGTCCGCTGAGCGGGCTGATCGATGCAACGAGCCGGCTCTCGAAGGGCGAGGACATCGGATTTGTGCCCGGACTGATGAGCTATCGGGAAGTGACGCGCCTGAGCAACGCGCTGGCGCGGTTCCAGACCAGGGATGCAGACAGGCGCAAGAACCGCCGGCCGGACACGCCGCCGGAATGATTCATCCCGGCCTTGCAGTGCTGAAGATGCGACGGGCGACGCCTGACAGAAGATCGGCGGTTGCCACAAATCCGGTGCCCGGCTCGCCCTCGCGTGTATGGAGCTTTTCATAGAGATCCTGACGCTGCTCCTCGGTCAACTCGAGCGCGATATCGACAGTACCGCCGATCGATTGGGCCACGGTGCCGCGCATCAGGCCGATGCCGGCCATCTCCACGGATGCGGGAGCGTTGACGGGCAAGGTGACGCCGCGAAGGCGTGCGGCATCCTGATTGATATCGGCCAGCCAGACCTCCAGCCGCCGGCCTGAAGAGGCGACAAAGACGCGCTCGGGGTCGCGGCGGAGAAGCGAAGCGGTGCGCGGCAGCTCGACACACACGAGAATGGTCAGGGCGAGGCTGACCAGATTGTAGAGCGTCCAGAACAGGATGACCAACTTGCCGTCGCCGGCCAGTCCGTCAAAGGCCGGCTCGTAAACCAGACCGATCAGCAAGCCGCCGATGGTGAGGCCGAACAGGATGAGAAAGCCGCGCAGAATGGGCCACTGGACAGTGGCCTTGGTGCGATCGCCACCTTTCATTGTGACCTTGAATTTCTGGCCGTGCGGGCGGAACAGTCCGGTAAAGACCCCACGGGTAATGTCGCGGGCGCCGACGAGTTGGCTGACGTCGTGGACGAGAGGCACGAACAGGCCCTTGGAGGCGAAGTTCATGAACGCCATTGTCATGATGTAATAGGGGCCGAAATTGGCAACGATTGCGTCGAAATCGGTGTCGACGACGATGATCCCGAAATACCAGTAGAACAGCGGATAGATGATGCAGGCGATCTTGAACGGGAAGATCGAGGCCCAGTACAGAAAGGAATCGATCAGCCCCCAGCGGTCGCGCAGGCGCAGGCGATTGGCTTTGAATGGGCCGTACGGGCCACGCACGATCTGCATGAATCCCATGCCCCAGCGGGCGCGCTGCGTGATGTATTCCTTGAGCCCTTCGGGGGCGAGGCCCTCGCTCAGCGGTTCGTTGAGATATGCCGTGCTATATCCATTGTCCTGCAGGCGGACCGTGAGAAGGTAGTCCTCGGTCACGCTGTCGGTGGGAAAACCGCCGATGGCATCGAGCGCCGTCCAGCGCACGATCGAGGACGTGCCGCAACACACCGGTATCCCCCAGGCATCGCGGGCCGGCTGCAGATGATCGAAAAAGAAGCGCTGTTCATCGGGATACGCGCGGCTTATGCCCAGATTGTGCTGGATGGGGTCGGCGTTGAAGAAGTGCTGCGGGGTCTGGACCAGACCGATCGTTTCGTCCTTGAACAACGACAAGGACCTCGAGATGAAGCCCAGATGCGGCACGAAATCGGCGTCGAGCACCGCCACGAAATCGGGCGGCTGACCTGATGCGCGAAGCCTGTCGAGCGCATTGTTGATGTTGCCGGCCTTGCCGTGGGCGTTGCTGTCGCGGGTGACATGGACGACCCCGAGTTCGGCGCACCGCTCGCCCAGCCACTCCCGGCGGCCATCATCGAGAACGTAGATCGTCTTTTCTTGCCAGCGCAGGGCTTTGGCACCGGCGATGGTGCGCTCGAGGATCGGCCACTCCTCGTTATATGTGGCAATCAGCACCGCGACTGTGGGACGATTTTCGCCCCACCAGCCGGCATTGGCATCCGCGTCAGGGGAGCGGTTGCGGTGGCGGGAGAGAAGCACGAAGGCCGAGATGCTGGAAACCATCGCTACGGCCTCGACCAGGAAAAAGCTCCAGCTGGCAAGAGCGTCGAACGTGAAGCCGGCAGGCGCAAGCGTATCGGTGGCGCGCCAGTGGATATAGCGCAGGGACAGAAAGACCGCGACGGCGGCAAGAACGGCCCGATGCCAGCCATTGAACCGGTCGAGCAGCGGAATGACCGCAAGCGCGAGCCCGAGCATCAAAAGGGTTGGGGCCCAGGCCGAAACGGTTTCGGACACCGCAAGCATCAGATCAGAGCCCGACGGTGTCGAGCCAGTCGCCGACCACGGCGAGGGGGCCACGGCTGAAGATCACGCGTCCGGTCTGGCCGAGGGGGCAAGCGGTGTCCTCCGTCAGCGCCGGAGCATTGAGCAGGACGGTGAAGCCGTCGGTCTGGCGGGCGCGAGGCGCGATGGCAAGGGTTTCGATCAGCGTGCGTGGCCCGGTGCCTGCGAGAAGGCTGATTGTAGCGTCGATGGTTTGCCCGTTCGCGGTGCGGAACTGGGCGGCGTCGCCGATGGCGAGGCGGTTGTAGAGATTTTCATCGACACTGGCGTGGATAAAGGCGCTGTCGCAGCGGGCGACCGATGCGATGGTGGCGCCGGCGGCGACCTGGCTGGCATTGCCCTCGGCGATCGACCAGACAAGGCCGGGGACGGGCGATGTGATACTGGCCGAGACATCACGCGATTGGGCCGTCTGCTGTTCTTCCAGAAGCGATTGCATCGCCTGGACGCGGGCGCTGAGACGAAGGCTCTCGTCATCACCGTCCGCCCCCGCGGCATCCCCATCCTCACCGGCGAGCGCATCGCGTTCTGCTCGGGCGATTGCAAGGTCACGGGCATAGTCGAGCGTGCGGTCGGTTTGGCTGTGGCGCGCGTTGACGGCGGCAATCGACTGATTGGCGGCAACGCGGGCACCGATGGCAAGTGGCGCCATCTCGACTCGCCCCTCGATCGGGGTGCGAATGGTGGCCAGACGGGCGTTGACAAAGGCGCTGCCGCTCGACCCGACGAGCTGTTCGCCGACCATGATGTAAAGGGCAACGACTATGGCGAGAACGCCGAGGGCCCGCAGGAGATATTTCATGCTCTGTCCCCTTATGCTCAAAGAGTTCGCGTCAGGTCCTTTTCACACTAGCCCGGCACCTCCCCGATTGCACAAAGCCGGCCCGCCACAAGGTGAACAGGAACTTAGGCCCAAGGACGGCCTTTTTCCAAACGGGCCAGAATGGCTGTGTAGAATGACAAAGGTTCGAGAACTCCGTGCGGTTCCGGCCCATGCGCTTTGCGCCGTGAAGTCACCGCTCTGCGGTGAGGTCCAGATCCGCAAAGCCTGCCGGACAACCGGACCGATTCCGGCGGTACTGACACCTGACGGACTCTCTGACCACCCCGATACTGGTTCTCGCCCGGCTCCTTGATCGAAGCCGGGCACCAGTCGCTGGCCTCCAGTCAACTGAACGATATCGGCCGCTTGTGCCTTCTGTCGACCGAGAGCGAAAACACGTCAGGGCGGGAATAGTGGCCGCTGACGTCGAACTTCCGGCGGGAGGCTCGAGCTTCCGAGACGTCGATCTCGACCGAAAGCAGCCCTTTCTCGCGGTGCATGGGCCCGGCGACGATCCCGCCGAAGGGCTTGTAGACCACGGCATCGCCGGAGTTCACCCATTCATCCTTGTTTGGAAATAAAGTGTCGTGATGCGGGATGTCAGTGGGAATGTCAGAAGCCTCGAGCGCCGTCGCGCATCCGATCACCCAACAGCCGCCTTCGCGGGCGATATGCTGCATCGTGGCCATCCACGTGGCGCCGCTGTCCCATGTCGGCGCGACATAGATGTCGATGCTCTGGGCATACAGGGCAAAACGCGCCAGTGGCATGTAGCTCTCCCAGCAGATGAGCGCACCGATCCGTCCCACCGCTGTTTCGACGACATTGAGGCCCGCCCCGTCACCAAAACCCCAGATCATGCGCTCCGGGTTTGTTGGCATCAGTTTGCGGTGATTGTTCGCGATGGTGCCGTCGGCATCGATGGTGATGCAGGAATTGAACAGGGTCGAACCCGACACCTCGCCATCAACTTCCTGATAACCGGCCACGATCACCATCTCATGCTCGGCGGCGGCTTCCTGCAACGGAGCCATGCCATTGCGGCTCAAGTCGATGGAGTTGGCTTGCAGCAAGGCGAACAATTCGTCTGTTTTTCCCATGTCGGCACCGGGTGAGAGGCGCCAGGCGAAGGTCGGATAACCGGGAAACCAGGCCTCGGGAAAGACCAACAGCCGGGCGCCCTTGCTGGCGGCTTGTGCGACCAGTCCGACGGCACGCTCCATGCTGGCGGCAAGGTCTAGATAGACTGGCGGCTCCTGAACAATTGCGATTTTAGTCATCGGATTCTCCTCGTGCTGGGCCCATGAATAGGCACTATTCCGCCACTTTCTTCCCGGACCCGCCAATTTCGGCCGGAAAGTCCCTGTACTTGGGCAGGCCGTCCCGCATCGGCAGCACGGTCTCTGCGTAGTTCACATGTACGCCCGGTTCGAAGATCAAGCTGGGGATCGCGGCTGCGAAGACATCGGTGACGCCCCATTCGGGGTGATCCGTCATGATGTGCCCGCCGCATTGCTTGCAGAAACGGCGCTTCGAGTTTGGCACGCCGGCATATTCGCCAACGAGGTCCTGCCCCTTGGTGACTCGCACATTTTCGGGCTTCCACAGGCTGAACGCGTTCACCGGCCCGCCCGACCAGGCCCGGCAGGAGGTGCAGTGGCAATAGCCCATCCCTTCCGGAGCGCCGGAAACCTCGATTTCAACGCTGCCACAGAAGCAGGTGCCTTTGTGTGCCGTGACCATAAACTCTCTCCCCTGGTTCCATGCGCACCACCAGGGTCGGCGCAATACTGGAGTTGCGATAGTCCTGAAACTGTACTGGACCGGGTCGGACGCGCCCCTTAGGCTCGACGGATCAGTGCTTCCGGGGAAAGGAAGGCATTCCATGCGTGGCAGCTACGGTCAGTTCTGTCCGATTTCGATGGCTTCGGAGATCTTATGTGCACGCTGGACGCCGCTTTTGATCCGCGAGCTTCTGTGCGGCAGCACGCGGTTTAACGATCTCCGGCGTGGCCTGCCGCGAATGTCGCCAACGCTGTTGTCAAAACGGCTGGGAGAATTGGAGGCGGTAGGAGTTGTTCAATGTTTCAGCGGCAACTCGGGTGCAAGGGAGTACCGCCTGACAAAGGCCGGAAAAGAGCTTCGCCCGCTTGTCATGGGGATCGGCGCATGGGGACAAAGATGGGTGGAAAGCGAAATTTCCCTCAACAATCTCGATCCTGAATTGCTGATATGGGACATGCATCGCTTCCTGAACGTCGACCCGCTGCCGGAGCGTCGGGTTTGCCTCCAGTTCGTGTTCAACAATCTCCCGACCGCGCGGCAGAACTATTGGTTGCTGGCCGATCCGCAGTCCGGCATCGAGGCCTGTTATGCTGATCCAGGCTACGCGGTTGATCTCTACTCTGAATGCAGCTTGCGCACCATGACCGCGATCTGGATGGGTTTGGACTCGGTCGAAAAAGCGGTAAATGATGGAAGGCTCGAGTTGACCGGCCCACCTGAGATCGCCGCCCGAATGCAGGAGTGGCTTGGCCTCAGCCCGTTTGCTCGTGAGGAGCGGATGACGTCCTAGATCATTGCCATTTGGCAATTACCCCAATTGCGTGCGCCTGCCTGCGTCTGAGCTCAGCGAAGGTGCGGGCATATCTGGCCGGACTTTCGTCAGGGATGACGCAATAGGGCTTCTGATCGCGCATGACCACTCTTGAGGGGCTTGATAAGCTCTCAAGGCACTCCGGACCAATCCGGTGAACTGCTCCATTACCGCTGCGGTAACACGCTCTTCGTGCACTTTCCCAGCGACCAGCTTCACCAAATCGTCGGAAGGATTCTCGATCATCTTTGCAATTTCGGCCTTCAACAGCGAAGTGTATTTCAGACGTTCGGCTGTTGCCAGAATCCTCTCGACGTCAAATCCGGCCCGCTCAAACTTCTTGAGCTCCGACAAGGGATGCGGTTGGACGTCCGACAAATCGAAGTTCAAGAATGGCCGCGTATCGAGCTTGTTGGGCTCTTCTAGGTCGCTATGAAAATGGAATGTTCTGCCATTGGTCAGGACGGCGAACTTGGCACTGGTGACAGTGAAATAGCGGAAGAGTTGCGCCAAGTGGACCTTGTCCAGTTGAGTTGTTATCGGTTTGCACTCGACAAGTATTCGGATCTGGTCGTCGATCTTGATGGCGTAATCGACCTTCTCCCCTTTCTTTCCTACGGCGTCCGCGGTGAACTCGGGAACAACCTCCTCCGGGTTGAACACGTCTTAGCCAAGTGCTTGAAAGAACGGGACCACGGTCGTCTTCACGGCCTCCTCGGTCAGCATTGTACTCGAATGAGATTTCACGCGATCGGAAAGCCGCGCGAGTGTCTGCTCGATACTCATGTAATCCCCCCAAACTTGAACATGCATCGCGGTTGAGGAATTCCCACCGGTCAAGCCAAAGGCCGGCACAATGCTGGTCCTGCCCATACGCCACGCAACTTGGGCGATCTCACAGTCAACTCCAATGGCTGGAACACCGCTCATCGCAATCGATGTGACGCACCAATCTCAACGACTATCTTGCCGATCTCAACGCCCGTACCGGTCGCGCACCACTCTTGCGCCCCAATCACCACCGCCCCCCAATCACCGCCGCCCCCAAGCGCCACCCTGCCCGCAGGCGCCGCCTGCCCGTACGTGCCATCCCGCTCCAAGCGCCACCCTGCTCCAAGCACCACTCTTGCCCCCAATCCCTACCGCACCCCCAAGCAGCGCCCCCCAACACCACCCACTTATCCCAAAGCACCTCCACCGACCCTACTTTGCAAATCATTCGCATTTGCAATTGACTTCATGCGAATGATTGTCATATTCAATTGCATATTCCCACCAACGTGCAATAATGGTTCTCATGCTTTCCCGATCCTTCCTCCTCGCCACCGTCGCCCTCTTCTCGTTCGCCCCGCTCAGCGCCTCAGCGCAGGAGCCGGTTTCCGTCGTCGCCACAGTGGGCATGATCGGTGATATCGCCGAAACCCTGGGCGGCGATTGCGTCGCCGTTCAAACCATGATGGGGCCGGGCATCGATCCGCACCTTTATCAGGCCACCGCCCAGGACGTGCAGACCCTTAACCGCGCCGATCTGATCCTCTATTCCGGCTACAGCCTCGAAGGTCAGCTCGGCGATGTCTTTGCCCGCTATGCCGAGCGCGTGCCCACGCTCGCCGTCTCCGAAGCGGGCGTCGCGCGCGAAGACCTGATCACCACCGACGACGCCTATGGCGTCGATCCGCACCTGTGGATGGATGTCTCGCTCTGGGCCAAAATTGTCCCCGTCATCGCCGACCAATTGTCCGAAAGCGCGCCCGATTGCGCTGCCACGATAAACGCCAATGCCCAGACTTACGGGGCCGAACTCGCAGCGCTCGATGAATGGACGGCCCAGACGATCGCCTCGATCCCCCAAACCCAGCGCATCCTCGTCACCGCCCACGATGCCTTCGCCTATTATGGCCGCGCCTATGGCATTGAGGTGGCGGGTATTCAGGGGATTTCCACCCAGTCCGAAGCGGCCATCGCCGATATACGGCAAACCGCCGACCTGATCGTCGAGCGCCAGGTGCCCGCCATCTTCGTTGAATCGACGATCAACCCGCGCACCATCCAGGCCGTCGTCGAAGCCGCCAACGAGGCCGGCCAGCCGGTCGAGATCGGCGGCGAATTGTTCTCTGACGCCATGGGCGCCCCCGAAACCGCCGGCGGAACCTATATCGGCATGATCCATTCCAATACCGTCGCCATCGCCGAAGCGCTTGGCGGCACTCCCGCACCACTCCCCGATGCACTTGCAGATTGGGCACATCAATGGTCGATCGACTGACCGCCGACCTCCACGAACCCGGCCTCGCCGTGCATGTGGAGGATCTTACCGTCTCCTACCAGTCAAAGCCGGTGCTTTGGGATATCGATTTCGATATCCCGCCCGGCGTCATGGCGGCAATCGTCGGCCCCAACGGGGCCGGCAAATCAACGCTGATCAAATCGATCCTCGATCTGATAAAACCCACCGCCGGCCACGTCACCATTCACGGCCGCCCCTATTCCGACCAGCGCCGCAAGGTCGGCTATGTCCCCCAGCGCTCCAGTGTGGATTGGGACTTCCCCACGACCGCGCTCGATGTGGTGACCATGGGGCTCTACGGCCAGCTCGGCTGGCTGCGCCGTCCCGGACGCGCCGAACACCAGCGCGCCCTCGAAGCGCTCACCCGCGTCGGCATGGAAGATTTCGCCGACCGCCAGATCAGCCAGCTTTCGGGCGGCCAGCAGCAGCGTGTGTTCATCGCCCGCGCGCTGGTTCAGGATGCCGACGTCTATTTCCTCGACGAGCCCATGGCCGGGGTGGACGCCACCACCGAACGGGCCATCGTCAAAATCCTCCACGCCCTGCGCGATGCCGGCAAGACCGTGATCGTCGTCCACCACGATCTCCAGACCGTGCGCGACTATTTCGACTGGATGGTCATTTTGAACGTCCGCGTTATCGCCCAGGGCCCGGTGTCCGAGGTCTATACCCCGGAAAACCTGCGCAAGGCCTATGGCGGCCAGATCGCGCTGATCGACCGCGACGCCACGCTCGAGGCCACCGCCTGAAATGTTCGCCCTGCTCTCCGATTACACCATCCAGAACGTCCTGATCGGCGCCGCCCTGCTCGGCATCGTTTCGGGCGTATTGGGCAGTTTCGCGGTGCTGCGCAAACAGTCGCTGCTTGGCGACACGCTCTCGCACGCCGCCCTGCCCGGCATCTGCCTGGGGTTCCTCATCGCCGGCACGCGCAGCCTGCCCGCCATTCTGGTTGGTGCGCTGGTCACCGGCGCCCTCGCCGCGCTGATCGTCCTGGCGCTCAGCCGCACCACAAGGCTCAAGACCGACGCGAGTCTCGGCATCGTGCTCTCGATCTTTTTTGCCCTCGGCATCGCGCTTTTGACCTTTATCCAGAACGCCGGCAACGCCGCCCAGGGCGGGCTTGAATCCTTCCTTTTTGGTCAGGCCGCCGCCATCCTGCGCTCCGATCTTTTCGTCATGGGCGCCATCGCCCTTTTTGCGCTTGGTCTGGTCGCCCTGTTCTGGAAGGAATTCAAGCTCATAACCTTCGATCCGAGCTATGGCAGAACGCTGGGCCTGCCGGTCCTCGCGCTCGAAGCGGGCCTGACCACGATGATCGCGCTGGCCGTGGTCATCGGCCTGCAGATGGTCGGCGTCGTGCTCATGGCGGCCATGATCATCGCCCCCGCCGTCGCGGCGCGCCAATGGACCAACCGGCTGGGCACCATGGTCAGCCTCGCCGCCCTGTTCGGCATGATCTCGGGCGTCTTCGGCGCCCTGGTCAGCGCCACAGGCAGGGGCCTGGCCACCGGCCCGCTGATCGTCCTCGCCGTATCGGCCATCGTTGTCATCTCGCTGCTTTTTTCCCCCGAACGCGGGCTGCTTCCCGCCCTGCTGCGCCAGCGCGAAAACAGCAAGAGCCTGCGCGGCCGCCGCGTTCTGGCAACGCTTTATCGCCTCGCCGCTGAACACAACGACCCCGCCTATCCCGCAGAACAGGCCATGCTCGATGCCTATCACGGCACCGGCACGGCCTCCGCGCTCAAGCGCCTGCAATCACGCGGGCTGGTCACCGCCACCCGCCACCACCCCGAGCCGACGCCCCATTGGACATTGACGCAAGCCGGTCTCGCCGAGGCCCGCGCGGATCTGGGAGGTGGACCGCAATGAGTGCCATGCTGTCCGCCTTTTTCAACTCCCCCGACGCCATGATCATGCTCACCGGAGCGCTGGTCGGCATCGCCGCATCGCTGCTGGGCACCTTCCTCATCCTGCGCGGCGCCTCGATGCTGTCGGACGCCATTTCCCATTCCATCGTCTTCGGCATCATCGTCGTCTGGATGCTGACCGGACAGGCCAGCGGCCCCGTCCAGATCATCGGTGCGGCGTTGACCGGGCTTCTGACCGTGGCGCTGACCGAGCTTTTGACCGCCACCCGTCGCGTCAAGGCCGACGCCGCCATCGGGCTGGTCTTTCCCGCCCTGTTTTCCATCGGCGTGCTGCTCATTAACATCTACGCCCGCGACGTCCATATCGACCAGCACACCGTCCTGTTGGGCGAGATCGGCTTCGTCTGGCTCAACACCTACGACATCGGCGGCTATCTTGTGCCCCAGGCGGTCGTCTGGATGGGCGTGATGGCGCTTCTCAACCTCGCCTTCGTCACCATGCTCTACAAGGAACTCAAGCTCGCAACCTTCGATGCGGCGCTGGCCAAGGCGCTGGGCTTTGCCCCCGTCCTGCTGTCCTACGCGCTTCTGGCGCTGCTCTCGGGAACCGCGGTCGCCGCGTTCGATTCCGTGGGCGCAATCTTGTTCATCGCCTTCGTCATCGTGCCGCCTTCGGCGGCCTACCTCATGACCGATCGTCTTTCGCTCATGCTGGCCTTCGGCGCAGCCATCGCCATCATTTCCTCGATTGCCGGGTACTGGCTGGCCGTATGGTTCAACGTGTCCATCGGCGGCATGATGGCCATGATGACCGGCGCGTGCTTTGTTGCCGCCCTCGCCTTCGGCCCTCGCTATGGCTTGGTTGCCCAGAACGCACGCCGCCGCGCCCGTGTCGCTGAAAACGCGGCGCGCACCCTGGCCGTCCATCTGTTCAACCACGAAGACGACCCCACGGCCAAGGAAGAGAACGTCACCGCCGCCCTGCGCGAGCACCTGCACTGGAGCCAGGCCAAATCCGACGCCATCCTCGCCAAATCCCTCGCCGACGGCCTTGTCACCCGCTCAGGCGAAAGCCTCCTCCTCACCGACAAGGGCCGCACCGCCGCCCGCGAGGTGCTGGAGCCATGGGCACGTGCGGGCTGAGGCGAAATCGTCTCCGCCCGCCCGCCGCTCCCGCCTTTAGATGGATTCCGGGATTGGAGCAGGATCAGCAATCGATCCGGGAACCGATTGCCCTGCGGAACATACCGGAATGACGGTGGTTGTTGTAGCGGTGCCGCCTCCACCCCCTGTCATCCCGGGCGAAGACCCGGGAACCAGTAAGCGGCAGAGGCGGCGGTTCTGTCGCGAGCGCTGAGTGTACTGGATCCCGGCTCAGGGCCGGATGACAGAGCGTTTTTTATTAATGCCTTACCCCCTCCCCCTGTCACCCCGGGATTTATTCCCGGGGTCCATCTAAAGGCCTCTCGTCGCCAAAAACCGGCAGTTGATCGCTGGGGAGTCAAAACACTTGCCAAGCCCGCCCTGCGTGGACAATTTCCTCCAATGCCCTATTACACCTACATCCTGTGCAATCGGCGCAACGGCACCCTCTATATCGGGGTCACCAACGACATCGCGCGTCGGGTATGGGAACATCGGCAGGGAAAAGGCGGAAAGTTTACCCGTCTCTACAAGGTTCACCGCCTGGTCTATGCCGAGATCCACGAGGATGTGACAATCGCCATCCAGCGGGAAAAAACGCTCAAGGAATGGCCGCGCACCTGGAAGATCAAACAGATCGAAAAGGACAATCCCGATTGGGACGATCTCTACGAACGGCTGATCTGATCCACAACTGCCCGATTTCACGGCGCCGCCGCTAGCTGGATTCCCGGAACTGTTCCCGGAATGACAATATTGGTTTTGACACGCACCTCCCTCCCCTCCCCCTGTCACCCCGGGACTTGTTCCCGGGGTCCATCTAAAGGCCTGTCCGCCTCAAAAACCGGCAGCTACTCCCACAGGTTTGAACCGTTTTATCAGCGCACAGCCGCAGAAGTCGCTCCTACCGCCACTAACTTCCGGAATGACAAGGCGGCGGATGCAAGAACGCCCATGCCACCCCTCCCCCTGTCACCCCGGGATTTATTCCCGGGGTCCATCTAAAGGCCTCTCGTCGCCAAAAACCGGCAGCTACTCGCGCAGCGCCGCGATGTCCCTGTACTGCTCCAGCGCCTCGGGGTTGGCCAGCGCCGTGGTGTTCTTGACCACCCGCCCATGGATCACGTCGCGTACGGCGGTCTCGGAAATCTTGCCCGAGCGTGTCCGGGGGATCGCGGTGACGGCAATAATCTTTGCCGGCACGTGCCGCGGGCTGGCGCCTGACCGGATGCGCGTCCGGATCTCCTTTTCCAGTGCCGCATCGAGCACCTGCCCCTCCCGCAATTTGACGAACAGGATCACCCGCTGATCCCCGTCGAAATCCTGGCCCACGGCAATCGCTTCCTCGATCGCGGCAATGGTTTCCACCTGCCGGTAAATCTCCGCCGTGCCGATCCGCACGCCGCCCGGATTGAGCGTGGTGTCGGATCGTCCGTGAATGATGAACCCGCCAGAAGGCCGCTTCTCCACGAAATCTCCATGCGCCCAGATGCCGGGAAAGCGCGCGAAATAAGCTTCGGTGTAGCGCGATCCGTCAGCGTCGCCCCAGAACGAGACGGGCATCGAAACATGCGCGTTGCGGCACACAAATTCCCCTGGCACGCCTGAGACCGGCCGTCCCACATCGTCGAGCGTATCGAGATCCATGCCCAACAGCGCGCACTGCAATTCGCCGCGCCGCACCGGCAACAGCGGGTTGCTGCCGATAAAGCACGCGCAGATGTCGGTCCCGCCCGAAATTGAAGCCAGATGCAAATCCGGTTTCCAGTCGGCATAAATGTAATCGAAACTCGGCGCGATCAGCGGCGATCCCGTCGAAAGGATCAGCCGCAATTGCGAAAGCCGATGCGTGTCTTTCGGTTTTAGTCCTGCCTTGGCGCAGGCGTCGATATATTTGGCGCTGGTGCCGAAAATGGCGATCCCGTCCTCGTCGATCAGGTCGATAAGCCGTCCCGGCTCGG
Organism: Rhizobiales bacterium UBA3584; assembly: GCA_002375765.1. Lineage (GTDB taxonomy): Bacteria > Pseudomonadota > Alphaproteobacteria > Rhizobiales > Devosiaceae > Pelagibacterium > Pelagibacterium flavum. Next base: position 62,602 of record DFMV01000040.1, on the reverse strand, counting down.
GATGGAACGGGTTGCCGTCATAGGTGACAAGCGTCGCCCCCAGCGCCAGCCCGGACACCTGCCAGTTCCACATCATCCATCCGCAGGTGGTGAAATAGAAGAACCGCTCGCCTTCGCTGATGTCGCAATGGAGCATCTGCTCTTTTTTGTGCTGGATTAAAAGCCCGGCGCCCGAATGGACGATGCACTTGGGTTTGCCCGTCGTGCCCGAGGAATAAAGAATGACCAGCGGCGCGGAAAACTCCATGCGGTTGAAGGCGATCTCTTGCGGCACAAACGGTTCGATCCAATCGTCCAGCGCCACGCAATCGAGATCAACAAGGCTTTCCGGCACCGCCCCTAAAAGCACGATCTTTTTGAGCTTGGTTGCCTCGGCAACCGTCCGGATCGTGGCCGAAACGTCGATGGCCTTGCCTGCATATCCATAGCCGGGCACCGCGACCAGCACCTTGGGGTCGATCTGCCCCAGCCTGTCGCTGGCCCCGGCAGGGCCGAAATCGGGCGAGCACGACGACCAGATCGCTCCGATGGCGGACGTCGCCAGATAGAAGACGATCGCCTCGATATCGTGGGTAACGATCGCTCCCACCCGGTCGCCTTCGGCCACGCCTTCGGCTCGTAACGCCTGTTCGACCTGCGACACCCGATCATAAAGCCCACCCCAACTCATCTCGCGTCGCGTGCCGTCATCGCGATGGGCGATGATCGCCACCCCATCGTCGCGCCGGGTCAGAAGGTTCTCGGCATAGTTGAGCCGCGCGCCGGGATAAAATTTCGCGTCCCTTATGGTTTCGCCCGCCACAAATGCGGTCTCACCCTTGCTCCCCACAACGCCCAGAAAATCCCACAACGCATCATGAAACGCGTTCGGCTCGCGGATCGACCAGTCCAGCAGCGCCCCATAATCGGACGGATCGGCCCCATGGCAATGGCGCGTTGCCTCGGCAAACCGCCACAAGGCCGAGCCTTCTTTCCGGGCCGCATCGGCCTCCCAGACGATATCGCCGATCCCTGCGTCATTGGATCCAGACATTGTTTCCCTCCCTCACGCCATTCCGGCAACCAAAGCCAAAACTGTGCTGACACCTCAGGCACCGGGTGTGCTGGACCCCGGCTCGGTGGCCGGGGTGACGACGGTTAATGGGCAGGGCCAAGACAAATGCCCTTGCCCTCGAACTGATCCCCAAACGCCGGCCCACCCTCTATTGTCATCCCGGGCGAAGACCCGGGCCCCAGTACCTGAAGCGCCGAAAATCCCTTCCGCGGCGCTCCGACATACGGCACCTCACCGCTCCACGCACATCGCAATACCCATGCCACCGCCGATGCACAGCGTTGCAACGCCCCGCTTTACGTCCCGCCGCGCCATCTCATGGACCAGCGTCACCAGAACCCGCGCACCCGAAGCGCCGATGGGATGACCCAGCGCGATAGCGCCACCATTGACGTTGACCCTTTCGGGATCGACCTCGAGTTCGCCGACCACTGCAAGGCTCTGCGCGGCGAACGCCTCATTGGCTTCCCACAGATCGACATCGCCAACGCTCCATCCTGCCTTCTCCAGCGCCTTGCGCGAAGCGGGAATCGGCCCCAGGCCCATGACATTGGGATCAAGACCCGCCGTCGCCCAGCTCACGATCCGCGCCAGCGATGTCGCACCATGATCCCTGAGCGCCGCGTCCGACATCAGGACAAGAGCTGCAGCGCCGTCATTTATCCCCGAGGAATTTGCCGCCGTTACTGTTCCGTCCTTTTCAAAGGCCGGGCGCAGCTTTTCCATGCTTTCAAGACTTGCATCGTGCCGGATGAACTCGTCCTGATCGACAACCGTCTCACCCTTGCGCCCTGCTATGGTGACGGGCACGATTTCACCGGCAAATTTCCCGTCCCTTTGCGCCGCCGAGGCGCGTTGCTGCGACCGCAGCGCAAACTGGTCCTGCTGCTCGCGGGTCAGCCCGCATTGGCGCACCACATTTTCCGCCGTCACCCCCATGGCCATTTTCCCGAAAGCATCGGTCAGCCCGTCGCTCATCACGGTGTCGATGAAACTGACATCGCCCAGCTTGGTCCCCGAGCGCAGATAAGCGGCGTGGGGGGCCCGGCTCATCGATTCCTGCCCGCCGGCCAGCACCACATTCGCATCGCCCATTCCGATCTGCTGGGCGCCCAGCGCCACGGCACGCAGGCCCGATCCGCACACCTGATTGACAACGAACGCCGTTGTGGCATCAGCCATTCCGGCCAGCCGTGCCATCTGGCGCGCCGGGTTCATCCCCGCCGCTGCCGTCAGCACCTGCCCCATGATCGCCTCCTCGATGTGCTCGGGCGCGATCCCGGCATCGGCGATTGCCGCCTTGGCCGCTGCCGCTCCCAACTCGTGGGCGGCAAGCGCCGACAGGCTTCCATTGAGCGATCCGATGGGCGTGCGCCGCGCGGCGGTGATGTGGACTTGGGGCGCCATGACGGTCTCCTCCATTGGGCGTAGGGGGTCAGTGTACCGGGTGTACATTGGGCGTCCAAAGACGTATTTATACGTCATGGATCACACCGGCCTGCACTTCACCCTCGACGACCTCCCCGTTCCCATGGTCTATGCGACCCATCGGATCATCCGGCAGGTCAATTCCGCTTTTGCCAGTCTTTTCGGGTATTTACCCGAGGAACTGGCCGACCGGAGCTTCAAGGTTCTCTATCCCGGCGTCGCCGATTTCGTGATGGTGGGCGATCTCTGGCGCACCAATTTTTCGGGCGGCCGCACCTATACCGACGAGCGCATCATGGCCCACCGCGACGGCACCCGCTTCTGGTGCCGGGCACGCGGTAAGTCCATGATTTTAAACGATCCTTTCGCCCGCGCCGTCTATTGTTTCGATCCCCTTCCACGCCCGGTCGATGTCCACCGGCAAGCCCTCACACCACGCCAGAACCAGGTCCTCACCCTCGTCGCGCAGGGCAAGACAAATGCCGAAATCGCCCAGGAACTGGGGCTTTCGCCGCGCAGCGTCGAGACCCACCGCTACCGCATGACACGCCAGCTGGGTCTCAAGAATACCGCCGAACTCGTTGGCTGGTTCGTCGCTGGAGTGCAGTCAGGAAAAGTTGAAGACTTTTCCGGTTCGACTGCACGACAAACAGGCTCTAGCGAACCAGTATCGCCCTGAAATCATTGACATTTGTTCCGGTCGGCCCGGTCACGAACAAATCGCCGATAGCCGAAAACCCGCTCCAGGCATCATGCCCCGCCAGCACCCTGTTGGGATCAAGTCCCGCGGCCCGCATGCGCGCAAATGTTCCCCCATCCGCGAACGCCCCGGCGTTGTTTTCCGATCCGTCGATGCCGTCGGTATCCGCAGCCAGCGCATCAATCCCTTCAACCCCTTGAATTGCCTTGGCAAATGCAAGAAGAAATTCAGTATTTCGTCCGCCTCTTCCGAAAGCCCCGCCGGCCAGGGTAACCGTTGTCTCACCTCCCGAAAGCATCACCACGGGCCGCGTAAACGGTTGATCAAACGCCGATATTTCCCGCGCCATCAGCCCGTGCATTCCCCCGATATCGCGCGCTTCACCCTCGATGGCGTCGGACAAAATCACCGCCGGAACACCGCTTTCCCGCGCATGGCGCGCCGCCGCTTCAAGCGAGGTACGCGCCGAAGCGATCACCGAAACACTATTGCGGGCAAAGTCGGGATCGTCGGGCGATGGCGCCACGGCGGCAGACGAGCGCAAATGCGCCAAAACCGCACCAGGCACCTTCAGGCGATATTGTGTAACAATATCAAGCGCATCGCCGGCAGTGGATCTGCTCGGCACGGTTGGGCCGGAAGCGATTTCGGCGGGATCATCCCCGGCCACATCCGAAATGATCAGCGAAACGACCCGGGCCGGCGCCGCGGCCCTGGCCAGCCGCCCGCCCTTGATCCCCGAGATGTGCTTTCTCACCACATTCATCGCCCCGACGGGCGCGCCGGACTCGAGAAGGGCCCGGTTGACGGCAATTTCGTCGTCCAGCGTCAGATCGCCACCCGGCATCGGCAACAGCGACGACCCCCCCCCCGAAATCAGCGCAATGACAAGATCGTCAGCCGTCAATCCCTGTACTCTGTCGAGCAGGGCTCTCGCCCCGGCGAGACCGGCGCTGTCGGGCACGGGATGGGCGGCCTGCAAAACCTTGATCTGTCGGGTGGGGGTGATCTCTCCGTGCCGGTCAATGACGATGCCCTCAAGCGGGCCGTCCCATAGCGCCTCTAAAGCGGCAGCCATGGCACTGGCGGCCTTGCCGGCCCCGATGACGATGGTGCGGCCGCGCGGCCGTTCGGGCAAATGCGCCGCTATCGCATCGCCTGGATCGGCAGCCCGAACCGCACAATCGAACAATTCGCTCAGAAAGCCGCGCGGATCGGTAATTGTCATTGGAGCACCCATCGATCACAGACATAATGGGTGTGCCCCACAGTGCTCCCGAACTCAAGCCCCTACAGGCGCTCGATCGTTCCTGCCAACTCGTCGATCAATCGGGCACTCTCGAGAATCTTCTTCTCGTCAAACCCTGGCTTGCGCGATGCAATGATCAGCACTTCGCGCAAATTGCCCATGGCGCGCCGCAGCGGCGCCGGATCGGCACGATCCTTGGCTTCGGCCAACGCCGCCAGCCGAGAACGCGCGGCGGCAAGCGGCTTTTCGTTTTCAGCCAGATGGGCCTTGCCCGCTTCGGTGATCGCAAAGCTCTTGCGGGCTCCATCGGTGCTGACTTCCTCCACGAGGCCCATTTCGAGCAGCAGAGACAGCGTTGGATAGATCATGCCGGGGCTGGGGGCATAGAGCCCGCCCGACAGCGCCTCGATCTCACGGATCAACTCATAGCCGTGCCGGGGTTGGTCCGTGATGAGATCAAGCACCACCAACTGCAGTTCGGCGGAATCAAATACCCGGCCACGGCGCCCACGCAGGCGCTCGGGGGAAGGCCCGCCACGGCCAAAGGAACCACGTCTGCCAAAATCATGCTCACGCATTTTCAAACTCCTGTTCAGTTAGGAGTAAGATATATTTTGACTGCATCTTAAATTCAAGGGAAAGCAGTCATTTTATTCCGGCCAGCATCTCGGCTCCCCTATCGGAACACCGGCTTGCGCTTCTGAAGAAACGCGTTGAGGCCTTCTTCAGCGTCCGGCCCCGTCTGGCTCAGCGCCGCAGCAAGACTCTCCGCATAAAGCCCTGCCTCGGGCGGCATGGTGGAAATGCGGGACATGGCGTGGATGATGAATTGGTTGATCGTGGGAGAATTTTCGGCGATCCGCTCGGCCAACTCGAACGCTTTGTCGATGGCACTACCCTCGGAAAGGGCGTAATGGGCGAGACCGATCCGCTCACCCTCCGCGCTCGAATAGATGCGTCCGGTCAGCATCATTTCCATCAGACGATCATCCCCGATGAGCTTTGCGATCCGCACCGAGCCACCGCCGCCAACGAAAATTCCGCGCATACCTTCGGGCATGCGGAACTGTACGTTTTCCTCGGCAACCCGGACATGACAGGCCGCAGCCAGTTCGAGACCACCGCCCATCACCGCGCCATTCAGGGCGGCAACCACCGGCACGCGAGCGTATTGGATACTCTCCATGACCCGATGCCAGTTGCGCGAATGGGCCATGACCTCGAGCGGCTCACGACGCACCTGTTCGGAAAGATCGAGGCCCGAGGAGAAATGCCCCCCCGCCCCACCGATAACGATGGCGCGCGCCGCATCGGGAACGTTCGAAAAGAACGCATCGAGCGCGGCGATCGTCGCATCGTTGAGCGCGTTACGCTTTTCGGGGCGATTGAGCGTCAGGTGGACAATGGTGCCCTTGCGGTCAATCGAGAGCACATCCGTGTCCTGAGCCATAATCTTTCCCTTCGGGCCTGGTGTTCAAATCGGTGTTTGTTTGTGCCGGCTTAGCCGAGCACCGCGCGTACATCATCGGGTATCGGCAGCGATACGATCTTTTCGCTATCGTCAGGGTCGCGGCCGACCCAGACGCGTTTTTCATGCGCTTCGATGGCGATCTCGCCTTCATTGTAGAGGAGATGGCGCACGCCGAAGCTCGAACGCCCCAGCGCCGTTATTTCCGAGCGAATCTCGACTACATCTCCGAAGCGGGAAGGCCTGGAAAATTTCGCGCCCGTATCGACCATCGGAATGCCCGCAATACCGTACTTGGCGATCCAGTGACGCTTGTGCATCTTGAAAGCGGCCGACAGCAGGGCCGCCGTCGCATTGTCGAAGAAGCGGAAATAATTGGGGTAGTAGACGATGCCTGCCGGGTCGCAATCGCCGAACTGGATTTCGATGCGTGTGATGTTGGAAAACATGGACCTGTCCTATTTCGGCGCCATGCGCAGCGCACCGTCCAGCCGCACGACTTCGCCGTTCAAATAGTCATTGCCTACCATTGCCAGAACCAGATCGGCGAATTCCTCAGGCTTGCCCAGTCGAGCCGGATTGGGAATGGATTGCCCCAGCGCATCCAACGCCTCGGCGGGCAATTCTTCCAGCAGAGGCGTGAGGAACAGCCCCGGCGCGACAGCCAGAACACGCACCCCGAACCGGGCGAACTCACGCGCCGCCGGCAGCGTCAAGGAAACGATGCCACCCTTCGACGCCGCATAAGCCGCCTGCCCGATCTGCCCTTCAAAGGCAGCGACCGAGGCCGTGGAGATCACGACGCCGCGCTGGCCATTTGCATCGGGCTCTAGCTCCTGCATGGCATCGGCTGCCAGCCGCATCATGTTGAAACTGCCCACAAGATTGACCCGGATCACCCGCTCGAACGCATCGAGCGGCATCGGACCGTCGCGGCCGACAATCCGGGACGCCGTGCCGATGCCCGCGCAATTGACCAGAACCGACGGCGTACCGAGCGCGGCGATCGCGTCGGCAATCGCGGCCCCAGCGCTTGCTGCATCCGCAACGTCGCAGGAGAAAAACCGCCCGCCGATCTCGGTGGCGATGATGGCACCCTTCTCCGCATCGCGGTCGAATATGGCGACTTTCGCGCCCGCCGCAGCCAGAGCCTTGGCCGTCGCCGCGCCGAGCCCCGAGGCGCCGCCGGTGACAATTGCTGTTTTTCCCGCGATGTCCATCAGCCAGCCTTCGGGTTTTCGATGAGAACCGCAATGCCCTGCCCGCCACCAATGCAGGCCGAAGCGATGCCATAACGTTCGCCCGAACGCTCCAGTTCATGAGCCAGCGTGAGCGCGAGCCGAATGCCCGTAGCACCCAGCGGGTGGCCAATGGCGATTGCACCACCATTGACGTTGAGCTTGTCCTCATCGAGGCCCAACTCATCGACACAGGCCAGGATCTGCGCCCCGAACGCTTCGTTGATCTCGACGCGACCGATCTGATCCAGCGTCAGCCCGCTCGCTTCGAGCACGGCGCGAATGGCAGGCGCCGGACCGATACCCATGATCTGGGGCGGCACACCGACCGCCGCAGAGGCGAGAATGCGTGCCTTGGGCGTGAGCCTATGGGATTTTGCATAGTCCGAAGACGCTAGAAGCACCGCACCGGCGCCATCGACGATGGCGGACGAATTGCCGCCTGTCTGAACACCCCCGAACGCCGGGCGCAGTTTGGAAAGGATCTCGTAGGGCGAGGGCCGGATATGGCTGTCGGTATCCACCTGTTCAACGCCGCGCGGCAACCGGATGGATCGCTTATCGATCCCCTCGATTTCGAATGTCTCGCTGACCACGGGCACAATTTCCTCGGCCAGCAATCCCCCATCGCGCGCCGCTATTGCCCGCTCGAAACTGCGAACAGCGAAGCGGTCGACCCGTTCACGCTCGATGCCGTACTGTTTGGCAAGGTTTTCGGCGGTGTCGCCCATGGTGACACATCCGGCAGGATCATAGAGCGCTTCCCAGAGGAAGTCCTTGAACTCCACCTTGCCCATGGCAAAGCCGTTGCGATGCGTATAGGCGGCGATGGGATTACGACTCATCGATTCCGTACCGGCCGCGAGCGCGAGACTGACGCGGCCCAACGCGACCGCATCGGCCGCCTGGGCGATGGCTTCAAGCCCGGTGCCGCAAATGCGCTGCACCAGATGGGCCGGTGCCTCGGTCGGTGCGCCGGCATAGAGCCCGATATGGCGCGGCGTGACATAGGCATCAAACGATGCCTGAGCCATGGAACCGGCGACCGTCGTTTCGATATCTGAAGCGGCGACGCCTGTTTTTTCGATAGCCGCGCGTGCGGCCTTGATACCTAGATCAATGGGCGAGATGTCAGAAAGCGCGCCGCGATAATCAACGAACGGCGTACGAGCCCCGCCGAGCAGCCAGGCATCCTCGAATGTAAGACGCAAACCCTTGGTCATGGATTATCCTTTTCTCGGCAGATCTAGAACGCCGGTCGGCACCGGCTCGGCATAGAGGGCCTCGACAAGATCCTTGCGGGCCGCCAGAACGGCACGCTGGTTGATCGACCCTTTGTCAGTAACCTCGCCTTTGTCGATATCGGGCAGCGCGGTCATCACATACGCTCGGGCAACATGATTGGAACTGCCGGTCGCACGTTTCGCCAGCGCTCCAAGATCAGCCGCAAACTTGTCCTTGACGCTGGCATGTTCCGCAATCTGTGCAGGATCCGTCCCTGCCGGCAAACCGGCAAAACGCGCACAGGCCTCAAAGTCAGGAAAAATCAGCGCGCCCAGATGGTTACGGTCCGCGCCGGTCACAACCACATCGCGGATCAGAGGCGCGCACGCCTCGACTACCGATTTGCGCACGCTGGCAAAATTGACCCAGGTGCCGGTCGAGAGCTTGAAATCTTCACTCACGCGCCCATCAAAAACGAAGCCTTTGGACAGATCATTTTCGTCGGCCTGTCTTACGGCATCGCCGATTTTATAGAACCCTTCCTCATCGAAGGCCTCGCGCGTTTTTTCTTCGTCGCGCCAATAGCCCGGCGTGACATTGGGGCCTTTGACCCGCAACTCCATCTTGTCGCCATTGGGCACCAGCTTGATTTCCATACCCGCCGCCGGCAGCCCGATATGTCCCGCCTCCTGAACCGGCCAGGTGGTGGTGAAGGCAAAGGGAGCGGTTTCGGTTGAGCCGTAGCCGGTGATGATCATCACCCGCTGACCCAGTTCGGCCCGCGCCGCCCTGTCCATGCCGTCAAAGACATGCTGGGACAGGCTGGCGCCCGCATACTGCATCAATTTCAGGCGCGAGAAGAACTTGCTCCGAACCTCGTGATCCTCTTCGAACGCCGCCACAAGGAACTCGTACCCCTTGGGTACGGTGAGATATATGGTGGGCTGAACATCACGTAGGTTGCGCAGCGTATTGCCGATTTTTGCGGGGGTGGGCTGGCCGTCATCGATATAAAAGCTGCCGCCATTGTAAAACGCGATGCCTGTATTGTGACTCGAGCCGGCAACGTGGTTCCAGGGCATCCAGTCCAAAAGCACCGGCGGTTCGTCCTTGAGAAACGCCAGGGCTGTGCGGATCATCTCCTGATTGCAGGTCATCATGCGGTTGGTGGTGATGACACCCTTGGGCATGCCGGTCGAGCCCGAGGTAAAGAGTATCTTGGCAATGGTGTCGGGCGTAACGGCGTCGTGGGCCCGAGCCACCGCTGCTGTGACACCGGTCGCTGCAAGATCATCAAACAGACGCGAGTTACGGCCCGATGGCGGATTGGATTTGACCACCAGAGGAACACTGTCGCCGAACACCGCTTCGATGGCCGGCCCGAATTTCTCGCCATCGGACGCATATATCATTCCGGGGGTGAGGAGCCCGGCGATATGCTTGAGCTTGCCAAAATCGGTGGAGATCAGCGAGTAGGCCGGCGAAATCGGCGCGTAGGGAATGCCAACCCAAATGGCGGCCAGCCCAAGCAGGAGATGTTCGATTTCATTGCCCGACAGGATCATCAGCGGACGGTCCTGCGACAGCCCCGCATCAAGAGGCGCCTGGCCAAGCGGCTTGATGGCCGCCATGACCTGCGCATAGCTCAACTTGCGCCAGTCGCCCGTATCGCTGTTGCGATCTGCAACCATGAGTGCATCGGGAGTTTTTTCCGCCCATTGCGCGATGGCGTCGGGGATGGAGCGCGAATAGGGAGCCAACTGCTCACTCGAACGCACATGAACAATTCCGTCCTGCGCCCGTTCGGCTCGCGCCGACATTTGGCCCATCCTGACCTCGCGAATGGGCGTCGATAGATTTGACATGGCCAACCTCCCAGTTGAATTATGTTATGAAACATAACTAGGTGTCGTCAAGTCGGTAATTTTCAAAATGCCTATGAGGCGTATGCGGCAACCGCTTCAGACGCCGTTGCGAGCCTGGGAGTCTCTGCCCTTCTCCGGCCGAACGCTTGACCGATTGCGGTGATGACCGGGCCGGAAAAGTGCTGGCCCTTCATTTCCACGGCGAGCCCATCGAGCCGGCAGCGCACGATTTGTCGCTCCGGACGACCGACATTGCTCGCTATCAGCACCGGCATGGCCGGGTCCATGCCCCGAGCCAGCAGGTTCTCGGCAATCTGGGGAGCTGTCGCACCCGACATGTAATAGACATGAGTTGTCGCGGGATCGGATAAAGCCCGCCAATCAAGATTTGAGGGCAATTGACCATTGCGGGCGTGGCCGGTCACAAACCGGACCGACTGCGCACAATCGCGGTGGGTCAGCGAGATGCCCAACTCGGCAGCAAGGGCAAACGCAGTCGAAATGCCCGGAACCACCGAGACGGGTATATTTTGCGCTTCAAGGGCGGCAATCTCTTCACCGGCTCGTCCGAACAGCATTGGGTCACCGGACTTGAGCCGCACCACATGCCGGCCCTTGCGGGCAAGGTCGGCCATCATCGAATTTATATCTTCCTGACGGCAACTCGCCCGGCGAGCGCGTTTCCCGACGAGAATACGCTTGGCCTCCCGGCGCGCCAGTTCAAGAACATCGTCGGAAACCAGATCGTCAAACAAGATCACATCGGCGGACTGCAGCGCGCGGACGGCTTTGAGGGTGAGATATTCCGCGTCTCCCGGACCAGCCCCCACAAGGGTGACACGCCCGGAGGGTACCCGCGACGCGTGGGCAATCATCGCCTCCGGGTCGCCAACTGGCTCCTTGCCCGAAAAACTCAGGTCGGTGAACCGCTCCCAGAAAGCGCGGCGCTCCGCGCCGGCGGCGAGCCGATCCAGCACAATAGAGCGCACAGACTGTGCAAGCCGCGCCCATGCGCTAAGCGTTTTGGGCAACAGGGTCTCGATACGCCGGCGCACCGCCTGACCCAATATCGGCGCCGCTCCGCTGGTGGAAATGCCGACAACGAGCGGAGAGCGGTTGACGATGGAGCCGAACTGAAACTGGCAATGCTCGGGCTTGTCGATCACATTGACCGGCACCCCATGCACTCGTGCCATTGCAACAAACTCGGCGGCTTCTTCCTCTGAACAATCCCCTATGGCCAGTGCCAGGCCAGCCCAGTCCGCCTGCCGCCAATCGCCTTGTACAAACTGGATGGCTCCACGCGCTTCGAGCGCGACCATCTCCTCGCAGAAGTGTTCAGCAAAAACGCTCACTCTCGCACCGGCGGCGGCCATCAATTCGGCCTTCCAGGCGGCAGGCTCTTCGCCACCGGCAACAAGCACCTTTTTTCCCTTGAGATCGAAGAAAACCGGAAGCACGTCGAGGCGTGCCATCCGGGGTGGTTCGGCCTTACTCGGCTGCCGCGAGACGATTTGCATCGATAATTCTCCCGATTTCTGTGCGGCAGGAACCGCAATTTGTGCCCGCTTGCAGGGCATCGCCTATGTCCGCCACGCTGGCGCATCCGCCGACGACTGCATCGGCAATCTGGTTGGCACCGACGCCAAAACACGAACAGACCAGCGGTCCCGGATCGGGCTGATCGGCACCTGGGCGACCCGCGAGCACCCTGGCCCGCGCGATTGGCGTGTCATGTGTTCCGGCGAATTGTTCGATGATCCATTGGCGGGCGGCGAGTACCGGGTCGGGCGAAAGATAAAGCGCGCAATCGAGCCGATCGCCGTCAAAGCGGACAAGGTTGATCCGGCCCGTTCGGGCATCCAGGCTCGTGGTCAGTTGAGCGTTGGCAGGCAGACCCAGAATGGCGCGGGCCTGGACAAGTATATCCTCGGGACGCTCAAAGAACGCGATTTCAGCGCGCCAGCCTTCCCGAGCCGGTGCCACGGCCCAATAGTCGAGCGTGCTCAGATCGGGCTTGCGGCAGCTCACGAGGAATCCATAGAGCGCCACATCGACCGGCGTTGCGCTGACCCGACCCATCTTGAGCGCCGGTTGCCCGGAAACCGGGTCGGTGAACGGGCCAAGGAGTGCATTCGCTCGGCCCGTTACGGCAGTTTCCCCCGTCCAGTGCATGGGCACAAAGACCGAGCCCTTCTGCTGCCGGTCGGTGACGAGGGCGCGAACGATAGCGGTGCCGTAGGCATTCTCGAGCCGGACGAGCTGGGTGCGGCGGATCGAAAGCCGCTCGGCATCGTGGGGATGAATTTCGGCGAAGGGTTCCGCGTAATGCGCTGAAAGGCGCGGCGTGCGGCCCGTGCGGGTCATGGTGTGCCAATGGTCGCGCACGCGGCCGGTGTTGAGGATCAATTGGCCCGGCCCGCGATCCTTGGGGGGCGGAGGGGCGAGAGGAAGAATGCGAGCCTTGCCGTCCGGCGTGAAAAAGCCTCCCGAACCGAAAAACCGCGTTGCTCCTCTGCCGGACCGTGGCACCGGCCATTGGGCCGGAGCGAGCGTTTCATAATCGCGGTCGGCCAGGGCCGAGATATCGAAATCGCGGCTGCCCCGATTCTCAAACCCCGAAAGTTCGGCGTGCTCGGCAAAGATTTCGGCAGGCGAAGCGTAATCGAAACCGGAAAAGCCAAGACGCCTGGCAATCTGGCAAATGATCCACCAATCGGGACGCGCGTCTCCGGGAAGCGGGCGGAAGGCGCGTTGACGTGAAATCCGGCGCTCCGAATTGGTCACGGTGCCCGACTTTTCTCCCCAGCCGGCGGCGGGCAAGAAAATATTAGCCATGCGCGCCGTATCGGTGGTCGCAAACATGTCCGAGACAATTACCGTGTCGCAGTCCGCAAGGGCCTTGCGGGCGGCATCGGCGTCAGGGAGCGATACGACGGGATTGGTCGCCATGATCCACACGGCCTTAATCCGCCCGTCGCCAATGGCATCGAACATGTCGACGGCCTTGAGCCCCGGTTTGGTGGCGATGGCGGGCGCATTCCAGAACCGGGCCACACGATCCGCATCGTCAAATTCCATATGCGCGGCCAGCATGTTGGCCAAACCGCCCACCTCGCGCCCGCCCATGGCGTTGGGTTGGCCGGTGATTGAAAACGGCCCCATACCCGGCCGCCCGATGCGGCCCGTACCCAGGTGGCAGTTGAGAATGGCGTTGACCTTGTCGGTTCCCGAAGTCGATTGGTTGACCCCTTGGGAATAGACGGTCACGACCCTTTCGGTGGCCGTGAACATGTCAAAAAACATCGCTACATCGGCTGTCGAGAGGCCCGTTGCCTCTGCAACGCGAGAGATCGTCCAGTCGTCGGCTGCGTCAAGCGCATCGGAAATGCCTGTGGTGTGGTCGGCGATAAAGCGGGCATCGAGTACGCCGGCATTTGAAAGGTGGGCGAAGAGACCCGCAAAAAGCGCCACGTCGCCATCGGAAGCGATGGGCAGGTGCAAATCGGCGGTTTCAGCGCAATTGGTGCGGCGTGGATCGATCACCACGATCCGCAGATCCGGCCTGGCGTCCCGGGCCGCGAGGATACGTTGATAGAGAACCGGGTGGCACCAGGCGAGATTGGATCCGACCAGCACGACCAGATCGGCAAGTTCGAGATCCTCATAGGTGCCCGGAACAGTATCGGACCCAAAGGCGCGTTTGTGCCCGGCAACCGAGGATGCCATGCAAAGCCGCGAATTGGTGTCGATATTGGCAGTGCCGATAAATCCCTTCATCAGCTTGTTGGCGACGTAATAATCCTCGGTGAGCAGTTGTCCCGATCCGTAAAGGGCAACGGCGTCCGGCCCGTGCGCGTCGATAATTGCGCGCAACCGGCCGGCAGCCGCATCGAGCGCGTCGGACCAGCTGGCTTCAACGCCATCGATCATGGGAACGAGCTGACGACCTTCCAGTGAGATGGTTTCGGCCAGCGCCGAACCCTTCGAGCATAACCGGCCGAAATTGGCCGGATGCTGGGGATCGCCGGCGATTAGAACCGAGCCATCGTCCTGCGGCGTGGCGAGCACGCCGCAGCCGACGCCGCAATAGGGACAGGTTGTGCGGATGGGTTCGGTCAAGTCGCTACTCCGCAGCGACAGCAAGCGCAAAGCTTGCGTCGATCAGCAGCGTTTCACCATCGCGGCGAAGCGCAAACGTCTGAACCTTGCCCTCATCGGCGCCCTGCGCCTCGCCGGTTTCGAGCGAAAACACCCAATTGTGTAGAGGACAGGTCACCTGCGCACCGTGAACGATGCCCTGGCTCAACGGCCCGCCCCTGTGCGGGCAGCGATCCTCGATCGCAAAGACATCGTCGGTAGCGGTCCGGAATACGGCGATCTTGCCGATGGGCGTATTGAGGCACCGCGCACCGCGCTGGGGAATGTCGGAAAGCTGTCCGATCTTGATCCACTCGGTCATCGCCCTACTCCGCTGCCTGGGGAAAGCCGAATTCGGCCATGGCCGCAAACTCGTGCGCGTCCTTGCCGTTGACCCGCTCTTCCCATGGATCGACCTGCGAGAATTTCTGCGAATAGACAAAGCGCTCGAAATAGTGGCGGCGCTTTTCCAGGTCATCGACGATGTTCGCCTTGATCGAGGCCGATCCGACGCGCTTGGCCCATTTGTAGATGCGCTCGAGGTACCGCCCCTGCTCGCGATAGAGCTGGGTCAGAGCCACAATGATTTCGAGCGCCTCATCCTCAGTCTTGGCATGGCAGAGAACTTCGGTGCCCTTGATGTCGAGACCGGCAGCGCCAGCGAAATGGATTTCGTAGCCCGAATCCACGCAGATAACGCCAACGTCCTTGCAGGTCGCCTCGGCGCAGTTTCTCGGGCAGCCCGAAACGGCCATCTTGACCTTGGCCGGCGTCCAGCTCCCCCACATGAATTTTTCGATGCGCACCCCGAGCCCGGTCGAATCCTGGGTCCCAAAACGGCACCAGTCCGACCCGACGCAGGTTTTGACCGTACGCAGTCCTTTGGCGTAGGCAGCGCCAGAAACCATGCCGGCGGCGTTGAGGTCACCCCACACGGCGGGCAGATCTTCCTTCTTGACCCCCAAGAGGTCGATGCGCTGGCCACCGGTGACCTTGATGGTTGGGATAGCGAACTTGTCGGCGACATCGGCGATGGCCCGCAATTCGCGCGGATTGGTGATGCCACCCCACATGCGCGGAACCACCGAATAGGTGCCGTCCTTCTGGATATTGGCGTGCACACGCTCATTGATGAAGCGCGACTGGTTGTCGTCCTCATATTCGCCCGGCCATGTCGAGAGCAGGTAATAATTGAGGGCTGGGCGGCATTTCGCGCAGCCGCACGAAGTTTTCCATTCCAATTCCTGCATGACCGCCGGAATTGACTTGAGCTCCTTGGCGACGATCAGGCGACGCACGTCATCGTGCCCGAGATCCGAACACGGGCAAACCGGCTGCACCGCGGCCGGATTGTAGGAATCCCCGAGGGTTGCCGCGAGCAGCTTTTCAACCAACCCCGTGCAAGAGCCACAACTGGCCGATGCTTTGGTGTGGGCCCGAACGCCATCGAGAGTGTTGAGGCCTTTGGATGCGATCGCGCCGGTGATCGCGGATTTGCAGACACCGTTGCAGCCGCAGATTTCTGCATCATCCGGCAAGGCTGCAACGGCCGCCATAGGGTCCAGTTCGGCACCCCCCTGGTAGGCCTGGCCAAAAATCAAGGTGTCGCGCATGGTGCTGATCGGCTCAGCTTTCTTGATGAGATCGAAGAACCACGCCCCATCGCCGGTTTCCCCATAGAGAACGGTGCCGATCACCTTGTCGCCTTCGAGAACCAGCCGCTTGTAAACCCCGGCCGCTGCGTCGCGCAAAACGATCTCTTCGCGCCCTTCGCCATCGGCGAAGTCGCCCGCTGAATACAGACTAACCCCCGTTACTTTGAGCTGCGTGGCCGTCTGGACCGGCTTGAACGCCGCCTCGGTTTGAGTCAGCGTCTTGGCTGCGACCTTGGCCATGTCATAGAGCGGTGCAACCAGACCATAGACCATGCCGTTGTGCTCGACGCACTCTCCGAGAGCCAGAATATCAGGGTCCGATGTCCGCATTGCATCGTCAACGATAATGCCGCGCTCAACAGTGACGCCGGCATCGGTTGCGATGCGCGTTTCAGGGCGGATGCCCACAGCCATCACCACCAGATCGGCGTCATAAACCGTACCGTCATCGAGAACGACGGCCTCGACCTTGTCCTCGCCGAGGATTGCCTTGGTCTGCGCCTTGCAGTGGATCTTGATGCCACGCCCTTCGAGTTCGCGCTGCAGCAGATAACCGGCAGCAGGATCGAGCTGACGTTCCATCAGATGCCCCATGAGGTGGAGCACCACGACTTCCATGCCGCGGTTGGAAAGCGCTGCAGCCGCTTCGAGCCCCAGCAACCCGCCACCGATGACGACGGCTTTGGCGTTTGGCTTTTCAGCCGCTGCAACCATTTTTTCAACGTCGTCGAGGTCGCGGAAGGCCATAACACCGGGCAAATCCTTGCCGGCGATCGGGATGATGAACGGGGCTGACCCCGTAGCGATCACCAGTTTGTCGTAAGGCGTTTCGACACCATCGGCGAATACGGTCTTGCTCTCACGATCGATCTTGGTGACCGTCTTGCCGAACTGGCACTGAACGCCATGTTCTTCATACCAGTCCGCGTCATGGGTGACGATTTCCTCATAGGTTTTCTCGCCCGCAAGGACCGGGGAGAGCATGATGCGGTTGTAGTTTCCGCGCGGTTCGGAGCCAAAGAGCGTAACGTCATAGGCGCCGGGATCGGCGTCAAACAGGTGCTCGAGCATACGCCCCGAGGCCATGCCGGCACCGATAACGACAAGCTTCTGTTTCATCGTTGTAGTCCTCCTATTCGGCCGCTACGGCGCGTTGGGCGCGCTTGGAGCGTATGCGGTCGAGTGTTTCCTGATCGGGGTTCGCGCCGCCCTCATAGGCCTCTAGGAAGTCGAAAAGCTCCTCGCGGTACGCGTAATAGTCCTTGTGGGCGAGCAGCGCCTTGCGCGAGCGTGGGCGTGGCAGATCGACATCCATGATGTTGCCGATTTTTGCGTTGGGACCGTTCGACATCATCACCACGCGGTCGGCCAGAAGGATCGCTTCATCGACATCGTGGGTAACGCAGATGGCCGTAACCTTGGTGCGCGCCCAGACATCCATCAGAACGTCCTGGAGCTCCCAACGGGTGATCGAATCGAGCATGCCGAACGGCTCGTCGAGCAACAGCAGTTTCGGCGAAAGCGCAAACGCCCGCGCAATGCCGACCCGCTGTTTCATGCCGTTGGAAAGATCGGCAGCGCGGCGGTCCATCGCATCACCCAGACCGACCCGGTCGAGATAATATTCGACGATGTCGCGACGTTCGGCAGCACTGGCTTTGGGATAGACGCGATCAACCCCAAGAGCCACATTGTCGCGTGTCGTGAGCCACGGCATGAGCGAAGGCGCCTGAAAAACCACGGCCCTGTCCGGGCCAGCGCCCACAACCTCGTTGCCATCGAGCACGATGCCACCCGAGGATATGTCGTTGAGCCCGGCAGCCATCGAGAGCACCGTGGACTTGCCGCAGCCCGAATGCCCGATCAGGGTGATAAATTCCCCCTTCTTCATCTTGAGATCGAACCCATCGACAACCGTGAGAGGGCCCTTGGGCGTGGGATAGACTTTCTTGACGTCGGAAAATTCCACATAGCGTGCGCTGGCCGAACCACGGGCCGCGTCCTGGAGGGCCTTTGGCGCCTGGGTCCGGCCCACGGTGATCGGCACGACATTGGGCAGCGTGATATCGCGCTCGTCCGATAGGCTCCGTCCGGCACCCACGTCCATGAGATATTCGGTTATTTCGCGCCTGAGCGCGATGAACCTGTCATCGCTGTTGAGCGCCACCCGGTCCCTGGGGCGGGCGAAATCGACGGAAAAGGACGGCCCAAGCGTAGCCTCCGGTCCCGGCATCAGCGGGATGACCCGATCCGCCAAGAGGATGGCCTCGTCCACATCATTGGTGATGAGCACGATGGTCCTTTTTTCCGCCTGTGAGATGTCAGCGAACTCATTCTGCAATTTGGAGCGGGTCAGCGCATCGAGCGCCGAAAGCGGCTCGTCGAGCAGCAGGACCTCCGGCTGCATGGCCAGAGCGCGGGCAACCGCAACGCGCTGGCGCATGCCGCCCGAGAGCTCGGACGGACGCCGGTCCACCGCATGCGAGAGGCCCACCATTTCCACATAGCGGTTGCGCAGGGCGATGCGCTCGGATTTGGGGAGCCTTTTGTGGACAGCGTCGATGGCGAGGTCAACATTGCCGCCAACCGTCAGCCACGGCATCAGCGAATAGGATTGAAACACCACTCCGCGCTCGGGACCGGGGCCGTCGATCTCCTTGCCTTTGTAGAGAACGCCGCCCCGGTCTGGCTCGATCAGACCGGCCATCAGCGAGATCAGCGTCGTCTTGCCGGCGCCCGAAAACCCGAGAATGGCGACGAACTCGCCATCCTCGACCTTGAGATTGAGCCCCTCGAGCACGCTTGTGCGGCTGGCGCCCTCACCATAGCGCTTGGCAATGTCCGTGAGTTCTAGAATTGTCGGCATTGGTGCCTCCTAGCGCTCGGACGAGAAGGTGAAGGCGGTCTGGAGGGTGAACATCACCCGGTCGAGCAGAAAGCCGATAATGCCGATGGTGAGAACCGCCACCATGATGCGCGCCAGCGAGGACGACGAGCCGTTCTGGAATTCATCCCAGACGAACTTGCCGAGCCCGGGGTTCTGGGCCAGCATTTCCGCGGCGATCAGCACCATCCAGCCCACACCCAGCGAAAGGCGAAGACCGGTGAAAATCAACGGCAGCGCCGAGGGCAGCACCAGCTTGGTGACCGTCTTGGCGGTCGACAGTCGCAGTACCTTGGAAACGTTGACGAGGTCCTTGTCGATCGAAGCGACACCGAGCGTGGTGTTGATCAATGTCGGCCAGAGCGAGCACAGCGTGACCGTTACTGCTGAAATCACCAACGCCTTGGGGAAGGCTTCGGACGCATCGACATAAACCGCCGACACGACCATGGTGACAATGGGCAGCCAGGCAAGAGGCGACACGGGTTTGAACAACTGAACGATTGGATTGAGTGCCCCGTTGAAGGGCTTTGAAAGACCCGAAGCGATGCCCAGCGGCACCGCGACGATCGTTGCGAACGCAAAGCCAAGGCCCACTGTCTTGAGTGAGGTGAAAATCTGGTCGATGAAGGTCGGGTTGCCGGTGTAGGCGCGGATGCGGACGTCAGCTTCGGGATCCTCGGCCAGAAGCTCGGCATTGCGCTCTTCCTGCATCAGGTAGAACCGCGTCTGGCGCTCGCGTTCGGCCTGATGATCCTGCCACAACCCGCCAGCCTGCTCGAGGACTTGCACAGGGCCCGGAATGGCCCCCAGCGAGGTCTGGACCTGCGGCGCAAGGATCGCCCAGCCAGAAACGAACACCACCAGCCCCATAAGCGGAAAAAGCAGACTGTCCCGCAACTCGCTCATTTGCTGGCGCGGGTCGTCACCGGCTGCGATGCGAAGCAAGGGGGTGAGCCAGCCAAAGCCGAGCGCCGTCAGCCAGGCCGATGCGCGGTTGATGACTGCAAAGAGCTTTTCGCGGCGGCTCGCGCCACCCGCGGTTTCCGATGTGTCAGTCGCGATGCTCATTGTCGAAACATCCTTTGTTTTCTGGCGGGCAGCCGGGCCGACCCAGCCGCCCCCAGTGTGAGGTTTTGCTAGTTTGCGGCCGGCACGACGGCGGTGCCTTCAACCCGATCGCCGGACTTGAGGCCGATTTCGAGGGAGTCGAGATAGGCGTTGGGTTGAGTGCCGTCATAGACGACGCCGTCGATGAACTCGTTTGTGGGCGCGCGATAGCCGTCGGTATCCCAGGGAATGTCGGCCTCGGAGATCAGCCCTTCCTCGACGAGCAGACGCGCTGCTTCGAGGTAGATGTCAGGGCGATAGACGGACTCGGCGATTTCGGCGTACCAATCGTCGGGCTTGTCGTCGGCAATCTGTCCCCAGCGCCGCATCTGGGTGAGATACCAGACTGCATCCGAATAGTACGGATAGGTCGCGTAATAGCGGTAGAAGACGTTGAAATCGGGGATTTCGCGCACGTCGCCGCGTTCATATTCGAATGTGCCCGTCATCGAGGCGGCTATGACTTCAGCGTCGGCACCGACATATTCAGAACGGGAGAGAATTTCGACGGCTTCGGCACGGTTGGCGTTGTCGTTCTCGTCGAGCCATTGGGCAGCGCGGATCAGCGCCTTGGTGATGGCGATCGTGGTATTGGGATTTTGCTCGGCAAATTCAGCGGTGATGCCGAAGACCTTTTCAGGATTGTTTTTCCATATTTCGTAATCGGTGATGACCGGCACACCGATCTCCTTGAACACCGCGGCCTGGTTCCAGGGTTCGCCCACGGCATACCCGTCGATGGTTCCGGCTTCGAGCGTGGCGGGCATCTGCGGCGGCGGGGTGACCGACAGATAGGCATCGGCTGCAATGGTACCCGAGATGTCGTCGGGTGAATAAAAGCCCGGATTGATGCCACCGGCGGCGAGCCAGTAGCGCAGTTCATAGTTGTGGGTGGAGACCGGGAAGACCATTCCCATGTTGAAGGGGCGGCCCGAAAGCTCATATTCCTCGATGACCGGTCCGAGCGCCGCTGCCGAAATCGGATGCACCGGCCGACCGTCGGCGTCCATCTCAAGGTGGGGCTTCATCAGCTCCCAGACCTGGTTGGAGACCGTGATCCCATTGCCGTTGAGATCCATCGAAAAGGGGGTCACGATATGGGCGGGCGTGCCATAGCCGATGGTCGCGGCCAACGGCTGCCCGGCAAGCATGTGCGCCCCGTCGAGTTCGCCAGTAATGACGCCATCGAGCAGAACCTTCCAGTTCGCCTGCGCCTGCAGCGTGACGAACAGCCCCTCGTCCCAGAAATAGCCATTCTCATAAGCGACCGCGAGCGGGGCCATGTCAGTGAGTTTGATAAAGCCGAACGTCAGTTCGTCCTTTTCAAGATCAAGCATTTGAGCATTGGCAGCTCCGGCACTCAGTGCCGTCGTTGCGAGCAGCACGAAAGCTGCGGTTTTGGCCTTGCCCCTGTTCCAGTTCATTGTCGTCTCCGTCGGTTGCACCATTCGTCTGGCATGGACCACGCCGCGCACCGCAAAACGAAAAAGCCGCCAACCGACGCGCACCGGGACATTTCGCCCGATCACACGCACCAGTTGGCGGCTTTGCCATATTTGCGGCGCCCGCCCTTGGACGCCAGTTCTGTTATGAGCCGTCTTGGGAGGAGCTCATCGGCAACGACTTTGCACAAAGCATGCCAATTGCACCATCCAAGAAAAAATTATTGAAAATCAAAGTTTTAAAAACTACAGGCTCGAGAACGCCAACGCAGTTCCGAGCGTCGGGCGCACAAGTCTCGCGCAGAATGCACAATTTCTGTGCGCGAGCCCGCAATTGCCCACCGCGATAGCAATGCTGCTCCACCCTACTGGCCGGACGGCAGAGCCTGGCTTGCGATATAGAGGTCGAGCGCCTCAGGATCGAACTGGGCACCGTCAAAAAAGCCATCCGGCCCAAGCATCAGGCGCCCGCCCTGAGCCCCGAGCGCCGTAGCCTCAGCCAGTGCACCTTCGACCTTGGAATTCGCCGAGGGCACCGCGATGCCCATACCGTCCAGTGCCGCACGATAAATATCAGGGCGATACGTGCCGGCGGCCTTGTGCGCGTTTTCTGTACTGTGTCCGACTTGTTGCCAGCGCACCATCTGGGAATAAAACCACAGCGCATGGCTGATCCATGGGAAATTCGCGGCGCGCTCGAACGGCAGGAAAAAGTCCGGCACATCGATGATTTCCTTGTCGCCGATATACAGTCGCCCAGTCAGGGCACGCATGAGGATGGCCGAGGAAATGCCCAGCCTATCCTCTCTGGATAGAACCCTGGCGAGCGTATCGTGATTGTCAGGGTCTCCGCACCACCGCGCGGCACGCGTTATGGCCCTAATGACTGCGGCCATCTGCTCGGGAAACCTTTCGGCCCATTCACGGCGCACGCCAAGCACCTTTTCCGGACTGGAGCGCCATATGGACGATTTGATCGTCACAATACGCCCAACGCCGCGCGCGATCGCAACCGAATTGAACGGCTCACCAACGCAATAGCCATCGACACGACCAGCGCCCAGAGCGTCGGGCAGGAAGGGCGGCGGCACGACCACGATCTCGATGTCTCGCGTCGTATCGACGCCCGAAGCGGTCAGCCAGTAGCGCAGCTCGTAATTATGCCCGCTTTCGGGATGAACCACCCCGAAGCGCAGCGGCGGCAGACCTCTTTCGCGCCGACCGGCAATGACCTTGGCGAGCGCCATTCCGCTTGCACTCGCATTGACTCCCGAACTGGCGCCGTGCTCCTCCATAGCCCGCCAAAGCGGTAGCCCCACGGTGACGGCGTTACCACCGAGCCCCAGCGCCATTGGCGCTATAAGCGGCACATCGAGCGGGGTCAGCCCGAGATTTACACTCAGCGGCATGGGCGCCAGCATATGCGCGCCGTCGAAATGGCCCACAGCCACCCGGTCTCGGATGTTGGCCCAGGACGTTTCGCGCACGAGCCCGAACTCGAGCCCTTCAGCCTCGGCAAACCCCTGTTCCTGGGCGGCAATCAACACCGCACTGTCTAGCAACGGCACATAGCCCAAGGTGATCTGTGTCAGCCCCATTTTTGCGTCCCCTTGCTCATGGTTCGAGCAACCCTGCCGCCGTAATCAGGCTTTGAGCGATTTCGGCGATCTTGCGGTTCTGGTTCATGGCCGTCTTGCGCAGCAGGCTATAGGCTTCATCCTCGGACAGCCCGCGGGTGCGCATCAATATGCCCTTGGCCTTTTCGACAGTCTTGCGGTCCTCGAGTTCGGAACGCGCTGCAGCGAGTTCGCCCCTCAACCGCGAAAAGGCGTTGAAGCGCGAAATCGCCATATCGAGGATCGGCTTGACCCGCTCCTTTTTCAGTCCATCGACGACATAGGCAGAAACCCCTGCCTCGACGGCGGCCTCGATCGAGCCGGGATCGGCCCGATCCACGAACATGGCAATCGGCCGCTGCAGGACGCGCGAAAGAGCAAAGAAGTGTTCGAGCATGTCGCGGTTGGGATTCTCGAGATCGATGATCACCACATCGGGCGCGATTTCCCCAATCCGGCTCGCAACCTCATTGATTTCCGTGATGACATGAACCGGCCCATGACCGGCCTCACGCAAGCCGTCCTCGATGATCGAGGCCCGGATGCGATTGTCGTCAACCACCAGAATGGAAAGCGTGTGAGGCATGGGCCGCGTTATGGCGCAGCTTTAGGTTCTAGGCAATCCACCAGAATGCACAATTATTGGGCACAGGCCGCCACAGCCACCTCACCAGAGTTTCGGCCGTATTGCCAGTCATGGTCGCATAATGTATACATTTCATTATAACATAAAACAGACAATATGGCATCGTGGAGGTGGCCGAACATGAGCGATCAGACATTCCCCTTGAATGCATGGTATGCAGCGGCGTGGGACGTCGAAGTCAAGCGCGCGCTGCTTCCCCGTAAAATCTGCGGAAAGCCGGTGGTTTTGTACCGCCGACAAGATGGAACGGCGGCTGCGCTCGCCGATGCGTGTTGGCACAGACTGCTACCGCTCTCCATGGGTGAGCTTTACGGCGACAACGTCATTTGCGGCTATCACGGGCTCGAATTCGACGACACGGGCCGATGTGTATACATGCCATCCCAAGACACGATTAATCCTTCTGCCTGCGTCAAAGCCTATCCTCTGGTCGAGAAACACCGCTTCATCTGGCTGTGGATGGGTGACCCGGCGCTCGCTGACCCCGATAAGGTCCCTGATCTGCATTGGAACGACGACCCCGAATGGGCCGCGGATGGCAAGATGATCCACGTCAAGTGCGACTATCGCCTCGTGATCGATAACCTGATGGACCTGACCCACGAGACCTACGTGCATGGCTCATCCATCGGCAACCGGGCCGTGGCCGAAGCGCCGTTCACCGCCACCCATTCGAACACCACAGCGACGATTACGCGCTGGATGACCGATATCGACCCCCCTCCATTCTGGCGCGCGCAACTGGGCAAGCCGGGCAATGTGGATCGCTGGCAGATCATCAATTTCGAGGCGCCCGCGACCATTGCCATCGACGTGGGAGTAGCCCCCCACGGCACTGGCGCTCCCGAGGGC
The DNA here is from genome assembly GCA_002375765.1 of Rhizobiales bacterium UBA3584. Classification (GTDB taxonomy): domain Bacteria; phylum Pseudomonadota; class Alphaproteobacteria; order Rhizobiales; family Devosiaceae; genus Pelagibacterium; species Pelagibacterium flavum. The sequence goes on along the minus strand of DFMV01000040.1, from coordinate 38,031 downwards.
GACAGAAGCGAGGGTGTGAACGGCTTCGTCCTCAACACCATCACCCCCGAAACCGACAAAACCTGCCACTATTTCTGGGCCTTCGCGCGCAACTATAATCTAGACGAGCAACGTCGCACCCATGAGCTGCGTGAGGGTGTCGCCTCGATCTTCCGCGAGGATGAAACGATTCTCGAGGCCCAGCAGATCGCCATCGACGCCAATCCCGACCACGTCATCTACAATCTCAATATCGACGCCGGATCGATGTGGGCACGCAAACTGATCGACCGGATGATCGCCGAAGAGCAGGCCGTCCAGAACGCAGCCGAATAGCGATGAGCCAGACCCATCCGCTCCATCAGCAACCCCAAGCGCTCAAGGCGCTGATGGGTATCCGCGATCTCGTGCTGGGCGGTGCAGTGACGCCGGGCACCCGGCTTTCCGAAGTCGCTATCGCCGAGCGACTGGGGATATCACGCACCCCGATCCGGGCGGCACTGGCGCGGCTGGAACAGGAAGGGCTCGTTAAAATCCTGCCTTCAGGTGGATATGCAGTGCGGCGCTTTTCGCGCGCCGAGGTGCTCGATGCCATCGAATTGCGAGGCGTTCTGGAAGGCACCGCAGCCCGGCTGGCCGCGGAACGCGGGGCGCTGCCCGAGCGGCTGGCGGCGCTGAAAGACATCGTTGAAGCACTGGAGGGCGCGGTTGCCGACTGGCCCGAGGCGCTCGATTTCGATCGCTATGTTGAGCTTAACGCAGCGTTCCACGACGCCCTGGCCGGATTGGCCGGAAGCGAAACGATAAGGCGGGAAGTCGAACGCGTCAAAAATCTGCCCTTTGCCTCACCCAGCGCGTTTCTGGACAAACAGGCCGATGTCCCCGCCTTCCGCAGGTCTCTGGTGACAGGCCAGGCTCAGCATCGCGCCATCGTCGAGGCGATCGAAATGGGCGAGGGCACACGCGCCGAAGCCCTCGCACGCGAGCACGCACGGCTGGCGCGGGCAAATCTCGAATATGTCATGGAGGAAGACCGGAGCCTTTTGGCGCGTGTACCCGCGCTGGCTTTGGTCAACGAATAAGGAGGAGACCCCATGCGCAGCAAGCTTGAATGGCGCCAGGCGCGCGTCGCGGCTGTTTGCAACGTCGCGAGCGATGTCCGGCAAATCGATTTTGCGCTTGAGGGGAGGCTGCCGCGGTTCGATCCCGGCTCCCACGTCAACTTTCAAACGCAAATCTCAGGCGCCCCGGTGACACGCACTTATAGCTGCGTGCCCACCCCGCACCCTGGGCAGATCCGGGTGGCAGTGAAACTGCACGAAAAAAGCCGGGGCGGTTCGCAGTTCATGTGGACCTTGGCCCCTGGCGATCCGATCACCATGAGTTTGCCCGAGAACCGGTTCGAGCTCTCCTGGCGCGCCCCTTACTACCTGCTGCTCGCCGGCGGAATCGGGATAACACCCATCTACGGCATGGCGTTGGCGCTCCAAGCGCGGGGCGTTCCATTCCGGCTGGTTTATGGCGCGCGCAGCAAGGCGCTGATGGCCTATGCGGACGATATTCTGGCGCAATTGGGTACCTCGGTCGCGCTCCGCGACGGAGAACAGGAGGAGTTCATCGACGTCGCAGGCGAAATCGCCGCGCTGCCGGATAATGGCGAACTCTATGTTTGCGGACCGATCCCCATGCTGAATGCCGTCAAGGCCGCCTGGGAGAGTGCCGGCCGGCCGCCGGGCCGGTTGCGTTACGAGGTTTTCGGTGACAGCGGCGCATTTGCCGAGGATGCGTTTGAAGTCACCGTCGCCAATCGCGGTGTAACGGTTTCAGTGCGACCCGATCAAAGCCTGCTCGAAGCGTTGATGGCGGCCGGGGTCGATATGATCTACGACTGTCAGCGCGGCGAATGCGGCCTGTGCGCCGTTGATGTGGTGGACCGAACCGGCGAGATCGATCACCGGGACGTATTTTTCAGCGCCGAAGAAAAAGAGGAAGGCAAGCGCATGTGCGCCTGCGTTTCCAGGCTCGCCTCCGGGCGGGCGACGATAGATGTGGGATATCGGCCATAGGCCCAACTTTGGGGATAGACCGCTGGCTGACTGTCAGCACGGTGAGCCGGGCGTGGAGCCTGCAGTCACCGCTGCAATTTCCGATCTTCATCCGACCGTCATTGAGGCGCAATAGACATTTGAAGCTATTGCGTAGTTAAACTGCGCGTCACCAATCTGATATTCTGGACGCGCATGCAGAATCACTCTTATCCCACACTCGCCGAGGCTACAAAGATCTGGGCGCGGATCGGGCTCTTGAGCTTTGGCGGGCCGGCAGGCCAGATCGCGATGATGCACCGCATTCTGGTCGAGGAACAAAAATGGCTCGGCGAACAGCGGTTTTTGCACGCGCTGAACTATTGCATGCTCCTGCCCGGACCCGAGGCGCAGCAACTCGCCGTCTATATAGGCTGGCTGATGCACCGCACTGCAGGTGGCATCATAGCTGGCGTGTTGTTCGTTATGCCCGGGGCCGTCGCCATCATGGCCCTGAGTTGGATCTATGCCATCTGGGGCAATATCGGGATCGTGGAGGGGCTGTTTTTCGGGCTCAAGGCCGCCGTGCTCGCGATCGTCATCCAAGCCGTTATCCGCATCGGCGGTCGGGCGCTGAAAAACGGCGCGATGCTGGCCATCGCCGCCGGCGCATTTATCGCCATTTTCGGCTTTGCCGTACCGTTTCCACTCATCATCCTAGCTGCCGGCCTGATCGGATTTCTGGGCGCGCGGGCCGGGATGCCCGCCTTCGAGCCCAAACTCAATCACGGCAAGATCGGAGGCACTCAAATCGCCGATGCCGACACGCTGCTCGGTCAGGAATCTCCGGCCCACACCCACGTCGATGCGGGTTGGGCGCTTCGGATTTCCCTTGTCATTCTCTCCCTTTGGCTGATCCCGGTCGCATTTCTTTTCGCTCTTTTGGGACCCGATGATGTGTTCTCGCAAATCGCCGGTTTTTTTAGCGTTATGGCCATCGTCACTTTTGGCGGTGCTTATGCGGTTCTTGCCTATGTCGCCCAGGAAGCGGTTCAGAATTTTGGATGGCTGTCCCCCGGCGAAATGCTCGATGGGTTGGGCATGGCCGAAACGACGCCCGGCCCCCTTATCATGGTCACCCAGTTCGTCGGCTTCATGGGTGCTTTCCGCGCTCCCGGTACGCTGCCGCCCTTGCTTGCAGGAACACTCGGCGGCTTGCTGACCACCTGGGTTACCTTCGCGCCGTGTTTCTTATGGATATTCCTGGGCGCACCCTTCATCGAGCGGTTGCGGGACAACAAGATTCTGACCGCCGCCCTGACCGCCATCACCGCGGCCGTTGTCGGGGTTATTCTCAATCTGGCGATATGGTTCGGGCTGCATGTGGTGTTCTCCGAAGTCGTGGAATTTTCCGCCTTCGGACTGAACCTCGACATCCCAATGCTCGCCTCGATTGACTGGCTGTCGGCCCTGCTGATCGCGGCGGCGATGATTGCAATCTTCCGGTTCGGCCTCGGCCCGGTCACCGTTTTGGCAAGCTGCGCCGCAGCCGGAATTGCCTTCAACCTTGCGGGCCTTGCAGCCTAGATCAGTTCACCGGTTCGCTAAAGCGGCGCAACGATCCAGGACCTTGTCTTGTCGCGCTTCCGAACCGGATGAGTGGTTTCCACTTTAACTGGACACGCTCTTGCATTCAGGGTCCGATGGATCCCCCCTGCAAAACCACCTTGACGCAGTATCCATATATCGATATTTCTCGATATATGGATACTGAACATGCTCTTACCGCTTTTGATGCGCTTTCCCAGCCGACCCGCCTGGCCATTTTCCGGCGTCTGGTCAAAATTGGCCCCGAGGGTCTGCCCGCGGGTGAAGTTGCCGAGGCCGTCAATGGACGGCAAAATACGATTTCCAGTCATCTTGCCGCCCTCACCCGCTCGGGGCTGATCGTCTCCCAACGTGAGGGCCGGACCATTCGCTATAGCGCCAACTACAAGGCTGCCGGCGATCTCGTGGCGTTTCTGCTCGAAGATTGCTGCGGCGGACGTCCCGAAGTGTGCGCGCCGCTGGTTACCAATCTCTCTTGCCTGCAACAATCCGCCACGGAGCCCTGCTGTGACTGACACACCCTATTCCGTCCTTTTCCTGTGCACGGGCAATTCCGCGCGCTCGATCATTGCCGAAGCCCTGCTCAATCGTGACGGCAAAGGCCGCTTCAAGGCCTGGTCCGCCGGCAGTCAGCCCAAGGGCGAGGTCCATCCCTTCACGCTCGATCTGCTCAAGAGCCTGGGGATAGACACAGGTTTTGCCCGTTCGAAAAGCTGGGATGAATTCGCTGAGCCGGGCGCTCCCGAGTTCGACTTCATCTTCACGGTCTGCGACACGGCGGCAAATGAGACCTGCCCGATATGGCCCGGTCATCCCATGACCGCGCATTGGGGCGTCCCCGATCCTGCCGCTGCGGAGGGCACCGACGCGGAGCGACACCTTGCGTTCGCCCAGGCTGCGCGCCAATTGGGCAACCGTATCTCCCTGCTCCTCAATTTGCCCATCGCCAGCCTCGATCGGTTGGCACTCAAGTCCAAACTCGACGCCATCGGCCAAACGCAGGACTGATCTGATGACATTGGACACAATCGCTCCCGCCCCGGCGGGCGGCATCGGCTTTTTTGAGAAATGGCTTTCGGTTTGGGTCGCCGCCTGCATTATTGCCGGTGTCGTGCTCGGCAATCTCATGCCCGATCTGTTTGCCGCCCTCGCCGGCCTGGAATACGCCTCGGTCAATTTCGTCGTCGCCGTGCTCATCTGGGCCATGGTCTATCCCATGATGGTTGCCGTAGATTTTACCGCCATCGGTCAGGTCGGTCGGCAGCCCAAGGGGCTGGTGCTCACACTCGTGGTCAATTGGCTCATCAAGCCGTTTTCCATGGCGCTACTGGCGGTCCTTTTCTTCAATTTCCTCTTCGCGCCGCTGATCGATCCGACCGATGCCCAGCAATATATCGCCGGCCTAATCCTTCTGGGTGCAGCCCCCTGCACCGCCATGGTCTTTGTCTGGTCGCAACTGACCAAGGGCGATCCCAACTATACCCTCGTCCAGGTTTCAGTGAACGACGCGATTATGGTCGTTGCCTTCGCCCCTATCGTTGCGGTGCTGCTTGGCCTGACCGACATCACCGTTCCGTGGGAAACCCTGCTGCTCTCGGTTGGGCTCTACGTCATTCTACCACTGATCGCCGGCGCCATCACGCGCCAGATGCTCTTGCGTGGTCATGCTGCCGAAACGCGCCGCATCGACGCGTTCAACGCACGGATCAAACCCGCCTCGATTATCGGACTTCTGGCGACCGTAGTCCTGCTGTTCGGCTTTCAGGGGCAGACGATCCTCGCCAACCCGCTGGTCATTGTCCTGATCGCCATCCCACTGCTGATCCAGTCCTACGGCATCTTTGCCATCACCTATTGGGCCGCGTGGAAATGGAAGGTTCCCTTCAATATTGCGGCCCCCTGCGCCCTGATCGGCACTTCGAACTTCTTCGAGCTCGCAGTGGCGGTGGCGATATCCCTGTTCGGGCTCAATTCGGGCGCCGCGCTCGCCACGGTGGTCGGCGTGCTGGTGGAAGTGCCTGTCATGCTCTCGCTGGTCGCTATCGCCAACCGCACCCGCCATCGCTTCACGGAGGTCTGACTTGGCCATAACCATCTATCACAATCCCGACTGCGGCACGTCGCGCAACACGCTCGCCATGATCCGCCAGTCCGGCGAAGAGCCCGAAATCGTCGAATATCTCAAGACCCCGCCGAGCCGCGAAACGCTTGTCGATCTCATCGTGCGGTCGGGTCTGTCGGTCCGCGATGCGATGCGAAAGAAAGAAGCGCCATACACCGAACTCGGTCTCGACGATCCTTCAGTCACCGATGAAGCACTGATCGACGCAATGCTGACCCACCCCATCCTTATCAACCGCCCCTTCGTGGTCACCGACAAGGGCGTACGTCAATGCCGTCCGTCCGAATTGGTGCTCGATATCCTCCCCAATCCCGATATCGGGTCGTTCACCAAGGAAGATGGAAAGGTCGTCATAGACGGAAGCGGAAAGCGCATTGTCTGAGATCGATAGTTTCCCCGCCCTTGCGGAAGAGCACTTTCACTCCATCGACGAAGCGGCCCTGCTCACGCCGGAACACAAGCAACATGCCCCGCGCATCCTCTTGTTGTACGGCTCGCTGCGCGAGCGCTCTTATTCGCGCTTTGCCGCGTTTGAAGCCGCCCGCATCCTGCGTCGCTTCGGCGCTGAGACGCGCATCTTCAACCCCGAGGGTCTTCCGCTCCCCGATGGCGCGCCCAAGGATCATCCCAAGGTCGTCGAACTGCGCGAACTCGCGATGTGGTCAGAGGGTATGGTCTGGTGCTCACCCGAGCGGCATGGGGCGATGACCGGCGTTATGAAGTCGCAGATCGACTGGCTTCCCCTCTCAATGGGCGGTATTCGCCCCACGCAAGGGCGCACGCTCGCGGTGATGCAGGTCAACGGCGGCAGTCAATCGTTTAACGCCGTGAACCAGCTCCGTATTCTGGGCCGTTGGATGCGTATGGTCACTATCCCCAACCAGTCCTCGGTACCCAAGGCCTTCAACGAATTCGATGAGGCCGGGCGCATGCGCCCGTCGCCATTTTACAACCGCATCGTTGATGTGATGGAAGAACTGGTCAAATTCACTCTCCTGGTGCGCGATCGGGCCGACTATCTGGTCGACCGTTACTCCGAACGGGTCGAGAGCGCTGAGGCGGTTGCCAAGCGGGTCAATCAGCGCTCAGTTTAGCGAAAGACAGGTCCGCTGGACTCCCGGCGGACCAGATCATTTATTCTGGCATCGACACGAAATTGCGCCCGACAATATGGCTGCCGACGGCCTGAGCCATCTGTCCCAAGGCCTCATAGGCCGTCGAGGACGCCACCGAACGCGGCAGGTAGATCACCTGACTGTTGCGGCAGGCGTGGAGTACGTCACACCAACCGGGCAGAACTTCGGCCATGCCCGCATCGGTATCGGCGGGCGTCTGCCCGAACGCCTTGAGCGGATAGGTGATGAAGATGAAATCGGCATCGAGTTCAGGAAGAACTTCGGCGCTGAAATCGGCAACATCTGTCTGTCCGATACCGTCCACTGCTTCGGGGAACGAGAAGCCTACGTCGCGCAATACCTTGCCGAGCGAAAAATAGGTATTCCACACCCGGATTTGGCCCTGGCGCGGCTGGATGACGTTGACCGTAATGTCGGCGGGATCGTCAACCAGTGCCCGGATCATGGCAATCTGCTCTGCGTAGCGCGCTTCCAGCGTCTCGAGGCGATCCTCGACGCCAGCAAGTTCGGCAAGTTTTTGGTAGATTTCGAACTCGTCCGTGATATCGCCATAGTCAAAGACATAGGTCGGCGCGATGGTGCGCAACTGGTCGATGCCGGCCTCCTCCCAATTGGGGGCGATGATCAGATCGGGTTCGAGTGCGGCGACCTGTTCGACGTCGATGGGTGTTTCGCCGACGAAAGTGATATCGGTGTTGGCGAAATCGTAGCCGGTGATTTCGAGGCTCGAGCGGATAAAGGGCGTTCCGTCCTCGGCCAGCCGACCGTGACTGCCGACCGGCACGACTCCGAGTTCGAGCAAAGGCACGGTGAGCCGGCTGTCATGCAGCGTCACAATGCGCTGCGGATTCGCGGGTACGGCGATCTCGGTGCCTGTCCCATCGGTGAAGGTGCGACTTTCCTGCGCAATGGCGGGAAAGGACGAAAGGGCCAATGCGGCCCCGAGGGCCAAAGAGAGTATGGCGTTCATAAGCGACGTTTTCTTTCAGCGTGAGATCGACACTATTCAGGCTTGGGCGTGAAATCGCGGCCCGAAATGTGCGAGATGACGGTGTAAGCCATGACTCCAAGTGCATAGTAGGAGCTGGCGGACGCCTCCTCGCGCGGCATGACGATCATCTGATTTTCCCGGCATGCGTGGAGATAATCGCAGAAATTGGGGACCACCTGCTCGAGATGCCCGAAAGCATCTTCGGGGGTTTCCAGCGTATCGGTTCGATAGGTCACGAACACGAAATCGGCATCGAGTTCAGGCAATGCCTCGGCGCTCATGCGCGCGAATTCACCCTCAGGTATGGCGTCCACGCGTTCGGGAAATACAAATCCCGCATCGCGCAACACTCGCCCCAAACCGCCATATGTGTGCCAGGACAGCACCTCGCCGTTAACGCCCTGGATCACGTTCACCGACACTGATCCCGTATCGATCAGGCGCTTGATCTGTTCGATCTGGTTGTCATACCGGCCCTCAAGAATGGCCAGCGTATCGGTCGTTCCGGTAATCTCGGCCAGCGCTTCATACATGCCGAAATCGCCGCGCACTGTGTCATCGAGCACGATGGTCGGCGCAATGGATTCGAGCTGCTCCACGGGAGCGGTCTGCCAGGGGGTCGTGATGATCAGATCCGGTTCGGCCGCGGCAACAGCTTCGATATCGACCGGTAGATTGCCCACAAAGGCGATGTCGGAATTGTCGAAATCGACACCGGTCAAAACCTTGGACGAGCGGATGAACCCCTCGCCCGCCTCGGTGGTCCGTCCGTGGCTGGCGACCGGATGGACGCCAAGCTCGATCAGCGGAATGGTGATCGAAAGATCCTGCAGCGACGCGATGCGCTGCGGATCGGCCGGGATGTTCACTGTCCTCCCGGCATCGTCGGTAAAGCTGCGCGTCTCCTGCGCCAGCACTGGCGCGGCGAAAACGATCGCGCCAATTGCAATGATTGATCTCAACAGGCTCATGATTTGATCCCCCGGTTTGGACTTTACTGTTCGAGCGGCGTGTAATCGCGGCCCACCACATGGGAGGCGACGATCTGGGTGAGCGCGGTGAGGGAATCGTAGGTCGCCGACGAGGCGATCTCGCGCGGGATATAGACAATCTGACCGTTGCGGCAGGCGTGTATTACCTCGCACCAGCCCGGCAAAACCTCATCGAGCGCTGCGCGTGCCATGGCCGGGGTCTCGCCCCGCTCCACCGCATAGGTGACGAAGATGAAATCGGCATCGAATTCCGGATAGGATTCGCCCGAAAAAACCTGGCGCTCATTGCCTTCGATGGCGTCAATGGCGGCAGGGAAGGCGAAACCGGCGTCGCGCAGTACCTTGCCCAGCGAACCGTACGTGTTCCAAACCTGCAATTCGCCGCCATAAGCCTGAATGACGCTGACTTGCGTTTCAGCGGGGTCGGTCAGGCCCGCGATCATATCCAACTGCGCCTGATAGCGGGTCTCGAGCTTGTCGAGCACATCGGTGGTGCCGGTGACTTGGGCGATGGTCCGGTAGACGTTGAAATCATCCATTGTCGAAATGGGAAAGACGTAGGTCGGAGCGATGGAGCGAAGCTGATCGACATCGGCCGTCTGCCAGTCGGTGGTCAGTATCAGATCGGGCTCAAGGGCAGCCACCGCCTCGACATCTGCCGGCAGGTTTCCGACAAATTCAACCGTGGAATTGTCAAAATCATAGCCGGTAATCAGCATGCCCGAACGGATATTGGGGGTTGCATTCTCAGTGGTGCGGCCATGGCTGCCGACGGGGACGATGCCCAATTCGAGCAGCGCTACAGTGAGTGACGTATCGTGCAGCGACACGACCCGCTGGGGATTGGCAGGCACGGCGACCTCAGTGCCCGTGCCGTCGGTCAGCGTCTGAGTTTCCTGGGCGAAGACAGGCGACATGGCCAGCACGGAGGCCAAGCTAGCGGTGAGAATGCGGTATATCATAAAAGACTCTCTAAGGGTTCAGGTTCGGTGGTGGTGAGATGGTCGAGGCGCCAGCGCAGCGTGTCCTTGCTGCCGCCTTCGGCGACGACGCCGCAATTGCCCTGAACCAGATAGGTTTGCGCCTTGAGGCGGATGTCGAGTTCGGTATCGTGCACCTCGGCACGGATGGCGAGTTCGTGACCATCTGCCGGTTCAGAAGGTAAATCGAACGGCAGCACACGTACGTGACCACCGCTGCGATTATGCGCTGCGGCCCATTCAAGCGCCGCCAGCTCGGCCACCTGGACGGCCTCGGGCACATCGGTGCGCCCCTTATAGGCGGGGAGAAAAATTTCGCCGCGCGACAGCGCTTCAAGAAAGGCCGGCGCCTGACCGGCGGTCATGCGGCCATAACGCTGCCTGTCGGGCATGACAACGAGCGAGGCCGCAAACCGGCACCCTCCCAGATGGGTCGCCTGCACGATGTTGAATTCGTCCCGATCGGCGATGGCGACCAGCGCCTTGTAGGTCGAAAAGCCGTATCGCGCGCAGCAGGCATCCCGTCGCGAATCCGTACAGACGAGAACCGTTATGCGCGGATCGATTTCACCAGCGAAAACCGTGCCGCCGGCATACCCGTCGATCGCCGCTATCAATGCCTCTTCGCTGTTGAAATCAGCGCAGACCCCCTCTGGCTGTGCCATCAGACGCGGCAAAGCCTCGCTGTCACCGACCCGATCGACAAGAGCAACGTGCAGGCCACTTTGTGCGGCGCTGTGTATGGAGGCAGCAAGCGCTTCGCTCATATCCGCCGACTCCCATCTTGGGGTCCGCCATTTGCCACGCGGCCAGGCGAGCAGCAGTACGCGCTCGGGCGTGTCACCCGTGCCCTGCAAAGGCTCGTCCCGCTCAAGGCAAAGATCGCGGCAGAACTGGTGTTTGCTCATTCGACCGCCTCTTCAAAAACGGGCGCTATGAGCAGAGTCAGAACTGTGATCGCACCAGCAGAAAGGCCGAGATGGTTCATTGTTCAAATCCCTTGGGTCAACCTTTGCGCCGGGTCCGCGCCTACAGACCCGGCGGCACTGTGCAAGCTCTATTGGGCCTGCTCTATGGGCGTGAAAGCACGGCCAGCGATATGCGTCGTCAGCAGATCAAGGTTCAGCCCCAGGGCGCCGAAGGAATAGCCAAAACTCGCATACGGGAAGAACACGTACTGATCGTTCTGGCAGGCGTGTAAAAAATCGCACCAGCCCGGCAGGAACTTGTCCAGCCCGGCACGCACCTGAACGGGACCGTCCTGCGGGGTTGTGCCATAAAAACTGATGACAAAATCCGCGTCGATATCCTGCCAGCGCTCCGGGCTGATGGCCATGGAGCGGCCATCCATGTCCGTGGCGATGTCGGGTAGGTTCAATTCCAGATCGGCCAGCGCGACCGTAAGCGCTCCAAGCTCATTATAGACATAGACGGAATCCCCCGCCGGGAACGAGAACGTAACGCTGACGGAAACATCGCCCGCTTCATCAAAGAACGGCCTAACCGTCTCCAGCTTACGATTGTAAGCTCCCGACAGAGCCTCATAGGCATCCATGCGACCGGTCGCCTCCGCGAGTACCCTCATGCCGTCGCGGACGGGATAAAGGTTCGGGTCGATGACAAGCGTTGGTGCGATCACCGAGAGCTTTTCGACCTGTTCTTCAAGCATGGTGATGATGAGATCGGGATCAAGCGCCGCGATCTTTTCATAATCAAGATCATTGTAGGTACCGATAAATTCGAAATCGGCTGTATCGAAATCGATCCCCAGCAAGTCCGGGACCACCCGCAGATAGGGCTTGCCTTCGGCATCGACCCGGCCCGAACTGCCCACCAGCGGGACGCCGAGTTCAAGCAGCGGCAGGGTCAGCCGATTGTCATTTTGGGAAATGACGCGTTCGGCCGTTAAGGGCACCTCGACGACGCGCCCGGCATCGTCGGTGACCATGCGCGTTTCCGCCGCCAGCGCCGGTGTGGCCACAAGGGCGAAAACGGCGAATATGGCTTTGATCGGTTTCATCAAGATGACTCTCCGTTAGATCTGTTCGTCTGTGGTCAAGGGTACGAAATCGCGGGTGGCGATTTGCGAGACAACGATGTCGAGCACTGTGCGCAGGGCCTGGAAGCTCACGGCGCGCATTTCCTCGCGGTTGACCATGAAAAACTGATTGTTGCGCGGTGCGTGCAGCACTTCACGCCAGCTGGGAACGGCCGCATCCCATTTCGCCAATTGCGAGGCGACGCCCGAGCCCGTGGCAGCCCAATAGGTATCGATCATGAAATCGGCGTCGATCTGCTCGATGAGTTCGAAACTGAGATCAATGCGCGCGCCGTCGGCCTCGGCAACGACTTCCGGCATCGAAAACCCGAGGTCGTGGATCACCTGGCTAAGCGCGTCATAGTCGCGATAAGCGCGAATGGAGTTCTCGTTGGCCTAGGCAATGACAATCGAAATGTCAGCCGGGTCGCCAATCGCATCGGCCAGCGTCGCCTTGGCACGCTCGAGGCGCTCGAGATATAGGGAGTATCCGGCCTCGAATTCAGCCGACATGCCTGCAAGGTCGGCGACCATGCGATAGCGGTCGATAAAGGTAAGTTCCCAGATATTGACCACCACGGCCGGCGCGATCAGGGCCAGCTTGTCGTAGCTGTCCGAGGCAAAATCCGGTAGCAATATCAAATCCGGCTCAACCGCAGCGACGGCTTCGAAGTCGTGTTCATTCGGATCGCCGATCCAGGTGATCTCCGACCCCTCGAAGCGGAAGTCGAGCGCATCGTAAGCGCCGCGCACATAAGTCGCGCCGTCGTCGCGCGCCGCGTCTGAACGGCCCGAGGATGCAATCAGATTGGCACCCAACTCGATAAGCGGAGCGGTAAACTGCTCGCCTCGCATGGAAACGATCCGTTGCGGGTGAACGGGTATTTCGACTTCATGCCCCATGCCATCGACAAAAATGCGAGTTTCCTGGGCGAGTGCGGGAAAGCAGGCCATGACAGCGATCGCTGCAAAGGCCGTGACGCGAACGAGCGCGTGCAAGGGATTGACTAAGAGTACCATCTTTTTAAATCACGATCTGACGGTTGAAATTGCGGTTTTGCGAAAATTGGACCTAGCGGTCGTCGGCGTTGGTTTCCGGATCGCCGTCGAGCGCCGCTTCAAGCATCGGCACGAGGCGCTCGATGCCGTAGGGCAAAGACAAAAGCGTTGCGTGGGAAAACGCGCCGGTCACTTCCTTTCCGGCAAGCACTTCACCGCCGCGCTGGACCACGTTGAGATAGGGGCGGTCGGTCAGGGCCATTACGTTGTCGAAATTTCCGTCCGAGGACACCCAGACAATCAGGTCGCCATCCAGGGGGGAAAGGTCTTCGAGCGATAGCGACGCCCAATAGGGGCTGTCTTCAGTCGCAAGCGCCTCTATCTCCTGCGGGGTCTCAAAACCCATATCGGCAAGAAGCTGCGCGCGGATATCGCCGGAGGTGTACGCGCCGGGATCGCCCTGACGCCGTATGGCGGCCACCGACGCGGTCATACCCTTCCACTCGGGATGGGAGGCTGCCACATCGGCAAGTTGAGCGCGGATAGCGTCGACCTGAGCCTGCGCCTCGTCCTGGAGGCCGACGGCCAGTCCAGTACGCAGAGCCCGGTCGTCCCAGCTCATGTCGTAGTTGCCGACGCCAGGCGGAACCGCAACCACTGGCGCAATCTGGCTTAGCCTGTCGTAATCTTCTGGCGTGATATTGGACCACAGAGCCAGGATCACATCGGGGTCCGCGGCCAGGATCATCTCAAAACCGAGATCGCCGCGGACGACAGCGTCTGGGACCTCTTCAAGATAGGGATCCGCCCACGGCCAGACGACGCGCTCATAATCGCCGAACCAATATTTGATGACCACGGGCTGGATGCCCAGAGCAAGCAGATCGTCAGCGCCCGATGCATCGATCGTGGCAACCCTGACTGGCTTTTCAGGTATGACAGTCGTGCCGAACTTGTGCTCGATGGTCAGTGGAAAGTCCTGCGCGAGCGTAAGAGCTGGCAGGGAGAAAATGGATAATGTGGCGGCAAGAAGAATTTGAAGACTATTAGATTTCATTTGTCAATTCCGGTGTGAAGTCCCTTCGGGAAGCAAAGCTCGGCGAGGTCTAGAGCGCGTCCGCAACCACGGTTTCAGGATCACCATCCGCGGCAGCTTCGATCATCGGCACAAGAGCTTCGATCGCGACGGGAAGTGAAAGAAGCGAGACACGCGCAAAGGCGGCGACGACCTGATCGGGAAGATAGATTTCACCACCGGTTTCATGGGCCCGGAGGAAGGGCAGCGCAGGAGAATTGCGGATTTCCTCGTATTCGCCGCCGCCATACCAGATGGCGACGTCAGCATCGATCATGGCAATGTCTTCAGGCGAACCTTCGATGTAGAACTCGTCTTCCGTAGAGATTGCGTTGAGCGCGTCTGGCAATTGAAAGCCGAAACCTTCAAGGAACTGCCCGCGGACGTCGTAGCGCGTATAGGCCCACGGCCCGCCCTCCCGGAACCCGCCTACCACGGCGGTCATATCAGCCCATTCCGGATGCTGCGCCCGGATCGTTTCAAGCTGGGCATCGATCGCCCCGATGCGCGCGCGCGCCTCTGCTTCTTCGCCCAAAGCCTGGGCGGCCAGGAGCGCACGCTGATCCCAGGAAAGAGCGTAGTCGCCAATACCTTCGGGAACCGCAACGACCGGTGCGATCAGGCTCAACTTTTCATATTCCGCTTCGGTTATGCCCGAATAGAGAGCGATGATGACATCGGGCTCCTGTGCGGCGATGGCCTCGAAATCGAGATCGCCTTCGAGCACGATCGGTTGGGTAGTAAGGTACGGTTCGGCCCACGGCCCGGCGGTAAACGCAAAACCGTCCTGTACGCGCCATTGCCTGACGGCCAGAGGTTCCACACCGAGCGCAAGAATATTATCGATCCCGCCATAGTCGATGCTCGCAACGCGGACCGGCTTTTCTTCAATGACTGCCGTGCCGAACTTGTGCTCGATGGTCAGCGGAAAGTCCTGAGCGAGCGCAAACGGCGTTGAGAGCAATAAGATGCTGGCGGTCACGAGGACCCCAAGAGCAAAACGGTTCATGTCATGTCTCACAAATGCGATTTGGCGGAGGCCCGTTGCAGGAGGTAGATGAAGACGGGCACGCCGATTATTGACGTAATGAGGCCTGCGGGAAGTTGGATGGGGGCGAACGCTGCGCGCCCGATCAGGTCTGCGACCGAGACCAGAACCGCGCCGCACAAGCCGGTCAGCAGCGTATGGATGCCGATGCCGCTGCGGGCGATGCGCCGGGCTGCATGTGGGGCGATCAGCCCCACAAAACCCAGCGGTCCCACGATAGCCGTGGCTGCAGCGGCGAAACCAACGCCCACGCAAATCAGCCCGTAGCGCGCCCATTTGACCGAAGCGCCAAGCCCGATCGCCGTATCCTCACCCATGCGCAGCACCGACATGATGCGGCTCAGTGCCAGGATGAGAGGCAGCAGAACGAGGCACCAGGCAGAAAGAACGTGCACATCGGTCCATGTAGCTGCATTGACCGAGCCGGCAAGCCAGGAAAGGGCCGACATGGCGCGATCGAGATCGCCATAGGTCAGCATGGCCGAGGTGATCGACGAGATGAACGCCGAAACCCCGATGCCGAGCAAAATGAAGCGGATGGTGTTGTTGCCCCGCCTTTGAAAGCTGAGAACCTGAACCAGTATCGCGACGCCGAGCGCACCGCCAAACGCGATGAACGGACGCCAGCCATAGTTCAGCTGCGGGAACACCACAATGGCTGAAACAACGGCAAGGGCCGCGCCCTGGCTGATGCCGATCAGCGAAGGGTCGGCAAGCCCGTTGCGGGTGACGTTCTGCATTGCGCCGCCGGACAGTGCCATCATCGCGCCGGCCAGAGCTGCAACCAGAGCGCGCGGCATGCGGAATTGCCAAACCACATTGTCGATCGCAGCCGAGACCGTCGTCCCCGACAGGGTTGTCAAAAGCGTTTCAAGATCGATGTCGTAGCTGCCCAGTGTGAGGCTGAGCGCCCATATCCCGACAAGCAGAAAACTCAGAATGCCAATAGCAGCAAGGCCGCGCACCGGAAGCCGGAGAGCAACACGCTCATTTGCCACGCGAAAGACAACCTGCCGATCCGATACCGCGGCGCTCATCTCGCCCTCATGCGCACGAGCTGGATCAAGACCGGCGCGCCCACCATCGCCGTGATGATGCCCGTCGAAATCTCGCGCGGCGGGATAGCGATGCGCGCGATGATATCGACACCCAGAAGATAGGCGGCCCCTATCACCGCCGAATAGGGCACGATCCAGCGGTAGTCCGATCCCACGAAGAGGCGGGCAATATGGGGGATGACGAGTCCGACAAAGCCCATCGGACCCGCAAGCGCCACAGAACAGGCGGTAAGAACCACAACCACACCGAGCAGTTGCAGCTTGAGCGGCCCGGTACACACGCCAAGTCCCTTGGCCACATCGTCGCCCATGGCCAGTGCTGTTACCTGTCGGGCCAGTGCGAGCCCCGCAACCAATCCGGCGGCGATCCAGGGCCCGGTAATATAGAGCATCGAGATATCGCGTCCGGCCAGCGAACCTGAAAGCCAGACACGCAAATTATCGAACGAATCCTCGTTGAGCAGATGTGCGATTGAAATAATCGCACCAAGAAAGGCCGAAATCGCCGCCCCCGAGAGCGTAAGCGTCAGCGGGGTCGGTCCACCGGGCGCCCAGTGAGCAATGAAATAGACGACCAGCGCCGTAGCAAGCGCTCCGAGCGCTGCAATCCATGGCAGCCAGTGCAGCGATGCCGCGCCGAAAAAGAACGACACCATGACCACTGCAAATGATGCCCCCGCCATCAGACCCAGCAGTCCCGGGTCGGCCAGCGGATTGCGGGTGACGCCCTGCATCAGCGCCCCGGCGACCGAGAGTGCTGCCCCGACCGTCAATGCAATCAGCGCGCGTGGCAGACGCAAATCCCAGATGATCATGTGGTCGAAAACGGTGCTGTCGCGATTTACGATGGCCTCAAGAACGGTCGCGAGAGGCAGGTGTTTGGCACCCACGGCAACGTGCAGCCCAAACAGCACCACCGCTATCCCCAACAGTATGGGCAGCCCCGAAGCGGTAAGGGCTCCACGCCGCGAATCAGGCTGATGCGCAACCACACTCATGCGACCCGCACCGCCGCCTTGCGGCGGGCGTGCGTGCCCAGCGGCACGCATACCAGATGGCCAGTGGCAGCGTCGCGCACGACGCGAGCGTCGAGATCAAAAACATCCTTGAGGCGCTCGGCGGTAAATATGGCGTCCGGCGCGCCCTCGCAGGCGATCTTGCCGTCCTTCATCATCACCAGGTGATCTGCATAGGCGGTCGCAAGGCTGAGTTCATGGAGTACGATGACCAATGTCCGACCGCCGCTATGGGCCAGATCGGCCAACAATTCCATGAGGTCGACCTGGACCTTGAGATCAAGGAACGTGGTCGGCTCGTCGAGCAACAAAAGATCGGTTTCCTGGGCGAGCACCATTGCGATCCAGCAGCGCTGGCGTTGCCCACCCGAAAGCGAATCCACGGGACGATCGGCAAATTCGGTCACAAGGGCCGTTGCCATCGCGCTTTCGACAGCATCCTCGTCCTGCCGCGTCCATTGGCGCATCAATCCCTGATGGGGAAAGCGCCCTTGAGCGACCAGTTCCCGAACCGTCAGCCCTTCGGGCGCAATTGGACCCTGGGGAAGGATGCCCATCGCCCGTGCTACGTCGCGGCTTTTGGCAGCATGGATCGATTTGCCGTCTAAAAGGACCTGCCCGGCATTCGGGGCCAGAATCCGCGCCATCGTCTTGAGCAGCGTCGATTTTCCCGACCCGTTCGGACCGACCAGCACCGTCATCTGCCCGTTCGCAACAGCGAGCGAAACATCCGAGAGAATCTGCGTCGAGTCATAGCCGGCAGCAATGGCTTGGGTTGTAAGACGCGCGGGATTTTTCCTTGCATCGGGCTGATCATTGCTGGGCATAACGCCGTCTCGTTGTCTGCTTGCCTTTAGACCGGGGCAGCGTGCAACAAGTACCGGTACCGATGCCTGTTCAGCACGGCCCCGGCACACCCCCAAGGCAAAATATCTTCACGGCGCAGTCTTAATTACAGAACATGACAATTGCAATCATATTTATGGCACGACTGTTGCAAGTTGCGAGATCGAATGGTCTTGGGCTTGCCGGCAACGCCCGGAACCCTCCCGAAACGTTCCTCAACTCCCATGGCCGGCCTCTCCCAAACGGGGCAGAGCACTGCACAGCCCTTTGGCTCACGGAGCATTGGCAATCCCTCAATTCGGTGTTTCAACTGCCATGACGCGGCGATGGTCAATTGTTAATGTGCAGTGAAACCTGAGACCTGCCGATGTTGCCACCGTCATCCCGCTACATCCCCGACTATATCGATGAGGCGTACGAAGTCGCGCTTTTGAGCACCATCGATGGGTCCACGTGGCTAGGGGATCTCAGACGGCGCGTCCAGCACTACGGCTTTCGTTATGACTACAGGGCTCGACGTGTAACGGTGGACTCCTGTCTTGGTCCCCTGCCCGACTGGCTGGCCGTGATGGCAGACCGGCTACGGAAGGATGGAATTTTCCACCAGCAACCCGACCAAGTCATCGTCAATGAATATTTGCCCGGCCAAGGCATCGCTTCTCACGTTGACTGCGAACCGTGTTTTGGCGAAACCATCGCGTCCCTCAGTCTGGGCTCGACATGTTTGATGGAGTTTACCCACATTGATTGCGGCCGCTCGTTGACCCATACCCTTGCACCTCGCAGCATGCTCGTGCTGAGCGGCGAGGCCCGGTTCAATTGGTCTCATGGCATTCCTGCCCGCAAATCGGACGTGATAGAAGGCAAGAAGGTCCCTCGCAGGCGCCGGGTCTCACTGACATTCCGAACTGTCACGGTTAGGTGAGCGTCTTCATCGCCTCTTTAACTGCCGTATCCTAAAAGACACCAGAACCAGCCGATCGGCGGAGCATGGCGTTCTGCCGACTGCCCGCTCATTGCACCACGTCGGACGCAAAGGGTTGATCAAAAGTCGAATATGGAAAAGGATTGCCCCTCGTAGACTAAAGCTAAAAATCTACAAGGGAGACTTCCATGAGCACCTTAATTGCGCGCAAAACGACACTAAAGGCAGCAGCCGCCCTGCTGGGCGGAGCGATTGCATTTGTTTCGGCGCCAAGCCTCGCCCAGGAGCAACAGTTCGTCACAATCGGGACGGGCGGTGTAACCGGCGTCTATTACCCGGCTGGTGGCGCGATCTGTTCGCTGGTCAATCAGGGTCGCGGGGAACATGGCATCCGCTGTTCGGCCGAATCCACAGGTGGTTCGGTCTTTAACCTCAATACCATCCGCGAAGGCGAGTTGGACATGGGTGTCGTCCAATCGGACGTCCAGTACAATGCGCTCAATGGTGAAGCTGACTTCGCCGGCGCCGGCCCCTTCGAGGAGCTGCGTGCCGTATTTTCTCTTCACCCTGAACCCTTTACCGTCGTCGCCCGCGCCGACGCCGGCATCGAGAATTTCGAAGACCTGAAAGGCAAGCGCGTCAATATCGGCAATCCTGGCTCTGGCCAACGCAACACCATGGAATTGCTGATGGAAGAATACGGCTGGACCATGGACGATTTCGAGCTTGCCTCGGAGTTGCCCAGCCGTGAGCAGGCCCAGGCGCTGTGCGACGACAATTTCGACGCCTTCGTCTTTACGGTCGGCCATCCTTCGGGTTCGATCTCGGAGCCCGTTGCAACCTGTGATGCGGTTCTGGTCAACGTGACCGGAGACATCATTGATACGCTGGTGGAAGAAACCCCCTACTACTTCCACGCCACCATCCCTGCCGGGATGTATAACAACGAGGAAGACGTGAACACCTTCGGTGTCGGCGCCACCCTCGTCAGCTCGACACAAACCAGCGCCGATGTGGTCTATGAGGTCACCAAGGCGGTGTTTGAAAACTTCGACACGTTCCAGGGCTTGCACCCCGCCTTTGCGGTGCTCGATCCTGAAACCATGGTGAGCTCGGGCAATTCGGCCCCTCTTCATGAAGGCGCCGAGCGCTACTATCGGGAAGCCGGTCTCCTCGAATAGTCCAATACGCTTTGCGGCCGGGGTGAGAACGCCCCGGCCGTTTTGGTTCGGCTGAGCATGCGGGAGGCTTCAATGAGCGAACAAACATCCGGTCAAGCGGTCGGCGGCGACAATCCCGAGGACATCGTTGCCAAGGCCGATACCGGCGCGCGCAACCCTTCGGGCCTGCCAGCCAAAATCTTGTTCCTTGTCGCTCTGGCCTGGTCATTGTTCCAGATATGGATCGCTTCGCCCTTCCCCTTCTGGTTCCGCTTCGGCATCTTCAACGATACCCAGGCGCGCTCAATCCATCTCGCCTTCGCACTGTTTCTTGCCTTTACGGCCTATCCCGGCATAGTGAAGCGCACTGGCGGCGTCCCCGTCTTCGCCATCGTCTTCGGGCTCGCTGGAGCAGGATTTCTGCTCTATGCGGCCTCGCTCTTTGCCGGCGGTTCGGAGCAATGGCCCATTTTCGCAATCATGGCACTGGTGGCCGGTGCAGTTGCGTTTGCCGCCTTCCGCCCCAAGCCGCTCGATGTCGTCCCCGCCGTCGATTGGGTCCTGGCAGTGCTCGCGGCCGTGTCCGCTGGCTATCTGTACATATTCTACACCGATCTGGCGGCGCGTCCCGGCCTGCCCACTCTGCTCGATCTTATTGCAGCGGGCGTTGGCATGGTTTTGCTGCTTGAGGCCACACGTCGCGCGCTCGGCCCGGCCCTGTTGGTAATCGCCTGCATTTTTCTGTTCTATACGTTTGGCGGCCAGATCATGCCCGACATGATCGCGCATCGCGGCTCCTCCTTTCAGCGCGCCATGAGCCAGCAATGGCTGACCGCCGAAGGCGTTTTCGGCATTGCCCTTGGGGTCTCGACGAGCTTCGTCTTTCTCTTTGTTCTGTTCGGTGCGTTGCTCGACAAGGCCGGTGCCGGAAATTATTTCATCAAGGTCGCCTTTTCGCTGCTCGGCCACTTCCGCGGCGGCCCGGCCAAGGCCGCCGTCGTCGCTTCCGGATTGACCGGGCTTATTTCAGGCTCATCGATTGCCAATGTGGTGACCACAGGCACCTTCACCATCCCCCTGATGAAGCGCGTCGGCTTCCCCGCCGAACGTGCCGGTGCCGTAGAGGTCGCCGCATCGACCAACGGCCAGATCATGCCCCCTGTCATGGGCGCCGCAGCGTTCCTGATGGTCGAATATGTCGGCATTCCCTATGTCGATGTCATTCGACACGCCTTTCTTCCGGCCATCATTTCCTATATCGGGCTGCTGTACCTCGTGCATCTCGAAGCGGTAAAGGATGACCTCAAAGGTCTGCCGCGCCGCACGCAAACTGTCTGGTATCGCTCGGCCATCAACTTCGGCATCACCGTTGCGAGCCTGATCATTCTCGCAGGCGCCATCTATTACGGCATTGGCTGGACGCGCGACGTCTTCGGCCCAATCGCAACCAACATTGTCGCCATTGGAGTCCTTCTCGCTTATCTCGCCCTACTCTGGGTGGCGGCGCGCGAGGACGATCTCGAACTCGATGACCCCAACGCCCCCGTGATCGAGTTGCCCGAGGTTGGCAAGACCCTGCGCACGGGCCTCCATTTCATCCTGCCCGTCGTCGTACTGGTCTGGGCGTTGATCGTCGAACGGCTTTCGCCGGGTCTTTCGGCTTTTTACGCCGTGGCCTTCCTCATCTTCATTCTCCTCACTCAACGGCCCATCATTGCGCTGATGCGCCGGGCGTCCGACATTGTCGGGCCAGCCCGACAGGGGGTCATCGACCTCTTTCAGGGGCTGGTCGCCGGCGCGCGCAATATGGTTGGAATTGGCGTCGCGACCGCCGCCGCCGGCATCATCGTGGGCGTTGTGGCTCAAACAGGCATCGGCGGCGTTCTGGTCGATGTGGTCCAGTACGTCTCGGGTGGCAATCTGCTGATCATGCTCATTCTGACCGCGGCGATTTGCATTCTGCTCGGTCTGGGGCTTCCCACCACCGCCAACTACATCATCGTCGCCACGCTCATGGCGCCAGTACTCGTGGAACTAGGTTCGCAACAAGGGCTGGTAATTCCACTGATCGCCGCGCACCTGTTTGTCTTTTATTTCGGGCTGATGGCCGACGTCACACCGCCCGTAGGTCTGGCGTCCTTTGCGGCCGCGGCTGTCTCGAGGGGCGATCCCATTCGCACCGGGCTCAAGGCAATCAGCTACGACATCCGCACTATGCTCTTGCCCTTCATCTTTATTTTCAACACCCAGTTGCTGCTCATCGGCATCGGCTCGCCGTTCGAACTGATCCTCCTCGTCGTATCTTCAATCGGAGCCATGCTGCTGTTCGCAGCCGGGACGCAAGGGTTCTTCATTGTACGCAGCCGCATCTATGAATCCGTTCTCCTGTTGATCGTATGCTTCACGCTGTTCCGCCCCGGATTCTGGATGGATATGATTTATCCGCCCTATGAGAGTCGCTCACCCGCTGAGGTCGTCGAAATTGCCGAGCAGTTGCCCGAGAACGGCTATATCCGGCTAAGTGTCGAAGGATTATCGCCGCTGGGCGATAACGTCTCCAAAACGGTAATGCTCAATCTCGGTCCGGAGGGCTCGGGCCAGGAGCGCTTGGCACAGGCCGGATTGCAGGTGATGACCATGGGCGAGCAGGCCCAGATCACGTCTGTCGATTTCGGATCGGAAGCCGAACGTTTCGGGGTCAATTTCGGCATGCAGATCACCGAAGTACTGGTCGTCGATGAGTCCCGCCCCCCCAAGGAGCTGATGTTCATCCCAGCCCTTTTGATACTCGGACTGGTCTATTGGCTTCAGCGGCGGCGCCGCAATGGCGGAAAACTCGCAGCAACCGATACGGCGAAAGCTTGAGAGGCCGACATGTACGACAATATCCTGCTTGCCATCGACCTCGCCCATCTCGACGATGAGCGCGAAGCTGTTGAAACCGCTGTACGCTATGCGCGCGATTTCGGATCCAAGATCCACATCCTGACCGTGGTCCCCGATTTCGGCCTGTCATTTGTGGGCGGTTTTTTTCCCGCTGATCACGAAAAAAAGGCACTCGAAGCGGGCAACCAGCAGCTTCATGCCTTCACCAGGCAGGTGATCCCCCCGGAAGTCAGGCACCGCCACATCGTTGACCACGGGGTCATTTACAAGGTCATCCTCCACTATGCGCGCGAAATCGGGACCGATCTGATCATCATGTCGGCAGGGCGTCCCGAACTCGAAGACTATCTTCTCGGCCCCAACGCGGCGCGCGTGGTGCGTCATGCAAAGTGTTCGGTTCTCGTGGTTCGCTCTCAAGACTGAAATTCAACCCGAACTCAGAGATCGCCATGAAATCCCGATTCGTTTTCCCCCGCCACACCAAGGCCGACATGCCGGTTGCGGTTGCCGGGGACGGCCCCTATCTGATCGACGCCGAGGGCAAGCGCTATCTCGATGCCTCTGGCGGAGCGGCGGTCTCCTGTCTCGGCCATTCCGATCTAGACATCCGCGCCGCCATCCAAGACCAACTCGATACGCTCGCTTTTGCTCACAGCGGCTTTTTCACCTGCGAACCCGCAGAAGCACTGGCTGAAAAACTTGTGAGTCTGGCCCCCGATGGCATCGAGCGCACTTATTTCGTGTCCGGGGGCTCGGAGGCGATGGAAGCAGCGATCAAGCTCGCCCGGCAATATTTTCTGGAGATCGATCAACCCGAGCGGCGCAACATCATCGCCCGCTGGCAGTCCTACCACGGCAACACGATCGGCGCCTTGTCGGCGGGCGGCAACCGCTGGCGTCGCTCCCAGTTCGCGCCCTTTATGGTCGAGGCGATGCATCACGTCTCGCCCTGCCGCGCCTATCGCGACAAGCTGCCCAACGAATCCGACACTGCCTATGCCGATCGACTTGCCGCCGAACTCGAGGACAAGATCGTCGAACTCGGCCCCGATACCGTGGCGGCGTTCCTTGCCGAGCCAGTGGTCGGCGCCACCATGGGTGCCGTGCCGCCCGTCGAGGGCTATTTCCAGAAGATCAAGGCAGTTTGCGACAAATATGACATTCTGCTTGTTGCCGACGAGGTCATGTGCGGCATGGGGCGCACGGGAACATTGTTTGCATGCGAGCAGGACGGCATTGCCCCCGATATGATCGCTATCGCAAAAGGCCTCGGCGCCGGCTATCAACCGATCGGTGCCCTTATGGTGTCGGGCCGCATCTATGATGCCGTCGCCGCCGGCTCCGGCTTTTTCCAGCACGGGCATACCTATAACGGCCACGCTATGGCGACTGCCGCCGGACTCGCCGTTCTAGAAAAGATTTCACATCCTCACATGCTGGCGGGAGTGCGCGAAAAGGGACGATACCTCACGGACCGGCTTGCAAAGCAGTTCTCCGATCATGCCCACATTGGCGATATTCGCGGGCGCGGCCTGTTCATCGGGCTCGAACTGGTTGCAGACCGCGAGACAAAGGCACCGTTTCCACCCGGGACCAGGCTGGCGGCCCGGATCAAGGCAAACGCGATGGCGTTGGGGCTGATGTGTTATCCGATGAGCGGCACGATAGACGGCGAGAGTGGCGATCACATCCTTCTTGCACCACCGTTTATAGTCGAGAACACGGAAATCGATCTGATCGTCGACCGGCTCGCCGCAGCGATCGAAAACAGCCTGATCTGACCGATGGCCGAGCCTGTTCTCATCATGGTTGCGCCCAACGGCGCTCGCCGCACCAAAAAGGACCACCCGGCCCTGCCCGTATCGATTGCCGAGACGGCGCGTTGCGCTGCCGAGTGTTTTGCGACGGGCGCCGGTGCCATCCACGCCCATATCCGCGACGAACACGGCCGGCACGTGCTGGAGCCCGAGGGCTATAAGGACCTCATCGCCGCAATAGGCCGCGAAGCCGGTCCCGACCTGGCTGTGCAGATTACGACGGAAGCCGTTGGCCGCTATACGCCCGCCCAACAACGTTCCCTCGTAAAGGCGGTGCATCCCGATGCCGTATCGATAGCCATCAGGGAAATGCTGCCCGATCCGGAACCGTATTCGGAAGCTTGCGATTTCTATGCCTGGTGCCGCCTCGAGCAAATCGGCGTCCAGCACATTCTGTACGATCTCGGCGACCTGGAGCGCTTGCTCGCCCTGCGGACGTCCGGCGCGTTGCCTGACGGCCCAACAGCTATATTGATGGTTCTTGGACGCTACGCAGATGAGCACACCAGCAATCCGGCCGAACTCATGGCCTTCGCGGCCCGACTGCATGAAGCCGGCGATGCCGACCTAATCGGGATGGTATGCGCGTTCGGTAAGGGAGAGCGTGCGGCACTTGCGACAGCGCTAGGGCTCGGCCTTCATGCCCGCGTCGGGTTTGAGAACAGCATCGTTGATCCCCATGGCCGGCCTATTGCCAGCAATTCCATTTCCGTGGCGCAGGTCGCCGGGATTGCCGAAGTGCTAGGACGTAGTCGGGTTGAGGGACATAGAGCTCTCGAAATATTGGGCCGGACTGGTCACCCGTCAGCGGCACAATAAGCATCCTGAAAGGCAAACCAGCCAAACGAGATCGGTCGGCTTTTTCCTGCGAGCGCTTCAGCGGACATCCCATGGCACCGCCCCGGGAGCAAGGCGGCGTCCGGCCAGATCGACAATCGCAGCCAGCAAAAGAGTAACAGCGACAACGACGCTCGCCAACGCCGCGGCAGCGGGCGAATTACCTTCGTATTGCAGAAAGAACACCACGACACCGAGCGTTTCGACGCCCGTCGACCAAAGCAAAGCCGATAGGGTCAACTCGTTGAACGCAGCCATGAAGATCAGCATTGCGCCCGCGATGGCGGAGGGCAGCGCAATGGGCGCGGCAATAAAGGCCAGCCGACGCAACGACCGAATCCCCGAGACCCGTGCAGCCTCATCAAGCGCCGGGTCCATCGTGGCAAACGCGGCACTCACCGGCCGCAGGGCCAGCAACAAAAACCGTGCGAGATAGGCGACGAGCAGGATCAAAAAGGACCCATAGATCGAAAAGCCCAGCAGCGGGATCGGTGGAAGAAAAACGATGATGATCCCGAGTGCGACCACGGTGCCAGGCACGGCATAGGGCGCTTCTGCAGCCATATCGAGCGCCTTGGCAAGAGGATGATTGCGCACAATGGCGAAATAGCTCAGAGGCACGGCTGCCGCGGCGCAGATCAGCGCCGATAGCCCGGCCAGAGCCATCGAGTTGGCAAAAGCCCGGCGGATGGCATCGCTCCCAAACAAGACAAACTGAAAATTCTCCAAGGATAGCGTTTCAAGGCTCAGCCTGACGCCAATCGCGGGTACCAGCGCCCCCGCGACCAGTGCTATTAAGGGCAGGATGGAAAGCACGAGCATAACCAGCCACACCACAAGGGTGGCCGGCAAGCGCCAACGCCCAAGCGCAAAGGGCCGGATCGGCTCGCCGGTGCGGTCAAGAGTGGGAACCTGCCGGACCAGAAATGCCCGGACGGCCAGTCCGACAATGGCAAGTCCGATCAGAATGAACGCTATGGCGGCCACCTGCCCCAGGACGCTGGGACCAAAGCCGTTTAGTCGCTGATAGATCAGAGTGGTCAGAAGCGTGACGCGCCCCGGAATGCCCAGGAGCGCTGGCACGCCAAAATTGCCGATCGCAGACACAAAGGCGAGAGCGGCGCCCGCGGTCAATGCCGGCGCGACAGCTGGTACGATGATGGCACCAACAATGCGGCCCGGTCTGATACCACTCACCCGAGCGGCTTCCACAAGGTCGTTGGAAACGCTCCCCAGTGCCGCCGCAACGGCAAGAAATACGAGCGGTGAATGTTCGATACCCATCACGAAAATGATACCGCCGAGCGAGTACAGCGGATTTGTTGTTCCCGGCGGCGGCGCGAGAGCCAACGCCCGCAGGATGGGGCTGGACGGCCCACTCAATTCGATCCAGGCCAGCGCCGAAATCTGCGGCGGGATCAGCATCGGCAGCATGGCCAGAAAGATGAGCGCCGATTTGCCCCAGAGGTCGGTCAGCCGCAACACGAAGGCCAAAACGGCCCCGATGACCACCGACACCAGCGTCGAGGCCAACCCCGCAACAATTGTGTTGGGCAGCGCACGCCCGACGGCGCGCCCGGTCCAGGTGTCGAGCAACACCCCCAGCGCTTCCCCCTCATCGCCAGGCTGGAGCCCCTCAACAAGCAGACGGCCAAGTGGCAGAATGGTTAGGACAAGCACGTAAATGCAGAGCCCGGCGAGCAAAACCTGCTCGCCGGACACTGGAAATCGCTTTCGCGAAGCAGCCGTATCCAAGTTCGGATCAGCCACCAAAGAGGTCGGCAAAATTCTGCTTGTTGGCTTCGTCCTCTGCGAGCATCACTGCCGGATCGGCCTCAATGATCGTCAGAGTCTCGACTTCAGGATAACCGGCAGGAGGCTGAACGCCGGCAAAGATCGGGAAGTATCCCTGTTCGACCGACTGCTGCTGGGCAACTTCCGAGAGCTGCCAATCGACGAAAGTCTGGGCGGCCTCGAGATTGTCGGTGCCTTCGAAAATGGCGACAGGCTGGGTGATCGAGGTCACGCCTTCCTCGGGGAACACGAACTCGACAGGCGAGCCGTCGGCCTTGGCATTGAGCGCTATATATTCGATGATGATGCCGTAGGGCTTCTCACCGCGAGCGACGGCTTCGACCACGGTGCCGTTGCCCTGACCGGCAATCGCGCCGTTGTCTGCAAGGGTCTCGTAATAGTCCCAACCGAACTGATCCTGTTGAACCATGGTGCCCACGTGGATCACGGCAGCGCCCGAGTAAAGCGGGCTGGGCATGATAAGGCCGGATGCCACCTCAGGAGCAGTCAAATCGGCCCAGGATGTGGGGGCGGTTTCCACCAGCTCGGTGTTGTAGATGATGCCGGTCGTGATCAGCTTGGTGCCGAAAAAGGTCATGTCGGGATCGACGACGCTTGAGGGCAGGTTTTCGACCGGGGCGTCCTCATAGGCATAGAGCATGCCCTGATTCTTGAGCTGGGTCATGGCGACGGCGTCGGCGATGAGCACGACGTCGGCCTGAACGTCGCCGGCAGCGGCCTCTGCCTGGATGCGGCTCATGACTTCAGTGGTACCCGAGCGGAACAATTCGACAGTGATTTCAGGATGATCCTGATTGAAAGCGGCCACCACCGCCTCCATTTGCTCGGTCGGCTGCGAGGTGTAGACCATGATGGTGGAGTTGTCTTGCGCCAGAACGGCCGCAGGGGCAGTGCCAAGCATCAGGGCAGCGCCCAAGGTGAAAAACAAGCGTGTCATGAAAGCCTCTGGAGTAGGGAATTGACGCCCGTGCTTTAGGCGGACGCAATGACACTGGCATGACGCTCGTGGCCATCGCCCGTCTCAACATTTTTCCATTGACCATCAACGAGCCGCGCATCACCAACCGCGGCCCTAAAGGCTTCGATGTCGTTTTGCGGAAGGAACGCAGGGATCACCTTATCGGGGGCGATAGCCTCCATCGCAGCTCTGAAATCGCTGAGCCGGGGATGAACATTCCATCGCACGATCTCGGCGCGACCGCTCTCGACAAGGTCCCGGGCGGGGGTGCCCTTTGGCAGGTAACCGGTAAAGATGATTGCCACCTCGGAACGGTCCGCGTAGCGGGCGATCAGTTCGGCGGAAATTCCGGCGGCTCCATCGGGCTTGGCGGCGATCATCACACCTTGAGGGATTGTCATGGCTTCGAGTGGGCGTGCGGCAGCAAGCGTCGCGACCAGCAGTTCAGTTCCCTCTGCCCCAATGAGCCCGGGCCGGCCAAGCACCATTTGCGCCACCATGCGGTTCGCGGAGCACAGTGCCACCGGCAGGCCAGCCCGATAACAGGCAATGGCCATATCGAGCCCCCTACCCCCGGCCGGCGCTGGTAGCAGTATGGGTCCTTGGCTGGCTCGGTCCAGGATGAGATTGACCCCATTGATCAAGGGTTCGTCCCATATGCCGTACGATGCATCAAGAATGGCGACGGCCGCTGTCGGGAACGGATCAAACGGATAGAGCAAACTCTCGAACGAAAAATCGCCGCCATAAAGCACGCCATCCTCACCACCAACGCGAATCCAGACGCCTCCAGGCGCGTGACCGTTGCGTCCGGTGCGCACCTGAAGACCCAAAACCTCTGCCTCTCCAAACATCGGCAAGGATCGGATATTGGCGCCGCCACCGACCAGCATCTGGACGCATTCTGTCGCATAGACAGGGGGATCACCGATTTCCCACAACCGGGACAATGCACCGGCATGATCCTTGTGTGCATGGCCGATCAGCACGGCGTCGATCCTGCCGATCGCGCCGAGGTCTAGATGCGCGTCCTCGTCTGGCCCCTGTCCGAAGTCAAGAAGGATACGACGCCCTTCCAGCTCAAGCAGAAAACAGGCCGGGCCCTTAACGCCGAACCCCGAAATCGCCTGCACGTTCATGACGCCGCGCCCGGAACGATCCAGGCGTCCTGGATGTGAAGCGAAACGTCCGAACCGGGTGGAAATGGCGTGGTGCTGTTGGCATCGAACATCGTCGCACCTACGCCTTCGGGCACGAGCTTGTGCTGATAATTGCCTCCGCGATAGACGATATCGACGACGCGCGCCCTGACACCGGAGCGGCTGGTGTTGCCGATTTCGATGGTTTCCGGGCGCAGGCAGATTTGTGCTGGGCCCGGTGCGGCGTCGCCGCGCGCCGAAAAATCGTATCCCGCAAGGCGGGCGCGGGCGGCTCCATTGTGGGATTGAGTCACGGTGCCAGGCACTACCATCCCGCCGCCGAGGAACCTTGCAACCATTTCCGTCTGCGGCCTGGTATAAAGTTCTTCGGGGGTGCCGACCTGCTGGAGACGGCCCTTGTCCATCACCGCGATACGCTGAGCCAACGCCATGGCTTCATTTTGATCGTGGGTCACGAATATGAAAGTAGAACCTGTCTCGCGGTGGATGCGCCGGAACTCGGTCTGCATCTCGTGGCGCAAATGGGCATCGAGATTTGCCAATGGCTCATCGAGCAGCAAGAGGCGCGGCTCAAGCGCAAGACACCGGGCCAGAGCGGTACGTTGCCGCTGCCCGCCCGATAGCTGGCTGGGACGACGCATCGCAAATGCCGTCATTCCCACTTTTTCGAGAGCAGCGTTTACACGCCTGTCCCGGTCCTCACGTGTGAGACCGGCGGCCTTGAGCGCAAAACCAACATTGCCGGCAACGCTCATTGTTGGCCACAGAGCATAGGATTGAAACATCATGCCCAGATTGCGGTCTTCGGGATCGACGTGGTCGCTGGCTGAAGAAACGATGTTGCCACCAATGGAGATCTCTCCGGCATCAGAGCGCTCCAGCCCGGCGATCAGGCGCAACAAGGTCGTTTTCCCGCACCCCGATGGCCCAAGCAATGCGATAAACTCACCATCCTCCACGTCGATCGAGACCCCATCGACGACGGAAACCGTGCCGAATTTCTTGCGCACGCCGCGCAGATTGACGTTTGCCATGGGTGATCCTTTCCCCCTTTCGAGTAGAAGGTCCACAAGACAGTTCTATGACGACGTCGGCTGGATTTCGGGGCGATCGACTATCAACCGGCGCCGGACAGGGCATCAAGAAACGCGGAAAGGTGGGCCATTAACGCACTAGAATGTACTTTTTGGCAATTATTCGCTGTGCTCATGGCTGCTATGACTTGCATTGAGAGCCGTTTGCCGTCAAAGAATGTGGCGTAAATTGGACTCGGCGGAAACGTTGAGTGGCTTCTCCGGGCGCCTATCCCCCGGCAACCAGCACCCAGACCCCTGAATGCGCCATAATGGCGCCGTCGCCTGCCTGTTGGAAACTATCCTCATATGAACTTCATCACCGCGTACAAGCGCGAGTGGTTCGGCAATATCCGCGGCGATGCCATTGCTGGCATCGTCGTAGCGCTGGCCCTCATTCCTGAAGCAATCGCTTTCTCCATTATCGCCGGTGTCGACCCCAAGGTCGGCCTCTATGCGTCATTCTCCATCGCCGTGCTTATCGCCTTCGTCGGCGGACGTCCGGGCATGATTTCAGCGGCCACCGCGGCCACTGCCGTCTTGATGGTCACGCTGGTTCGCGACCACGGCCTTGAATATCTATTGGCTGCTACCGTCCTGGCAGGGTTACTTCAGATCGGCGCCGGACTCCTAAAACTGGGCGCTGTCATGCGGTTCGTCTCCCGCTCTGTGATGACCGGCTTTGTAAACGCATTGGCCATTCTGATTTTCATGGCGCAATTGCCCGAATTGACCAATGTGAGCTGGCTGACCTACGTCATGGTCGCTGGTGGGCTGGCCATCATTTACCTCTTTCCTTACGTGACCAAAGCCATTCCATCGCCACTGGTCTGCATCGTGGTATTGACGGCGCTGGCCATGGCTTTGGGCATGGATTTGCGGACGGTCGGCGATATGGGGGCATTGCCCGATACCCTGCCGGTTTTCCTTATCCCCCAGATCCCGCTCACCTTTGAAACCCTGATGATCATTCTCCCCTACTCGGCCGCGATTGCCGTTGTGGGGCTTCTGGAATCGCTGATGACAGCCCAGATCGTGGACGACCTTACCGATACCAAATCGGATAAGAACCAGGAGTGTGTTGGTCAGGGCATTGCCAACACGGCCACCGGATTTGTTGGCGGCATGGCCGGTTGTGCAATGATTGGGCAGTCGATGATCAATGTGAAGTCCGGAGGTCGCGGCCGACTCTCATGCTTTCTGGCGGGCGTCTATCTGTTGTTCATGGTGCTGGTGCTCGATGATCTCGTGACCCAGATTCCCATGGCTGCCCTCGTCGCGGTCATGATCATGGTCTCGATCGGGACTTTCTCCTGGAGCTCGATCAAGAACCTCACCACGCATCCCAAGAGTTCGTCCATTGTGATGCTCGCAACGGTCGTGACCGTGGTTTACACCCACAACCTCGCCATCGGCGTGCTTGTGGGCGTAATGCTCTCAGGTGTCTTCTTTGCCTGGAAGATCTCGCAGATCTTCCGTGTGACTTCTACGGTGACAGAGGATGGACGTCACAGAACGTATGTGGTCGAGGGCCAGATCTTTTTTGCCTCGGCGGAAGAGTTCACAGGCGCGTTTGACTTCAAGGAAGTGCTTGAAAAGGTCACTATCGATGTCGGCCGCTCCCACATCTGGGACATTTCGAGCGTGCAGGCGCTTGATATGATTATCCTCAAATTCCGCAGGGAGGGGGCCGAAGTTGAGATCCTGGGGATGAACGAAGCCAGTGAAACCATCGTCGACAGACTTGCAATCCACGACAAGCCGGGCGCTCTTGAAAAGCTGATGGGGCACTAAGGGAGGAACACATGACCAAGATCATAACGCTGCTGGATGGCTCCGATTACACAAAGAGCGTCCTCGACCACACGGCCTGGGCCGCGCTGAAAACGGGGGCTAGCGTCGATGTGGTCCACGTCATTGGGCGACGCCAGAGCGATACGCCGATGGACTGGAGCGGGAGCCTCGAACTTGGCGTTCGCAGCCATCTGCTGCACGAACTTGCCGAGCACGATGCGCAAAAGGCGCGCCTGGCCCAGGAACGTGGCAAGCTGATCGTCGACGCGGGAGTACAACACCTCCTGTCGGCGGGCGTTATCGAGGCCAGAGCCCGGCTGCAAAGGGGGGACGTTGTTGAAGTCCTCAAGGAACTCGAGGCCGAAGCCGACCTCATCGTTCTTGGCAAGCGCGGCGAGGCGGCAGACTTCGCCAAGATGCACCTGGGGTCGAACCTCGAGCGGGTCGCTCGGGTCAGCAAGAAGCCGGTCATGGTGGCGTCCCGCGCCTTCAATCCGGTCAATGCCTTCATGATCGCTTACGATGGTGGTTCAAGCGCCGACAAAGCCGTCGAACACATCGCACACGGTAAACTTTTTCCGGGAACGCCGTGCCATCTGGTCATGGCTGGAGCCGATACCGAGCAGGCACGCTCACGGCTCGAAAGTGCCAGTCGAAAATTGACGGAAGCCGGTTTCCAGACCGAGACGTCTCTGATCCCGGGTGAAGCCGAGAAGGTAATTTCGGAATACGTCAAGGCCCATGATATTGGCTTGCTCGTGATGGGTGCCTATGGCCACTCGCGTATCCGCAACTTCATTATCGGCTCGACGACCACCGAGATGATCCGTTCGGTCTTGATCCCGGTCATGCTGTTTCGCTGATGGGTTGCGGCTCGACAGACCTCGCACATCCTCAAGTCGAGGCTTGGGCCAGATAAATGGTCTGCGTTACCCTGTTGCCCTGCAGCGGGTTGTCGAACGTCACGGGTTCGGCCCAGGCAGTCGAGAACACTTCCGAAAGCCTGTCGGTAAACCGCGCATCCGGCCGGTCATTGGACCAGAGGCCAAAGATGCCACCGGGTTTTAGGTGGCGCGCCAAACCAGCAAGGCCCTCGGGGCGATAGAAGCTGGTGCTGCGGCTGTCCAGAAGTGCATCGGGAGAGTGATCGATGTCGACGAGTATCGCGTCGAACCGGCGACCCAGCCTCTGCAGATCAAATCCTTTCCCTGGACCGGCCAACGCAAAGAAATCTCCCTCCACGAACCGGCAGCGCCTGTCCGCGCTCAGCTGCGCCCCAAGCGGCAGCAGTCCTTCCTCGTGCCACTCAATGACCGGGACGAGAAATTCCACCACCAGAAGCTCATTGATGCGGGGATCGTCCAGCACCGCCTGTGCAGTATATCCAAGTCCAAGGCCGCCGACGACCACATCGAGGCTGGCACCCTTGCTTGCGGCAACCCCCAATGTCCCCAGGGCGATCTCGGAGGCAGTGAACAGACTGGACATCAGGTGTTCTTCGCCGAGCTTGATCTCCACGATATCGGTGTTGGTCACCAGCTCGCGGCGCCTTCGCAAGCTGATCGGTCCAATGGGCGTGGGTCGATAGTCGAGTTCTTCAAACAGTTTGCTCATAAGCGCACCTTACCGGATCGAAGGGCAATTGCTATCGGCCGTTATTTGCCGGGTTTGTAAGTCTGTCGGCAAAGTCTGGACGTTGCCATTGCGCGCCCAGGCGTTCGGCCGTTATGGTCGCCCGATTCCTTTCCGACCGCTCACCTTCCGGTTACGCCTAGCTTCCCATGTCCCTGACAGCTCCCTCGCCCCCCTTGCGTGACCTGACGCGCAACCAAGTCCGCTGGATCGCCGGCGGCTACATTTCGATGTTCTCGTCACTTGCGGGCCAGACGCTCTTTATCGCTCTTTTCGGGGCTGCGATTCGAGCTGAATTTACCCTCACCTCGGGGCAATACGGGCTGATCTACACTGGCGCGACGCTTTGCTCGGCGGTTCTGCTCATCTGGGCCGGCACGCTTGCCGACAAGATCCCTGCGCGTCTTCTGGGTGCAGGGGCGGCGGCCGGGGCAATGCTCATGTGCCTGACCATGAGCCTGGCGCAAAATGTATTGGTGCTGGCCATAGCGCTGTTCGGATTGCGCTTCTTCGGCCAGGGCATGCTCACACACAATGCCG
This sequence comes from Rhizobiales bacterium UBA3584, assembly GCA_002375765.1. Lineage (GTDB taxonomy): Bacteria > Pseudomonadota > Alphaproteobacteria > Rhizobiales > Devosiaceae > Pelagibacterium > Pelagibacterium flavum. Next base: position 3,522 of record DFMV01000040.1, on the reverse strand, counting down.
CTACCGCTTTGAGCCGCTGGTTCAACCGGTTTCGTGGTCGGGCGCTGGCCATTGCACAGCTTGGTCTCAACACCGGCGAGGCCGTGCTTCCTGTACTCGTCGCCCTTGGCATAGCCGCCGTCGGATGGCGCAACGTCTGGCTCATGGCTGCCGCATTGCTCGCGCTGGCGATGGCCCCGGCAATCTTCTATTTGTTCTCGGACGCACCCGGCAGCGGACGCAGGGGGCGCGTCGTCAACAATCCCGACGCGACAACCTCTGAGGATACAGGCGGCAACTGGACACGCAGGAACGTTTTTGCCGATCCCATCTTCTGGCCGATCCTGATCGGGCTGCTGGCCATGCCCGCCATTTCAACGGCCATATTTTTCCATCAGACAAACCTCGTTGCAGACAAGGGGTGGGGCCTGCTCACCTTTGCCGCCTTCTTTCCCGTCATGTCGGCCAGCTCGGTCCTTTCATCGATCGCCAGCGGATGGCTGACCGACAAGTTTGGCGCATACCGCCTCCTGCCTTTCCTGCTTTTGCCGGCGGCGCTGGCGTATGTGATGATCTCGATGACCTCGGCCTATTGGGCAATCCCGGCGTTCTTTTTGTTCAGCGGCCTGACCAACGGGTCGAACGGCACCGTCATGAACGCCCTCTGGGCGGAAATTTACGGCACCAAACATCTGGGAAGCATTCGGGCCATGGTCACGTCCGCCATGGTCCTCTCGTCCGCGATCGGTCCAGGGATCGTCGGCGTCTTCATAGACTCCGGCGCGCCCGTTTCACAGCAAGCTCCTTTCTTTGTGGCATATTGCGTTGCCGCCAGCACCTCTTTCTTTGCCCTTCAAAAGGCGCTGAAGATACGAAGAGCGTCAATCTTGGAAGCAACAGCTTAGATGGCTGGGGCTGGCGGCCGAGGACCATAGCGCCAATCCCCAGCCCCCCCGATGATAGAGAATGGTACTTGACCACGATGACCCTGTTGCCAGCTGTGCTCTGCCATCGATAGATGTAAGGTATGACCGACAGCATCTTTTATGAAATCGCGATATTGGTGCTGATGGCCGCCGCGCTCGGCCTCTTGGGGCTCCTCGCTCGCCAGCCGCTTGTTGTTGCGTTCATCGCGGTGGGGGTCCTTGCAGGCCCCGACGCACTCGGGGTCGTCTCCTCAACTGACTTCATCGAAACCCTGAGTCAGATTTCAATTGCCGTTCTGCTTTTTTTGGTGGGGCTCAAGCTCGATCTCGCGCTGATCCGCAGCCTGGGCAAAGTTGCTGTGGCTACTGGACTTGGCCAGGTTACCTTTACTGCGCTGTTTGGCTTCCTGATCTGCCTGTTGTTGGGGATCGATTGGCTACCCGGCCTTTACATCGCCGTCGCCCTGACTTTTTCCTCTACAATCATCATCGTCAAGCTTCTGTCCGACAAGCAGGAGATCAGCGCGCTTCATGGCAAGATCGCGCTTGGCTTCCTTATCGTGCAGGATCTTTTTGTCGTGCTCGCGATGGTTCTTCTCTCGGCAATCGGCATACAGGCAGGCGATGAGACCGGCTCGCCTCTGGATGTCGTGACAGTCCTGGCCGGCGGCATAGGTCTTGTCGCCTTCGTAGTGCTGTTCATCCGCTTCGTTGCGACACCATTGCTCAATTTGATGTCGCGTTCTCCTGAGCTGCTGGTGATCTTTGCCGTTGGCTGGGCTGCCGGAATGGCAGCCACGGCAGACGCTTTCGGGCTCGGCAAGGAACTGGGTGGCCTGCTGGCAGGCATGTCCCTCGCATCCACCCGATACCGGGATGCCATCAGCTCGCGCCTGTCGAGTCTGCGCGACTTTCTGCTGCTATTCTTCTTCATCAACTTGGGGGCCTCGCTTTCGCTTGGCAGCCTCGGCAACCAGGTTGTGCCGGCCCTGGTGCTTTCTGTCTTTGTCTTGGTTGGCAATCCCATGATCGTTCTCGCGATCATGGGTGCGATGGGATATAGAAAACGGACGGGCTTTCTCGCCGGACTGACGGTCGCTCAGATTTCCGAGTTCTCCCTGATATTTATGGCAATGGGGATGTCGCTCGGGCATGTGAATGAAGAGGCGATGGGGCTGGTGACCCTTGTCGGCCTGGTGACCATCGCAGTCTCCGTTTATATGATCACCTGGTCCCATCGGCTCTATCAGTTTCTTGAGCCCTATCTTGGCATCTTTGAGCGACGCACCCCTTACAGAGAGACCGGTGAGGCGTCGGCGCAAGGCAATCAAGGAAGCCACGATTTCATAATTTTCGGTCTTGGCCGCTATGGAAGTCGCATCGGCTCGCGCCTGAAAGACCAAGGGTTTCGTGTCCTGGGGATCGATTTCGATCCTGAAGCGGTCACAAAGTGGCACGGCATGGGGTTCGACGCGGAATTTGGGGATGCGACAGATCCCGATTTCCTGGCCCACCTCAATTTGGCCGATGTTCGGGCCGTCGTAAGTGCCGTACCTCGGGAGCGCGGCGCCCTGACCGAGGCTGATCCTCAACTGGCCCTGCTGCACGGCCTTCAATCGAGCGGATATCGGGGAAAGATATTCCTTTCCGTGCAGACCGTTGCCGAAACCGACGATTTGATAAGCCGAGGGGCGAGCGTCATCCTCCATCCCTTCGACGACGCTGCAGATTATGCGGTGAAACAACTGATTGAGGCCTGACGTCGCAGCTTGGCGATGGTGGAGTTTCAATCCAGCCACGCGGATGTCCCCATATGCCCGGCGCCCCTGAAGCGAAGCATCGATGCTCGCCTCATTCTGGCCCTGCATTGAGGAAAGCATGCAGAAGGTCCGATCGGGTCAGTATTCCCACCATCATATCCTCGTTCAGCACTGGGAACATTCGGTAAGGTCGAGCAATGAACCGCTCGGCCGCCGAAACGATATCGGTGGCCGCGTCCAGGGTCTCAGGATTCCGAGTCATGTAGCGCTCGACGGTCCCGCCCCACTGCACGTAATAGGCGGCGTTGAGCGCGGCCGTAAAGCAGTCCTTCTTGGTCAAAATGCCCAGGAGATCACCCGATGCGTCCACCACCGGCGCACCGGCAATAGCTTCGTCCATCAGTATTCGCGCTGCATGGCCGATTTCCATATCCGGTGTAAGGGTTGTGATATCGGTAACCATGAACTGGGCAATTGAAATCCGCTTGCTCATGGCGTTTTCCCTTCGCTCTTTCGGCTGCACGCTCCGCATTGAGCACCTCTGATGCAAGCGAGCCCCCCACATGAGCCCTGAATGGGCGCCCGCCCGGCGACAACACCCAATGCCAGACCTCCAAACGCCAAAAGGAAATTGAGAAAGGTAAGAAGGATCAACATAATGGCACCTCAGCCCAGAACGTGGTCGGCAAAGCTCCCGGTCAGCACCGGACGAACTCTATGGCCATCGTGCAGAAAAAGCGCGGCATCGAGGCCAGCAGCTCTTGCCGTTTCGACCGCCCGCTCGCGCTCCATTGCCATCAATGTTGATTTCTGCTGAGAAGTGATCCGGTATTTTCACCGAGAATTGACCCGCCTCA
>DFMV01000084.1 GCA_002375765.1 Rhizobiales bacterium UBA3584 | reverse complement strand
GTCGAATCCTGGGTGAAATTGCGCAATTGCTCGGCGCGGAAGGCCAGATCGGACAAGGAAATGAGCGAAACGAGCGCGGTATCCTTGAGATTTTGAATGGCCAGATTGCCGAAAGACGGCATCATCTCGGGGATGGCCTGCGGAAGCGCGATGCGCCAGAGCGTCCGGCGCGGCGTGAAATTGAGCGCCTTGGCGGCCTCGTACTGATCCTTGGAAACCGACTGGATGGCCCCGCGCACCACTTCGGCGCCATAGGCCCCGATATTGAGCGAGAGCGCCATCACCCCGGCGACCACGGGGGGCAGGCGCAGGTCGATGCCGATGGCTTGCCCTGCGACCGGCAGCGCGAAGTACAACCAGAACAGCTGCACCAGCAGCGAGGTGCCGCGGAAAATTTCGATATATCCTATCGAAATCGCCTTGATGAGCGGGTTATGGGCGAGCTTGCCGATGCCTGCAGCGAACGCAAGAATCGCTCCGAACACCGTTGAATAGATCGTCAGCTCGATGGTCACCCAAGCCCCCAGCATCAGGGGGCTGAGATATTGCGTCCATTCCATGAAGGCGTTCTCGACCTAGCTTTTTATGGATACGGGTGAAGCCTAACCAATTTACCGGCGGGCGCGGCCAGATTGAGCAGCGCCCGCCGGCAGATCAGATCACACAGCCGAGCTTATTCGGTGCAAAGCTCTTCAGTGCTCATGTCGAACGAGCGCGAGGTGTCCGCATCGGTAAAGCCGTAGCCGGACACGGTCTCGAGCCATTCGTCGGTCTGCTTGTATTCGGCCAGCACTTCGTTGACCGCGTCGCGCAGCTCTTCATTGCCCTGGGCAAAGACGAACCCGCCCCAGGAGCGCTGTTCGGTGCCGTCGATGACCGGATCGGTGAACCCTTCAGCCACTTCCACGGCATCACTCTGGCCGGCCAGTTCGCTGGCGGTCAGACCGGTTGCGGCATAGGCGTCGGCGCGGCCGGTCGAAACCGTCGAGATCGCGTCGGCGTTCGACGAGATCGTCACGAGCTGGTCTTCGGACACACCGAGCGCCTGCATCATGTCGAGCTGGTTGGCGCCGGCCATGATGGCGACGGTCAGATCGGAATTTTCGGCGAAATCGGCATAGCCGCTCAGCCCTTCGGGATTGCCGGCGGGCACCAGAAGACCTTCACCGTATGAGGTGTTGGGCTCGGAATAGATGACCGTGGCACAGCGGGTGGGGATGATGGCCATCTCGGCGGCGACCATGTCGAAACGGTCGGCCTGAAGGCCGGGGATCAGCGAGGAAAAGTCCGTGGTGATCCATTCGATATCGGTCACGCCGAGTTCCTCGACGATGTGCTTGGCCACGTCGGGGCCGGCACCCATGGCTTCGCCGGAAACCGGATCGATATAGCCATAGGGAATTTCGTTGGCGACGGCGATGCGGATCGAACCGCTCTCCTGGATTTCTTCAAGGCTCGCCGCCTGCGCGGCGCCTACGACGGTGAGCGCTGCGGCGCTGGCGAGCAGGGTTGTTTTGAGGGCCTTGGAAATTGTTGCGTGCATAATGTTCCTGTCCTTTGATATTATCGCTGACATTGTGCGCAGTGCGGCAATTGAGACCAAATATGGCTCCAATTCACCGAAAGTCGGGCAGCATCATTCCCGAAGTCACTCCAGGGACAAAGCCGCCTCATCACTGCCGAACTTGAGCGTTCGCTGCACATAATGCTTTAACACGGGCTAGGGTTGCCAACTTCTCGCCACAAGTCGAGGGACGATACGTCTATAAGGGCGCGGTCTGGCAGCAAGATCGACTGCGCCGGCGGGGTCAAAATGGAAGGACCGCCCTCGCGCCGGGGCTGCATAGTCGTTGGACAAATTTGCCGGACCAGCCCGATCGTGGCGCATAGAGCCGGCGTGTCGGCTGACTCTTACGCTGGACCCAAGGAGTGGTGCATGGCCGCAATGGTGACGATGGCAGACGTGCTGGCAGCCCGCCGACGCATACGCCCGCTCGTACACCGTACGGCGCTGACCGAAAGCCTGTCGCTGTCCAAAGCGAGCGGGCAGACGATCCTCCTCAAAAACGAACAGCAGCAACTGACCGGCAGCTTCAAGCTGCGCGGCGCGACCAATGCGGTGCTCTCGCTTTCGGTTGACGAGCGCGGGCACGGAGTTGCGGCGGCCTCCACCGGCAATCATGGCCGTGCCCTGTCCCATGCCGCCAAGGCGGCGGGGACGCGGGCGGTGATCTGCATGTCGTCTCTGGTGCCATCCAACAAGGTCGAGGCGATAAAGGCGCTCGGCGCGGAAGCGCGGATCGTGGGCAAGAGCCAGGACGAAGCGCAGGTCGAGGTGGACCGGCTGGTTACCGAAGAAGGGCTCATCGATATCCCGCCTTTCGATAAGGCCGAGGTGATCGCCGGACAAGGCACGATCGGGCTGGAAATTTTAGAGGATGCACCCGAGCTCGACGCGGTGCTGGTGCCGCTTTCCGGTGGCGGGCTGATCGCGGGGGTCGCGCTGGCGATCAAGACGGTTTCGCCCAATACGCGCGTCATCGGGGTGTGCATGGAGCGCGGCGCGGCCATGGTCGCCTGCCTTGCGGCGGGCAAACCGGTCGAGGTCGAAGAGCTTGAAACGCTCGCGGATTCGCTGGGCGGGGGAATCGGGCTGTCCAACCGCTATACCTTTTCAATGGTGCGCGATCTGGTGGACGAGACCATTGTTTTGACCGAGCGGGAAATCGCCGAAGCGATTGCACACGGATATGCCGAGGAACGCGAGGTGCTCGAAGGCGCTGCGGCCGTTGGAATCGGGGCGATCCTTTCGGGCAAATTCGTACCGAGGGGCCCGACCGCGCTGGTGCTGTCGGGCAAAAATATCGACATGGGCGTCCATGCCCAGATCGTTGCGGGCACGCACAAGGCCCTGCGGGAGGCGGCGTGATGGGGATTTTCACTACCGCCGGGCGCTTTGCTGATGCCTTTAGTTGGATTCCGGGAACAAGTCCCGGAATGACAATGGGGGGAAGTAAGCTCTCGCGCTCACCATACACTCGACTGTCATTCCGGGACTTGTTCCCGGAATCCATCTTGAAGCCGCGCCCCAATCTCAGGAGGCCGTGTGATGGCTGATGTGCAGATCCTCACCGAAGCCGACCTGAAAAAGCTCGTGCCGCTCGATCCCGAGGCCGTTCAATGCGTCGAGGACGCTTTCCGCACCTTGGCCGGAGGCAAGGTGGCGATGCCGCCGATCCTTCGGCTCGACATTGCCGAGGCCAATGGCGAGGTGGACGTCAAGACCGCCTATGTGCCGGGGCTGGACAGTTTTGCCATCAAGATGAGCCCGGGGTTTTTTGACAATCCCAAGATCGGGCTGGCTTCGACAAACGGGCTTATGGTGGTCTTGTCGGCAAAAACGGGGCTGCTCGAAGCGCTGCTGCTCGACAACGGGTACCTGACCGATGTGCGCACGGCGGCGGCGGGCGCGGTGGCGGCACGGCATCTTTCGCGTGAAAATTCGGAAAGTGCCGCAATCATCGGGGCCGGCATGCAGGCGAAACTGCAGCTCGAAGCGCTGGCGCTGGTGCGCCCGATCAAGAAGGCCGTCATCTGGGCGCGCGACCGGGGCAAGGCCGAGGATCTGGCGCGGCACGCTTCGCTGAAACTGAAGATCGCCGCATTGGTGGCCAGCAGCCCCGAGACGGCGGTGCGCGGTGCCGACATCGTGGTCACCACCACCCCGGCCACCGAACCGCTGGTTCTGGCCGACTGGATCGAACCCGGCCAGCATGTAACCGCCATGGGGTCGGACGCCGAGCACAAGAACGAGATCGATCCCGCGCTGGTCAAAAAAGCCGATCTCTATGTCGCCGACCGGTTGAGCCAGACCCGGCTTCTGGGCGAATTGCACCACGCCATCAAAGCGGGACTGGTGGGCGAAGGGGACAATTTTGCCGAACTGGGCGCAGTGATCGCCGGGACAGTGCCGGGCCGGACATCTCAAACGCAAATCACCTTCGCCGATCTCACCGGCACCGGGGTTCAGGATACGGCGATTGCCACCCTGGCCCGAACCCGCGCGCTTGCCAGCGGCGCGGGCACACTCTTTCAGACCTGATCGTCAGGTCTTTTTCTGGAGCGCCAAGGCAAAATGCCCAATACCCGCCTGCCCTTTACCCTGCCCGAATATTACGAGCGCCTCGAGGCCGTCCGCCGGTCGATGCAGACGCAGGGCATCGACGTTCTGATCGTCACCAATCCCTCCAACATGCACTGGCTGACCGGCTATGACGGATGGAGCTTTTACGTGCATCAGGCGGTGATCGTTTCACTCACCGACGAGCCCTTGTGGTGGGGGCGCCCCATGGATGCGGTGGGAGCTGAAAAGACCACATGGCTGGCAACGGAATCGATCTATTTCTATCCCGATGATTTCGTGCAGAACCCCGACAAGCACGCCTATGTGCATCTGTGCGGTGTGCTCAAGGACAAGGGCTGGGACCAGCGCCGCATCGGCGTCGAGATGGACAATTACTATTTCACCGCCGGGTGCCTTGAAACGCTGCGCGCCGAAATTCCTTATGTGGCAGTGGCCGATGCCACTTCGGTCGTCACCTGGCAGCGTTCTGTCAAATCGGAAGCCGAGATCGAATATATGCGCCGCGCTGCACGGATCGTTGAAGCGATGCATGCACGTATCCGCGAGGTGACGCGGCCCGGTCTGCGCAAGAACGAACTGGTCGCCGAAATCTACCACGCCTCCCTGGTCGGCGCCGATGGCTATGGCGGAGACTATTCGGCAATCGTTCCGCTTACCCCCTCGGGGCGCGATGCGGCGGCGGCGCATCTGACCTGGGACGACCGCGAGATGGTCAAGGGCGAAGGCACGTTCTTTGAGATCGCCGGGTGCTACAAACGCTATCACTGCCCGATTTCACGCACCGGCTATCTGGGCAAGCCGCCCAAGGACATGCTCAGGGCGCAGGAAGCCGTCCTCGAAGGCATGGAGGCGGGCATGGCGGTAGCCAAGCCGGGCTATACGTGTGGGGAAATCGCCGATGCGTTTTTCGGCGTGCTCAAGAAATACGGCGTCGAGAAGACCTCGCGCACCGGCTATTCGGTCGGGCTGTCCTATCCCCCCGATTGGGGCGAACACACAATGAGCATCCGTCCGGGCGACCCTTCGATTCTGCGCGCCAACATGGTGTTCCATTTCATGCCAGCCATCTGGACGCCCGAATGGGGGCTGGAGATCACCGAAACCATGCGCATCACCGACGAGGGCGGGCCGGAGTGCCTGGCCAATGTGCCGCGCGAGATGTTTGTGAAGAACTAGAAGGGGCAAGGCCCCTCGCCCCGACCCTCTCCCCAGAGGGGCGCGGCCCTAACCAAATATTGTGGAGTTTGATTTGGCCCATAGACTGCTCGGTGAAACGCTCGAAATCCTCGCGGACCTGATCGGCTTTGAGTCGGTGTCGGCGGACAGCAATCTCGAGATGATCGCCTATATCAACCACCGGCTCGACCAGATCGGCACGCGCACCTATCTGACGCTGAACGAGACGGGCAACAAGGCCAACCTTTTCGCAACGCTCGGCCCGCCCGAGGCCGACGGCGGGATCGTTCTGTCGGGGCATACCGACGTGGTGCCGGTGGAAGGGCAGGACTGGAGTTCGGACCCCTTCACGGCCACGCTGCGCAACCGGAAAATCTACGGGCGCGGGGCGTGCGACATGAAGGGGTTCATCGCCTGCACGCTGGCTTTCGCGCCCTATTTCCAGGAAATCGGGATCAAACGCCCCATCCATCTGGCCTTCACCTATGACGAAGAGGTGGGGTGTCTTGGCGCGCATGTGATGCTCAACGAGCTCAAGACGACCGGCCGCAAGCCTTCGCTGTGCATCGTGGGCGAACCGACCATGATGAAGATCGTCGAGGGCAACAAGGGGTGCTGCGAATACACCACCCACTTCACCGGGCTCGAGGGCCATGGCTCGATGCCCGACCGGGGGGTCAATGCCGTCGAATATGCGGTGCAGTACGTCACCAAGCTGCTCGAAATCGGCGGGGCGCTGAAATCGCGCGCGCCGGAGGGCAGCCGGTTCGATCCGCCCTGGTCGACGATCCAGATCGGGAAAATGGCCGGTGGCATCGCGCGCAACATCATTCCCGGCCAATGCTCGGTCGAATGGGAGTTGCGGCACGTCAATTCGGGCGATTTCGCCTTCACACACGAGCAGATCACCGGCTTTGTCGAGGATGTGCTGCTGCCGAAAATGGTGGACATCCATCCCGACGCGGCGGTCATCACCGAAACCATCGGGGAAGTGGCCGGGCTCGAACCGATGACCAAATCGGAAGCCGTCGCGCTGGTGCGCGCGCTGACCGGCAATGAGGACCCCGCCGAATGCGTGGCCTTTTCAACCGAGGCGGGCCTGTTTCAGGAAATGGGCATCGATACGGTCATCTGCGGGCCGGGTTCGATCGAACAGGCGCACAAGCCCGACGAATTCGTCGAACTCGACCAGCTTTCAGCGTGTCTGGACATGATCGAGGGGCTGGAAAAGCATCAATAGGTTGGGTGAGGATTTTTCGCGGGGAGATGACGACGGGCGCGGTGCATTTGCACTCTGCAGTCATCCCGGGCGGAGACCCGGGATCCAGTAGCCGGCAGCGTGGCGGCTCCGTCTCAAGCGTTGGGGGTACTGGACCCCGGCTCAAGGCCGGGGTGACGGTGTTGGTTTGGAGGCGGGGAAGGAACTCGCTGAGGCCTTTTGCATCCTAGCGGAACGCCGGAATGATCTCGCGGCCATAGCGGGCGATGATGTCTTCTTCCTCGCCACTGTCGAGATAGATGTTGAACTGGGTGACGCCCGCCGCTTCCAGATCGCGGATTTTTGCGATGTGATCCTCGGGCTCGCCGAGCACGCAGAAGCTTTCAACGATGTCGTCGGTGATGAAATCGAGGTACGGGTTATCGGACTGGCCGTGCTTGGAATAGTCATAGCCGCGCCGCGCTTCGATGTATGAGGTCAAACTGGCGGGCACCTTGTCGGAATCCGCCCCGTATTTCTCGACGATATCGGCCACGTGATTGCCCACCATGGCCGGGAACCATTTTGTGGCTTCGATGGCCTTCTTCTTGTCCCCGAAATAGGCCGGCGCGGCGGCCATTGACCGATAGGCCGACATATCGCGCCCGGCGGCCTTGCCCGCTGCGATGCACTGGTCGGTGAACCATTTGCACAGGCCCGGCTCGGCAATCTGGAGCACGACGCCATCGGCGCTTTCCCCAGCGGTTTTCAGCGCCAGCGGACCATAGGCGGCAATCCAGCTCGGCATGTCGTGGCCCACCGCCCAGGGAAACTGCACCGGATTGGGCACATCGCCATACATCACCTCCTCGCCGCGCACCATGGCGCGGGTCTTGGCAATGAACTCGGCCACGCGCTTCAATGTCGCGGGCTTGTGGCCCATGACACGGCGCGAGGAATCCCCCCGGCCGACGGCCAGATCGAAGCGCCCGCCGCTCTGCTTGGCGAGCGAGCCGAACAGCGATGCCGCCACCGACCAGTCGCGCACGTCGGGATTGGTGACCAGCGGCCCGAACCGCATGTGTCTGGTCCATTCCATGCCCATGGCCATGGCCGGGTACGGATCGCGCCAGAGAATGTGGGAATCATAGAACCAGCAATAGGTGAACCCGGCATATTCGGCGGCCTGGATCAGATAGCGTGCCCTGTCGTGATCGACAAAACCCTTGAAGGTTATTCCGAATTCCATGATGTTCCTGCCCTCTTGAACCGTTCGCTCCGTTTGCCGCGGAGCAATATTTTGACCAGACGATCAAATTTTTGATCGCCGCGCAAGCGGAATTTGTCGGAGGCTTTCAGGATAAGTGGGCGCCACTTATCCGGCTGGCAAGCGGGCAAAGCCAAAGCTGCAGATCATTTCCTCGCTTCGGTGAAATGATCCGGCCCATAGGCGATCATCGGGCGGCCCGAGCGAGGGTTATGCACAATTGTTGCCGCAACGCCATAGACGCGCGCCAGAAATGCGGCGTCGATGACCGTTTCGGGTGCCCCTTGTGCCACCACCCTGCCCCGATCGAGCGCCACGACATGGTCGAACCAGGCGGCGGTCAGGTTGAGATCGTGCATGGTGACGAGAATGGTCAGCCCTTCGCCCGCGAGCGCGCGCAGGATTTCCATGACGGCGATCTGGGCCGAAAGGTCGAGATGGTTGGTGGGTTCGTCGAGCAGCAGCAGGCGCGGGGATTGGGCCAGGGCGCGCGCAATATGCACCCGCTGTTGCTCTCCCCCTGAAAGAGTGGGAAAGCGCCGGGCTGCGAATTCGGTGACCCCGGCCCGGGCCATGGCGCGGGCGGCGATCTCCTCGTCACCGGTCTCGCTGTCGGCAGCCCACAGGCCCTGATGCGGCAGGCGACCCAGCATCACCACGTCATGGACGTCGATGGGCTGCTCGGTCGCGGCGCTCTGTTCGACCAGCGCGGCGACGCGGGCGCGCTCCCGGCGCGGCAGGGCGTGAAAATCGGCACCCTCGAAGTCGATATGGGCGCGCGCCCCCGGCTCGAAGCCGAGGATCACCCGCAGCAGCGAGGATTTCCCGGCGCCATTGGGGCCGATCAGCGCGTTGAGACGGCCCGGCTGGATGGCAAAGGATACATCATCGAGGATGGTCTTGCCCTCGAGGGTGAGACTGGCGCTTTGGATGGAAAGGCTCATGTGGCTCGCCTGTTGCGCAACAGGATGAGGAAAAAGGCCGGAGCGCCGATCATGGCAGTGACGATGCCGACGGGCAGCTCACGCGGGTCGAACAGGGTGCGGGCCGCCGTATCGGTCCACACCATGAAAACGGCCCCGGCCAAAGCCGCGAGCGGGAGCAGATGGCGATGGCGTCCGCCGGCGACCAGCCGCACCGCATGGGGCAGGATCAGTCCCACAAAGCCGATGGCGCCCGAAATCGCGACAAGAACGCCGGTCAGCAGCGCCGTGCCGCCGAGCATGATCCAACGGGTTTTTTCCACATCGATGCCCAGAGCGCGGGCGGCCGTATCGCCGAAGACGAAGCCGTCAAGGATACGGCCCGAGGCAATGAGCGGAGCGCCGACCGCGGCGAGCGCCACAAGCGCCAGCCCGGTATCGGACCAGCGCGCGCCGGCCAGCGAGCCCATCAGCCAGGAAAGAATTTCGCGGTAGGAATCCCCGGTCGCCGTCCAGAAGATCAGAAACGAGGTGAGCGCCGAGGCGAGCGCGGAAACGGCCAGCCCGGCCAGAATGGCGCGCGACGCGGTGATGGCGCCGAGCGAGCGGGCCAGCCCCAGCGTCAGGCCCATGGCAATCAGTGCGCCAATGAACGCCCCGACCGGCAACAGCAGCGTCGCGCCGATCAGCATCATGGAGACAGCACCCACCGAAGCGCCCGAGGACAGGCCCAAAAGATAGGGATCGGCCAGCGGATTGCGGGTCAGCGCCTGCATCACCGCGCCGCAAATGGCCAGCCCGGCCCCCACGGCGGCAGCGGCCAGAACGCGCGGCAGCCGCAATTCCCAGACGATCCCCTCGCGCAGGCGCGAGACCGGGTTGTCGGCAAGAAGGCCGAGCTTGTGGGCGATCACCGCCCAGACCTCGCCAGGAGAAATATCGGCAGGGCCGATAGTCACCGCGACGATGAGAGACACCCCGAGCGCCAGCGCCAGCCCCGCCAGCCCGGCCTGAAACTTCAGCCGCCGCAATGCGGCGGGCGTCAGGGCGGACAGGCCGAGCGGGGCGGCGACCATGGCTAGAGATCGAGCTCCTGGAGTTGCCGGGCCAGATCGGCGGTGGCGGGGATGGAGCGGATGCCCGGTTCGGCGGCAGGGAACGGGATGATGATGTAGCGCTCGTTTTGAACGGCGCTCATATTTGCCGTCGCCGGATTGTCGTTGAGCAGCGTGATTTTCTGGGCGACCGAATTCCACGCCGCATCGACGAGGATCATCACGTCCGGGTCCTGATCGACGATGGCTTCCCAGCTTGCCGAGGTCCACGTGTCGGCCACATCGGCAAAGATATTGGCAATGCCCAGTGCCTCCATGGTCATCTGCGGGCCGCCGAGACCGGCCCCCACATAGGGCGTTGAAGTGGCCGAGGAATACCAGACGCCGGTCAGGTTTGAGGTGGGCTTGACCTCTTCGAGCATGGTACGCTGTTCGGCCACCAGTTGGGCGGCGCGATCCTCGACATCGAAAATTAAGCCCATTTCGACGATCTGGTCGAACACGTCTTCAAACGAGAGCTTTTCCAGCGTGCCTTCCGAGCGGCAGGCGGTCGGCGCGACATAGGTGGCAACGCCCAGCGCATGCAGGCTGTCGCGTGTCCCTGCCCCATCGGCGGCAAAGCTCGATTCCCAGCCGCCATAGACAAAATCGGGCTCGGCTTCGAGGACCACTTCCTGGGAGGGAACGCGATCGGCAAGGACGGTCAATGGCGTATCGGGCGCCCATTCTTCGGGCACCGGACCGTCCTGAAAGCCGACGCCGACGATCCTGTCGCCAAGGCCCAAAGCCAGAAGCAGTTCGGTGGCGGTCGACTTGATGGTGACGACCCTTTCGGGCGGCGCATCGAAGGTAACGGTCGTGCCGCAATTTTCGATTTCGAGCGGATAGTCAGTGGCGAGGGCAGGGGTTGAGAGGGCGGCGGCGACCAGGAAACCGGAGAGTGCCGCAATGGCCATGGCCCCTCGCTCCCGCCGGAGAAGCGAAAGACGAAAAGTCGTGCCACGCCCCCAGCTTGTCACCCCGGCCTTGAGCCGGGGTCCAGTAGCCGGCAGCGTATGCGATTTTGCCGGAGCGCTGCCGTGTACTGGATCCCGGGTCGCGCCCGGGATGACGGCGATGCTTGCGGCACAGGACGTAAATCCGCTCATTTCACCTTTTCCTTTTTCGCCGCCAGCTCGCGCATCGCAGCCTCATAGCCCTGCTTATAGGCCTCGGTCGAGCCGAAGCGGAACATGTCGTCTTCGCCCAGCCTTGCCAGGGTTTTCGCGCCGGGGCTTTCCGGGTCGATCACCAGCTTTCCCAGGCCCCGCGCTATCGCCACTGGCATGCGGGACGCCTTGCCCTTGACCAGATCGGCGGCGGCGGCAAGCTCATCGGCAAGCACGGTGACCGTAACGTTCAATGGCCGGCCATTGGCATCGACCCCGCCGCGCAGATCGTCGACCAATTGCACGCCCGCCGCGCCGATGGCCGCATCGGTCTGGCCGACGCGCCAGGGGCGGCCAAGGGTATCGGTGATGATGATGCCGAGCCTCTTGCCGGTCTTCGCCCGCAGGGCCTTGCACAGCGCCCGCGCCGACGCGTCGGGGTCACGCGGCAGGCGCAGGGCTAGGCCGTCGGGGACGTTGGAGGTGTCGAGCCCCGCGGCGGCCATCACCAGCCCCTGCCGGGTTTCAACGATCTTGGTGATCCCGCCCGCATGCGCGCGCTCGGCGACGATGCGGACCGTATCTTCCTCAATGGCCATTTCGCGCGCCGCGATGGGAACCTGCATGCCTTCGGCTTTGGAGACGATCTTGGACGTGACGATCAGGATATCGCCATCGGCCAGCGCGGCGTCCGGATCGGAAATGGCCATGTCGTCGATGGCGCCTGAAATCAGCGCGACCAGATCGTCCCCCGCCGCGATCTCGGGGATGCCTTCTATGCCCCAGAGTGTCAGTCGGTTGGCCATCAGCGCTTCTTGAGTTTGGGCAGCACTTTTTCGGCGAACACGTCTATCCATTCGCGCTGGTTACGGCCCACATTGTGCAGATAGATGCGATCGAAGCCGAAATCGGCGAACTTTTGAATATGTTCGAGATGCTCGTCAGGATCGGGCGAAATCACCATTCTTCCCTTGAAGTCCTCGGGGCGGACCAGCTTGGCCATCTGCTCGAAATCGAAAGGAGAGCGGATGTCGGCCTTGGGGAATTTCATGCCGCCATTGGGCCATTCGGTCATGGCGTTGGCCAGTGCTTCTTCGTAGGTCTCGGCCCAGCTCAGATGGAGCTGGAGCACCTTGGGCATGGTGTCGGGGTCCTTGCCCGCCTCGCGGGCGCCTTCGGAAAATTTTTCAAACAGCATCTCGATCTTTTCGAGCGGAGCGCCGACCGTGATGATGCCATCGGCAAATTTGCCGGTCTTTTTGGCGTTGAGCGGCCCGGCGGTCGCCACGAGAATTTCGGGCGCGGTTTCAGGCATGGTCCACAGCCTTGTGGATTCCATGCGGTAATATTCGCCCTTGTGCTTGGTGTCCTTGCCGGCAGCCGAGTTCTCGAACAGCTTTTTTATGATCTGGACGGCCTCGAACATGCGGGCGGAACGCTCGCCCACATCGGGCCAGTATTGGGCGAGGAAACTTTCATTGAGCGCTTCGCCCGCCCCCACACCCAGCCAGTGGCGGTTGGGATACATGGCGGCCAGCGTGGCCGACGCCTGCGCCACCATGGCGGGGTGCCAGCGGAAAGTGGGGGTCGTGACGCCGGGGCCCATATCGCCCTTGGTGCGCTCGCCGATGGCGGTCAGAACGTTCCAGACAAACGCCGATTGGCCCTGCTGGGGCACCCAGGGCTGAAAATGGTCGGCGGCCATGGCGCCGTTAAAACCCTTTTGCTCGGCATATTCGGTCAATTCCACGCAATCGCGCGGGTGAAACTGCTCGAGCATCACCGCATAGCCGATCAACCCCTCTTGTCCCGATTTGAAAACGGACATCGATGCGACTCCCCTTGGCTTTGCCATCAGTCAATCACAAAGCCGGAATGAGCAACAGGGGGATTTTTGACCTTTTGGTAAAATTTTTTTGGTACGAAGGAACATAGCGCTCCTTCTTGCTCAGACTGTCATCCCGGACCTGATCCGGGATCCAGTAAACCGAAGCGCTGGCGATTGCGCGCTGGCGCGGAGCGTACTGGCCCCCGGCTCAAGGCCGGGGTGACAATTGGTGCAGCAGGCCAGCCTTATTCGATAAACGCTTCTACCTTGGAAATCTCGCCGAGCATACAGGCGTCGGCCACCAGTTGCAGCGGAGAAATATCGACATCGCTTTTGCCCTGCGCCAGAAGCGAGGCGAAATGGGCGTAGATGCCGTCATATTCGGTGTCGTCGGCGGCCAGTTGGGTTTGCCCGTCGATCTTGAGCACCGCACCGCCGCTCGAGAGTTCGAGCAGTCCCGCATCGGTTCGAACGGTGATGTCCCAGGTCTGCGGCCCCTCCTGGCGCCAGTCGAAATCGGCGGTGACCTTATGGCCGGTGACCGCAACGAAATCGATTTTCGCCGCGATGGGGGTCTGGCGGTTCTCCGGCACCTCGAGCACCGCGCCGGTCACCAGCACCGGTGCGGGCAGGACATGGGTGAGGATCGAGAGCGCGTTGATGCCGGGATCGAACACGCCCATGCCGCCGGGCTCCCAGATCCAGTCCTGGCCGGGATGCCAGCGGCGCACGTCCTCGCGCCAGACGATCTCGACGCTTTTTATGGCCTTGTCGGCCAGCCACGCGCGTGCCGGTTCGACGCCCTGCGCGTAGCGCGAGTGCCATGTGGCAAACAACGTTACGCCATGTTCGGCGGCCATCGTCTTGAGCCAGTCGACTTCGGCGACGGTGGCGCCGGGCGGCTTTTCGAGCAGCACGTGCCGGCCGGCGCGGATGGCGGCTTCGGCGTATTGGCGGCGCACCTGCGGCGGGGTGCACAGCGCCACTGTGTCGATATCGGGACGCGCCGCGAGCATCTCATCGAGCGCCTGGAAATGGTCGACACCCTCGAGCTCGGCGTTGCGCGAGACGATGGCGGCCAGCTCGAAATCGGGGTTCTTGGCGATCGAGGGCAGATGCTGGTCACGGGCGATCTTGCCCAGCCCGACAATGGCGATCCTGTGTGTCATCAATGGGAATCCCTGCCCACTTCGCGGCCGCGACAGCCCCTGAGAAAATCGAAATCGGCGCCGGTATGGGCCTGATCTACGTGATCGAGGAACATCCTTGCATAGCCCGAGTCCGGCTGATCGGGCAGCGGAGACCAATCGGCCAGCCGGGCGGCGATCTCGGTTTCGGGAACGTCGAGATGGATGGTGCGGTTGGGCACGTCAATGGAAATCATGTCGCCATTGCGCACCACGGCCAGCGGACCGCCCACCGCCGCTTCGGGCGATGTGTGCAGGATCACCGTGCCATAGGCAGTGCCCGACATGCGGGCATCGGAAATGCGCACCATGTCCTTTATGCCCTTGCGCAGCACTTTGGGCGGCAGGCCCATGTTCCCCACTTCGGCCATGCCGGGATAGCCCTTGGGGCCGCAATTTTTGAGCACCATGACGCAGGTCTCGTCGATATCGAGCGCCTCGTCGTTGATCTTGGCCTTGTAGTCGTCGATGTCCTCGAACACCACGGCGCGGCCGGTATGAACCATCAGATGCGGGCTGGCCGCCGAGGGCTTCAAGACACAGCCATTGGGCGCCAGATTGCCCTTGAGAACCGCGATACCGCCATGGCTGGTCAGAGCCTTGTCGACCGGGCGGATCACGTCCTCGTTCCAGTTGCGGGCATTGACGATTTCCTCGCCCATGGTGCGGCCCGAAACGGTCAGCGCATCGCCATGGAGCTTTTTGCCCTCGAGCAGGGATTTGAGCACCACCGGCAATCCGCCGGCGTAGAAGAACTCTTCCATCAAATATTTGCCCGAAGGCATGAGGTTGACGATGGTGGGAATATCGCGGCCCAGCCGGTCCCAATCCTCGAGCCCCACATCGACGCCGACACGGCCCGCCAGGGCCAGCAGATGAACCACCGCATTGGTCGAACCGCCGATGGCGCCATTGGTCATTATGGCGTTTTCAAACGCCTCGCGGGTGAGGATATCGGAGGGCTTGAGGTCGTCCTTGACCATATCGACGATGCGGCGGCCCGTCAGTTGCGCCATGACGCGGCGGCGGCTGTCGACAGCGGGGATCGCCGCATTGCCCGAAAGTGCCATGCCCAGCGCCTCGGCCATCGAGGCCATGGTGGAAGCGGTGCCCATGGTGTTGCAGGTACCCGAAGACCGGCTCATGGCCTGTTCGGCCTCGAGGAAATCCTCCTGGGTCATTTCCCCGGCCTTGATGGCTTCGCTCATCTGCCAGAGCGCGGTGCCCGAGCCGACCCGCTCGCCCCGGAACCAGCCATTGAGCATGGGGCCGCCGGTGACGACGATCGAGGGAATGTCGGTGGAGGCCGCGCCCATCAGCAGCGACGGAGTGGTCTTGTCGCAGCCCACCAGCAGCACGGCGCCATCGATAGGCTGGCCGCGCATCACCTCTTCGACCGCCATGGCGGCGAGGTTGCGATACATCATGGCAGAAGGGCGGAAGGTGTTTTCCGAGGCCGAGAACACCGGCACTTCGAGCGGGAAGCCACCGGCCTCCCAGACGCCGGCTTTCACTTTTTCGGCCAGCTCGCGCAGATGGCCGTTGCAGGGGGTGAGGTCGGACCAGGTGTTCAAGATCCCGATCACCGGGCGACCGTCGAACAGATCGTGCGGATAGCCCTGATTTTTCAGCCACCCGCGATGATAGATGCTATCGCGCGAGGTTCCGCCATACCATTCCTGCGAGCGCAGCTTGCGTGGCCATTGGGCCTTTTCAAATGCCATTGCCCTGCCCTCTTCTTATAGCGTTTTGACTGCGACAGGCGCGTCGGCGGGGCGTGTCGTATCGATGGTGAGCGGATTGGTGAGCGGCAGGCCGAACGGGGCCGCCTCGATCTCGAAGATGTCGCCTTGCCGGGTCCGGATGCCGTCGGCAAAGCTCAAGGTCGCCGTGCCGAACATGTGCACATGCACATCGCCGGGCTTGCGGAAGATTTCGTATTTGAAGTGGTGGTGCTCGAGGTTGGCCAGCGTGTGGCTCATATTGTCCTCGCCGGAAACAAACGGCTTTTCCCACAGCACTGCACCATCGCGGATGACACGCGAGGTGCCCTCGATATGGGCGGGCAATTGGCCAACCAGGATTTCCGGGCCGATCGAGGCGGGGCGCAATTTCGAATGCGCGAGATAGAGATAGTTCTGCCGCTCGGTGACGTGGTCGGAAAATTCATTGGCCAGTGCAAAGCCGATCCGGTGCGGCACGCCTTCATAGGAGATGACATAGATGCCGGCGATTTCGGGTTCCTCGCCCGCGTCGAGCGCAAAGCCCGGCGAGACGATGGGCTTGCCCGGCGCGACCAGTGCGTGGCCATTGCCCTTATAGAACCATTCGGGCTGCACGCCGGTCTTGCCTCCAGCCGGCTTGCCGCCCTCGACCCCCATGCGGAACATCTTCATGGAATCGGTGATGTTTTCATCGGCACCGGCCTTCTGGTGCATGGCGTTGCGCGTTGCAGCCGAGCCCAGATGGGTCAGCCCGGTTCCGGTCAGGTGCAGGCGGGCGGGATCGTCGGGAGTGATCGGAGCGAGAACCCGACCCTCGGCATAGGCGGCCGCCAGATCGACGCTTTCGCCCAGTCCCTGTTCGGCGATCAGCGCGACCAGCGCCATATCTCTGGCGATGGCACGCCTGGCCAGCGCCAGAATGGATTCCGCGCCATTGACGATCTTGGCACTGTCCCCCTCGCGCGCCACGACGCGCTGGGAACCGCTGGTATCGAGAATCTGGGAGAGCAGCACTTCAATAAACTCCAGGCAACAGGGGGAGACCGGCGCGCTGGAGCGCGCCGGAAAAGATCAGGCGGCCTTGTTCTTGTTGTAAACGTCGAAGATCACGGCAGCGAGCAGCACCAGGCCCTTGATCATCTGCTGCCAGTCGATGCCGATGCCCATGATCGACATGCCGTTGTTCATCACCCCCATGATGAACGCGCCGATCACCGCGCCGACGATGGTGCCGACACCGCCAGCCATCGAGGCGCCGCCGATGAACACAGCGGCGATGACGTCGAGCTCGAAGGTTTCGCCCGCCTTGGGCGTCGCCATGTTGAGCCGGGCTGCGAACACCAGCCCCGCCAGCGCGGCCAGCATGCCCATATTGGCAAACACCATGAAAGTCAGACGTTCGGAATTGATGCCCGAAAGCTTGGCCGCCTTCTGGTTGCCGCCAACCGCATAGATGCGGCGGCCGATAGTGGTCTGCTTGGAGATGAAGCTGTAGCCCGCGATCAGCACCGCCATGATAATGAAGACGTTGGGCAGGCCGCGCGAAGTAGCCAGGAGGTAAACCAGATAAACCACCGCCCCGGCGACCAGGATGTTGCGGCCGGTGAAAAAGGCGAAGGGCTCGTCGGGCGTGCCGTGCTTGGCTTCCTTGGCGCGGGCCCGCACCGAGAGCAGCACGAGGATGGCCGCGGCGGCAACGCCGAGCAGCATCGAAAGCATGTGCATGCCCTCGACCGAAAACAGGTCGGGGATAAAGCCCGAGGCAATCAGGCGGAATTCATCGGGGAACGGCCCGATGGACTGGCCCTTCAAGAGCACCATCATCAGCCCCTTGAACACCAGCATGCCGGCGAGAGTCACAATGAAGCTGGGGATTTTCCAGTAGGCGATCCAATAGCCCTGAATGGCTCCGATGGCCGCGCCAACCGCCAGGCAGATCAGGGCCGCGGGCACGAAATGGATATCGAACTGCACCATCAATACGGCCGCCAGTGCGCCCACAAAGCCCATGACCGAGCCGACCGAGAGATCGATATGGCCGCACACGATCACCAAAAGCATGCCCACCGCCATGATGACGATATAGGAGTTCTGGAGCACCAGATTGGTGACATTGGCCGGGCGCAACAGGATGCCGCCGGTGGCGAACTGGAAGAACACCACGATGGCGATCAGCGCGAACAGGATGCCGTATTCGCGCAGATGGGTCTTGAGATAGCCCACAAACACCGACTGGCCGCCGGTTGCGGACGAGGATTGGGTGAGGTCAGTCATTGTGGTGTTCCGTTGGTGAATTGATCGAGAAGGCTCAGCCCTTTTTTGGGGAACGCCCGTCCCCCACCGGGGCAGCGACCGAGCGCGGAAGACGCGAGGGACATCGCCATCACGCCGCCCTCCCCGTTTTCAGGATCATCGACATGATCTTTTCCTGGCTGGCTTCGGCGATGGGCAATTCGCCCACGAAGCGCCCGGCGTTCATGACGTAGATGCGGTCGCAGGTGCCCAGCAGTTCGGGCATTTCGGACGAGATCACGACGATCGCCTTACCCTGGGCCGCCAGATCGTTGATGATGGAATAGATTTCGTATTTGGCGCCCACGTCGATGCCGCGGGTGGGCTCGTCGAGGATCAGGACGTCCGGCCCGGCATAGAGCCATTTGGACAGCACGACCTTTTGCTGGTTGCCGCCCGAGAGATTGACCGTTTTCTGGCTGATCCCCGAGCTCTTGATGGCCATCAGCTTGCGGTAGCGTTCGGCGACCTCGCGTTCCTTGTGGTTGTCCACCACGATGCCATTGGCAATGGCTTTGAGATTGGCGAGAGGGACGTTGTCGCGGATCGGCTGGTCAAGGACCAGGCCATAGGTCTTTCTGTCTTCGGTGGCATAGCAGATGCCGTTGGCAATGGCTTTGGGCACCGAGGAGGTATCGACGGGCCGGCCGCGCAAAAGCACCTCGCCGGAAATCCTGTCGCCATAGGATTTTCCGAACAGGCTCATGGCCAGTTCGGTCCGCCCCGCGCCCATCAGCCCGGCGATGCCCACGACCTCTCCGGCGCGCACCGAAAAGCTGACATCGTCGACGACCTTGCGCTCGGAATGGATGGGGTGATGGGCCGTCCAGTTTTTGACCTCGAACAGCACGTCGCCGATCTTGGGATCGCGGGCCGGGAAGCGGTCGGTCAGAGACCGCCCCACCATGTCGCGCACGATATCGGCCTCGGAAATCTCGGAGGTGTGGCAATCGAGGGTGGAAACGGTGTGCCCGTCGCGCAGCACCGTGATGCGGTCGGCGACCTGTGAAATCTCGTTGAGCTTGTGGGAAATCAGGATCGAGGAAATGCCCCTCTCCTTGAGTTCGACCAGAAGGTTCAACAGCGCCTGGCTGTCGGTCTCGTTGAGCGAGGATGTGGGCTCGTCGAGGATCAAGAGCTTGACTTGTTTTGACAGCGCCTTGGCGATTTCGACGAGCTGCTGCTTGCCCAGGCCCAGATGGGTGATCTTGGTGCGCGGAGATTCCTTTAGGGAAACGCGCTTGAGCAGGTCTTCGGTGCGGCGATAGGTTTCCGACCAGTCGATCACGCCGTTGCTGGCGCGCTCATTGCCCAGAAAGATGTTTTCGGCAATCGAGAGCAGCGGAACCAGCGCCAGCTCCTGGTGAATGATGACGATGCCGCATTTCTCGCTGTCGGCGATGGAATGGAAATGGCGTTCCTCGCCTTCAAAAAAGATCTGGCCCTCATACTCGCCCGAGGGATAGACGCCCGAGAGTACTTTCATGAGGGTGGATTTGCCCGCCCCGTTTTCGCCAACCAGCGCGTGAATTTCGCCCTGCTCGACCACGAGGTTGACGTTTTCGAGCGCGTTGACGCCCGGAAAGCTTTTTGTGATGCCACGCATTTCGAGAATGGACGTCATGGCGTTCCGTCTCTCTTTTCTGAGTGTGCGGCGGGGCGTTATGCTGCCCCACCGCACGGCCTCTGGAGGAGGATCTTATGATCCCGTCGGTCGCGCTTTCGAACCGCAAAAGTGGTGCCCACTTTTGCTGAAAGCACTCAGTTGGCGATCTGATCCTGGGTATAATACCCCGAACCCACGAGAACCTCTTCGAGATTATCGGCTGTCACCAGCACCGGCTCGAGCAGGTAGGAGGGGACCACCTTGACGCCGTTGTCATAGGTTTCGGTGTCGTTGATCTCGGGCTCCGCATCGTTGATGAGGGCCGAAACCATGCCCACGGTCACGCGGGCCAACTCACGGGTGTCCTTGAAGATCGTCGAATACTGGTCGCCGGCCATGATTGCCTTGACCGAGGGGATTTCGGCATCCTGACCGGAAATGATCGGCATGGGCATGTCGCCCGAACCGTAACCGACCCCGCGCAGCGAGGAGATGATGCCGATCGAGAGCCCGTCATAGGGCGAAAGGACGGCATCGACAGTGTCGTCGGTATAATGGGCCGAGAGAAGGTTATCCATGCGGGCCTGGGCAACCGAGCCGTCCCAGCGCAGGGTGCCAACCGTATCCATGCCCATCTGGCCGGATTTGACGACCAGCGTGCCATCGTCGATCAGCGGCTGGAGCACGCTCATGGCGCCGTCATAGAAGAAATAGGCGTTGTTGTCGTCGGGCGAACCGCCGAACAGTTCGATATTGTAGGGTGCTTCGCGACCGGAGGCTTCGAGCCCGTCGACCAGCGACTGGGCCTGCTGCACGCCAACCTTGAAGTTGTCGAAAGTCGCATAATAATCGACATGCTCGGACCCGCGGATCAGCCGGTCATAGGCAATCACGTGGATGCCGGCAGCGGCGGCGTTCTCGAGCGCGGTGGTGAGCGTGGTGCCGTCGATCGAGGCGATCACCAGAACGTCGACGCCACGAACGATCATGTTTTCGATCTGGGCGAGCTGGTTGGGAATATCGTCTTCGGCATATTGCAGATCGGTCTGGTAGCCGGCTGCCTCAAACAGTTCCACCATGGAATTGCCGTCCGAGATCCAGCGGGCCGAGGATTGGGTCGGCATGGAAATGCCCACCGAACCGGCTTCCTGCCCAACAGCAGGCATCACCGATAGCGCAGAGGTCATCACCAGAGCGCCAAGCCCTGCCAAAATTGATTTCATGAGGTTTTCTCCCTGTCAGTTTCGCCCGACGCCTCTCGTCGTAGCGACCTCCTGTACCGCGTCTCCCGCGGCAACCAGCAGCACATTTGCATATAGTATGATTATTTGTAAAGCGGCTGTTTGAGCGGTCGCGCGCTTTTTCAACACCGATCCACTTTGCGTCGCGCGTGAGTGCAGCGAGGGTCCATTGGGCGTCACCGAGCATAAGGGGTGTGTCCAGTGGGCGTCAAAACGCTGAAAGCACCGACATACCGAGGGTTCAGCCCTTGGCGCTGCCCAATGCGGTCGTTGCCCGATCGACACCCGACTGGATGGCCTGACGCATGGCGACGCGAGCCATTTCGGGGTCTTTTGCCGCTATGGCCTCGGCGATGTTGCGGTGCAGCCGCACCGCCTTGTCAAAGGCCGTCCCACCCTCGACCGGCGAGGAAATGGTGAACGATGCCATCAGCGCGATTTCGACGACATTGGAGAGCGAAACCATGAAGGGATTGCCCGATGCCTGGGCCACGACCCGGTGAAATTCCACGTCGTTGCGGGCGAAGTCCTCGGCGCACTGGCCCTTGGTCTCCATGCCCCTGAGCCAGCCCATCAATTCATCGGCCTGCTCGTCGGTACGCCGCTCGGCGGCCAGCGCCGCCGCGTCGGGTTCGACGGCCATGCGGATTTCGGCCAGCGAAGCGATAAAATCAAAGGAAATCCCCGACTCCAGGTGCCAGAGCAGCACGTCGGAATCAAACATGTTCCAGCGGGCCCGCGGCAGAACCCGGGTTCCGACCCGCGCCCGCGCCTCGACAAGACCCTTGGCCGACAATGTCTTGAGCGCCTCGCGCAGCACGGTGCGGGATACGCCGAACTGGTCGATCAGATCGCTGTCGCCGGGGAGAATCTGGCCTTCCTTATAGGTTCCGCCGACAATGGCGGTTCCGAGCGTGTACATGACATGGGCATGGAAATTGTGCGGCTTGCGTCGTGCAGCCGCCGGCCCGGCAGTTGTTCCCGCTCCCTCCCGATCGCCTATAGTTCCCGCCATGCCGGTCCGCCTTTACTGGTGCGCCAGCGTATCGCGGCGCAAACCGAACATGACAAAGGCGGCAATGGATTGTCAAAATAAAAATATAATAAGATAAATGGCGCTCGATGAGGGAGTCGGGAAGAGCGGCTGGTGCCATTTGCCGCCAATATGAGGAAAGAATCAATCCATGACGCAATTTGCCCTGTGGCGGAAGCCGCGCGCGACATGACGATAGCTGCCGACTGGATCGCCGTCGATTGGGGGACCTCGAACATGCGCGCCTGGGCGCTGAGCGCCGACAACAAGGTGTTGGCGCACGGGGAAAGCCCAAAGGGCATGGGCCAGCTTTCCCCATCGGAGTTCGAACCGGCGCTGCTCGAGGTCGTGGAAAAATGGCTGGATTCAGAACGCGTTACACCTGTCATGGCCTGCGGCATGGTGGGCGCGCGGCAAGGGTGGATCGAGGCGGAATACGCAATCACCCCCACCCCGCCCGTCGCCGCCCGGCCGACACGCGCGCCGGTCACCGACCGGCGCATCGCGGTTTTCATCCTGCCCGGCGTCAGCCAATCGGCGCCCCCCGACGTGATGCGCGGCGAGGAAACCCAGATCGCCGGCTACATCGCTTCCCAAGGCGATAATGCCGTCCTGTGCCTTCCGGGCACGCACAGCAAATGGGTGGACATCGCCGATGGCCGCATTGCGCGCTTCCGGACGGCAATGACCGGGGAAGTCTTTGCTCTGCTTGCCGAAAAATCCGTTTTGCGTCATAGCGTTGGCACGAGCGAATGGAGCGATGACGCCTTTGCCGCCGGCGTTTCGGCCGGGTTGGAAGCGCCCGATATTCTGACCAGGCTGTTTTCCATCCGTGCAGCGAGCCTGCTTGAAGGCGCCTCACCACAGGTTTCCAGAGCCCGGCTTTCGGGGTTACTGATCGGCGCGGAACTGGCGGGAACAAGCGATTTCTGGCGTGGCAACGCCGTTGCGCTGGTTGGCGCATCGCAATTAAGCGCGCTATACCAGACGGCGTTGGCGCTGGCCGGTGTTTCTGCCCACCGGTACGATGCGCAGGACATGACACTGGCCGGACTTTGCGCCGCCCGTTCGACCCTGGAGGACACGCAATGACCCGCAAGCTGATTGCCATATTGCGCGGCCTCAAACCCGATGAGGCGCTGGGGATAACAGAGGCGCTGATCGAAGCGGGCATTACCGCTATCGAAGTGCCACTCAATTCACCGCAACCGCTTGATTCAATTGAGAAAATGTCCAAGGCATTCGGTAGTGACGCGCTGATCGGCGCAGGGACCGTTCTGAGCGAAAAAGACGTCGCCGAAGTCGCGCAGGCTGGGGGGGAACTGATCGTTTCGCCCAATTGCGACGCGACGGTGATTGCCGCCACAAAGGCGGCGGGCCTACAATCATTTCCGGGCGTTTTTACCGCCACCGAATGTTTCGCAGCGCTCACGGCGGGCGCGGACGGGCTCAAGATCTTTCCCGCCTCGATCATGGGGCCGGCGGGCGTTTCGGCGCTCAAAGCCGTGCTACCCCGCTCGGTCCCGGTCTATGCTGTGGGCGGCGCCGGAGCGGACAATTTTTCCCAATGGCGGGCCGCCGGGGCCGACGGATTCGGCATCGGCACGGCGCTCTATGCGCCCGGCCTGACGGCGAAAGAGGTGGGCGAGAGGGCCCGCAAACTTGTATCGGCCTATGACGAGGTTATGGCATGAGCGCGCATATTTTCGACGATCGATCCTGCTTTCTGGGCGAAGGCCCGCTCTGGCATCCCCAGCGCGAGCAGTTGTTCTGGTTCGACATCATCGGGCGCACGCTTTTGACCCGAAAGGGGGGCGATACGGGCGCCTGGACGTTTGATGACATGGTTTCGGCAGCCGGTTGGATCGACCGCGACAACCTCCTGGTGGCCAGCGAAACGGCGCTGCTCAAGCTCAATATCGAAACCCGGGAACGCGAGATCGTCGCCGCGCTCGATATCGGCGAGGGACTTAGGACCAATGACGGACGTGCCGATCCGTGGGGCGGGTTCTGGATTTCATCGATGGGCAAGAAGTCCGAAAAGGACGCGGGTGCGATCTATCGGTTTTACCGCGGCGAAGTCACAAAGCTGTTTTCGTCCATCACCATACCCAATGCCATCTGCTTTTCGCCCGATCGGGCCTATGGCCATTTCGCCGACACGAGCCGCGGTTTCGTCAAGCGTGTCAGGCTCGATTCCGAGACCGGCGTACCGGTCGGTGAGCCCGAGATCTATCTTGACCTCGCCGGGGAAGGGCTGAACCCCGACGGCGCGGTGATCGATGCGGCGGGCAATATGTGGCTTGCCCAATGGGGTGCCGGCCGGGTTGCCGTATATGACCCATCGGGCCCCTTGCTTAAGGCTGTTTCTGTAGGGGCGCCGCATTCCTCCTGCCCGGCCTTCGGCGGCGCTGATTTCTCCACCCTCTATTGCACCACGGCGCGCGAAGGGCTGGACGCGGAGGCGCTGGCGGCGCATCCGGATTCGGGCAAGGTGTTTTTCGTCGAGGGCGTCGGCCCCGGACGGCCCGAACCTGCGGTAATTATCTGATTTCCAGACAAAGAAGGGGCGCCGGAGCGCCCCTTCACATTACGAACCGGCCCCCTACTGGCGTTCGGCAGCCATTGCTTCCTGGGCGGCGGCGTAAAGTGCCTCGCCGTCAATGCCGATGGCATCCATATCGGCAATCCACTGGTCGATGGTCGCCTGAGCGGCTTCCCTCCAGCGCGCTGTTTCCTCTTCGTCGAGGGTTATGATGGTGTTGCCGGCGTCCTCGGCGATCTGCCGACCTGCAGCGTCACCCTGATCCATGGCACGGCCGAACATCTTGGAGGTTTCGAGGCCGGAATTGGCGTCGATCACAGCCTTGAGATCGTCGGGCAGGCTTTCATAGGTGCCACGGTTCATCACGAACCCGAAGGTCTGGGTGTAAAGGCCGTTTTCGCCCGAAAAGCCTGTGTGGTTGGTGACCAGTTCGGCTATGCGCAGCGAAGGGGTGACTTCCCAGGGAACCGTCGTGCCGTCGATCACGCCGCGCGAAAGCGCTTCGGTGGTCTGGGGCACAGGCATGCCCACCGGTTCGGCACCGAGCTGGGCGAGCATGTTGGAAATGATGCGCGACCCGCCGCGGATCTTTACGCCCTGGATATCCTCGAGGGAATTGACCGGATTTTTCGTATGGAAAAGGCCGGGACCATGGGTGTGAAGGGCGATGACCTGAACGCTTTCGAACTCGTCAGCGGAATTTTCCATGACGTAGTTGTAAAAGGCGGCCGAGGTTTCTTCGGCGCTGTTGGACATCAGGAAGGGCAGTTCGAACACTTCCGATTTCGGGAAGCGGCCGGGCGTATAGCCAAGCACGGTCCAGATCACATCGACCACCCCGTCCTGCGCCTGACCGAACAGGGCGTCGGGCGAACCGCCAAGCTGCATGGACGGATAGAGTTCCACCGAAATACGGCCGTCGGACTGTTCCTGAACGGCTTCCGCCCACGGTGTGATGGCGTCGGCCGGAATGGTGGCTTGTGGCGGCAGCATCTGGTGGACGCGCAGCGTCACCTCCTGGGCCATGGCTCCGGCGGCAAATGAGACGGTGGCAACCGCCCCGAGCAGTATAGATTTCAGTTTCATTTGGTCTTCTCCCTTTGTTGCACGCTTTTTCGCGTGTGAACTCCTCACAGTCTTTAGAGCATTTCAGCGCTTCTTCGAATCGCTTCGATTGCTCCAAGTCCTTGTTTTTTTCGCGCTTCCGAACCGGATACGTGGTGCCCACCTATCCTGGCAGCGCTCCAGCCGCTCAATAGAGCAGCCACACCAGCCCCAAGGTTATCGGTGGGAAGGCGACGAGAATGATGGTGCGCACGACGTCGCTGGCGACGAATGGCAGCACACCACGAAATGTTTCCGACAGGCGCGTTTCCCTGGCCATCGAATTGATGATGAACAAGTTCATCCCCACCGGCGGCGTTATCAGCCCCACTTCGACGACGATGAGAACCAGAATGCCGAACCAGATGGCAAATTCGTCCGGGGTCAGGCCGAAATCGAGGGCCGACATCATCGGGAAGATGATGGGCACCGTCAGAAGGATCATCGAGAGCGAGTCCATGACGCAGCCGAGGACGAGATAGAGCAACAGCACGATCGCCATGACCACCCAGGGGTTGAAGCCCTGCTCGGTGACCCATCCGGCTGCAAATTGTGGCAGTTGCGAAAGAGCCAGGAAGCCATTGAGCGAGGCGGCACCCAAAACGATGAGGAAAATCATCGCCGTTGAGGACGCCGTGCCCAGAATGGCCGCCTCGAGCCCCTTGCGCGACAGCCGGCGCGAGGCAAGCGCCACCAGTCCCGTTCCCGCTGCGCCGACGGCAGCGGCCTCGGTGGGGGTGAATATGCCCGTATAGATACCGCCGATGACCAGCACGAAGATAGCCACGACCGGCCAGATGGTTGCCAGTTCGCGGAATCTTTGACCATAGGGCACCCGGGCGCGGATGCCTGCCGATTCCGGGCTGACGCGGACATAGATGGCTACAACGATGAGATAACCGATGGCGGCCAGAATGCCCGGCACAAAGGCGGCCATGAACAGCTTGGCGATATTTTGTTCGGTCAGGACGGCAAAGATGACCAGAATGACCGAAGGGGGAATAAGGATGCCCAGCGTGCCGCCGGCAGCGACGGCGCCGGTCGACAGCGCGCCGGAATAGCCATGTTTCCTCAGTTCGGGCAGGGCGACATGCCCCATGGTGGCCGCCGTCGCCAGCGAAGACCCGCAGATGGCGCCGAACCCCGCGCTGGCGCCCACGGCAGCCATGGCGACACCCCCCTTGCGGTGGCCCACCCACGATGCCGCGGCATTAAACAGCGCAGCCGACAGGCCCGACAGTGTCGCGAACTGCCCCATCAGGATGAACAGCGGCACGACCGAAAGCGAATAGGACGCAAAGGTGGAATAGGTGAGGCTCTTGAACTGGGCCAGCGCCGGATTGAAGGTGCCGGTGATGATCCAGGAACCGAAAATGCCCACGCCGAGCATGGCCAGACCGATGGGTACACGCAGAAAGATCAGCAGCAGGATGACGGGAAACGAGAGCAGGCCAATAACGATATTGCTCACAATTCGCCCCCCGACGACTGGATTTCGGACCGTCCGCCCATCGCATTTGAAATGGAACGGCCAAGCACGTAAAGCGCAACGATTACAAAGACGACGGCTCCCGCCAGCGCGGCGCTGTAGGACCAGCCCAGCGGCATGCGCAACAGGAGCGTGGTCTCGTTGTAGCGGAACTTGTCGAGCATTCCGTCATAGAGGCGCCAGGCGATAAAGCTGGCGGCGACAAGCATCATGATGTCGGTGACGACGAGGATCCATCTGTTGACGATGGGGCCGAAACGGTCGGTCACTATGGTGACGATCGCATGGCCCCGCTCAAGATGGGCCCAGGGCAGGAAAGCGAAGACAGCAAAGCCGATGCCGGCCTCGACGAGTTCATAATCACCGCGCACCGGCCGCAGGCCGGCCCACAGCAGCGCGCGACCGGTGACACTGACAACGACAAGAAGGACGAGCGCTATCAGCACCACGCCGCCGGCCAGCGCCATGAGCTTTGCCAAGCCATAAATGCCTCGCCCCAAGGGCGACTTATCCTGGAACAAATTTATCCTCCCCAGCACGCCCCGATGATACCTTTCCATCACCCGATTGTGCGCCGTTCACCCTTGTCCATGGCCGTTTGAGCGAACAATGGATTATGCACACAAACGACAGGACAATCCGAACATCGAGCTTATGCTTCTTTGCCAAAATGTATATATCATAACTACTTTTGACAAGCGTTCCCCAGCGCGTGATTGCCTTTTTCGCCCAGCGCATTAAATTCTGTCTCATAACAAACAGGGTTGAGCCTATGTCTGCTGTCCAGGGGTCCGTCACCGATGAAGCCATGCTCGAGACCGGGGCGACCACCGATATCATAGGGTACCGGTTGCGCAGGGCACAATTGAGTGTCTTTCAGCGTTTTCTCTCGGCCTTCGAGGCGCTCGATCTGCGTCCGGCCGAATATTCGGCCCTGGCGCTAATTGGGGACAACCCCGGCCGCAAGCAGACCGAGATTGCGGAGATTCTTGGAATCAAGCGCGCCAATTTCGTTGCGCTCATCAATGGGCTCGAAGGCCGAGGCCTCACCGAGAGGCGCACGGCACCCGGTGACAGGCGAGCCAACGCACTCTATCTCACCAAAGAAGGTGAGCGCTTTCTTGCAAGAGCCCGCAAAGTCCAGGATGATTTCGAAGCCGATTGCATAGCACGGCTGGGCGGACCAAAGGCCCGCGACACGCTACTCGAGCTGCTGGGAAAGCTTTGCTGATCGCCCATCCCGGGTTGCGCAGCCGAAACGATCAGAGTCAAATGGGCTGGCGAATCATCTTCTCCTGACCGCACCGGGCCTTCTTGTCTTCCATGTCGCTCTTTTCCAACGCTACGGCCATCGACGCTGCGCCGGCCGGTGGGCTGGACATCTTGCGATCGGTGTTCGGGCTGGATGCCTTCCGTGGGCAGCAGCAAGAGGTTGTCGAGCATGTGATGGGCGGCGGCGATGCCGTGGTCCTGTTTCCCACAGGGGCGGGGAAATCGCTGTGCTATCAGATCCCGGCGATTGGCCGACGAGGGGTCGGTGTTGTCATTTCCCCCCTGATCGCCCTGATGCGCGATCAGGTCGAAGCGCTCAGGCAGGCCGGTGTCAAAGCTGCGGCTCTCAATTCCTCACTCTCGCCTGACGAGAACCGAAGCGTGCGGCAGGCCCTGCGCGACGGGGAGTTGGACCTTCTCTATGTGGCCCCGGAGCGGTTGGCGGCGGCGGGATTTCTTGAGCTGCTGGCCAGCGTCGAAATCGGGCTTTTCGCCATCGATGAAGCCCATTGCGTGAGTCAGTGGGGCCATGATTTCCGGCCCGAATATCGCGAACTGGCCAAGCTGCGCGAGCTGTTTCCCCATGTGCCACGCGTCGCGCTGACCGCGACGGCGGATCCGACAACGCGCGCCGATCTGATCGAGCGGCTGGGGCTTGAGGAAGCGCAGCTTTTCATATCGAGTTTTGATCGCCCCAATATCGGTTATTCGATTGTCGAGCGCGCCAATGCGCGAGCGCAATTGCTCGATTTCCTGGGCCGACACAAGGGCGAAAGCGGTATTGTTTATTGCCTGTCGCGCGCCAAGGTGGAGGCGATCGCCGAGTTTCTCAATGACAAGGGTATTGCCGCCCTGCCCTATCATGCGGGACTCGATTCGAGCGTGCGGGCGCGCAATCAGGATGCGTTCTTGAAGGAAGACGCTTTGTGCCTTGTTGCC
This sequence comes from Rhizobiales bacterium UBA3584, assembly GCA_002375765.1. GTDB lineage: Bacteria > Pseudomonadota > Alphaproteobacteria > Rhizobiales > Devosiaceae > Pelagibacterium > Pelagibacterium flavum. Next base: position 15,289 of record DFMV01000084.1, on the reverse strand, counting down.
ACCGTGGCCTTCGGGATGGGGATAGACAAGCCTGACGTGCGCTATGTGGCACATATGGATCTGCCCTCCTCGATCGAGGCCTATTATCAGGAAACGGGCCGGGCCGGGCGCGACGGTCAGCCCTCGGAAGCCTGGATGTGTTATGGGCTGTCAGATGTGAGCCAGAGGCGGCGCATGATTGCCGAAGGCAATGCGCCCGACGAAATCAAACGGCTCGAAAACACCAAGCTCAGCGCCCTTCTGGGCGTATGCGAGACGGCGGGCTGCCGGCGGCAGGCGGTTCTCGCCCATTTCGGCGAACAGCATCAAGGCAATTGCGGGAACTGCGATACCTGCATCAACCCAGTCGATAGCTGGGACGGCACCGAGGCCGCCAACAAGGTGATGTCCTCGATCTATCGCACCGGGCAGCGGTTCGGTGCGGCGCATGTGATCGATGTGGTGATGGGCAAAGTTACCGAAAAGGTGGAGAAATTCCGGCACCAGCATTTGCCGGTTTTCGGCGTGGGGCAGGACATTTCGGTCAAGACCTGGCGCTCGGTGGTGCGGCAGCTAACGGCCATGGGGCTGGTGCATGTGAACCATGAGGCCCATGGCGCGCTTTATCTCGACGAGGGTGCGCGGGCGGTATTTCGGGGCGAACGGACGGTGACGCTGAGACGCGACCACGAGCGCAAGAAATCGGACACGAACCGTGCGCTGGGTTCGGGCGAAGCGCTGTCGCCTGAGGCCGAGGCTGTGTTCGAGCGGCTGCGGCGCAAACGGCGCGAACTCGCTTCGGCGCAGGGCGTCCCGCCCTATGTGGTGTTTCAAGACACAACGTTGCGGGCCATGGCGCAGCACAAACCCGCGACGCTGGACCAGTTGCGAGCCCTGCCCGGCGTGGGTGATGCCAAGCTGGAGCGATATGGCACAGCATTCCTCGCGGCGATAGCCAGCGCGGACTAGCTTTGCGTACTCCGGCCGCGCTACAACCGCACATCTTCCGGCCGATTAAAGCAAAGCCAGCACGATGACCGAGATTGACAGGATTGACCGCAGAATTCTCATGGAGCTGCAACGGGACGGGCGGATCACCAATTCCGAACTTGCCCAGCGGGTCGGTCTGGCGCCCACCTCGATGAGCGACAGGATGCGGCGGCTGCAAAAGCACGGCTATATCAAGGGCTTCCGCGCTATTCTCGACGCCGACCAGATCGGGCTGGGGCTGTTGGTTCTTGTGGAAGTGTCGCTCGACAAGACCACGCCCGACATCTTCGACAAGTTCGCTGCCGCTGTGCGCAAGCAGCCCGAAGTGCTCGAATGTCACATGGTTGCAGGCGGGTTCGACTACCTGGTCAAGGCCAGATTGCCCGACATGGCGCGCTACCGGGCCTTTCTGGGGGACGTGCTGCTGTCACTGCCCGGAGTGCGGGAAACCAGAACTTATCCGGTGATCGAAGAGGTCAAGGATGATGGGATCCTGCCATTGTAAGGCAGGATCAATCGGTTGCCGCCGTCTCAATCGGCACCATCTGTTTCTTCGTGCTCGCCGGCGTGAATAATCATGTCAGAGATCACATGGCGGATGTGGTGGTCGTCTGCCTCATAGTGAACGTGCTTGGCGTGGCGCGTCCCTCGCACCAGGCGCGCTGCCCGCAGCAGGCGCAAATGGTGGCTGACAAGGGATTGGGACGCATCGATCTTGCGGGCGATATCGCCCACAGCGATGGACTGGTCGAGACAGGCGAGCAGGATCTTGAGGCGGGTGGGGTCACCGAGCAGCTTGAAAGTCTCGGCGACGACGAGAATTTCGGTTTCGGTAGGACTGGGTCGGTCGCTCAAAAGGCCCTCGCGGCACAGAATTGATCGTGGCCGCCATCCTATCCGGATTCTGCCGCGCATGCACAACGCGTTCGCTTTTTTCAGAGCCGTCAGAGCGCATGATGATTTCGCCGGCCAGTTCAAGGCCGGCAACATCCTCGGCGACAGGCAGCGAATGCCGATTCGCCTGCTAATAAAGTAACTCACTTGTGTTATTATTTCTTGCGGCGCATACTCTGGTCAAATTGGACGAAAAGATCCGATGCCAGTCCCGCTGAACGGGGCATAGGAGTGTAATTTCAAAGGTAGGATTGTCCCGATGACCAAGATCACACGACGCATGTTCATGGCGTCTTTACCGGTGATGTATGCAGCCTCGCACATCCCGGCCTGGGCGGCTCCGCTCAGCGATCTCGACCTGATCGCGCAGCAGAAACTGGAGCCGGCCATTGTCACCCTTTATCGCCGTCTCGAGCGGCTGACCTCCACCGCCACGATCATGACCACAGGCGCACACCCCGATGACGAACCGTCGGCAATGCTCGCCGCGTTGCGCCACGTCTATGGCATCCATCCGGTGGTCTATGCCATCACCCGCGGCGAAGGCGGCCAGAACTCGATCGGGCCGGAGCTGGGCTCGGTGCTGGGCGTTCTACGGACGCGCGAGATGGAAGAAGCTTCGCGCTCGCTCGATGCTTCGTTGGCGTTCGGCAGCTTCGGGCACACCGATTCCGTCCACGATTTCGGCTTTTCCAAAGATCCCAACGAGACCATCGATCAGTGGGGCCGCGACAAGATCGTCGAGCGCATGACGGCAGCGTTTCGCAAGTACAAGCCCGACATCATCATGAACTGTTTTCTCGACGTTCCCGGCCAGCACGGACATCACCGGGCCGCCAATGTCGCGACGTTCATTGCAGCCGAACTCTCGGGCAATCCGCAGGAATTCCCCGAGCAGATCGCCGGCGGGCTCGATACCTGGGAAGTGCCAAAAATCTACCAGCCGGCCTATGGCGGCGGTGGCGGCGTCTATGACGACGAGGTGCCCCCACCTCCCGTGACCCTGGTCGTTACCGCGCCCGAGCGCGACAAGATTTCCGGTGCGACTTTCCCACAGATGGGAGAATGGTCCCGCTCCTGCCATCTGACCCAGCGCATGGGCCGCTGGCGTCCCGAGCCGCAGACCGAGTGGGAACTCAACCTCTCCCGCGTTGCCGGTGGTGGTCAAGGCGGTCCGGAAAGCGACATCCGGGAAGGGCTTATCGCCACAGTTGGCGATATCGCCGAACTTGACGGCATGCCGTCCAATACCGCCGACGCGCTGCGCGAAGCCCAGGGGCTGATCGAGGAAGCCATTGCCGATTATGGTGATCCGGTCGTCGTGCTCGCGAAAGTGGGCAGAGTGGGCGAACTCATCGACATGGCCCGCGAGAGCCTGCCTGAAGCGTTGCGCGCCAATGTCGCGCACAGGCTGGATCGCAAGGTCAAGGAAATCGACCTCGCCCTCGCCGCCGCGGCCGGTGTCCAGATCCGGTCCTACACGGAAGGCGGGGACGTAACGCCCGGCGACGAAGTGGTTATCAAAACCATAGTCGACGGCCCCGAAGATGTGACGATCGAGGGTGTCGAGATCGTTGCGCGCGAGGGGCTTATGGCATCAGGGGAAACGGTTTCTGTTGCCGCAGACGCAAGCTACACCAATCCTCTGAGCGAAGAGTTTGATCCGCTGGGCGGCAATGGCGATGCGCACACCAGGGTCTCGCTCAATATCGGGGGTCGGACCGTGGTGCTCGACGTCGATCTGGAAGATCAGCTGCGTGTCATCCCCAAGGCGTCGATGACAATCGAGCCGAGCGCCGTGGTTTTCAATACCACAGCAGAGCTGGGGCCCGTGCCCCTGACGGCGACGCTGACCAATGCGACGCTTGGCGATCTGTCCATGCCGGTTCCCGAGGGTTGGGCGCTCGATGAGACCGAGCGCGCTTCGGATATGAGCGGCACGTTCGAACTGGTCCCGCCCCAGGGGCTCGAGCAATCACGCTTTGACATCGAGCCTGACCTTTTGGGCGAACGGGCCTATCAGATCGATACCTTCACCTATCCTCATATCGGCCGGTCGGTTGTCCCCACCACGGTATCGGTTCCCGTGCAGGCCGTTGGAGCCGAGTTGCCATCGATCAAGCGTATCGGTTACGTGTCGGGCGGCAACGACAATGTCGGGCTGTGGATGGAAAGGCTCGGGCTTGAGGTGGTGGAATTGTCACCCGAGGATATCTCGAGCGGCACCTACGCCGATCTTAAAACGATCGTCATCGGGATATTTGCATTCGGGCGTCGGCCCGATCTGGCCGAAAACATCGGCGCCCTTCATGATTGGGTGCGCAATGGCGGGCATTTGGTGACACTGTATCACCGCCCGTCCGATGGCTGGAATCCCGAGACCATTCCGGTCGCCTATCTCAAGATCGGCTCTCCCTCAATCCGCTTCCGCGTGACCGACGCCAATGCGGAGGTCGACGTCCTTGAACCTGACCACCCGCTGCTCAATTACCCCAACACCATCGGTGCCGATGACTGGGCGAACTGGGACAAGGAACGTGGGCTGTACTTTGCCGAGGAGTGGGATGAGGTCTATAAGCCGCTTCTGGCCATGCACGATACGGGTGAAGACTCTCTCAACGGCTCGTTGCTTTCGGCCGAGATCGGGGCCGGACGGCATACTCACACCAGCCTGATCCTGCACCATCAGCTCGATCATCTTGTGCCGGGTGCCTTCCGGCTGCTCGCCAACCTCGTCCAGCCGGCCGAATAGTTGCCAAAGGCACGGTTGTGACGATGAGCGCCCCGGTTCGCCGGGGCGCTTTTTATGTCTCGACTTCCGAATTTGCCTTGCGCCGGACGGTGGCGGCTTCGACCATGTTGGTCGATTGCAGCGCAATAAGAATGACGGCCACGCCGATGATCGTCGCCCACGAAGGGATTTCATTGAAAAAGATGAACCCGGCGAGCGCCGCAAACCCTATGGACAGATATCCCAGGGGTGCCAGTATCCGCGCCGGCGTTGTCTGGTAGGCGCGCAGGAAGCAATATTGGCCGATCTGCGCCAGAATGCCGATGGCCAGCAAGGTCGGCCAATCGGCCGACGCTACGGGCTGCCAGACAAGTGCTGCGGGAATGGCGGTCAGGATGGAAAGCCCGACCGTATAAAAGACCATGAGGACGGCGGTATCCTCTTTTTCCATGGCGCGGATCTGGATCACGGCAAGAGAGCCAAACAGCACCGAGCCGAACGCGGCGGCAAGGCCCCATGAGAACGCCACTTCGCCCGGCGCGAGGATCACGAGAATGCCGGCAAGGCCGATGACGGTGCCGATCCAGCGCACCGGGGCGATCTTTTCGGCCAGCAGCAAGACTGCAAACACCATGACAACCAGCGGTCGCATGAAGCCGATGGCATTGACCAGCGCGAGGGGCAGAGCCGCCAGCGCGGTGAAATTGCAGGTCAGGGCCAGCGTATTGCACCCAACCCGCACCAGATGCCGCAAAGGCTGTCTGGTGCCGATGACCGCTTTGCGCTTGCGCCAGGCGAGCGGCAGAATCGATACCAGCCCGATCAGTGAGCGGATGAACACCAGCTGGACGGCCGGATAGGTGGCGCCCTCGAACTTGACGAGAACGGTCATCACCGTAATCAGCATCATATCAGCCAAAAGCCAGGCAATGCCGCTGCGATAAGAAGGTGCCGGGTCGGCCATCTACATGCGGCCGCCCGCCACGAGATTTGCCAGAATGCGGAAGGCACCGGGGACAAGGTTATCGAGCTGGTGGTGCAGAACGAGGCTGGTGTGGGTGTGACGTCCCCCGCCGATTTCGGCGGTCAGAAGGGAGCCCTCTAGCGGAGCCTCACCCTTGTCGCTCATGGCGAGGAGCGGGACATAGGCGCCGTCCCACTCGGAAGCGAAATAGAGGCCGCGTTCCTTGTTCCAGCCCTCGAAATCGCGCAGCGAAATCGGGTTGGGACCGGCAAGAATCGGATTGTCGGCCGCCAGTATCTCCACCGGCGCTTCGGGATTGGTCACCCGCCAGCGCAGCGATGGCTGGCCGATCTTGAGGAAGCGCGGCGGAACGGCGTCCGGCGCCCAGCCGTCCCAGGGGCGATGGTAGAGCGTGACGAGATTGCCCCCGGCCTCGACATAGGCATGCAGCGCATCGTTGCTGGCTGCCAGATCGGGGCGCAGCCCGAAGGCGAAGATGCCGACGACGATGGCGGGGAACGCCGAGAGATCCTCGGAAAGCGCCCGCGCATCGAGTTCGGTCACCTCGAATCCCATGCGCGCCAGCCACAGGCCCACATTGTCGGCACCGCCACCGATATAGGCGACGCGGCGGTCCTCGGGCAGGGCGAGGTTGAGCGCAAGAATATCGAGACGTGCGGGAGTCAGATAAAGGTTCTTGCCGATATGGGCGTAGTCAATCTCTCTGGCCGTGAAGGCGGGGGCATCATCAAGCAAGGCGTCGAGGGTGTAGCGTCCCTCGGCCAGCCCGCCTCCCGAGAGTGTGACGCTATCCCTGCTCGACGAAATTTGGACGCCCTGGACGCTCGAAAGGGCCAGATCTCTGGCAACGCCTTCGATCTTGGCTTCCACCGATAGACCGGAAAACCCGGCATCTGCCGCCACCAGCAGGGCGCTGGGCGTCAGGCTGACCGAAGCGGCGGGCACGATGGTGAGAGGGCGTTCCAGTCCGAAGGCGCGCGAAATGGTGCGCCCGGCAACAGAGAGGGTGAGGATAACGCATGCATCGCCATTGGCCCCGGAAGCCGCATAGGACTGGGTGAACGGCTCGGCGATGGGGGCGTCGGATGCAACCTCGAGCACATATCGACCCGGAGATTGGGCGATGACCGAAACGCCTTCGGGCAGGATCAGATCGATCGAAATATCCTTGGGAGCGCCGCGAAGAGTCAGACACAGATCGACCGCCTGGCCCTGCGCCACGATCGGTCTGTCGAGTGCGGCGGTGCAATCGATGCCTGTTGCGACCAGAATTGCAGCTTCGAGATCGGCAATCATGGTCTCGATGCGATGGATGTGCTCGGCAGGCACAGTGTCGATATGAGCCTCGATGATTTCGAGCGCCACAGCCAGGGGAGCGATGATCTCGTCGGCCTTCGGGAAAGCGTTAATCGCCGTCGCGATGGCCGTATCGGCTGCTGCCAATCCTGGAACAATGTCGGCCAGGCGCCGGGGGAGATTGTCTGTGAGTGCGCCGTTGTCTTTTGGTCCGACGCGAAGATGGAACGGCCATTCGGTCTTTGGGTTTTCCGGCCAACGTCCCATGCCCTGGCTGGCGTGGTAGAGCCGCGACCATTCCCCGATTTCGTCAAAGAGTGCGCCGGTTGCGAAATCGGGGTCTTTCGCGATCAGTTTCACGGTTTCAGGCGGCGGAGGCACTTCGTCGTCATAGGTCGCTCCCCCGCCCGACCAAGCGGGCAGGTAATATTTGGTGACCTGCCAGGGCGCCAGGCCCTGCGCGAAATGCTCGGGATAGGCATTGGGGTCGGCAGCCAGCGCGATCGCCTCCTCGGCGGCCATGGTCATGGCGCGGTGGTGGCCGTGCTGACCTGGCACGTCGAGAAATGTCGGGATGACGATATCGGGCTTTTCGCTGCGATAGGCGTGGACCATACGTTCGACGATCAGGTCATGCTGCCAGCGCTCAAGCGTATCGTGGCCGTTCTTGGAAAACCCGAAATCATGGACTGGGTCGCCCGGCCCGAAACCGAACCAGGCGATGTCGGCATCGATGACCTTGGCCGCTTCCTCAAGCTCGCGGGTCCGAACGACACCAAGTGCGCCGCCGCGCTCGGGGCCGAGCGTGTTCTGACCGCCCTCCCCACGGGTCGAACAACCGATGATGGTGCGCATCCCGAGCCCGAAGCGCATGAAGGCGAGCATGGCGTTCTGCTCATCATCGGGATGGGCGCCCGTGTGAAGCACGGTCACTGTCGATTTCAGCCGTGACAGCGCCCTGTAAAGCGTCACAAGCCTCGGGCTGGCACGGCGCTGGGAAAAACGATGGGAGAGCTGGGCGCGCGATAGGGGCATGGATAGTCCTATGGCCGTGCGGCAGCGACCGCCGGCGAATATTCGAGGGAAAGTTGAGGCGACAAGATATTGTGCAGGGCAAGCGCTGCCGCACCCAGCGCCGCTGTGAACCGTCCGGTTTGTCCGCGGATGACGCGCGGCTGTGTCCGTTCTGAACGGGTCGAGACGGAAACCGGCAGCGGTTCGAGCGCCGCAATCAGGGCATCGAGAATGACATCGGGAAGATTGCCGCCAAACACCACTGTTTCGGGATCGAATATGTTTTCGATCATGGCGACGGTTGGCGCCAGATAGTCGGCCGCTTCCCTTATCCAGTCCACAAGCACGGGGTCATTATTGGCGAAAAGCGGCTCGAGGGTTTCGCTATCGATGTTGGGGCGCCCGCTGGCTGCCAGTTTTTCGCGCAGGGCGTAAAGCGATGCAAAGCGTTCCAGCGCGCCATCCGGGCCGTAGCTTGGCACGCCATGGCGCGGCACCAGCGCCACATGGCCGATTTCACCGGCATTGCCAAAAGCCCCGCGCAGGGGCACGCCGTCCTTGAGCACACCCAGCCCCAGCCCAACGCCGAAATAGAGGAAGCAGAAATTGGAGATCTGGCGCCCGGCACCGTAGAGCCGTTCGCCGACCGCTGCGGCTGTGGCGTCGTTTTCGATGGATACCGGCTGTCCGATTGCCCGGGAGAGGGTGGCCTTTGCGTCGATGCCCTTCCACCCCGGCAGTGTCGCGGGTCCGACCGAGCTCATTCCTTCGATCTCGAACGGTCCCGGCATCACGGCACCAAACCCGATCAGTCGGTCACGCGATGCGCCGATCTGGGAACAAAGTTTGTCGATTTCGTCCGAGACCCGACCGGGCACCTGATCGGGAGTGGCCGACTCAAGGGGAGCGATTGCCTGGGCGCGGACCGCGCCGGAAAGATCGAGCAGGGTCGTCGCTATGTGATCTGCGGCGATTTCCACGCCTCCGGTCAGTGGACCGTCGGGATTAATGGCGAACTGGATCGGCGGCTGTCCGCGGCCAGACCGCAGGCGGCCCAGTTGTACCAGCATGCCCTCGCCCAACAACTCTTCGACGATGTTGGCAACGGCCTGAGGTGTTATGCGCGCACGGCGGGCGATTTCGGTGCGTCCCATATGCCCATGGGTGCGGATGACTTCGAGCACCACGCGCCGATTGTGGGCGCGATTGCGCTCCGGATTGGACCCTATGACGAGGCGCGGGCCACGACCCTGCTTTTCCGAACTGGTCAAGGTGTTCCCTCTTGCCGACTGGACACGCGCTATCGAGTGAGCAGACTAGGCATGCCGTTCGAATAACACAAGTAGATTAATTTAATCGATGGCGAGCGGCGCGCTGCCAGACGCACTGGATATCCAGCATTGTCCCCATTTTTCCGGCCACGCCAAGCGCCAGTGTGAACCGGCGCCTGCCCATCCGATAATAACGAAAGTAAATTATTTTATTGACAAGGCATCGCACATCATTTGACGATGCGCGCATGGTGGACGGAGGGGTCCGAGCCGCCAAACAATCACGCAGGGAAGATGTTTCCCTGCTCCCAAAGGAGGGACACCATGCGTAGAGCACTTGCGTTGACCGCACTTTCAGCCGGCGTCAGCCTGGCTGCACTGGGTTCGGCCCAGGCGGTCGAGATCGAATACTGGCAGTACGTGTTTGATACCCGCGTCCAGGCGATGGATCAGTTGATCGCCAATTTCGAGGAAGCCAATCCCGACATCACCGTCAATCACCAGACCTTCCCCTACGCCGATTACCAGACCCGCGTCGTGGCCGCCAATGTCGCCGGACAGGGCCCGGACGTGGTGCAATTGTTTTATGGCTGGCTCGACAATTTCATTGCCGGTGGATTGATTCAACCGCTCGATCCCGCCGTTTTCCCCGCCGAGGAAATCGAAGCCGACTTCTTCCCCATCGTTTCCGCCATGGAACGCGACGGCCAGTATTGGGGTCTGCCTACTGCTGTGCGTTCGCTGGCGCTGTTCTACAACAAGGACATTTTCGAGGCCGCCGGACTCGATCCTGAAAATCCGCCCCAGACGCTCGACGAGCTTGTCGAGGCGGCCGAGGCGACAGTCGAACGTGACGGCGGCGGCAACATCACCTCGGTCGGCATTGCCATGGGGATGGCCGGGCAGGATCACCAGTGGTGGCGCGAGGGTCTCATCCGCCAATTCGGCGGCCAGCCCTATTCCGACGATGGCCGCACGGTCACCTACAATGACGAGGCGGGCCTGGCTGCGACCACGTGGCAGGCAGAACTGTATCTGGGCGACGATGCGGTAACCCAGGTCGGGTTCATGGATGAGCCGCAGGCCGCCTTCCGCGCCGGCCGTGCTGCAATGACGATTGACGGCACGTTCCGGCTTGGCGCCTTCGGGTCGATCGAGGACTTCGAATGGGGCGTCACCGAGCTGCCTGCCAATGAAGAGGGCATGCGCTCGAATTATGCCAGCTATTTCGCCAACGCGATCGGTGCACGCGCCGAAGGCGAAGAGCTCGAAGCGGCCCAGAAATTCCTCGACTACATCAGTTCGCCCGAAGCCATGGAAATCTGGCTCGAAGTCGTGGGTGAGCTGCCCGCACGCCATGAGGTCGCCCTGACCGAGGAAAACCTTGCCGACCCGGTCTATGGTCCGTTCCTTGCTGGCCTTGAATACGCCCACACCACGATTTTCGTGGACGAGGCTGCCCAGCGTCAGGTGGCGATCGACATGGAAAGCCGCATGTCGCTGCAGGGTCAGTCGCCCGCAGACTCACTGGCCGCGGCTGCCGAGGAAGAACAGGCTATCCTCGACGCATTCTTTGCCAACCAGTAACATCGGGAGTGGACCGGTTCTAACCGGTCCGCTCTTTTTGGCATCTTTTGCAATCTGGCCGGCAAACAACCCGGCCGGACCGGCTATGCAAATCAGCAGGAGTGGCAGGCGATGACTCTGGCAGCATCGGCAAGTGGCACCGTGGAGCGATCCGGGGCATGGAACCGCCTCAGCATTGGACAGAAGCGCCTGATCTGGGTCTGGACTTTTTTGGCCCTGCCCGTGGTTTTCTATGTCGTTATCCGCTTTTATCCCACCGTGCAGGCGTTCTGGCTGTCGTTTACGAACTGGGACCTTCTGCGTCCGGCACAGTTCATCGGAGCCGACAATTACATCAAGCTCTATAACGACCCGCTGTTCTGGCAGGTGTTTCGCAACACCTTCGCCTATCTGATCGTCGGCACGCCGATCAGTCTCGTCGTTTCGTTTGCCGTTGCCTATTATCTCGACCGCGTGCGCTTCATGCACAGTTTCATACGGGCTCTCTATTTCCTGCCGTTCCTGACGACCGCAGCCGCAATGGCGTGGGTGTGGCGCTGGTTCTACCAGCCGCCGCCCATCGGGATCATCAACGGCTTTCTCGGAGCCGCGGGTCTGCCGGCGCAACCCTTCCTGCGCTCGACCGAACAGGCCCTGCCCGCCATCATGGTCACTGCCATCTGGGCGGGGCTGGGGTTCCAGATCATCATTTTCATGGCCGGGCTGCGGGCCATTCCGCAGACCTATTACGAAGCGGCGCGCATTGACGGACTGGGTGAATGGGCGATCCTGCGCAAGATCACTCTGCCGCTTTTGAAGCCGACCACGGTGTTTCTTGTCGTCTTTTCCTCAATCGGGTTCCTGCGGATTTTCGATCAGGTCTACAACATGACCAGCAACGATCCGGGCGGCCCGCTCAACACGACAAAACCGCTGGTGCTGATGATTTACCAGACGGCATTTTCTTCCTTCAACATGGGCTATGCGGCAGCGCAGACGGTGGTGCTCTTTACCATCCTTCTGATCGTTTCCCTGATGCAGCTCTGGGTTCTGAGGACACGCTGATGACCGCAACAGCTGCCGCAGGCACCGAACTCAAGCTCAACAGCGTCTCGATCCGCCCCGGTCGGGTTCTGGTCTGGACGTTGCTGTTCATCGGCGGGGTGCTGATGATCACGCCGCTCTTGTTCATGTTTTCCACGTCGCTGAAAACGGCGAGCCAGGTCTATGACCTGCGGCTCATTCCAGCCGCGCCGACCTTCGATAACTATATCAAAGTGCTCTCGGACGGTCGTTTCGTGCGCTGGTTCTTAAATTCCACCCTTGTCGCGGTTTGTGTCACACTCTCGAACGTCTTTTTCGACTCCCTGGTCGGTTACACCCTCGCCAAGTTCCAGTTTCGTGGCCGGTATCTGATTTTCATCGCCATCCTGTCCACCCTGATGATCCCCACCGAAATGCTGGTGATCCCCTGGTACCTGATGAGCGCTCAACTGGGCTGGATCGACAGTTATTGGGGCATCATGTTCCCGGGCATGATGACGGCGTTTGGCACGTTCTTGATGAAGCAGTTCTTCGAGACCGTTCCGGACGATTTCCTCGAAGCGGCGCGGGTGGACGGGCTCAACGAATTCACCATCTGGTGGAAAATCGCCATGCCCATGGTGGCCCCGGCTATCTCGGCGCTGGCGATCTTTACGTTCCTGGGCAACTGGACAGCGTTCTTCTGGCCGCTGATCGTCACCAACAGCCGCGAGCTTTATACGCTGCCGGTGGGACTTTCGAGTTTTGCCGTCGAGCAATCGATCCAGTGGGAAATGATCATGACAGGGGCGGCGCTCGCGACCATCCCCACCCTTATCGTGTTCCTCGTCCTGCAGCGCTACATCGTGCGCGGCGTGATGCTGGCCGGGCTGAAGGGCTGATTGATGAGTGCAATGAAAGACACGAGCGTTTTCCCGGATCCTGTCTATAAGGAAACCGTGCTCCGCCCGCTGTTCGATGGTGCCAAGGACCATCATGCCGACGGGTTCAGGGCCATCGACCGGGCGCATCTGGTCATGCTGGCCGAGACCGGCATCCTGACACGCGAACAGGCCTCTTCGATCGCCAAAGCGCTTGTCGCCATCGATGCCGAAATCGATCTCGACAGCCTGGTCTATACCGGCGAGGTCGAGGATTTCTTCTTCCTGATCGAAAAGCATCTCAAGGCCCGGCTGGGGCCCGATTTGGCGGGGCGGCTGCATACTTCCCGGTCGCGTAACGATATCGATCACACCCTGTTCAAACTCGGGCTCAAGCCGCGCACCGAAATCCTGCTTGAAAAGATGCGGGGTCTGCTTGCGGCGTTGCTGGCTACCGCGGACCGCGAAGCCGAAACGCTGATCGTCGCCTATACGCATGGCCAGCCGGCCCAACCGACCACCTTCGGACATTATCTCGGCGCCATGGCCGAGGTGCTGATCCGCGATATCGAAAAAGTGGAAGCGGCGCTTGAGGTGATCGATCTCTCGCCGATGGGCGCCGCGGCGATCACCACATCGGGTTTCCCCATCGACCGGGAGCGGGTGGCCAAACTGCTCGGCTTTTCCCGTCCGCTGGAAAATTCCTATGGCTGTATTGCCTCGGTCGACTACATCACAGGGATCTATGGCGCGATGGCACTGAGCTTTCTCCATCTTGGTCGGCCCATACAGGACTTTCAGGTCTGGTCGAGCTTCGAGGTTGGCCAGCTCTACGTGCCCAATGCGCTGGTTCAGATTTCGTCGATCATGCCGCAAAAACGCAATCCGGTGCCCATCGAGCATCTGCGCCATCTGGCCAGCCAGACCTATGGCCGCGCCAAGGCAATGCTCGATGTCATGCACAACACGCCCTTTACGGACATGAATGACAGCGAAGGCGAAAGCCAGGCCATGGGCTATCAGGCGTTTGACGCCGCCTATCGAGTGCTCGATCTTTTCACAGCGCTGATCGCGCAGGTCTCGATCAACCCCGAGCGGGTCGAGATCAACACCAAGCGCTCCTGCATCACGATTACCGAATTGGCCGACAGTCTCGTCCGGCTCGAGGGTCTGTCGTTCCGGCAGGCGCACGAGGTATCGGCGGCCGTGGCAAAAGCCGTGGTCGCGGCGGATGGCTCACTGACCCACGATGGGTATGCGCCCTTTGCCTCCGCGTTCGAAGCGGCAACCGGAAGAGCTTCGACCCTTTCGTCCGAGCGGTTCGCGGAACTGGTTTCGGCGCGGCACTTCGTTTCGGTTCGCGACAGGCTCGGCGGTCCGGCGCCCGCTGCATTGCAGGCCTCTCTCGGGCGCTATCGCGACAAGCTCGATGCGTTCTCGGATCAGGCGGCTCGACGTGGCGAGCACCTGAAAAATGCGCATCACGAACTCAACACTCAATTCAATGCACTTTTAGGAGCGGCGTGATGGCAGAAATCCAGTTGGAAGGCCTCGTTAAGCGCTATGGCAAGGTGACTGCCGTTCATGGCATCGACCTCGAAATCGCCGACGGCGAGTTCGTGGTCTTCGTCGGACCATCGGGCTGCGGGAAATCGACAACCCTGCGCATGATCGCCGGGCTCGAGGAAATCTCGGGCGGCGTGCTCAAGATCGGCGACACGATTGTCAATCAGTATGAGCCCAAGCAGCGCAACATCGCCATGGTGTTCCAGAACTACGCGATCTATCCCCACATGACAGTGGGCCAGAATATCGGGTTCGGGCTTTACACTTCCAAACTTTCCAAGGCCGAAAAGCAGCAGCGCATTACTGAAGCCGGCAAGATATTGGGGCTCGAGGATTTGCTCGAGCGCCGTCCGGCTGCGCTTTCCGGCGGCCAGCGCCAGCGCGTCGCCATCGGCCGTGCCATGGTGCGTGATCCGGCTGCGTTTCTGTTCGACGAACCGCTTTCCAACCTCGATGCGCAATTGCGTTCGCAGATGCGTATCGAGATCAAGCGCCTTCACCAGCGGCTGGGAACGACCATTGTTTACGTCACCCACGACCAGATCGAAGCCATGACAATGGCCGACCGGATCGTTGTGATGCGCGACGGGCTGATCCTGCAAGTCGGCACGCCGACCGAGCTTTACGACAGTCCCGTCGATGTCTTTACCGCACGATTTATCGGCAGCCCGTCGATGAATCTCATAGAGGGCGGTGCTGCAGACGGGGAACTGACAGCCGGTGGCGTCAAGATCAAAGGCTCCCTGCCGCAGGCACGATCAGGCAAGATCCTCGTCGGTGTGAGGCCACATGACCTTCTGGTGGGCGAAGCTCCGGCCGATGCCGCGCTGGCCTTCCAGGGCAAGGTTACCGCCGTCGAGCCGCTGGGCTCGGAAACGCTTGTGCATCTCGATATTGCCGGCTCCACAGCCATTGCGACAGCGCCCGGCAAGCTTCTGCCCTCCGTCGACAGCACGGTTACAGCCTGGGCCGCGCCGGGCAATCTTTATCTCTTCGACGCGCAGAGCGAGAAAGCCTTGGGGCGTCTATGAATCTCAAATCGCCGCGCGACGCTGTCATCAGCGTCGGCCGCATCTATTGCGACCTTGTTTTC
>DFMV01000085.1:40366-56598 GCA_002375765.1 Rhizobiales bacterium UBA3584 | reverse complement strand
TTGAGTTTTTGAAAACGCGTCTCGGCCGCTGCCCGCGCGAACGGGTCCGCGATTCCATTGCTCAACGCGCGCCGCAGGTCGAACCACGACATGTCCTCGGCGGTGCCCAATTGCAGGCTCAATTCCGATTCTGTAGCGGTCGTCGCAATGGTCATTTCCGAAAAGGTGCGCGGCGCCCGGTCGATATCGAGGATCGTTCCGTCGGTGATCCGCCACTGACCAGGCTCGAGTTGGGCCAACCGCGCATGAATGCGCGTGCCCGTCTCCCCTTGCGGCTGCAGCCGCAATATCGAAACGTCGCGCAATCGGCTTCCGCCCTGGGTGACCGAGCGCGCATAGAGCATGTAATCGCCATCGGCACCGGTCTGATTGAACCACGTCTCCCGGTTCTGCACGCCATAGGCGCGGCCCCATCCGATCTGCGCCGCATCGAGCTGCTGATAGACGCGAATGGCAAAGCTGTCGACCACGGTGGTGACAATCACGCCTGAGAGGAGAATCATCAGGATCGGCCAGCGCATCGTCGACCAGATCGACCGCCCCGAGGCGCTGATGATCACCATTTCGCGGTGCGAGTGCAGGTCGATCAGCCCCACGATGGCTCCGATCAAAACGGTCACCGGCAGACCCAGAAGGCTCCAGCGCAACGCGCTCAGAAAGGCCAGACCGGTCGATGTCCACGGCCCGGCCAAGGCCGCCGTCTGGTTGAACCGTCCGGTGTCTAGAAATTCGACAAGCAGGATGATCCCGAAAAAGATGCCCACCACCAGCCCGATACGGGCGGCAAGGCGTATGCAGACGAGCCGTCCGACCCTGTTCATCGCGCCAGCCTCCAGCGCGGAAAGATGAAGGCGCGCCGTGTGCGAAGCCATAACAGGCCAAGCGAGAACGCGAGGATCACCGATGGCGCAATGAAATGCCGCGCGCCGCCGCCCGAAAAAGCGCTCACCGCCTGTTCGGCAAACGCCACCAGAAGAATTACCAGTTCCATCGGTATCCGCCGACGCCCCCGCCCGCCATCGGGGTAGGCGCAAAACGCCGCCGCCAGCGCGCAGATGGCCAGCGCCCGCAGCGTATCGGCGAACCGCTCGTTGAGCATCTTGATTTCTTCACGCGTCGCGCTGCCTGCCAGCGCCTTGGCCGCCAACCCGAAACTGTCGGTCTGGGCGGCGCTCGTCGTGCGCGATGCCGCATCGATCAAGCTCGCAAGGCTGATATGGTACTGAGCGAACCTTATCTGGCTCAGTCCGCCGCGCTCGGCGCTTTCATACTGGATGGCGCCATTGTTGAGGATCAGCTGGTAGCCCGTCTCGTCCTGAAACACCGAAGCGGTTTCGGCAAAATAGGTTCGCCGCGTTTCGTTGGTCGTGTCGTCGAAAAAGAAATCGACAAGCGTTCCGTCCCGCCTCCGCGCCGAGATCGAAAACACCAATCCGTCCTCGATTTCCGTGAACCGCCCCGGCACCAGCGCCCGCCCGACCACATCGGCAGCGATTTCCGCCGACCAGTCCGCCGAAATCCGCCGCGAGTGGGGTTCGATAAAATTGCTCACCAGCGTCACGATCGCCGCCCCGGCCAGCGTGAACGAGATGATCCCGCGCCACAGCGCGTCGGTGCGCTGCCCGGCATGGATGGTGTGCAATTCGCGTGACGAATGCAGCGCCCGCAACCCCCGCACCAGCCCGATTGCGAAACACACATAGAGAATCGAGCGTGCAAAAGTCGGCGTGGTCAGGCCGCTCTGCCCCATAAGGGTTAGAAAATTCTGCCCCTTGGCCGAAACGAGATCGAACAGCCGCAAAAGCTGCATCAGCCAGATCAGCGCGCCGCCCGCCGCGAAAATGGTAAGCGCCTGCGCAAAGAACTGGCTCTGCAGATATCGCGAAAGTCTGTCCAAGGGGCGGGTCTAAGTCCTGTGCCGGCGAGTCAGATGTGCTTTTACCCTGTTCGCGTGGCGGCCAAAAGCGCAGCGTGGCAACAGATTGCGCCAAATGATGGCTGCGCATTGACGCACCGTCCCCCGCGGACAATGCTCAACTCTTCCAGCCCGGCGAATCCTCGCCGCCTATGCCCTCGCCAGTCAAGGTTGCCGCGCCCATGCCGCAAACGCTCTCGATCTCGCTAGCCGAAAACCTGCCCGATTCCCCCGCCGCCCTCGTGCTCTATGCAAACGGAAACGGCGAAATGGGCCCGGTAGCCGCCGGCCTCTGGAAGCGTACCGGCCTCGACTTTTCCCGTATCGCCAAGGCCACAGGCTTCTCCGGCCGCCCCGGCCACATGATCGATATCGCCGCCCCCACCGGCCTTGACTGCGATCGCCTTCTGGTGCTCGGCCGTGGCGCCGATGGAGAAGGGGACAATGACGCCGCGTGGGCTGACAGGGGCGGCTCGCTCTACGCCAAGCTCGACGCCGCCGGTGTGTCTGATGCGGCAGTGGTGCTCGACGAACCGGGACTGACCCCGCACCTGGTCGGCGCGCTGGGCGCCGGCGCCCGTCTGCGCTCCTACCGCTTTGAAAAATACCGCACCCGCCGCAAGAACGGCGCGACCCATCCCGCCACGCTCTCCTTGGTCGTCGCCAAGGCTTCGGGCATGCAGTCCGCGCTCGGTGACGCTCTCGCTGTCGCCGACGGCACCATTCTGGCCCGCGATCTGGTCAACGAACCCGCCAATCTGCTCGGCCCGTCCGACATGGCCGATGTCGCCAACACCCTGGCCGATCGCGGCCTGTCGGTCGAAGTGCTCGACGAGACCCAGATGAAGGCCCTCGGCATGGGCGCCATCCTGGCCGTAGGGCAGGGGTCCGTTCGCCCACCACGTCTCGTCGTCATGCAATGGAACGGCGGCAAAAAGGGCCAGCCGCCTTTGGCCTTTGTGGGCAAGGGCATCGTTTTCGATACCGGCGGCATTTCCATCAAGCCCGCCGCCTCGATGGAAAACATGAAGGGCGATATGGGCGGTGCCGCTGCCGTTCTGGGATTGATGCAGTCCCTCGCCACCCGCAAGGCCAAACTCAACGCCGTCGGCATCCTCGCCCTGGCCGAAAACATGCCCGACGCCAACGCCTACCGCCCCGGCGACGTTATCACTGCCATGTCGGGCGAAACCATCGAGATCATCTCGACCGACGCCGAAGGTCGCCTCGTTCTGGCCGATGCCCTGTGGTATTGTCAGGATCGGTTCAAGCCCAAAGCCATGTTCGACATCGCAACCCTCACCGGCGCCATCCGCATCGCGCTGGGCGAGGATTATGCCGGCGTTTTCACCAACACCGATGCGCTGGCCGCCAAACTCCAGCAGGCCGGCCGCGCTTCCGGCGAAAAGGTCTGGCACCTCCCCATCGGCCCCGCCTACGACAAACTCATCGAAAGCCGCTTCGCCGACATCAAGAACCAGGGCGGGCGCCTTGGCGGCGCCTCGATCGCCGGCCAGTTCCTCTCCCACTTCGTGGGCGACACCCCCTGGGCCCATATCGACATCGCCGGTACAGCCTTCGGCAAGGCCTCGACGGAAACGAATACCTCATGGGCAACGGGTTTCGGCGTGGCGTTGTTCGATCGGCTGGTCAGGGATGGGTATGAGGATGGGATTTAGGCGCTCACCGCGCCCCAACGGCCTCGTCCTTCTCAGTCGGACCGCTGCGGTACTCGCTGCCGTCCCCGTCGGGCGCACTCAATGCAACGCCAGCGTGCCTCAACGCGGGCGCAAAATCTGAGAGCTGCCAAATCTCATCGATATGCCAGACGCCGGGGGGCATGCTGCCGGGCACCATCAACGCAACATTTGCTGCGACCAAGGCGGTGATTGCGGCTTCGTCACGCCCATCTAGTGTCAGGCGGCGATGAATGGAATTCCCCGCGTTCTGCCCCTTGGCTGCCACAACCAGCGACGCGCGATCCGATCCCAGCTGAAACCGGGTCATGCTCCAGTGCAGCAAGCGGCGAAACCATGCTTTCGAGGCCAGCCGCGATAGCAACCGCAGCGTGCCCCGGGTCATCAATGGCGAGTCCAGCCCTAGCCGGGTGACAACGGGTGACAATCCTTGGCGGCGCGCCAGCACATGCTGATCGGCAAAATCGAACGGCATCGTGGCAACCGGCTTTCCCTCCGGTCCGAAACGCAGCATTTCCACATCGCCCGGCGCCAGGGGTTCCAAATTGTCGAGTGTCCAGTTCACCGCCGCGGGCCCGTGCGTGCTCCCAAGTCCCAGCAGCACGCCGATAGTCACAGCCTCGATATGCTCCATCTCGGTCACCGCGGCGCGAGCCATAAGATTGCTTAGCCCCGGCGCCAGACCGACCGAGAGCACGGCGCGGCCATCATGGGCGCGAGCGAGAGCGTCAAGCGCCTCGATCCTCCGAAGGACATCATCGGTAGCCGAGATGTCGATATAGGCCAGACCTTTTTTGAGAACATGCGCGGGAAATTCATCCGTTGCGACGTCGAGGCAGACGAGGACCGTCTCAATCCCCGCTAGGGCATGATCCCAGCTTTGGGAGTCGTTGAGGTCAATGGTCACCCACTCGCAACCGAGTTGACCAGCCACTGCCGCCAACCGACCCGCGTCGCGTCCACCGATCCGCACACCGGCTCGCCCGTCCTGCGCCAGATGCTGCGCGATCTGTCGTCCAACGTGACCATAGCCACCAATGATGAGAATTCCTGCCATCTCTTGTGCCCCGCTGGCTTGGCGCCGATACTGGCGCAATGAATGACCAGGAAACACAGCGAATCGCGACTATCCAAATGGGAAGTCAGGCGAACGATGCACCCCGCACTGCGTGCCACGCGGCCGAATGCCTTGCGGAAGACTGGCTGGCTTTCCTCGGGCATCGCTGGAACGCATTGATCCTCTGGCACCTTGCCAATGGTCCGATGCGATACAGTGAGTTGAGGGACGTGTTGCCAGGCATCACCCCCAAGGTACTGAGCGAGCGGCTGGCCGGATTGACCGGACGTCTTTTGATACTGCGCACGGTCAGCAATGGTTTTCCTCGGGAAACGAGCTATCAACTGACGCCACAGGGATTGGCTCTGGGGCCGATTATC
Organism: Rhizobiales bacterium UBA3584; assembly: GCA_002375765.1. Taxonomy (GTDB): domain Bacteria; phylum Pseudomonadota; class Alphaproteobacteria; order Rhizobiales; family Devosiaceae; genus Pelagibacterium; species Pelagibacterium flavum. The sequence continues at coordinate 51,549 of DFMV01000085.1, read as the reverse complement.
CTGCAGCTTTATGACTGGGCGGAGGAAAACGCAGCACGGATCTGAGCACCGACAGGATTGACCGCACTCTTGTCGGCGATTCAAGGAAGAGCTGACACGATCTGGCGCCCCCGCCAATCCAATGCGATAACACGCCCATGACCGATCTTCTCTTCTACCACCTCGAAACCCGCCCGCTCGAATCCGTGTTGCCCATGCTGCTCGAAAAGACCATGGAGCGCGGCTGGCGGGCGGTGGTGGAGGTGGGCAGCGCCGAGCGGCTCGAAACCATCGATTCAGCGCTCTGGACCTATTCCGACGACAGTTTTCTGCCCCACGCCGTCGCGCGGGGGGAAGAAGCCGATGCGCTCCAGCCCGTGCTGCTGACCGGCGGCGATGAAAACCCCAACGGCGCCGCCATCCGCTTTTTCGTCGACCGCGCCACCCCGCGCCAGCTCGAAGGCTATGAGCGACTGGTCTATATCTTCAACGGCCACGATCCCGATGCCGTCACCGAAGCGCGCCAGGTGTGGCGCACCCTCAAACCGGTTTATGATCTCACCTATTGGCAGCAGGACGGCGAGGGCCGCTGGAGCAAGAAGGCTTGATGGACTCGTCTTTCGAACCCAGGGTCAGGCACACCCCGCTTGAGGATTTTCTTGCCATCCTGCTCGGCACCCTGTTTGTCGGGCTTGGCGTCACCTTCTATTCCGAAGCCCAGATCACCACCGGCAGCACCGCCGGTCTGGCCCTGCTCGTCCAATACGCCACCGGCCTGCCGTTCGGCGCCGTGTTCTTCGTCGTCAATCTGCCGTTTTATATTCTGGCCTTCCTGCGCATGGGCTGGCAGTTCACGCTCAAAACCTTCGTCGCCGTTGGCCTCGTTTCGGTCTATCCGGCGCTGATGCCCAACTGGCTCAACATTTCAGGCATAAACCCGTTCTTTGCCGCCATTGCCGGCGGCGCCATGATGGGAATGGGCATCCTCGCCCTGTTCCGCCACCGCGCCAGCCTGGGCGGCGTCAACATTCTGGCGCTCTACCTGCAGGACAATCACAAGATCCCGGCCGGCTATGTCCAGTTCGGCATCGACTTTTTCATCCTCATCGCGGCGGTCTTCATCCTGCCCTTCGACAGGGTTCTGCTCTCGCTCGTCGGCGCTGCCTTCATGAGCCTGGTCATTATTCTCAACCACAAGCCGGGGCGGTACATGGGGGTGAGCTGAGCCCACAGCCCCTCCTGGTCATCCCGGGCGAAGATCCGGGATCCAGTAACCGGCAGCGCTGGCAAAATGTGCTCGACCTGGCCGAGCCGATGGGCCCCATAAAGGGCCGACGCCCTCCCGCGCCAGCCTCGATACGCGCTACTCGACCCGGCCCAGCTTCTCGAGCTTGAGCTTGCGCATCAGCTCGAAATGCTCGCGCACCGGCATGATGTCGGACACATAAAGCTCATAGAAGAAATCGACCCATTCATAGCACAGGATCACTTCGCGGGTTTCGAGGTCATAGAACGCATTGACCTCGCCGCAGTTCTCCGCGGTGATCTGCACCGGGTTGGGCAAAACGTAGTTTTTGGCAACCCAGTCCGCATACTGCTCGAGCACCTGCGCCTGTTCCAGAAGCGCCTGTGCCTCCGGATACTGCCCCCGTGTATCGCGGTACTGCACCGTAACATCGGAGGCGGGGGCGCCTTCGCGAAGATGAGGCTCCAGCACCGTCGACCACCCCCGCTCGGCGATCCGATAATCCTCGGCGCAGCTTTTCTGCCGATCGATGGGCAGCGAAATTCGCGTCGCATATTGGGTATGCCGCTCGTAATCGCTCCCCACCATCAGGCACGCCATGGCGTAAGAGCGCTGGATATCGAGGCTGTGCGCGCCGTAAAATGCCGAATTGACGTATCCGCGTGATGGCCGGAAGCTCTCCGAATAGAGCCAACCCTCGATGGTATCCTGCAGCCCGATCACATCCTCTTCGGTTCCCGTGTCGAGCATGAGCAGCGTGGCCATCATGTCCACGGCGTCTTCTTCACGCCCCAGCACCGGCAGTTCCAGTTGGTCGACCAGCAGATGCCCGATTTCATGGAGCATGGTGTGACGCGTGTTGTTGAGCGCAAACTGAATGGCCGCATCGCGCTGCGCATTGGTCAATTGCTGGCCCGCCGCCGGCGCAACCCCCGCCAGCATCGCCAAAAGCGCTGCAATTACCCGTTTCGCCATGCTCGATCCTTGTCCCGCATCGTCTTGAGCCACCTTAGCGCGGGGCATAGACCTGTTCCAGACGGCTTGGCGCGCTTCGGTAAAGAAACCTCTCAGGCGTCGGCCTGAGCGTCCTCGAGTTCGGCGCTTTTTTCCAGCCATTGATCCTCGAGCGCGGCAATCTCGCCCTCGAATTTCGCCTTCTCGATCCCCAGCGCAATCGACTTGTCCGCATCGCCTGTATAAAGCGCCGGATCATCGAGTTGCCTGTCGATTTTGGCCAGATCCTTGCGCTTCCACTCCAGCTTTTGCTCGATGGATTTGATTTCCTTGCGCAACGGCGCCAACTCGGCCCGCTTCGCCGCCGCTTCCTGCCGCTCGCGCTTACGGTCCGATGCCGAACCGCCCCCGCCATTGCCGCTCGCTCCGTTCGAGGTCAGGCTGCGCTGATACCCGTCCAGATCGTCCTCGAACTCGGCCACCGTGCCGTTCTCGGCGATCCACAGCGTATCGCAGGTCGCTTCGATCAGATGCCGGTCGTGCGAGATTATCAGCACCGCGCCCTTATAGTCGTTGAGCGCATGGACCAGCGCATCGCGACTGTCGATGTCGAGATGGTTGGTTGGTTCGTCCAAAACCAGCATGCCCGGCCCGCCAAACGTGATGATCCCCATCAAAAGCCGCGCCCGCTCGCCACCCGAAAGGTTTTTCGCTTTCGTGTCCATCCGCGTCGTCGAAAGCCCCATCTGCGCCACCCGCGCCCGGCGCTTCGCTTCGCTTTCGAGCGGCATCAGATCGATCACATGCTCATATGGAGTCTGCTCGGGCTTGAGATGGTCGAGCTGGTGCTGTGCGAAATAGGCGACATCGAGCGTTTTCGCCCGCAGCATCTGCCCGCCCATCGGCTTCAGTTCGCCTGAGAGCAGCTTGGCAAAAGTCGATTTGCCGTTCCCGTTCGGCCCGATCAGCGCAATCCGGTCGTCCGGATCGATCCGGTTGGTGATCTTGTTTAGAATAACCGTCTCGCCATACCCCACCGACACATTGTCGAAGGTTATCATCGGCGTGGCCGGCGATTTCTTGGGCTGCTGAAAGCTGAAAGGTGCCGCAAATTCATCGAACAATGCCTCGGGCGGCCGCAGTTTGGCGATTGCCTTGACCCGGCTCTGCGCCTGCTTGGCCTTGGTCGCCTTGGCCTTGAACCGATCGACGAACTTCTGCATGTGCTCGATCTGGGCGAGCGTTTTTTCCCGCGCCTTGTTCTGCAGCTCCATTTGCATGCGGCGCGTTTCCTCGAATGTGTCGTAAGCGCCCTTGTAAAAGGTCAGCTTGCCGCGCTCGAGATGGATGATCGAATTGACCGCCTTGTTGAGCAGGTCGCGATCGTGAGAAATCATGAAGACCGTATAAGGATAGGTCGCCAGATATTTCTCCAGCCACAGCGTCCCTTCGAGATCGAGATAGTTGGTCGGCTCGTCGAGGAGCAAAAGATCAGGCTGGGAAAAAAGCACCCCGGCCAGCGCCACGCGCATCCGCCAGCCACCCGAAAGCTCCCGGCACGGCCCATGCTGGCGCTCAAGCGAAAACCCCAGTCCTTTGAGGATTGCGCTGGCCCGCGCCTCGGCTGTGTGCGCGTCGATATCGGCCAGCCGCGTATGAATGTCGGCGATCCGGTGCGGATCGTGCGCGGTTTCCGCCTCGGCCAGCAGCGCCGTGCGCTCCTTGTCAGCCGACAACACCATGTCGAGCACGCTCATCTCGCTGGCCGGCGCTTCCTGCGCCACCGCCCCGATCCGCGCCCGCTTGCTCAATTCGATCGATCCCTGCTCGGGCGACAAGAACCCCTGGATCAATTGAAATAGCGTGGTCTTGCCCGATCCGTTCTTGCCCACGAACCCGGTCTTGGCTCCAGTCGGCAACGTAACCGACGCCCCCTCGAACAGGGGACGCCCGGCAATCTTGTAATGAAGGTTTGTGATCGTAAGCATGATGGCGGCTACCTATGGTGCCGCACCGATAAGCGCAAGCCTTGTCATTGTCGCGCCGCCAACCTATGTGTTACAATGCACGTAATGCATACTTCGGAGAGGACACATGGCCGAATCCACCTTCACCTTCCGCATCGATGAAGACCTGAAACGCCAGTTCGCCGAAATCGCCAAATCCAAGGACCGCACCGCCGCCCAGTTGATGCGCGAATTCATCCGCGACAGCATAACGAAGGAGCAGGAAGAGGCCGAATATGATGCCTGGTTCAAGGCGCAAGTCCAGGTCGGACTGGATGAAGCCGACGCAGGGCTTGGAATTCCGCACGAGGAGGTCAAGGCCCATTTCGCTAAACTCCGCGCCGACCTGCGCAAGAAACAGAAAGCCCGCGCATGAACCTGAAATGGATGCCGGTGGCCATCGTTCAGCGCGAACACATCATCTCTTTTATTGCCGAAGACAACATCGATGCTGCCATACATCTCGACGAAACGATCGACGCTAAATGCAATCGTCTTATCGATTATCCTTTATCAGGTCGGGCAGGGCGGGCGCCCGAAACGCGCGAGTTGATCGTGCATCCCAATTATCTCGTTGTGTACCGCGTCGTTGAAGACACATTGGAAGTCGTGGCGTTCCTCCACGCCGCCCAGCGCTGGCCGTAAACCCCCACGCGCCGTCTTGCCACCGCCATAACCTAACGCTAAAAGGCCCCACTTTCTCTCATCCCTTCCAATAAGGACCAGACACAATGGCCATTCAGCGCACCTTTTCGATCATCAAGCCGGACGCCACAAAGCGCAATCTGACCGGCAAGATCATCTCCAAATTCGAGGATGCCGGCCTGCGCATCGTCGCTTCCAAGCGCATCCAGATGACCCGCGAACAGGCCGAAGGCTTCTATGCGGTCCACAAGGAACGCCCGTTCTTTGGCGAACTGGTCGATTTCATGATCTCGGGCCCCGTCGTCGTTCAGGTCCTCGAAGGCGAAGACGCCATCGCAAAGAACCGTGAAGTCATGGGCGCCACCAACCCTGAAAACGCCGAACCCGGCACCATCCGCAAGGAATTTGCCCTCTCGGTTGGCGAAAACTCGGTCCACGGCTCGGATGCACCCGAAACCGCTGCCGAAGAAATCAAGTTCTTCTTCAACGACGATGAAATCGTCGGGTAACGATCCTGCGGCAAAGACCCCACAAGGTGGGTGTCAGCACCGAAATCAAGACGCCACGTTCTTTTGAACGTGGCGTTTTTTTTGAAGATTGCATCAATGTGCTTGTAACCAATAAGCTGTACACGAGTCCGGGCGTCCCAGGCTGGGTGGCAAAGAGGCCAAATATCTGCCGCCCAAGCCATGGCTGAACAGCCTGACGGGAAGCACGGACCAAAAACGGCGGCTGCGTGTTCATCCGAGGGGTGGGTGCGCCCGGTCTTTTTGCGGGGAAGACACGGTAAATGGGGACCATGCACAGCTATGCATTTCGGCTAGCCGCCCTCGTTCTTGTGGCCGCTCTCGCCTTTGGCGCCATTGCAGCCTTGGCGATCGTTCGGTTGCAGTACCTCGGCCAGAGTGGGGCAGAGCCGCTTGTGACCGAGATTGCCGCTGCCGAGCAGTCGGTCAATCTGATTACCGAGGAACCCGCTATATCCGAACCAGAGCCGGAACCCGAAACCGGATCCGAGCCCAAGCCCGAGCCCGAGCCCGAGCCAGAGCCAGAGCCCGAACCAATCGTCGCCGATATTGCAGCTGCGCCCCAACCTGCCGAACCGACCGCCCAGACCACCCAATCGGCCATGACGGAAGAATTGTTCCAACAATCCTTCGTCAGCGTTGCCATCGAGCCGGAACTGGAACCGGAACCAGAGACCGAAGCCGAGCCTGAGTCATCGGTTGCCGCGTCCGGGCTGCCGATCTGGCTCGATCTGCCCGATATGACTCCAACGCTTGAAGGGTTGCAGACCGAGGCCCTTGAGGTCGCCCTGGCCGATGCGCCTGATGAAGTTCCCGATCAGCCGGCGTCAACGACCGCCGCGCTGTCGCCGCCTGAACCCGAAATCGTCAGCGCGCCTGATGAAAATTGCGATACGGCAAGTCCGAACTGGGCGATGTTTCTGTTCGATTCGACTACGCTTGGAGGCTGGGGCAGGGTCCCCAATGTGCGTGTCGTCCCGATGGGGTTTTGCGCCGACACGCGGCAGGTTCTTGAGGGGCAGATGCAGGCCGATGGCCGGCTCGGCGCGCTGCGGAGCGCGGCGGCCGGCGATCAACTGGTCTCTCTTGCCCTTCAGCGGGCGGCGCGTGGCCCGGGAGATGTGTTTGCGGTGGCTGCCGACGGCTCCGTGCTCAACGTCTATGTCTATTGAGTATGACCGACCTTGATTGACTGCGCGGCCTGTCCCTGAGGGCGTGCACCCCATAGCGGTGGAGCATCTTTTCGACCTCGCTGCGCTCGATCCCGATATCGCGCAGTTGCCAATCCTCCATCTCCGATAGCCGGACCATTGCCCGCCGCCGCATGGCATATGCCTGCCGATCCGCCCACCAGCCCGAGATCACTGCTCCGAGATAGCGCCAGATCGTGGCGCGATACCGCAGCCGTTCAACAAACTCGTCCCGTTCAAACAAATCGTTCCGTTCAAGTTGCGTCATCTTCCGTCTCCTTGTTCGATGACGCCAATATGGATCGACGAGATAAATTGATCTAACGAATGTTTTTTGTTAAAAGCATCGAAATTGCCGATGAAAGGAGAATGCCATGTTTTCACTCGATCCGGATTTCCTGCGCACCTTTCTGGCCATCTCCGAAACCGGCAGTTTCGGTGCCGCTGGCGAGAGGGTGAACAAGACACAGTCGACAGTCTCGGCCCAGATGAAACGCCTTGAAGAAATTATCGGCGTGCCGCTGTTCGAAAGGGAAGGGCGACGCAACGTGCTGACGCCCGATGGGCTGAAGCTTCTCGAATACGCCGCGTCGATGGTCCGCCTCAATGACGAAGCGCTGCGCGCATTCCAGCCGCTGGCCATAAGCGGGCGCCTGCGGCTCGGCGCCATCGACGAATATGCGCAGGCCTTTCTTCCGGGCACTCTTCGCACGTTCGGTGCGGCCCATCCCGGCGTCCAGGTCGAAGTGGTGACCGGCACGAGCCTTCAATTGCGCGGTCTTCTTGCTGAGGGCGAGTTGGACGCGGCGATCATCTCCTGCCGGACCGGCGATGCCGATACCGAAACGTTGCGGTCCGACAGGCTCCATTGGATCGGCGGCGAGAATGTCTCACCCCATTTTGACGATCCGCTTCCGTTCTGCGCATGGTCGCAGGGCTGTGCGTGGCGTGAAATGGCATCGGCTGCACTGGTGCGCGATGGGCGCAAATGGCGTCTGGCGGTCACCACCTCAAACGCGGCCTTGATCTCTCTGACGGTACGGGAGGGTCTGGGTGTGGCCGTTGCTCCGTCCTGGTTTGTCAGCCCGGGGTTGCGTGTGCTCGAGGAAATGGATGCCCGCTATCCGCTGGGCGTCGCCGAAATCGGCATCAAGCGCGGATCGGCTGCGGCAAGTCCGGTGCTCGACGCTTTTCTTGCCCATGTGAAGTCGGAGTTGAATTCACCCGCTCTTGCTGCCTGAGGAGACCTCTTGCCGGGCCCGGTCGATCGATTTTGCCAACTCGTCGATCTCGTCGGCAAATTTCTCCTCGGCCACCTCGCTGCTGTTCATCCAGCTTGAATAGCGCTCGAGCAGTGGCACGAAAGTGGCGACGTCCTCAGGAGACCAGCCGCTGAAAAATTCACCCAGCAACAGCCATTTGTACCCCCGGACCGCATCGATCACCGCTTCGCCGGCAGGGGTCAGCTCCAGGATCGTCCGTCGGGCATCCCGCTGGGATACGGCGCGCCGCGCATAGCCGGAATTGACCATTTCGGCCACCAGCCGGCTGGCCCGCGAAGGATCGATATGCAGACGCTCGGCCACTGTTGAAACCATCGTCTCGTCATCGGCGTTGGTGTCAGGCGCGAGCATAGGGTGGGCGATGGCAAACAACACATCGATCTGGGCCATGTCCATGTCGAGCCCCAGCGCGCGCGTGGCCCGGTGGCCCAATTCGCGCTTGTGCATCTGACGGCGCCAGTTCTGAACCACATTGTCTATGCAGATCAGGGCATCGGCCAATCCGGCATCCTTGCCGCTCTTGGTCAGCAGATCCCGCAATGTGTCCTGTCGTGTCGGCATAAATCACGATCCTTAAAAGCATGCCAAAAGCAATTGCATGCTATTGACATGTAATTGCGTCGAGCAGATATATCAAGTCGACAATTTATCCGGAGCTAGAAATGTCGCAACCCGCAAAAGCCGAGCCGCAGGTATCGGACCCCAATGTCAGATTGGTGATCGGCGCGGTGGTCGCGACCCTGTTGCTGGCCTCGCTGGGCCAGACCATCATCACCACGGCACTTCCCATCATCGTTGCCGATCTCGGCGGCATCGAACACATTTCCTGGGCGATCACCGGCTATCTGCTTGCGGCAACCGTTGCCGCGCCGGTGTTCGGCAAGCTGGGCGATATGTATGGGCGCAAGCTCATGCTGCAATCGGGCATCGGTATCTTCCTCGCCGGCTCGGTCCTGGCTGCACTCTCTGTCGATCTCAACATGCTGGTCTTCTGCCGCTTCGTGCAGGGCATCGGCGGGGGCGGGCTCATCGTCACCGCCATGGCCGCCATCGGCGATGTGCTTCCGCCGCGTGAGCGTGGCAAGGCGCAGGGCTTCCTTGGTGCCGCCTTCGGCCTGTCCACCGTGGTTGGTCCGCTGCTCGGCGGTGTGATCGTCGAGACCTTGTCCTGGCGCTGGCTGTTCTTCGTCAACATCCCGGTCGGTATTGTCGCCTTCGCTGTCATTGCCTTCGCTTTTGAAAGCCGCACCAAGGGCGAAAAGCGCAAGATCGACTATGCCGGCGCCGCATTGCTCACCACAGCGCTCTCGGCCCTGGTTATCTACACCAGCATCGGCGGTACCATCCTGCCATGGTTTGCCCCTGAAGCGCTGGTTCTTCCCGCCATCGGCGTGATCGCGCTCATCGCCTTTATCATGGTCGAACGGCGCGCTGCCGAACCGATCCTGCCGCTCTATCTGTTCCGCAACAATGCGTTCCTGGTTTCCAATGCGGTGGGTTTCATCGTCGGAACGGCCATGTTCGGCACCATCACCTACATGCCCTCCTACCTGCTGCTCGTTCAGGGGTTCGCTCCCACCCAGGCCGGGTTGGCGCTTCTGCCCATGATGATAGGCCTGATCGGCTCCTCGACCCTGTCGGGGGTCATCATTTCGCGCACCGGGCGCTACAAGATTCTGCCCATCATCTCGACGGCCATTCTTGCCGTTGGTGCCCTGCTGCTCGGCACGCTCGGCGTCGATACGCCGTTCCAGCTCGTCATGTTCTACATGCTGCTTGTCGGCCTCGGTATCGGCCCGGTAATGAGCGTCGGCGTCACCGCCATCCAGAATGCCGTGCCCCACACAGTCCTCGGTGTCGCAACGGCAAGCGCCCAGATGTTCCGCCAGATCGGCGGCTCGCTCGGTGTCGCGGCACTCGGCGCCATCTTTGCCAACCGGCTGGCCTTTGAAACCGCCGCCATTGGACACGCCGAAGGCACCGCAGGGTTCAACGCAGCGACCCTTGCCGCCATGCCCGCGCCCGAGCAACTGGACATGCTACAGGCCTACACTTCCGCCCTGCACCCCATCTACTGGGTTGCCGCAGCAGCAGCCGCAGTCGCGAGCCTGATCGGCTGGTTCCTCGTCGAAATCCCGCTCTCGGACCGCAAGCCGGGACCGGAGATCGAGACCGAAGCCGAACCCCAGGCGGCCGAATAAGACTCTGCATCAGCCACTTACGACAGATCCCCGATTCAATCTCACAACGCATTGAATCGGGGCCTGAGCTTCCGCACCAGCCCTGCCTGAACCAACACCGTCATCCCGGACCTGATCCGGGATCCAGTACCCCCCGGCGCCAAACGTCGAATCCCAGTCCGGCCCCGCAGCAAAACGCCCTCAAAAACGCGCCCGCAGCGTCAGCCCGATATCGTGGCTGTCATAGGTGTAAAACACATTGTCCGACCAGCTGTTGGTGTACTCATAATAGATCGAGGGCATCAGCGGCCCGATGGTGATGTCGCGATGGCTCGCCTCGATCCGTCCTGTCGCAAACCGGTCCACCTGATCCTCGAGCTGGAACGGGGCAGGGCGCCAGTGCCAGCGCTGCCCGATGGTCCCCTCGACCCCCAGCAGCAACCCGTTGTCGAACAGCGTATCCACCCGCGCCCGCAAGGTTCCGACCAGCGTGCGCAACGTTTCGTCGTCGGTATGGTTGTAAATAGCCCGCGCCGTGGCGGTGAGGTTCATGCTGGGCGAAAGCGATGTCGAATACGATACCGCCCCATCGGCCAATAGCCCTGACCGCCCCGGATCGAGCGGCCTGTCCACCGCCGCCAGCTTCAGATCGAACGCCAGCCGCTGCGACGCATCGAGCGGCAAAGAAAGGCTCGAGCGTACACCTGCTTCGGTCCGCTCCAGCACGTCGTCCTCGAACCCAGCCGTCACATAGGGCGCAACCACGGCCCGCGCCGTCTCCCCGATCCCGAACGTCACCGGCAGTTCTGCCGTAAAGCTGGGCTCGAACACCTCATCGGCTGTCGAAAACCGGATGTCGGTCCGCAACACACCCGAAACGCTCATCACCTCGTTGCGCGCCAGTTCCACCGCCATCGATCCTCCAAGGCTGAACAATACACCCCGCTTGCCGCTTGCCTCGTCAGGAATCTGCCCCGGTCCCCACACCCCGCCATCTATGATGTCCTCCCCCGTCTGCCGGTTCACATTGGTCGATGGCGCCATCGTGAAATAGCCGCTGAACACCGGTCTCCCCTGCGATTGCGCATTCTGGAGCATCTGCGAAACGACATCGCGCTCCGGCCCCTCGGGCAAAATCGCCTGCAACGAACCCAGCCGCGCCGCCGCCATATC
>DFMV01000085.1:36379-40210 GCA_002375765.1 Rhizobiales bacterium UBA3584 | reverse complement strand
TAGGGCGGCACGAAAAACGGCACCGCCCCGATCACAAGATCGGCCAGCACCACGGCCTCCGCGCATTCGCCACTGAGCGCATGCCGCACCGATGCCGCATAAGCCGCCATCACATCGCCTTGCCCCGCCTCGGCGTCGAGCTGCGCAGCAATCGCATCGGCGCGCGCCCAGTCGCGCGCCCCGATCGCCTCATCGAGCGAGGCCAACGAGGCGGTCTGGGCATAAGCGCCTGTCACCGGCCCGACCAGCGCGGCCCCAACCAGAAGAGTGGCGGCAAGGATTTTGGAAAATTTCATGAAGGCCCCGCTTTTCGCCCTTGGGGCGTACGCATTACAAAGGCATGGAGGCGGCACAAAAAGCACCGCCCCGAAGCATCTACTGCGTGCCGATCAGATAACCGGCGGTCGCACCGTTGCCGTCGGTGGTGTTGCCCTGCACCAGCCCGGCCATTTCATCGGCGTTCGGGCCGTAGAACTGCCCATCGATCGTGTTGTTGGAATTCAGCCGGACATTGTTCGGGCCCTGGTCGACCGCGTTGCGCGTATCGAGCGTGCTGGTGAACCCGGTCCCGATGATCCGCCCATTGCCACCGCCCACAAGTCCGGACTGGTCGTACAGCTCGAACCCCACCGAACGGGAATCGAAATTGGCTCCCGCCTGGAAGGTGCCGCCCGCCTGCTGGCCCGAAGAGCTCGAAATGCCCCACACGCCATCATAATTGGCTGCCTGCATGGGCAGGCTCTGCATCTGGCTGCTCGTGGTCTCGCGCCCGTCGACGATGGCATAGACCGTATTGGTTCCCGCCGGGCTGGTCAGTGCCGTCGCCGCATGGCTGCCCCCGATATAGGCGGCTTCGCCATTTGCGTCAGTGTATGTATAGCCCGTCAGCCCACCCGGCAGGCCCGGTGTGGCGGCGCCATTGCCAACGGTATAGTTCCGGCCATCCACGGCCACAGAGATCGTACTGGGATTGGCGGCAAACGAACCATTACCGGTCCCCGTGCCGCCGGCGTTTAGCCCAACGGCCGAATAGCTGAGCGGTGAGGGCGGGAGCGAGCTGGAGCTTGTGCAGCCGGAAACGAGCAGCGCCGCTGCGACGGCGGAAAGAGCGAAGAGCTTGGTAGTCACGGGGGTTACCCTCCTTATTGGGTCGATAGTCGAATGAGCCCCCGCTCTCGGGTCGGCAATGCAGCCCGAATGTCATCGTTCCGGGACAAGTGCCGTTGCAAAACAAGATGTTGCAACATCGCCGCAGGCGGCTGACACAGGCCCCGATCCGCCCTACTATAGCCATCTCCACCATGAACCTGATCTGAATGACCAAGCCACTCGTCCTCCGCACCGCCCGCACCGTCTGCCCCCACGATTGCCCTTCGACCTGCGCCCTCGATGTCGAAGTGCTCGAGACGGGCACGATCGGCCGGGTGCGTGGCGCCAAGGACGATCCCTATACGGCAGGCGTGATCTGCGAGAAGGTCGCCCGCTACGCCGAGCGCGCCAATCACCCCGACCGCGTGCTCCATCCGCTCCGCCGCACCGGCCCCAAAGGCTCGGGCCAGTTCCAGCGAATCTCCTGGGACGAAGCCCTCGACGAGATCGGCCGCCGCTTCCTCGAAATTGAAGCCGAACACGGCGCCGAGTCGATCTGGCCCTACTACTACGCCGGCACCATGGGCCACGTTCACCGCGACGGCATAAACCGCTTGCGCAACGCCAAGGGCTATTCCGAGCAATACGACACCATCTGCACCATGATCTCGTGGACCGGCTACATCGCCGGAACCGGGCTTTTGACCGGCCCCAATCCCGAGCAGATGGCCGAGAGCGATTGCGTGGTCATCTGGGGCACCAATCCGGTCAACACCCAGATCAACGTCATGACCCACGCCATCCGTGCCCGGCGCGAGCGCGGCGCCAGGCTCGTCGTTGTCGATATCTACCGCACCGCCACCATGGAACAGGCCGATATGGCGCTGCTCATCCGCCCCGGCACCGATGGCGCTTTGGCGCTGGCTGTCATGCACATCCTGCTGCGCGACAACCTCGCCGATCGCGAATTCCTAAGCAGCCATACGGACTTCGATTCGTCTCTTGAATCACATCTTGCGGCCAAGACCCCGCAATGGGCCGCTGAAATCACCGGCCTTTCGGTCGAAGAAATCGAAGCCTTCGCACAGCTGGTGGGTGAAAACCCGCGCGCCTATTTCCGGCTCGGCTATGGCTTTTCCCGCCAGCGCAATGGCGCGCTCAACATGCACGCCGCGCTCTCGATCCCTGCAATGATTGGCGCCTGGAAATATCGCGGCGGCGGCGCCTTCCATTCCAATTCGGGCACTTGGGGGCTCGACAAATCCCAGATCACCGGCGCCGCCCTCAAAAAGTCCCGTGTGCGCGAACTCGACATGTGCCGCATCGGCCCCATCCTCACCGGCGACCCTAAAGCGCTCGAGGGCGGCGGCCCGGTCAAGGCGCTCTTGATCCAGAACACCAATCCCATGGTTGTCACCCCCGATCACGCCCTCACCCGGCAGGGCTTCGAGCGCGAGGACCTCTTCACCGTCGTCCATGAGCAGTTCATGATCGAAACCGCTCAGATGGCCGATATCGTTCTGCCCGCCACCATGTTTGTCGAACACAACGATTATTACACCCGCGGCGGCCACACCCGCGTCCTCTACGGCCCCAAGATCGTCGACGCCCCCGGCGAGGCCATGCCCAACCATTTCGTCATCAACGAAATCGCCAAGCGGGTAGGGGCGCCCGCCGCCGTCACTGAGAAGACCGACCGCGAGATGGTTGCCGAAACCTTCTCGCGCTCCGGCTATGGCGATCTCGACGAAATCGAAGCCGCGTCAGGCTTTGTCGATCGCGCTCTGCCCGATGACAAATCGCGCTACACGGCCGGCTTTGCCTGGCCCGATGGCAAATTCCGCTTCAAGCCCGATTGGGAAGCCACCCGCATCAAGCGTGGCGTCAACTGGGTCTGCGATCCCGCAGAAATGCCCGCCATGGTCGATTTTCAGGATTGGAACGAGCCGACCACCGAAGCGGTCCCGTTCCGCCTGACCACCTCTCCGGCCCGCACGTTCCTCAATTCCACCTTCGGCGAAACCCCCGGCAGCCAGAAGCGTGAAGGCACCCCCTCCTTGCTCATGCACTCCGAAGACGCAGCAGCGCTCGCCCTCGAAGACGGCGCGCCCGTCACCATCGGCAATCATCGCGGTTCGGTCGAGCTGACCCTGCGCCTGTTCGACGGGTTGCGCACCGGCGTTGTCGTCGCCGAGGGCCTCCACCCTCACAAGGCACACCGCAAGGGCAGGGGCATCAACACCCTGATCGGCTCCGATCCCGTTAAGCCCTTCGGCGGTGCCGCCTTCCACGATGCCGCCGTCTGGGTCCGGGCGTCGGCCGCATGACATCCATCGCCCCCGCCTCCCGCCCGCGCATCGCCGCCATCGACATCGCGCGTGGCGTCGCCATCGTCGCGATGATCATCTACCATTTCTCATGGGATCTGGCGTTTCTGGGCTTCGTCAATTTCGACCCCACCCAGTCGCTCCCCTGGGTGATCTTCCAGAAATCCATCGTCGGCACCTTCGTTTTTTTGACCGGCGTATCCCTCGTCCTCGGCCATGGCGAAACAATCCGCTGGCGCCCCTTCTGGCGCCGCTTCGCGCTTATCCTCGGCGCCGCGCTGCTGATCTCTGCAGGCACCTACGCCTTCAATCCCGGCACGTTCGTTTATTTCGGCGTGCTGCACGCCATAGCGCTGTTTTCCCTTTTGGGCCTGGCCTTCCTCACAGCGCCGCTGGTCCTGATCCTCGCGCTGGC
>DFMV01000085.1:33079-36131 GCA_002375765.1 Rhizobiales bacterium UBA3584 | reverse complement strand
TGGTTCGGCGTCGCCCTCCTCGGCATCGCCGCCACCCGCTGGGCCATAAATAGCGGCCTCACGGACCGCCTCGCCCAATTCAAGGGCACCTCAACGCCCTCCCGCGCCCTGGCCAAGCTCGGCCGCTGGAGCCTCGTCATCTACGTCCTGCACCAGCCCATCCTCATCGGCATCCTCATGGGCCTTGCCTCCCTCACCGGCATCAGCGAAACCCGCCGCGCCGAAAACTTCCTCTCAAGCTGCCAGTCCAGCTGCATCGAAACCGCCCCCGACGCAGCCTACTGCACCGCCTACTGCGCCTGCACCCTCGACCGCATCGAAGCCGACACCCTCTGGCCCATGCTCGAGGCCCCCCAGCGCACCCCCGAACAGGACATCGCCCTGAGCGACCTCACCAACCAATGCGCCGCCGAAGTGCTGGATGAGATGCTGCTGGAGCCTTCGGCGGAGTAGGGGTGGGGTGAGCCTTAACCCTCGACAGGCCGCCCCGTTCTCGCCGCATAGAGAAAGCGGCGCCCGGAGCGTAAGCGCAGGGCTGCGGCTATGCGCACCGAAGATGTAGGGCCTGCAGGGGCTGTTGCTTTGTAGTTGGGTACGTGCTCGATTGCTGCCTAATTGAGGACCTGCTCGGGAGGACGAAATGGAAGATGATATCCGAGCGGTATTGGACGAGCCGGGCTATCGAGATTTGTTCGCTGACGCTGCCAACGAGGAGATATTGAATCAACGGCTGGCAGCCAACGCCGTGGGCGCCACTATCGTCAGTATCCTCCGGCATCCATTCGGCGGGTTCATCATAGAATATGCGACACCTGCCGGAGACGGCGGGACGTTTATCCATCCCGGCTGGGACGACTGATGATGACCACAAATGGCAAATTTCTTGCCGGTGCTGTCGCCATAGGTTTGATTGCAATTGCCATCGCGATTTACCTACGCCCTAGCGAATTCGATCGATGCTATGACCATGCGTTGAAAAACAGCATAGAACGCGGAATGGCTGATGACGATTTCACTCGCGGGTGGGCGGCATCTTTGTGCCAATGACGCAAGTAATCCTGCTGGAGCCAATCCGCGCGGTAGGAGTAGGCACCACTCCTCCCATTCTCGATCGTCCTCGGATTCGGACCGTAATGAGGCGAACGGTATTTCTGTTGCTAACCCAGTTTGCAATTCGATTATGAAGTCCGAAAGCAGCCAAAATTATTTAAAGAACTTGTGCTGCAAGTGGGTTAGCTATCGCCGGCCAAAAGTGGAAATAACATGGACATACATCAGCTTAAGGTCGACATAGCGCGCGCTCAACTTGGTACGGCGACAGAGCTGTTCCTCAAAGATAGGGATCCTATCTCGGTTCATGCTCTGGCCTGCGGGGCGTGTGAACTTTTGGATGGAGTTGGTCAGACTAAAAATGTCGAGGTTTTGTCTGCGCTTGTCCTGAAGCTCCAGCCGGATATGAAGCTTGGAAAGGTAGTACGTCTGCGAAACCAATATTGGAATGCGATGAAGCATTTCTACGAGCAAGACAAAAAGACCGTGCGTGAGGACGGCGACCTTCTAGGAAGCTTCAGCGATGTGCAAAACGACACCGTGATATGGGAAGGCTGGCATGACTACCAGGCGTTGACCGGGGTGCTTCCGATAGAGGCGCAGGTGATTCAAGTTTGGTATTTCGCTATCAACGAAGAGAAGCTGGCGCCGGAGGTGGATAGGAAATCGTATCGACGGATATTTCCTGACATCCGAGAAAATGATCGGGTTGAGCAGAAGCGCCGACTGAGACGTGCATGTGAAAAGTATCGTGGCGATTGGCAGATAATGGCCGACCCTAAAACCGAGACGAGGCAACTCGTGAATCGGCGTATTAACTCGTCACGATCCTGACGCGAATAGCGCAACCTCTCCTTGGCAACACTGTCAGCTTCCCGACCCTCACCTCCCCCTACCTATAAACCCCCCAGAAAAAATACACCGTCAGCCCCACCCCATACACAATCACAAATCCCCGGATCACCTTCGCCGGCACCAGATGCGAGAAATACGCCGCCGCGAACCCGCCGACCATCGCCCCGGCCAGCGCCACGCTGCCCTCAACCCACGCAATCGACCCAGTCGCCGCGAACCGCAGCACCGCCACCACCGACACCACGGCCGAGATCAAGAGTTTCAGCCCGTTCATCGCATGAACGTCCTCGAACCCGGCCAGCGCCAGCCACGCCAGCAGCACGATCCCCAGCCCCGCGTTGAAGAACCCGCCATAAAAGCTGATGGCCAGCAGCAGCGCCGACAGTCCGATGGCGCCGGCCCGCACAGCATGCCGGGAACCGTTCGAGCGCGCCGCGAAAAACCGGTTGATCCGCTGCCCGAAAATATAGATCGTCACGGCAAACGCCATCAGCCAGGGAATGATGACCGAGAACTGCGCGTCCGAAATCCGCATAAGCGCCTCGGCGCCCAGAAACCCTCCCACCAGCCCCAGCGTGCTGTAGAGCGCCAGCCGCCCCTTGTGCGGCGCGATATGCTTCCAGTAGCCGATTGCCCCGGTCACATATCCGGGCAGGCACGCATAGGTGTTGGACGCATTGGCGAGCACCGGCGGCACCCCGGCGAACAACAGCGCCGGAAAAATCACGAAAGAGCCGCCACCGGCGAGCGAATTTATCATCCCGCCGAGCAATCCGGCGGCGAACAGCAACACATACGTCAATTTCGGGATTCCCACAGACCCACAATGTTTGCCAACTTGCGGTCACCGAACGCTCAAGTCCATAGTTTTTGGCGCTAGTGTTGCCGATATTGACAAAGCGTCGCAGCGTACCTATCTGAGCACTCGGTTGAAGCGCCTGCCGTCCGCAAGGGCACACGCCCTACGGTGAAGTCTTCCACGCCAACCCGGTTTGTCCGGGCCGCGCGAACCATCAAACATCGTCCCAAACCATTGGCGGTGCTTGGCAATGCGGGCTCCCAAGACGAAAATTCCGCCGTGGAGACTTTGACGATGCGCAAACCTGCATCCCATCTGACCACGACCGACCTCAAGACCGAGGCGCGC
>DFMV01000085.1:30728-32853 GCA_002375765.1 Rhizobiales bacterium UBA3584 | reverse complement strand
ACCCGCGGCCCGGCCTATGCCGTCAGCCAGCAGGTGTCCGGCACCTATCTCAAGCAGCCCTTCACCGGCACCATCATCGGCGTCAAGGCGCTGGGGGCAGGGGAGATGTTCCGCCTGACCATCCAGTTCGACGAGCCGGTCGATGTCGTTGCTTTCGATAGCTTTTCCGCCTTCCGTCAGCGGGTCGACGCCACCGTCAATCGCGACGGTGTCTCGCCCTCCCGCACCAGCGACGGCCAGCCGCACATGGTCCTGGCCCGGGCCTGAACCAGACCGGGGCGCCCCCAGCGCCCCGGTTTTTCTCGGGCAGGTCTTGCATTCATCGGTAAACTACGATGAACTGCCGTCCACTTTGCAAAGCCACAAGATTGGAGTCCCCATGCCCGAGCAGACGCAACCCATCGAGCTCTACTATTTCCCCACGCCCAATGGGCATAAGGTCTCGATAATGCTCGAGGAATTGGGCGTCCCCTACACGGTCCACGCCATCCACATCGGCAAGGGCGATCAGTTTAAGCCCGAATTTCTGGCCATTTCGCCCAACAACAAGATCCCCGCCATCGTCGATCCACAGGGCCCCGGCGGCGCGCCCATTTCGGTCTTTGAATCCGGGGCGATCCTCAAATACCTCGCTGAAAAATTCGGTCGGTTCTATCCCAGCGATCCGCGCAGCAGGGTGGAAGTGGACGAATGGCTGTTCTGGCAGATGGGCGGCTTCGGCCCGATGCTCGGCCAGAACCATCATTTCAAGCAATATGCGCCTGAAAAGATTCGGTATGCGATCGATCGCTACGTCAACGAAACCCACCGGCTCTATGGCGTGCTCAACAAGCAGCTCGAGGGCCAGGACTACATTGCCGGTGACTATTCCATCGCCGACATGGCGTCATTGAGCTGGTCGCTCGGTTGGGAAAAGCAGGGCATGGACCTGAGCGAATTCCCCAACGTCGCCGCCTGGCAAGAGCGCCTCAAGGCCCGCCCGGCCGTAGAACGCGGCCTCGCCGTCAAGCTGCCCGAGGACCAGCAGATGAACCTCGCTGACGACAAAGAGGCGCAAAAAGTCCTGTTTAATCAACGCGCCAATTAGCAGAAAAAGGGCGGCACCCGCGGGTGCCGCCCTTTTGTTTGGCGCCGTTAGAGCGTGTCCGGTTAAAGTGGATGCCACTTTATCGGTTCGGACACGCGACAAATTAAAGACTTCGAGCAATTGAAGCGGTTCATAGAAGCGCTGAAATGCTCTAGGCGCTCACCAGCCGTTGCGATCGAACCAGTTATCAACCTCTTGTTTGGCCTCGTCTTTTGTCTTGCCATAGCGTTCCTGGATCTTTCCTTCGAGCTGCTCGCGTTTGCCGGCTACGGTATCGAGGTCGTCATCGGTCAGCTTGCCCCATTGTTCCTTGGCCTTGCCGGTAAACTGCTTCCAGTTGCCTTCCATCTGATCGCGGTTCATCTTGGCATTCTCCTTTTTTGTTCGCTGTCGTTGAAAACGGTTTGCCCGCCTCGCCGGTTCCACCGGCGCAAATTGTGCCTCGTCCACCCATTTTCACCTCCGGCGACAAAAACCCCTTGCACTTCCGCGACATTCCGGGCTACCACCCGCCTCGGAGAGGTGGCCGAGTGGTCGAAGGCGCGCCCCTGCTAAGGGCGTAGGCGGGTAACTGTCTCGAGGGTTCGAATCCCTTCCTCTCCGCCACTTCAGTCCGCCTCTGGGCACGCCAATCGCCGCCGATTGCCGCACCTGGCCGCCCGCAAGCGTCCTCAGCAGTTCCGTTTTCGATCCCATGATGCGGATTGCGTCGTCGGCGACCTCGACACGCTGCGCCAGGGCGCGCAGGTGATCCCGCCGATAGCCGCCCTCACGGTCCCGGATACGGTCGCGAGCGATCTGCGAGAATTGCCGGATCATCGCCGGGCTGACGGCGCTGTGACCGGGGCTGTCGAGCAGCGTCTGAGCGCGGTCGGCGTCCGCCCGCGCCTGATCGCGGATGACCTTTAGGCCGGCGATGCGTTCGGTCAGCGCCGGGTCGTCCAGATCGGCAACCCCGGCCTCGATGGCGTCATAGAGACGCTTGAGGCGTAGTTCCGATTCGGAAGCCCGGCGCTGCAATTCGGCGATGTGCTGGCG
>DFMV01000085.1:1683-30458 GCA_002375765.1 Rhizobiales bacterium UBA3584 | reverse complement strand
ATGCCGGTCAGAAGCGTGGGACCGATCACGACGCGCGCGGGCAGTTCGGTCTTGGGGTTGCGGGCCTGCAAGAGCTTCTGCACCGCCTCGAAGGTCTCGCGGTCGATGATCGGCGGTACCGGCACGATGACGATTTCATCGGCTTCCTTGTCCGCCTTGTTCTTCCGGTTCTTGCCCCATTGATGCTCGCCCATATAGGTGCGCCGGGTCAGGATGCGGTGAACCTGGCCGACGCCCCAACGGCCGCCGTCACGGGTGAAGATGCCTTTGCCGTTCAGATGCTTGACGATGGCCTTAACGCCCATCTGACCGGAATCGCCATCACCTTCCAGCGCCAGGCGATAGATCAGGCGGATCGTGTCGGCGTGCAGCGGGTCGACTTCCAGCTTCTTCTTGACCTTCGCGCCGCGCTGCTCGGCTGCGACGACGCGATAGCCGACCGGGGGCAGCGAGCCGTTCCAGAAGCCTTGCCGGGCGTTTTCCTTTAAGGCGCGCAGGACATGCTTGGCGTTCTCCTTGGACTGGTATTCGTCGAACAGCGCCATGATCTGCCGCATCATGACGTGCATGGGGTCGTCGCCCATCTCCTGCGTGATGGAGACGAGGCGAATACCATTCTTCGCCAGCTTCCTGACATAGAACTCAAGCTCGAAATGATCGCGGAAGAAGCGCGAGAAACTGTGAACCACGACAATATCGAAGGGCGCGGGCTTCGACGTTCCCGCCTCAATCATTCGTTGGAACTCGGGGCGGCGGTCGTTGGTGGCCGACGCGCCGGCCTCCACGAAGGTTTCGACAAGCTGATAGCCCCTCGCTTCGCACCATGCTTCGCCCTGCCTGCGCTGGTCGGGGATCGACACGTCATGTTCGGCCTGCCGGCTGGTGGAGACGCGCAGGTAGAGGGCAGCCCGCAGGGCGACATTGGGATTGTGGACGTTCATTTGCGGGTTCCTTTCCTGCGAGGCTCGACCAGAGGCAAGACCAGTTCCACACGGTCATGAACGAGCTTCGGGACCAGTCTCAGACCCCGGCCTTTTTCCATGCGCACAAGCCCGTATCCGACCATGGCCTTGAGGGTTCTGGACAGGTTGGACTTGGCGCGGCCGGTCATCTGCGCCAGCTCTTCCAACGAGGCTGGCTGCTGTTCGTAGATGATGCGCAGCATCTCGCAATTGCTCGCTGACATGAATTTGGCGAAGGATGTCGTGGAGATGAACCAGACCGTCGGCTCGCCGGGCTTCGGTTTTTCCTCGCCACGCGCGATCCGAAGGGTGCGGGCCTTCATTTCCTCGGGATCGGCGATCCCGACTTTCAATGTGGACATGGCAAGACTCGATTATCGTTCAGGGTTTTTCATTATCATAATACGATAACGATTTCAAGTCATCGGGCAGATCGACCGAGCCGAACAACTCGTCGAACACATCGGCGAACCAGCGCTCGAACACCTGAATCTCGGCCTCGGTGATCGGCACGTCCTCGGGCCAGTCGTCGATGACCGGCAGCCGCTCGACATCGAAGAGATGGAGCGGGCGTCCACGCGGCGGACTGACGCGCGGCGTCGGGTCGTCGTCGTAGTCGTAGAGATCGTCGGGGAGCGTTTTGGGGACCGGCTGCCGTGGGCGGCCCCTGCTGCCGTGGCGGTGTTTCGTGGACATGGAATCCTCCGTGGTTCGCGGGATTTTCCGGGGGCTGGAAGCCCGGAATAGGCGAAGCATGGAGGGGGATCGGCGGCCTGTAGCGTGCCGCATTTGCGTCGATGCGTTGACGGCACCCCTGTTACTAGTGTCGGCGCAGAGCCCGTTGCGCCTTACTTGCTGGTTGTCGCGCTGGTCTCCGCCCGCAAACTCTCCAGGAAGAGAGTGAAAGCACGGGTCGGATGGCGCCGGCTCGAATAGAAGGCGTGATAGCCCGGAAACGGCGGACACCAATCGGCAAGGACCTCGACGAGCAGCCCGTCGTTCAGAAAGGGCGCGGCGAGATCTTCGAGCATGTAGGCCAGACCCATCCCCGCGCTGGCAGCCCCTACGAGTGCGTCGCCGTCATTGACGATCAGGGACGGCGACACTTTTACCGTCTCCGCATGTCCGTCTTTCTCAAACGACCACGGCGACAGGGTGCCACCCGCGTTTCTGAAACCGATGCAGCGGTGGGCCGACACGTCACGCGGCGTGTGCGGAGGATCGCAGCTGTCGAGATACCGGGGCGCCCCCACAACGACAGCGCGCAAGTGGGGCCCAACGGGCACGGCGACCATGTCCATTTCCAAGTCTTCGCGCAGCCGTATCCCGACATCGAACCGCTCGGCAACGATGTCGACATGCCGGTTCTCCACGCTCAGCTCGCCGTCGATCTCGGGATGGGCAGCGATCAGTCGCGAGAAGGCCGGCCAGACGAGCGTATCGGCGGCATGTTTGCCGCAGGTCACCCGCAGACGTCCGCCCGGTTCCTCACGCAACTGTTCCAGATCGTCGATTTCCGCATCAATCTCCGCGATGACCGGCGCGAGTGTGGCCAGAAGCCGCTCGCCCGCCGCGGTGGGGGCAATGCTGCGTGTCGAGCGTGACAGCAACCTGATCCCCAGATCGGCCTCAAGGCGCTTTACGGTCTGGCTGACGGCGGACTGGGTCACGCCGAGGCTGCGTGCCGCCGCGGTGAAGCTGCGCTCTTCGGCAACGCGATTGAAGATGACGAGGTCCGAGAACTTACGCGGGTCCATTCAGTAGCTATACTACTTGGTCCGACAAATTTCGAGGTACTAATCTCCCACTGCATAGATGCGCTAATATCGCGTCGGCACGACAAGAGGAGCTGACAATGACAGAAAAGGTATGGTTCATCACCGGCGCTGGCAGGGGACTTGGGCATCTGCTCTCTCGCGATGCGCTGCGCGCTGGCGACAAGGTCGTGGCAACCAGCCGAAGCGTCGACGGGCTTGCAGAAAGCCTCTCCGCTCCGGACGACAGCCTGCTCGTGTTACCGCTCGATGTGACCGATGCCCGGGCGGCTTCGGCAGCACATGACGCAGCCATGGAGGTGTTTGGCCGGATCGACATCCTGGTCAACAACGCCGGCCGCGCCCAGCTTGGATGATGGTTCGAGACGATCCCGGAGGAGGACGTGCGCCGGCAGTTCGAGATCAACCTCTTCGGGGCGATGAACGTGGCGCGCGCGGTGCTGCCGACGATGCGCCGTCAGCGCTCGGGCCTCGTGGTCACGATCTCCTCGGTGAACGGCTTGGTCTCGAACCCCGGTGGATCGGTCTACTCGGCGTCCAAGTTCGCGCTCGAAGGCTGGATGGAGGGCCTCGCCGAAGAAATCGCGCCGCTTGGCGTCCGATCACTCATCGTGGAGCCGGGGATGATGCGCACAAACTTCCTTGATCCGTCCACTGCACGGCAGGGGGATATGGACATTGCCGACTATGCCGAGGCGGTGGCCGGTTTCCGAACCTTCATCGCAGAAGCGAACGGCGCGCAGCAGAACGATCCGGCGGCGCTTTCCGCCCTGATCGTCTCTGAAGCGTCCTCTCCCGACCCAGCGCGACGGCTCCTGTTCGGCGCCGATGCGCACGAATGGGCCAGCGCCAAGTGCCGGCAACTCACAGCCGAGATCGACGCTTCGAGCGCCCGTGCCTGAGTGCGGGCAATGTCGGCTTCGTGCCGCTCAGTTGCCATTTATCCCACTGGACCACTTCCCCCCCCGCCGCGCCTTTGCGAAGCCGCGGTCCGTGGCGATGAACCGCTCCAGCATGGGCACGATCAGCCTGACGGGATCGGCAACGGCTTGCCCCGTCTCGCGCCCCAGCACCTCGGCATAGGCGACCAGATCGCGGTGGAGCGGCGCGGGCAGCTCCAGGGTCACCTTTACGGGCTTGTCGTCGGGCAGCGGGCCGAGTTTCAGCTTGGTCATGGTCAACCTCCTGCCGGCTCGAATATCAAATCGCGGGTGACGATTATCCTGACCGGGAAGCCGGGCCGGATGGTCAGCGTGGGCGCGACCTGCAACTGGCGCTGGACGATCTGCTGGCCTGCCTGATTGACGGTATCTTGCGCCCCGTCGCGGATGGCGCGGATCAGCCGGTCCTCGTCGCTGGTCGCGAGCTCCGTGCCGACTGCGAGCAGCGTGGATAGTCCTGCGGCCTTCATCAGATCCCACCAATGATAATCGACGCCATCCTCAAGGCCGGCATAGCCCGATGCGTCCGCGCCCGGCAGGCGCTCAAGGACGATGGAGCGGCCGCCCGGCAGGATCAGGCGATTCCACACCAAGAGCACCCTGCGCTGGCCGAAGGTCACGCCGTCATCATATTGGCCGATGATGCGGGTGCCCTGCGGAATCAGGAGCAGCGAGCCGGTCGGGCTGTCATAGACGTTCTCCGTCACCTGCGCTGTGATCTGGCCCGGAAGGTCGGAACGGATGCCGGTGATGAGCGCGGCCGGGATCACGGCCCCGGCCTGCAGGATATAGGGCGAGGCCGGCGGCGTGACGCGATCCGGCGCGACGGTCTGGCGGTCCACCGGGCCGCCCAGGAAGGCGGCATGGCGGTTCTGACCGGCCGCTCCCTCCGGTTGCCCGCCGAGACCGGCCAGGCCGGGCATGGCCGTCCCGGCTGGTGTTCCTGTGCGCGGTCCGGTCTGGAAGAACACGCTGCTCAGGCGCGCGGCTTCTTCCTCGGCGCGGCGGCGTTCTTCCTCGGGATCGACCGCGGGCGCTGTGATCGCAGGCGTTGCGACCGGCTGGCCCCGCCTCTCGGCGTCGAGGATCGGACGGCCAAGGTCGCCGGGCAGCGCGGGGCCGAGGACCGGGCCGGTGTAGTCGGAGGGCAAGCCCGTGAGTCCGTCCGCCGTGGGCCGGTTTTCTGTCGAATAGAGTTCTTCGCCGCCCGGTCCGGCCTCGCGGGTCTGGAGCGCGTAGATCAGCGCGCCGCCGATGCCGAGAAGCGCGACCGCGCCAATGCCTGCCAGCATCTTGCGGGACAGGCGGGTGACGCGCGGCGGTTCTGCGCGCAGCCGCATGGGCGCTGTGGTGTCGGTGATCGGGTTGTCTGTCATGACGGCGAGTCTCCGGTGGCTGCGGGCTGAGCGGCGGCCTGTCGTTGCTCGATACGGACGATCCTGACGACCTGCTGGCGGTTGCCGCTGCCAAGGCGCAGTTCGGCCGCGCCAAACAGACGGTCCACGATCAGGACGTTCCGGTAGATGCGGGAATTGACGATCTGCGG
The DNA here is from genome assembly GCA_002375765.1 of Rhizobiales bacterium UBA3584. Classification (GTDB taxonomy): domain Bacteria; phylum Pseudomonadota; class Alphaproteobacteria; order Rhizobiales; family Devosiaceae; genus Pelagibacterium; species Pelagibacterium flavum. The sequence continues at coordinate 25,234 of DFMV01000085.1, read as the reverse complement.
CTCGCCGTCCGACCCGAGCACGAAGATCGGCGGCATTTCGCCCTGCACGATCCCGCGCGGGAAGACGACATAGACGCGCCGGCCATCGTCGAAGACGGAAACCGGCCGCCATGGCGGGCTGTCGCCCTGCACCTGCAATCCATAGCGATAGTTCCGCGCCGCCTCGGCAGGGATGACCGGCGCGGACGGGACGGCCCGGCGCTGGCCTGCCGGCGGCGCGGGATAGGCCCAGGCGACGGCGGGCATGTAGAGCGCTTCCCGCGCGCGCAGCTCCATCATGTAGGTTCGCCGGTCGGTGGTCACGACAAGGTTGGTCGAGATGTCGTCGCGGGTCGGTTTCACGAGGATATGGACGCGCCGGTTGGCGCCGCTGCCGCTCTCGGTATCGCCGATGATCCAGCGGGCGGTGTCGCCGGCCGCAATCGGTCCTGCGCCGGTCAGGTTTTCACCCGGCTCCAGCGCGATATTGGTGATTTGACCGGGGGCGGCATAGACCTGATAGAGCGCGCCTTCCGACCACGGGTATATCTGGATGGCGTTGTAGTAGCCTTCGCGGCGCGGCTCGACGCGGGCGGCGGCGTTGGCGTTCTCGACGCGGCCGGTCGGTGTGCCCGCCCTCTCGCCGCCGCGCGCGACGGTCCAGGCGGGCGGAACATGCAGCGGCCGGGGCGTGTCCTCTGCCGAAGCGGCAGGCGGCGTCGGCAGCGGCGGCACGGCGTCGTCATAGGAGAATTGCGGCGTCCGGTTGGTGGCGCAGCCGGCCAGCACGGTCGCGGAAAGCAGCAACGCCGCCAGTGCGGGTTTGCGGAAAACCGGAAAGCCGGCTTTGCAGAAAGACGTGCGGGTCATTGGCTCATCTCCCGCGACCATGAAATCGCATTGACATAGATGCCGAGCGGATTGGCGCGCAGCCTCTCGGCGGTGCGCGGCGGCTGGATCACGATGGTCAGGATCGCGGTCCATCGCTCGGTGCCGGAAAGCTGGCCGTTTTCGTAGTGGCGCTCGGTCCAGGCGACCCGGAACGATCCGGGCGATGCCCGGATGACGCTGGACACATCGACGGCGATCTGTTGGCGGCCGACACGGGTGAACGGATCGTTGGCGCGGGCATAGTCGTTCAGAGCCGCAGCGCCCCGGTCGGTGGTGAACTCGTAGGCGCGAAGCCAGTTCTGGCGGACGATGATCGCATCGGCCGGGATCGCGCGGACCTGCTCGATGAAGCGGCCGAGATGGAAAGCGATCTGCGGATCGGTCGGGCGATAGTCGGCGTTCGCCGGTGCGACGGTCTGGGCTTCGCCGAGCGCATCGACCTGCACCACCCAGGGCACCACGGTCCCGCGCGCCGACTGCCACACCAGCGCCGAGGCGAAGCCCGCCGACAGGATCAGGGAACCGAACGCCATGTAGCGCCAGTTTCGCGCCTGCACGCGGGCCGAGCCGATGCGCTCATCCCAGACCTGCGCGGCCTTCTGATACGGGGTCTCGGGTTCCGGCGTCTTGCCGTAATGGGCTGCGGGTCGTTTGAAGATGCTCATGAGCAGTCACTTTCGGAAAGGTTGACGGAAGAACCGGGGCCATGGCTGTCGCCGGAGCGGACGGCGTGTGCGGCCATGGTCGTGCCGTGGTTCATGGCCTGCGAGCGGCGCATCCGCTGCGCCCAGGCAGGCGGTGCGCCTGTGGCCGAGGCGGACGCGGCCGGGGCGGATGCTTCCGCCGCGCCTCCGGCCGTGCCCATGGTGGACGCGCCGCCACTCGCACCGAAGCCAGCCTTCGCGCCTTCGGAGAAACTGGACTTGACGCTTTCGGACGCGCGGGAGGCAGCGCGTTTCAAGGGTGAGACGGCTGCCGATCCTGCCGCGCGAGCGACGCCGCCAAGGCCAGACGCGACACCGGCCGCGCCGGACTGGCCGAGCGAGCCGAGGCTGTAGGCTGCGGAAGCGGCTCCTGCGGCCGTCGCGCCGCCGCGAACGGCCGCGGCCCCGCCGGACAAAGCGGCAGCGCCGCCTTTTGCGCCGAGCATCGCCGCGCCACCCGCCGCCGCACCGCCCGCCAGCACCATGCCGCCGGCGGCGAGGCCGGTGCCCACGGCCGCGCCCGCGCCGAGCTGGGGGCCGCCCGAGACAAGGCCGGTGGCGATGCCGGGTCCGAAGATGCCGAGGCCGAGCAGCGACAGGGACGCGAGCACAATCGCCATGGCATCGTCGATCGTGGGGGTGACGCCGCCGAAGCCGGCGGTGAACTGCGAAAACAAGGTTGAGCCGATGCCGATGATGACGGCCAACACCAGAACCTTGATGCCGGAAGAGATTACGTTGCCAAGCACACGCTCGGCCATGAAGGCGGTCTTGCCGAACAGGCCAAAGGGGATCAGCACGAAGCCGGCCAGCGTGGTCAGCTTGAACTCGATCAGCGTGACGAAGAGCTGCACGGCGAGGATGAAGAAGGCGAGGATCACCAGCGCCCAGGCGAACAGCAGGCAGGCGATCTGGATGAAGTTCTCGAAAAACGACCAGTAGCCCATCAGGTCGGAAATGGAATCGAGCAATGGTCGGCCGGCATCGAGGCCGGTCTGTGCCACCCGGCCTGGCCGCATGAGGTCGGCAGCGGAAAAGCCCGTGCCCGACGCCATGAGACCGAGACCGGCGAATGAGTCGAAGACGATGCGGGCGAGGTTGTTCCAGTTGCCGATGACGTAGGCGAAGACACCGACGAACAGGGTCTTCTTGACCAGCCTTGCGATAATGTCGTCATCCGCGCCCCAGGCCCAGAAGAGCGCCGCCAGCGTCACGTCGATGACGATCAGGGTGGTGGCGATAAACGCCACTTCCCCACCGAGCAGGCCGAAGCCGGAATCTATGTAGCTGGTGAAGACCCCAAGAAACGAGTCGATGACGCCGGTTCCGCCCATGGATCACTGTTCCTCGTTCTGTCGCGGAGCGGTCTGGGCGGGCGTCCGGCCAAGAAAGCGGTCGCGGCTCTCGGCCCATGCGGAAAGGCAGACCGGATCGCTCGTCGCCGCTTCCCCAAGCTGCTGGCACCGGCGAAGCGTCGCGCGGAGCGGATCGGCCGGCGGTTGCAGCGCCGGTGCGGTGCTGGCCGGCGCGGGATCGTCCTTGCGGGTCATCTCGATCACCGTGGCCGCGATGGCCATGGCGACGAATACGACGGCCCCGAGCCGGGCCAGCATCTTGCCGTCCATGGGCGGCCCCTCCCGTGGTCAGTTGTTGCCGTTGAACATCTGCGCGTTGCCCGGCTGGTAGCCGCTGCCGGGGGTCAGGAAGCGCTCGCGCTGGACACGGCCCTGTTCGGCGGCCGTCGCACGCTCGGCCTCGATCAGCGCTTCCGACCGGCCGTTGGCGGCGAGCATGGCGATCAGGTCGGAAAGCTGCTGCGACTGGAGGGCGAGGATCTGATTGCCGGCCTGCGTGGCCTGCAATGCGCCGGTCGCACCCTGGCTCCGGCCGACGAGCGCGGCCATCTCGGCGCGGTTGCTGTCGATATTGCCGACGACACCGGCTTGCACCTTCATGGCGTCCTGCAAGCCGCCGACCGTGTTTTGCCAACGGTCGCGCGCATCGGCGACAAGCTGGGCGTCGGTCGCCGACAGCGACACATTGCCGTATTGGCTCTGGAACGCCTGGTCGATGTTCTGCACGTCGAACGCGATGTTCTGCGCGTCGCTGAGAAGCTGCTGCGTGCGGCTGACGTTCTGTTGAATCTGCTGGAGCGAGGAATATGGCAAGCTCGCCAGATTGCGGGCCTGATTGATGAGCATCTGGGCCTCGTTCTGGAGCGAGGTGATCTGGTTGTTAATCTGCTCCAGCGTGCGCGCGGCCGTGAGCACGTTCTGCGCGTAGTTGGTCGGATCATAGACGATCCATTGCGCATGGGCCGGGCTTGCCAGCATGGGCGAAAGCGCGACCGGAATGGCGAGCGCCAGCGCAAGGGCCGAGGCCCCGACAAACTTGGAATAGGTCATGGAAGAATCTCCTGTGGGGTATCGAGTCGGGCCGGCGCGGCGGATTCCGGCCGGTCGGCAAGATTGGTGAGGTTGGGGATCAGCTCGACCGCCCACTCGACGCCGCGCTCGCGCAGCCATGCGGCGAGGAAACCATCGCGGCCGTGCTCCGCAACGATCTGCGCAATGAGGGTCTGGTCGGATTTGGCGGATGCGGCGCAGAGGGCGAGGCCGACTTCGGACAGGCCCAGCTCGAACAGGCGGTTGCCCCTGCGGCTTTGGCAGTAATAATCCCGCTTGGGCGTGGCCCTTGCGAGGATTTCGATCTGCCTGTCATTGAGGCCGAAGCGGCGATAGATGGCCGCGATCTGCGGCTCGATGGCGCGCTCGTTCGGCAGCAGGAGCCGCGTCGGGCAGCTCTCGATGATAGCGGGCGCGATGTTGCTGCCGTCGATGTCGGACAGGCTTTGCGTGGCGAAGATGACGCTGGCGTTCTTCTTGCGCAGCGTCTTCAGCCATTCGCGGAGCTGGCCGGCGAATCCCTCGTCGTCGAGCGCAAGCCAGCCTTCATCGATGATGAGCAGCGTGGGGCGGCCGTCGAGCCGGTCGCCGATGCGATGGAACAGGTAGGACAGAACGGCCGGGGCCGCGCCGGTGCCGACCAGCCCTTCGATCTCGAACGCCTGCACGTCCGCCGATCCCAAATGCTCTGTCTCGGCGTCGAGCAACCGGCCATAGGCACCGCCGACGCAGAACGGCCGGAGCGCCTGTTTCAGATCGTTGGATTGCAACAGCACCGCAAGGCCGGTGATCGTGCGTTCTTCGACCGGCGCGGAGGCGAGCGAAGTCAGCGCCGTCCAAAGATACTCTTTGACCTCGGGCGTGATGGCGATGCCTTCGCGCATGAGGATGGTGGCAATCCAGTCCGCCGCCCATGCGCGTTCATAGGTGTCGTGGATGCGGGCCAGCGGCTGGAGCGAGACGGACGCCTCGGCCCCTTCTGTCAGCCCGCCGCCAAGGTCATGCCAGTCGCCGCCCATGGCGAGCGACGCGGCGCGGATGCTGCCGCCGAAGTCGAAGGCGAAGACTTGGCTGGCCTCGTAGCGGCGGAACTGGAGCGCCATGAGGGCGAGCAGCACGCTCTTGCCCGCGCCCGTGGGGCCGACGACAAGGGTGTGCCCTACGTCGCCGACATGCAAAGACAACCGGAACGGGGTTGAGCCTTCGGTCTTTCCAAAGAGCAAAGGGGGCGCACCGAAATGCTCGTCCCGTTCCGGCCCCGCCCACACCGCCGAAAGCGGGATCATGTGGGCGAGATTCAAAGTGCTGATGGGCGATTGCCTGACATTCGCGTAGGCGTGTCCGGGCAGGCTGCCGAGCCATGCGTCAACCGCGTTGACGCTCTCGGGCATGGCGGTGAAGTCGCGGCCCTGAACGATCTTCTCGACCAGGCGCAGCTTCTCGTCGGCAAGGCGCGGGTCGGCATCCCATACGGTGACGGTCGCTGTGACGTAGGCCATGCCCGCCACGTCCGCCCCAAGCTCCTGCAACGCCATGTCGGCGTCGAGCGCCTTGTTCGCGGCGTCAGTGTCCACAAGGGCGGACGCCTCGTTGGTCATCACCTCTTTCAGAATCGCGGCGACGCTCTTGCGCTTGGCGAACCATTGGCGGCGGATGCGGGTCAGGAGCTTTGTGGCGTCCACTTTGTCCAGCAGGATCGCGCGCGTGCTCCACCTGTAGGGGAACGGCAGCCGGTTCATCTCGTCGAGCAGGCCAGGCGTCGTCGCGGTCGGGAAACCTACGATGGTCAGGACGCGCAGATGCGCGTCGCCAAGGCGCGGCTCCAGCCCGCCCGTCAAGGGCTGATCGGCCAGCAGCGCGTCGAGGTGCATGGGCACCTCGGGCACGCGCACACGGTGGCGATTGGTCGATATGGTCGAATGGAGGTAGGTCAGCGTCTCCCCGTCATCGAGCCAGCGGCACTCCGGCATGAATCCGTCGAGCAGCGCCAGCACGCGATCGGTGCGATCGATGAAGGCGCGCAGGACCTCCCACGGGTTCACGCCGGATTGCTCGCGACCCTCGTAGAGCCAGCTTTCCGCGCGGGCGGCTTCCTCGGCCGGGGGCAGCCAGAGGAAGGTCAGGAAATAGCCGGACACGAAATGCGTGCCGGCTTCTTCGAAACCCGCTTTGCGCTCTGCATCGACCAGCGCCGAGGCGGCGTCGGGAAAGGCGCTGTCGGGATAGGTCGCGGCCTCGCTGCGCTGCGCCTCAACGAAGATGCTCCAGCCGGAGCCGAGACGGCGCACGGCGTTGTTGATGCGACCGGCGACGGCGACTAGCTCGGCGGCGACGGCGGAATCCAGATCGGGACCGCGAAACTTCGCGGTGCGCTGGAACGATCCGTCTTTGTTGAGCACGACACCCTGACCGACCAGCGCCGCCCAGGGCAGATAGTCGGCGAGGCGCGCGGCGGTGCGGCGGTATTCGGCAAGGTTCATCATGGATGGGCTCCCCTCAGACCGCCAGAAAAGCCGGGATGCGCAGATGCCGCCGCCCGACTTCGACGAATTGGGGATCGCGCTTCGCCGCCCATACCGCCGCGAAATGCCCGATGGCCCATATGGCGATGCCGACCAGCCAGAGGCGCAGGCCGAGACCCACGGCCCCGGCAAGCGTCCCGTTCATGATGGCGATGCTTCTCGGAGCGCCGCCGAGCAGGATATGCTCGGTCAACGCCCGGTGGACCGGGATCGAGAATCCCGGCACCGCGTCCAGTTGTTCGAGACCGCCCGCCATCAGACGAGCGCCCCGCCGCCGAACGAGAAGAACGACAGGAAGAAGCTCGATGCGGCGAACGCGATGGACAGGCCGAACACGATCTGGATCAGGCGACGGAAACCGCCGCTGGTGTCGCCGAAGGCCAGCGTCAGGCCGGTCACGATGATGATGATGACGGCGATGATCTTGGCGACCGGCCCCTCGATGGATTCGAGGATGGATTGGAGCGGCGCTTCCCACGGCATCGACGATCCCGAGGCATGGGCGGCCGGAGCCATGAAGAGGCCGACATAGGTGAAGGTCGCGGCCGTGGCGACGTGGCGGCGGATGCGCATGGTATGACGGATCATTCGGGGTCTCCAGTTCTGGTGGGGGTTGCCAAGGGGCTGAGATGCGTGATGCGGTAGTCGCCGTCCGGCCCCAGCCCTTCGACGCGGGCGAGTTCGGCCAGCCGGCGCGCGGAACCGCGCCCGGAAAGGACGGCAACAAGGTCAATGGTTTCCGCGATCAGGGCGCGCGGGACGGTGACGACAGCCTCTTGAATGAGCTGTTCAAGCCGGCGCAGCGCGCCAATGCCGGTGCCTGCGTGGATGGTGCCAATCCCGCCCGGGTGGCCCGTGCCCCATGCTTTGAGCAGATCGAGGGCTTCCGATCCGCGCACCTCGCCGATGGGGATGCGGTCGGGGCGCAGGCGCAGCGAGGAACGGACCAGATCGGAAAGCGTCGCCACGCCGTCTTTCGTCCGCATAGCGACAAGGTTGGGCGCGGCGCATTGCAGCTCGCGAGTGTCCTCGATGATGACGACACGATCCGCGCCCTTGGCGACTTCGGCCAGAAGCGCGTTGGTCAGTGTGGTCTTGCCGGTGCTGGTGCCGCCCGCCACGAGGATGTTGGCGCGGGATGCGACGGCCGCGCGTAGCGTTTCCGCCTGATCGGCGGACATGATGCCGGCGGACACATAGTCGTCGAGCGTGAACACCGCGACGGCGGGCTTGCGGATGGCGAAGGCCGGCGAGGAAACCACCGGGGGAAGCAAGCCTTCAAAGCGTTCGCCGCTCTCGGGAAGCTCGGCCGAAACGCGGGGACTGCGGGCATGAACCTCGACGCCGACATGGTGTGCGACCAGGCGCACGATGCGCTCGCCATCGGCCGGCGGCATCGTTTCGCCCGTATCCGCCAATCCTTCGGACAGCCGGTCGATCCAGATGCGGCCATCCGGGTTCAGCATGACCTCGACCACGGCCGGGTCTTCCAGAAACCGGGCAATGGCCGGGCCGAGCGCCGTGCGCAGCATCCGCGCGCCGCGCTGGATCGCCTCCGGTCTGTGATGTGTGGCAGTCATGTCGGCCCCGCTTTCGACGGGGCGCACGACAGTCGGTCCCCGCATCGGGGTCGATTAAAAGAACCTGATTTTTGGCCGACTCAACAACTATTTACGCGCGTGCGGCCACCGGCGGTGATCGGCGGCAAATAGGACGGTTTGAAAATTCAGGGTCGGTCGCTATCGGGGTCGGACGGCCGCTGCGCGGGACTGTCCCCAAGCGAATCGACATCGCGCGACAGCTCCTTGAGGAACCTGTCTCCGGTGGCGAGGCGCTTGCCGAGGGTCTGAATGAAGCCCTCGAACCGTTCCACGCCTTTCGCGCGGGCGGACGATTGCCCGGTGTCGGAGATCGGCGGCGTGATCGTCAACCAGAACTGGACGAACAGCGAAAGCGTCTCGCCGAGCACGGCGAGATCTTCGTCGAGCCCGTCCATCTGTCGGCCGAGCCTGTCCAGGCGGCGCGTCATGGCCGCCTCCAGCCGATCCGCTGCGTCGCCGGACAGGAAGGAAGCGACGGACGCCTCCACGATGGCGGATTTGGAGACATTGCGGCGCAGCGCCAGCATCTCGACCTGTTGCAGCAATTCGGGATCGAAATAGACGTTCATGCGGGTTCGTGTGGCCATGGGAGGGTTCCTCAAAGCTCGATCCCGTCATCGGGGTTCATCGACGCCTGCCGGGCGACCGCGCGCATGCGCTGACGCAGGGCGCGGGCTTTGGCCGCGTCCAGGTCCGGTTCGTCGTCAAGGATGTCGAACTCCCGCGCCGGAGACGGCGGCGGAACGATTTCCTCATGCTCGGGCAATTCCGGTTCACGGCGGATGCCGGCATTGGCCGGATCGCCTTCCGTTCCGCTAGCCATGGACTGGGCATCGCCCTTCTGCGCGACCAACCGGCTCGACCAATCATCGGATGACGGGTTCGTGGCGGGACCGGCCGCCGGATCGGGTGGGGTCAGGAGGCGTTCAGTGAACCGCGAATCCTCGAAGTAGCGCGCCTTGGTGGCGCGGATCGGCGGCGTGCCCGCGACCATGACGATTTCATCGGTGGGCGGAAGCTGCATGATCTCGCCCGGCGTCATCAATGGCCGAGCCGTCTCCTGCCGGGACACCATGAGATGCCCGAGCCAGGGCGCGAGGCGATGGCCGGCATAGTTGGTGGAATCGCGCAACTCGGTCGCGGTGCCGAGAGCGTCGCTCACCCGCTTGGCCGTCCGTTCGTCATTGGTGGCGAAGCTGACGCGGACATGGCAGTTGTCGAGGATCGAATTGTTCTGGCCGTAGGCGCGCTCGATCTGGTTGAGGCTCTGCGCGATCAGGAAGGATTTGAGGCCGTAGCCGGCCATGAACGCCAGGGCGCTCTCAAAGAAGTCGAGCCGGCCGAGCGCCGGAAACTCGTCCAGCATCAACAGCAGGCGGTGGCGCTTGCCGGAGGTGTTCAAGTCCTCGGTCAGCCGGCGGCCGATCTGGTTGAGGATCAGGCGGATGAGCGGTTTGGTGCGGTTGATGTCGGATGGCGGCACAACGAGGTAGAGGCTGACCGGCTCCTTGCTTTCGACCAGATCGGCAATGCGCCAGTCGCAGCGCGCCGTCACACGCGCCACCACGGGATCGCGGTAGAGGCCGAGAAACGACATGGCGGTGGAGAGCACGCCCGACCGTTCGTTCTCGGATTTGTTCAACAGCTCCCGCGCCGACGATGCGATGACGGGATGAACGCCGCTCGGCCCAAGATGCGGCGTGTCCATCATCGCGCGCAAGGTCGCCTCGACCGGGCGGCGCGGATCGGACAGGAAGCTGGCGACGCCCGCCAACGTCTTGTCCTTCTCGGCATAGAGAACATGCAGGATCGCGCCGACAAGCAGGGAATGGGAGGTCTTTTCCCAATGGTTTCTTTTGTCGAGGCTGCCTTCGGGATCGACCAGAATATCCGCGATATTCTGCACGTCCCTGACTTCCCACTCGCCCTGTCGCACCTCCAGCAACGGATTGTAGGCCGACGACTTCGCGTTGGTCGGATCGAACAGCAGGACGCGGCCGTGCTTTGCGCGAAAGCCGGCTGTCAGCGTCCAGTTCTCCCCCTTTATGTCGTGGACGATGCAGCTTCCCGGCCAGGTCAGGAGCGTGGGCACCACGAGGCCGACGCCCTTGCCGCTGCGCGTCGGGGCGAAGCAAAGGACATGCTCGGGACCGTCGTGGCGCAGATAGTCGCGTTCGTAGCGGCCGAGCAGGACGCCATCGGGGCCGAGCAATCCGGCCGCGCGGATTTCCTTGTCCTCCGCCCATCGCGCTGATCCGTAGGTGGCGACGTTCTTCGCCTCCCGCGCGCGGATGATCGACATAAAGATGGCGGCGGCGATGGCAATGAAGCCGCCGGACGCGGCGATGATCGCACCTTCGACGAAGATCGCGGGCGCATAGGCGTCGAAGGAAAACCACCACCAGAAGAAGGCTGGCGGGTAATAGACCGGCAGACCCGCCAGCTCGAACCACGGTGCTCCAAGCTGCGGCTGGAAGCCGAGGCGAAAGGCGACCCATTGCGTCGCCGCCCAGGTCATCACCAGAACGATGGTGAAGACGATAGCAATCTGACCCCAAAGGATTCGGCCTCCGCGCATACGGGCTCCAGTCGGACAAAGAGACGGAGCCGATCAGAGAATAGGCAAATCCACTACAGGCAACAGGAAAACGGATACGGGAGGGCTGCCGGATACTATCGGCGGCAAATAGGACGGGTCACGTCATTGCGGGCGCTCGCGCGGCTCATTCTGGATGCCACCCGGAGCCGAATCGCAGATGCGTCCCAGCTTGCCCGCGAGGACCAGCATGTTGCGGATGGCCGGGCTTTGGTTGAACGGCGACCAGATGGCCGAGAACGAAACCGGCTCCGGCTCGTCGGCGAACGGCAGGAAGACGAGGCCGGTCGTCGGCAGCAACGCGGTGGCGGCCCCGACGATGGTGATGCCGAAACCCTGCTCGACCATGGACAGCAGCGTGCCGCGCCCCACACCGAAGCGCTGAATCGAGGGCGGCGGCAAGCGCCCGGCGAGGCGCAGGATGATATGGTCGTGGACCTGCGGGCCGGTGCTGTCATAGCGCACGAGAAAGGTCTCTCCCGCCAGATCAGGCCATGTGACGGTCGACTGCCCAGCGAGCGGATGCCGTTCCGGCAGCACCGCCACCAGCGGCTCGGTCCAAATGCGCCGGGAATGGAAATCGGGCAACTCGGCCGGGCCGGCGACGAACGCCAGGTCCAGAAGGTCGGAGCGAAGCTGGATCACCGCATCGCGGGCCGTGCTTTCGGTGATCTCGACTGCGATGCCCGGATGGGTCTCCCGATATTGTGCGATGAGTTCCGCGAGGAAGCTGCGCGGGATAAGGGCGTGGATGCCGAGACGCAGGCGACCGCACTCGCCCGAGGCGGCCAAGCCGGCGGTCTTCACCGCATGGTCGAGTTGATCGACGCCCGCTGATACTTGCTCGATAAAGCGATGACCTGCATCGGTTAGCCGGACGCCGCGTGCGTGACGCTCGAACAGAAGGATGCCTAGGTCTTCCTCTAAGGTTTTCACACGGGTGCTGACAGTCGAAACGCTGACACCCAGCGCGTTAGCAGCGTGACGGAAGTTCAGATATTCGGCAACGGCGAGTGTGTGGATGAGCGACACAAGGGGAATGCGTGATCCCAGCCGGGAAGGCATACCCGATCGACTATCTAAAGTCAGCGTCAAACGCCGTCTCCGTCGCATCGCTAACTGCCCCCTGTCATCCGGCGGCAGTCTTGGCCTTGGCCGGGAGAGAAAAGGCCAAGACTGCGAAAGGTATCCAAGTGGTTTGAGGACTTAATCATCTCTGATCTAAGTCAGAAAAACAGGTAGGTCGCGTAGCCTGCGATCATCGCCATGGCGAAGATGACCCCGACGAATGCCACGAGAAGCTTCATCGTGAAGAGGGAGCGCAGCAGGATGAGTTCGGTCAAACTGGCCCCGGCGCTTCCGATGATCAGTGCAAGGACGGTCCCTGCGCCCACTCCTTTCGCCATAAGAGCCCCGGCGAGCGGTATGACCGCCTCTGCGCGGATATACAGCGGCACGCCAATGACGGCGGCAACAGGAATAGCGAACGGATTGTCCGGACCGGCATACTGCTCAAGCAGAGCGGTCGGCATGAATCCGTAGATCAAGCTGCCGAGCGCAATGCCGACGAGCAGATAGGGTAACACGTCGACGAAGTCGATCCATGCATCCCGCCACACACCGCTGTATTTTCCCGTCTCCTTCGTTCGGACGGAAGACTGGCTGTCACAGCAGCTGCCGGACGCAGGAGTGATCTTGATTGCGGTGTCGCCGCAGGCGCTTTCCGACCGAGAGCCGCAGCTATCGGTTTTCGGACTTCCGCAATCCGGTACGGCCGGTGCAGCACCACACTGGCTTTGCGACGAGCCACATCCGCCGGTCTCTTTCGTTGCTGTGCGACGGATATACCGCTCGAAACCGAACGCATGCATCAGCCATCCGGCACCCAGCGATACTGCAAGGGCGGCAATCACGTAGGTGGATGTGAGAGTCAGTCCGAACGTGGCCGCCAGCAAAACGACAACAACCGGGTTCAGGAGCGGGGAGGAGAAGAGAAACACCATCATCGGACCGAACCCGGCGCGCGCTCGGATCAAACCCTTCAGCATCGGAATGGTCGAACAACTGCAGAAGGGCGTGATTGCCCCAAGACCTGCGGCGAGGAGATAGCCGCGAGTACCGGTGGAGCTGAGCAACGCTTCCACTTTGGCCGGGGGAATATGACGCTGGAGAACGCCAACCAGTGCACTGATCCCGATGAACAGAACCGAGAGTTCGACAGCGAGAAAGACGAACATGCCGAGGGTGTCTTGCAGTTGGGGTGACATTATGAAACCATCCTTCTAGATATGTCGAAATTTCCACTGATCTAGTTGCTTATCGCGCTCGGGTCAACCCTATTTCTAGAGGTCTCGAATTAATGGAGGACGGTATGGATCACGAACAAGCCGCAGACAGCCTGACCGAGCTCGGCAACACGCATCGATTGGCGGTCTTCCGCTTCCTGGTGAGGGCTGGGCATGAGGGCGCATCGGTCGGGGAAATCCAGAAAGAACTCGGCATCCCGGCGTCTACCCTGTCACATCATCTCGCACGAATGACGAAGGTGCGACTCATCCGGCAGGAAAAACACAGCCGAACGACCATCTGCATTCCCGAGTTCCAGAACCTCGAACGGCTGATCGACTTCCTTACGGAAGAGTGTTGCGCCGGTGATGCGGAGGGGAAAGATGCCGCGTGATCGATTTTCGCAGATGCATGAAGGACAGGCAAAAATCGGAAACCGACCCGGAAAGACGGTGCTTGGCTCGAAACTGACGACGTATGCCAGGGCTGCCGCCCGGAGCATGGTTCCAATCTCTCCCGACACCGACGTTTCCGTCTGATTTGAGCTGAAACCTCCGATCGCCAACCGGGCCTTTTCTGTTGCCGTGAGTCGGCGACGGGGAAAGCGCCGGTCTGCAATCGCCTGTCAATCCATGAGTGGGGCCGAACACATGAACGATACAAACGAATTGGTGGTTGACGTCGTTGTCATTGGCGGCGGTCAGGCTGGCCTGTCCGCCAGCTACTATCTTCGCAAAAGCGATCTCGATTTTGTTATTCTCGATGCGCAGCGTAATCCCGGTGGCGCCTGGCAGCGAGGCTGGAATTCGTTGCGGCTTTTCTCTCCCGCTGAGTACAGTTCTCTGCCGGGACGGCAAATGCCACCTTCGAAAGGTGATGGGTTTCCAACACGCATCGAAGTGCTCAACTATCTGGAAGATTACGAAAACCGCTATCGACTGCCGATCGAAAGACCGGTTCGCGTGCAAAATATCGAGAAACAGCCCAACGCGCTGCGCGTTCAAACCGACAACGGTACGTGGCTCGCAAAGGCGGTGATCAGCGCGACCGGCACGTGGAGTAAGCCGTACATTCCGCACTATGACGGGGCTGAAACCTTCCGTGGGCAACAGCTGCATTCTGCCGAATACGTTTCGCCAGAAGGACTGACGGGCAAAAGTATCCTGATCATCGGCGGTGGAAACTCCGGTGCCCAGATCTACGCGGAACTTTCGAGGGTTGCCGGTACGATCTGGGCGACGCTCCACCCCCCGAAATTCCTGCCAGACGATGTGGACGGACGGGTTTTGTTCGACCGGGCTTCCGCGCGTTACGGTGAAGGGAGCCCTCAGGGCGGTGCTCCTCTATCCGATCTGGGAGATATCGTAATGGTCCCTTCGGTGCTCGAAGCCAGGGATCGCGGCATCCTTCGGAGCGTGCGCCCTCCTGTCCGCTTTACGGAAGACCGCGTTGTCTGGGAGGACGGAACAACGACCGCCGTCGACGCGGTTATCTGGTGCACGGGCTTTCATCCCGCTCTGGATCATCTCGATGGCCTGGGCATCAAGCAAACCGATGGCAAGATCGCGGTGACTGGAACGCGTTCGATCGATGAACCGCGTCTCTGGCTTCTGGGTTATGGAGACTGGACCGGATTTGCCTCGGCAACTCTTGTCGGTTCGGCACGCACCGCTCGAGATACTGTTCGTGAGATAGAGCGATGCGTTGAGAGCAACGAAACTGCCCACAAATCTGTAACTGGACAGCCAGACCACATATGAAAAGTGGATCAAATCGATGACAGAAAGAGCGAACTGAAACGGATTGAGAGAATTACTGTGCCTCCATTCTTCGGATCGGGCGCCCTTCAGAACCACAGGAAGCTTCATTTCGAGCTGGATAGTGGATTGGCTCGACGCTCATTCCGGAACGCGGACATAGCCCGTCGGACGATCGTGCCGCTCTTTGCTGCGCCAGTGTCGCCATGATGATGTCGAGCCATCCCGTTCCGGTGCCGAAAAAGCCGAACCCGGCCGCCATACAGCGAGATTGGCAATCACATCGTTGCCCGAGCAGATCCAGACAGAGCGCATGTTCGCATTTTCCTTCCCGTTAGGCGTAGAGGAGAGCAAGGCAAGCGGCATTGCAGCGAAGGCGATAAGGCCAACAACGCCCATGGTGCCCCACCCTGGAACAGTTCCGTTGAGAGCATCCCAGGTGACGCTTCCTGGTCCATCATCGTGAATCTCGACGGTATCGAAGCGACCATAGTCGCGGGGCAGGCGCCGCTTCGCCGGACCATCTCTCCGCTGTTGCCCTGGCTGCCGATAAGTCGTTGAACTTCGGATTGCCGTGAGCGCTCCGGTCAAAACAATTTTCCTCGCATCGAACAAAGGAGCGCTGTGTTATTCCCGAACCGCCACTACGTGTGCGACGTTCTCGTTGGAGTTTGATCCCGTCACAATCCGAGACCCCTCTGTCGCCCCAATTGCCACGACACCGATCCGCCCTGCACGACGCCCATAACTTCGCGACCGAGCTGGCGGTCGATGACCGGCCGCCAAGGGACAAGCGTGAACTCGTGCGCCTTCTCGACGATGGCGAACTTGCCGCTGGATAGCTGCACGGTTCCGGTGAATTTGCCGCTGACGTTCTCGCCGTCCGTGGTGGCGCGGAACGGCAGCGCCTTTCTTTCAGCCATCTCCACGCCGACGCGGGAAACCTCCCGCTCGCGCAGAATGGCGAGAAGGTTGCGCCGATAGAGCACGCGGCCGTCGCGTGCGCGGGTAGCATCGCCCTGTTCGACATGATGCTCGCGGCGGCGGTCGATGGCCTCGCGCACCTGCTGGCCGAAACCGGTCGGTGCAAGATCGGCCGTCTCGCCATGGATCAGTCGCCGGTCCAGCCAGGACGCGCCGTCCGATCCGATCTGCCTGTCCAGATTCACGGGAGAAAGGACGCGAACGCTGGCCTGTCTGTCGCGACCGGCGTCATAGGCGGCGGCGCGGTTCTCGAAGTCGGGGGGGATGCGCCATTGGTCAGCGTCGATCCGCTCGACGATCCGGGTGCGGCGTAGCGCCTCAAGTCGGCGCACATGGGCATCGACATAGCCTTCATAGTCTCCGCCCGGAACATGTCCCTCGAACTTCGCCTGCTCCAAATGACGGCTCGGGCGATAGATGCCGCCCTCGGCGATTGTCGCAATGGTGCGGTCGGACGGCCGGGCCGTCGCCTCGGTGCGACCGATCTCGATGACGCTGCCGATCCGGGCATCCTCCAACTGCATGGGGTCGATGTTGGCGATGTGGTGCATCCGTCCGTCGATCCCGTCCACGACGACGGTGAGATTGTCGCCCAGCTCGTTGGCGAGATATTTGTCGAGGACGCGGCCGGTGACGGGTGCAGCGGGTGCGCCCTCATGGATGCGGAAGGTCATGGGATCGCGCTCAAGCCCATCGGCGGCGAGCGATCTTTGCATGGTGCGGATGATGTCCCCGCGTTCGCCCAACTCGCGCAGGGTCGATTCAAGCCGCTCGTTCAATTCCCAGACGCCGGGCGCGTGTTCGGTGGCGAGGCCCATCCGCCCCAGCTTGGACAGCCGGCGCAGGCGAAGCGTGTGCTCGAACTGCCGCTTTGGCTCCCCCGGTTCGTGGCGCAGGTCGAGGAACCGTCGGTCGGCTTCCTCGACCATGGCCCTGTCGATGCGGGTAAAACGATCCTGGTCGATCTCGGCGGTGAGCTTGCGGGTCTGCTCGATCTCCCGAACGGGACCGAGTTCCAGCGTCGCCAACTCGCTGGCCCGTTCGCGGACACCATGAACGATGTAGTCGCCGTTGATGACCAGATCCTGCCCCAGATCGTCCTTGCCCCGGACGATGACATGCACATGGGGATGGCCGGTGTTGTAGTGATTGATCGCCACCCAATCGAGCTGGGTGCCGAGGTCGGCTTCCATCCGGCCCATGAGGTCGCGGGTATAGGCCGTAAGGTCCGACAGCTCCGCGCCGTCCTCGGGCGAGACGATGAACCGGAACTGGTGGCGGTCATCCTGGCCGCGTTCCAGGAAGGCGTCGCCATCCGCGCGGTCCTCGGTGCGCGAATAAAGCTGGCCGCGCTCGCCGTCGCGCGAGGTGCCGTCGCGCTGGATATAGCGCAGATGGGAGTGCGCCTTCCGGCCCTTTCCAGGGTGAAGGATGTAGCGCTGCTGAACCATGACGCGACGCGCGCCCGGCTGCCGATGATGCCAGCCGCCGCCGAGATTGCGGGTGCGGACGAAGACCGCGCCGCGCCCGCGCTTCACGCCCTTGCCGCTCGACAGGACCGTATGCGAACCGGCCGGGGTTGCGGATGTGAACGCCGCCGTTCCGAAACCGCCTCGGGGCGAGGTGCGGCGCTGCTGCCGGGCGATCTTCTTCGCCTGCGTGAGGAAGCTCTTGGTCTTGCCCGCGCGTGGGGTGTCCGAGCGGATGCGGCCGGGCCTTGGCCGGAAGCGGTTTTCGTCATCGGCGCTCATGGATGCGCCTCCGGCCGAAATCGCGGAAAATCGGGCAATCGGCGGCCATGGTGCCGAACAAAAGCCTGCAAGGCCAGGGCGTTGCACGGAATCGCGGCACTCCGCCGCTCAAGATCATGGTGCCGGAAACGGCGGCCTAACCAGTGTGCAGACAACAACAATTTCGGAAACCGGCCCGACATGGTGCCGGTTCCTTCAATCTTGCCCTCCCTTCTTATCGCCCTTTCCGTCCTTCCCACCGGGATTCCAGCCAGGCGCAAACCTGCCTGACTGGACACCGGAACGGGTCGCGCCGTGCGCCGGATCGCCGTCCTCATGGCGTTCCCTCGTCGTCGGCGCGGGCCACGAAAATGCTGCCGGTTTCCGGCTCCGCATCGGCAGGATCGCGCACCGGAATGGTTGCGCGGCCGTCGCCGGATTGCGCCCCGGATGGCGGCGCGGCGGCAGTCCGCGCGTCGGCCGGGCGCGTGACGAAGAGCGGGGCTTCGCGCCAGTCGGGCGGTGGCGGCGCTGCATCGGGAGAAGCCTCGCCGCCGAGGATCGGCGCGAGCGCGGCGACATAGGCGCGGGTCTCCGGTGGCAATGCGCGGCCGGTCGCAAGGTATTCGTCGTAGCGACCGGGACCGGCATTGTAGGCTGCCAGCATCGCCGCGACATTGCCGTAGCGGTCGAACATCTCGCGCAGATAGGCCGTGCCTGCGAGGATGTTATCGCGCGGGTCGTAGGGATCGCGGCCGAGCCGATGACGGATGCGCAGGCCCGCCCAGGTGTCGGGCATGACCTGCATCAACCCCATCGCGCCGGCCGATGACACCGCGCGCACGTCGCCCGCGCTTTCGGCGCGCAGCACGGCGACAATCCAGTGCTCGGGGATGCCGAAGCGCCGCGCCGCTTCGGCAATGTGGGCGGCGTTGGGATCGACGGCGGCGGGCCGGACCATCGGCGTCGATTGCGCAACGGCCATTGCCGATCCCGCGCCGAGTGACAGCATGGCGGTCATTATCAGAACGGCATAGCGCCATACAGCCCTGTCTCCGCTTTGAGCCCAGCCTGCCGGCGTGCTCGCTGCGGTCAAGGGCAAGGCGCAAGCGCCGGCCGATGGCCGCCCCTGACCTGCGCTGCGCGCGCCGGCCGTCTTGCGCCCGAGCGGGACGACGGGATGAGACGGCCTTTCCGCGAACAACGGGATGAGGGTCTTGAGTGCGGGAATGACGCGGGTTTGCATGGCCTTAGTCCCGCTCGTCGCGCGGTTTCGGGCGGCTCCAGTGCAGCGACCACGACGCGCCCGCGTCGTCGTCGCGGAACAGGTTGGCGCGGATCGGATGCGGGAACGTGGGATCGTCCAGCAGCACGGAAAGATATTCGCCGGCCTTCTCGCCGGTGCGTTTCCAGGCCGCGCCGATCTCCGGGCCGGTTTCGTTGCTCATGCCGTCGAACAGGTGAACGCGATAATCCGGTGCGTTCTCCGCGTCGGACGACTCAGCCGCGACGATGATGATGTCCTGATGCAGCAAGAGCGTCCCGAAGTGTCCGATGAAGCCGGCCTCGTCGCGCGCAAATTCACCAATCTGGGGCATGACAGTCTCCTTGGCGGTGAGGTTGGGAAAACCATCGGCGGGCACCGCTCCCGCCGATGGGGAAGCGGTCATTGGGTCGGCGCGCGCCATTCGTAGCGGCCGTCGCCTTCCTCATCGGTCCAGAGCGGGACCGCTCGGCCGATGACAGAACTTGCTGGGATGGGTCCGAAATAGCGGCCGTCCAGGCTGTCGCGGACCTCCCAATTCATGAGGAAGATTTCGCTGGAGGCGATGACGCGGCAGCCCTGCCAGACGGGTAGATCGCGGCCGATCCGGTCGCGGTCGAGCGCTTCGCCCATCTCGATCCCGTCCACCGTGATCGCGGATCGCAAACGGCAGACCCGCTGTCCCGGCAGTCCGAGGACGCGCTTCAGGAGCGGCACGCCGCGCCCGACATAGCCGCGTTCGACCATGAATCGCTCCAGCGGTTCGGGCGGCATGACGGCTACCAGCTCCGGCACGTCGAGCGCGTCGGCCGGCCTGACCGTGTAGAAGCCGATGGGCGCGCTGGCGGTCGCGTTCCAGATCAGTTTCGCAGGCCAATCGGCGACGCTGGCGGCTGCGATGCCCGTGACGGCCAACGCCGTTACCGTGAGGATACGGCGGCGCGTCATGGGTCGATCCTCTGGCGACCGAGCCAGGCGGCGTGTCGCTCCGGCGTATAGGCGTGCGGCTCCAGACCGGCAGTCAGACGATTGTGGACGTGCCGCCAGTGCTCCGGGGATATGTCGGCAGGATCGAGGCCGAGCGCTTCCACGGCGTCGATGGCCTGCAATGCGCGCTGCACCTTCGCCCAGCTATCGAGACGCAACAGGATGTCGCCGCCGGGACGGACGAAGGGCAGCGTCTGGAACGGCTCGCCGCGGCCGATGGCACGCAGGATGTCGATGCGGGAAACGATCGTGCCATGTGCGCCGGACGCCCATCGCACGAAGGCGAAGATGCTGCCGGGCGCGAAGCCGACGATGCTGCGGCGGCGGTCGAGTATCTGTTCGTAGCTCTTGCGGCCGAAGCGTATCCAGTGCTCGATCTTGCGTTTCTGGAAGGTCAGTTCGACCAAGGTGGTGAAAGGCGCGGGTTCGTCCGGCAGCGGACGGCCGTGCAAGCGGTGCGCCGCATTGCCGGTCATGGTTGATCTCCCTCGGAGGATGGAAATTCGCGCGCCAGCAGGTCGCGCAGCATGTCGGTGACGGTGATCCCACGCCGGAAGGCTGCGACCTTGATGCGGCCGCGCAGCTCGGGCGTGATGTCGATGGTCAGGCGGGCGGTGAACGCTTCGCCGGCGGCTTTGCCGTTCGGTGGCGTTTCGCCCGCCCTGATCCAGCTTTCGGGATTGCCCGGCCGGGATGCGAAACCGGGCTTGCGGATGCGCCCGGTCATGGCAAGGTTCTCCCGATGGGCAGCCGATCTATCTCGACGGCCAGCGCCGCGATCTCGCGGGCGGCGGGGCTGTCGACGTCGATCTCGGATGCAAGCCGGCCGGACTGCGCGGCGTCAGCAAAGACCACGCGCTGGCCGATGGTGGCGGTGAGCAAGGGCGGATCGTGATCGGCCAGCGTCTCGGCCGTCTCGCGGGCGATGATCGTGCGCGCGCCGCAACGGTTGAGGACGAAACGGGCGGCTAGTTCGGGCCGGTAGATGCGGGCTTCATTCAGAAGCGTCAGCATCTCGGCCGACGCCCAGCCATCAAAGGGGGATGGCTGCACCGGGATCAGCACGAGGTCGGCGGCGAGCAGCGCGGAGCGCATGAGGCCGGCGACACGCGGCGGCCCGTCGATGACGATCATGTCGGCGTCGCGGGCCAGCTCCGGGGCTTCCCGGTGCAGCGTGTCACGGGCCAGGCCGATGGTGCTAAACGACCTCGGCAGCCCCTCATGGCTGCGCCGCTCAGACCAGTCGAGCGCGGAGCCTTGCGGGTCGGCGTCGATCAGGATGACGCGCCGTCCTTCAGCCGCCCAGGCCCCGGCGAGATGCAGCGCCAGCGTGGTCTTGCCGACGCCGCCCTTCTGATTGAGGAACGCCACGATCATGGCGCACCGCGCCGCGCGGCACCGGCACCATGGGTCGCGTGCGCGCGCGTCAAAGAAGAAGAGTTAGTTTTATTGTTAGATTCTTCTATAGAGTACGGCGTGCGATTTGCGCCTAATGTCCCGATAGTCCGTGCGCCTAATGTCCCGATGGGATTCACATGGTTTCCCACAGGCACTGTGGATAGATTTTCGGGGACAAAGCGCAGCAGTTCACGCCCGTCTTCCCACTCGATCTGGAGGCTGTAACCGGGCAGCGACTGACGAACTGCGAGGCGGCGCAGGTCGAGCGCGAAATCGGACTGCCGCGCCGAACTGCCGGATTTCTGGTGAAGGTGGGCGATCTCGAAAGCCCAGCCCTCGGGCTGGCGCCCTGCGTGTTTGCGGGCGACGCGATAGAGCCAGCGCTCGATGCCGCCGGTCAGCCGGAAATAGGCCGGGTCGATGGTCAGCACCAGCGAACGGTCGATGACGCTGTTGTAGAACCATTCGGGCAGGACGAACTCCATGCCCTCGACGCGGCCGGCGCGCGTCGTCATTTCCTCCCACTCGTTGATCCATGAGAATTGCCGTCGCCGCCAATGCTTCCCGTTACGGATCGTCGTCGCGATGACGGTCGATTGCAGGCGGGCGAGCGCGGCCTTGAGCAACAGGTAATCCCGGTTGCCGGTGGCCCGCCCCACGGCGCGCAGGAGCTGGTAGGGCATGAAACGAAAGAAGCGCGACGTGGTGAAACCGTCATTCTCGGCCGCGACGATCTGGCTTGCGGCCCAGATCAGCACATCGGCATCCCAGATTGTCGCCATGCCGTGCTCGGGCATGGCGAACACCTGCACCTCGACATCGGCGGTTTGATAGAGGATCGGTTTTGTGCGGGGCCGCTTCGCCAGCGAGAAGAACGGCCGTTCCATCAGGTCGCGCTGGTCGCGCGGCGCGGCGTCGCCGGTCGCGACCACAAAGGGGTCGAGGCGGCTGCGCTCGCTGGTGTCGGTCGGCTGCGCGGGGCTGTCATCGTCGTCGCGCAACATTCAGCACTCGTCCCGCTCTTCGGGGGTGAGCGGGCGCGCGGCGAAGACGGTGCCGGCACTTGTGTCGCTGGTGGATTTGCGCGTGCCGATGGCGCTCCAAGCTTCCAGATCGCGCAGGGTATAGAGGACACGGCCGCCGATCTTTCGATAGAGCGGGCCGGTTCCGTAGGTGCGGTGCTTTTCAAGGGTGCGGATCGAAATGCCGAGGAAGCGTGCGGCTTCCTGTGTGCGCAGAAGGCGCGGCGGCAGGTCCGCATTGCGGCGGTTCGCCATGGATGACCTCCGGTTCGTCAGTGGATGGCGCTGCCGATGACGGCGGCGCGCTATGGCGAACCATGGCGAGGGACCGGCGGCCTGTAGCGTGCCGCATTTGCGCACGCGCGCTGGCGGCACCCCCCTCCGGGGCGGGATCAGACTGAAAAGATGGAGAGATTCAGCGTGTCAGTGGGGCGCGCGCCAATTCGCCGAAGACAATCCCGTGCGGGTCGGGTAAGACTGAACGCGGAGCAGACGCGCTGCTTTGGGGCTTAGTAACCCCTGACTAGCGGTAGGTGCCGACCGTGACGGCACCACCATCCTCGAACCTTATGGTCGGGGAGCCTATGGCGTATGTCCAGGGCTGCCCGCCTAAAGGTCATAGGGCCGTCTAGTCACGGTTACTAACTCCCCGATCACCAGGTCAGAGGGGCCAATTGCGGGGGCGCACCGCAAACCACGGCTCCCGGGTAGAAGGGGAACGACGATGCGAACGCCCGTCGAACTCGATCCCGATGTGGACGATGAAGCGCCAACGGGAAACGACATCACGCCTTATGACGAAGCGCATTTCGTGACCTATCTGCGGCTGCTCGACGCGAAGGCGGAAGGCGCGGACTGGAAGGAAGTGGCGCAAATCGTGCTGCACCGCGATCCGGTCGGCGACGAGTTCAGGACACGCCGATGCTGGCAAAGCCATCTCGAACGCGCGCAATGGCTTTCGCGTGAGGGTTACAAGCGGATACTGGAACAGGCTGCTGCCAATAAGACGTGAAAAGGCGAATTCTGACCACTATGTAGGCTAGAATTGCCCAACATGGCTGCTACAGTGGCGGCGTTGCGATTGGTCGGGCGGCTACGGACGTTCGCTGCGGCCTGTACGAACGTCTGCGTGCACCACTAGGCCAGCAAGAGCGGCAGTCGCGCGTGCTACTTCAGCGCAGAGTTCGCCTTTGCAAATAGCTTTTCCCAAGCTGATCGCTCTTCTGCCAGCAAGTCATTTAGGCTGTGGTTCCGGCACCACCGCACAAATGCTTTGGCAAGCTGATATTTGGACAGCTTCTCTGACTTGAGGATCGAGGCCATCGAGCGTGATGTTTGGCCCGTCACCGCCGGCAACTCATGACCGAGTTCATCCTTTGCAACGGAGGCCAAGGTGGTTCGGAGCAAATCCTCGATCTCCGGATT
>DFMV01000085.1:723-1377 GCA_002375765.1 Rhizobiales bacterium UBA3584 | reverse complement strand
CCGAGACGGCACCGACATACCAAAAATCGGTCAACCCTTCGACGATGAAGTTGCGCTGCTGGGAGAAGAGACTTTGCGCAAGGTCGTAGCCGAGAGCTTCCTGTAGGGGCAGCAGGGCTGCGGGATCGTTCGATGTGACGCTGGTGTGGACTTTCGTCCCGACCTCCCGATCCGTCATTTCCACCACACGCACGCGATCGAGTTCGTCGGGTCCGACGAGAAACGGCGAATGCGTTGTGTAGAGCGTCTGGTTGCCCTCCGCGAGGCGAGAAAGGGTATCACGGAAGTCACGCTGTTTAAGTCCATGAAGGTGCAAGCCGGGCTCATCCAGTAGCAGGACGGCGTTCTCGTGCTTATCCTCAGCCTCNNAGCAAATCCTCGATCTCCGGATTGGTCACTGTTCCATCCAGCACATCGGCCGTGCGTAAGATACCCTTATGCCCGACACTATGAATAAGCGTTTCTTGTTGGGCGGCGGAATCTCCTGCGCTGTCAGAATCTAGAAGTGCGGCCACCCTCAAATTGTGTGCATGGAGGATCGTCGCGAAATAAACGACCTTTCCCGCCGTTCCGGCCGGAATCACGGCTATGTTTTTCCGAAGACCGTCCTGGCCCGCCTCCTCGAATAGTTCCGAGACGGCACCGACATACCAA
>DFMV01000085.1:0-416 GCA_002375765.1 Rhizobiales bacterium UBA3584 | reverse complement strand
TTCTCGTGCTTATCCTCAGCCTCGGCAAAGAAGACCACAAAGAACGAGACCAGCCACTGAAAGCCCTCTGACCGCTGATCGAGTTCAACTTCAACGCCTAAGTCGTCCACCACAACCACTTTGAGGTATTGGCCGTCTGAAGTGATGCGGAGGGTGTCGGCCTCGCCTCGGTCGACTTTCGGCTTCCATGCCGAACGGATCTCTTTCGTTAGCCGGATGCTAGCCGCGTTGAGTTGATATTGCCGCGCGTCGAGTTCGTCCCGGATCGTATCGAGCTGTGCATTCTGCTGTCCATGCGCATCGACGCCGGACTTGCCCATCGCGGACAGCTTAGCTGCGTCGAGACCAAGCAACTTTAAAAGGCAAACATTCCCGTAGTCGTATTGATCGTCATCGAATGCCTGGCTTGCGATCCG
>DFMV01000087.1 GCA_002375765.1 Rhizobiales bacterium UBA3584 | reverse complement strand
CCAACCTTTGCCGATGGCCCGGGACGGCTTGTCCCATTCCCTTTCGCGCAAGACTTAAAGACAACAGACAAGCTTAACCAGAGGATCGCGCGGACCGGCGCGCGATGAACCATAATGAAGCGTACTTTCCAGCCGAGCAATCTTGTGCGCGCCCGCCGTCACGGTTTCCGTGCCCGCATGGCGACCAAGAACGGCCGCAAGATTCTCAATCGCCGTCGCGCGATCGGGCGCAAGCGGCTTTCGGCATAAGTCGGGCCTCGCTCCGATATGCCGGATAGCCCGGCATTGCCGATACGGCGCCTGAAAAAACGGGCGCAATTTCTTAAAGCCGCGCGGGGCAATAAAATTGCCAGGCGCGGCTTTGTGTTGCAGGCCACACCTGTTGCCGACCTTGCTCCCGGTGTAGGATACACCGTGACCAAAAAGACCGGCAATTCGCCCGAACGCAGCCGCATCAAGCGTCGGCTGCGTGAAGCTGTGAGGGCCTGTTCGGACCGGCTGGTCGCCGGCCACGACTATGTGTTGATCGGGCGGCGCGAAAGCCTGTCCGAACCGTTCGACAATTTGACGCGCGAACTCGGCAAGGCCATCGCGCGCCTGCACAGACCGGCCCAAGCGCCAAGCGGACATCCAAAGCCATGAACGAAAACAATCGCAACATGATCCTGGCCGTCGTCCTGAGCATGCTCGTGCTCTTTGGGTGGCAGTTTTTTATCGCAGGACCACAGCTCGATCAGGCCCAGCGCCAGGCCGAACTTTCGGCCCAGCAGGAATTGGCTCAGGATAGTGCAGACCTGGCGGCCCCCAGCGCCGATGGCGTTGCCGGCGCGGCGCCATCGGCGGACACCGGCACCCCGGTCTTTGCGACGCGCGAGGATGCCCTTGCCGCCTCGGATCGTGTGGCGATCGAAACAGACGCTCTTTCCGGTTCGATCAATCTGACCGGCGCGCGCATCGATGATCTCCATCTGTTGCGCTACAACGAGACCCCCGACCCCGACAGCCCGACCATCACGCTTCTGTCCCCGGTCGGCTCGGACGTTCCCTACTATCTCGAACAGGGCTGGGTTGCCGCTCAGGGAAGCGATGTGGCGCTGCCCACCGGGCAGACCGAATGGAGCGTTGAAAGCGGCGACACGCTGACCGCCGAAACACCGGTGACGCTGGTCTGGGACAATGGCGAGGGGCTGATTTTCCGCCGCACCATCAGCGTCGATGAGAACTACATGTTCACCATCGACCAGAGCGTTGAAAATTCGGGCGCCGGCGATGTGACCCTGTTCCCCTATTCGCGCATCGCGCGGCTCTATACGCCCCAGACCCAGAATTTCTTCATTCTGCACGAAGGCCCCATCGGGGTTCTTGGCGATGCCAATCTGGTCGAGCGCTCCTATTCGGACCTCGAGAACGAAGGCCAGCTCGATTTCGCCTCGACGGGCGGCTGGCTCGGCTTTACCGATAAATACTGGGCCACCGCGATCATTCCGCCGCAGGAACAGGCGATCAACGCGCGCTATTTCCACGGTACCAGCGCGCCGAGCGGTCATGACTACCGAGCCAATTTCGTCGCCCAGGACGCTGTCGTTGTTCCTGCAGGCGGCAGCGCGTCGCACGAGAGCCTGGCCTTTGCCGGAGCCAAGGTTGAATCGATCATCGATTCCTATGAGACCGCCTATTCGATCGACCGGTTCGAGTTGATGATCGACTGGGGTTGGTTCCACTTCATCACCAAGCCGATGTTCTATCTCATCCGGCTGCTCTACGAATTCCTGGGCAATTTCGGCCTGGCCATCCTGGCGGTGACCGTCATCGTCAAGGCGCTGTTCTTTCCGCTGGCCAACAAGAGCTATGCCTCGATGGCCAATATGCGGCGCGTGCAGCCCAAGATGAAGGAAATCCAGGAAAAGCATAAGGACGATCGCGCTGCCCAGCAGCAGGCGATGATGGAGCTCTACAAGACCGAAAAGATCAATCCCATCTCGGGGTGCTGGCCGGTCCTGATCCAGATCCCGGTGTTCTTCTCGCTCTACAAGGTTCTGTTCGTTACCATCGAAATGCGCCATGCGCCGTTCTTTGGCTGGATTCAGGATCTGGCGGCGCCCGATCCCACCCACATCTTCAACCTGTTCGGCCTTCTGCCTTACGATCCCAGTGCGGTGCCGGTTATCGGCTCGTTCCTGGCCATCGGTATCTGGCCGGTCATCATGGGCATCACCATGTGGGTGCAGATGCGGCTAAACCCGCCCCCGGCAGACCCCACCCAGGCGATGATCTTCAACTGGATGCCGGTGATCTTCACTTTCATGCTGGCGACCTTCCCGGCGGGTCTGGTGATCTACTGGGCGTGGAACAACTTCCTCTCGGTCGTCCAGCAATGGTTCATCATGCGGCGCCATGGCGTGACCGTTGACCTGCTCGGCAACATCAAGAGCTCGTTCAAGCGCAAGCCCAAGGCTGCCGAATAGCGACAAGCGCGAGGGCCGGGAAACCGGCCCTTCTTTTTTGGATCGCCCAAAATGACCGATTTGCCTGAAACTGTCCGCCTGCTGTTTGCGCGCCCCTGGATATTCCTCAAGGGCTGCGTTCGCGTTTCCGATCTTCCGGCCGACGATATCGTCGAGATTGCCTTTGCCGGACGCTCCAACGTCGGCAAATCCTCACTGATCAACGCCCTTGTCGGCCAATCGGCGCTGGCCCGGACGTCCAATACGCCGGGCCGGACTCAGGAACTCAATCTGTTCGCCCCCCAAGAGGGCGGCATCCGGCTCGTCGACATGCCGGGCTATGGCTTTGCCAAGGCCCCGAAGCCGGCAGTCGAAAAGTGGAACAAGCTGATCCACCAGTTCCTGCGCGGGCGGCCAAATCTGCGCCGCGTCTATGTGCTGGTCGATGCGCGCCACGGCCCCAAGCCCAATGATGCCACGGTGATGAACGAACTCGACAAGGCTGCCGTGTCCTATCAGGTGGTGCTGACCAAGGCCGACAAGCTCAGCGAAAAGGACCTTGGCGGCGTAGTGGACATGACGGCCAAATTCATCGCCAAGCGCCCCGCCGCTCACCCCGAAATCATTCTCACCTCCAGTGAGAAGGGCCTGGGCATCGATGTGTTGCGGCGGGAAGTGGCGCGGCTGCGCGAGGGTCTTTAGAGTCGCAGCCCGATTGAATAGATCTGTGGCTTTAAGTCTTTGCTTTGGCGCGTGATCGAACCGGAAAAGTCTGCAACTTTTCCTGATCACACTTTTAGCTGGTCAGAAACCGGCTGATGGCTCCCGAGAGGACCACACTGTCCGAGCGGGTCTTCATCGAATCGTGCGCCGCTTCGACTGTGTCGTCAGAAACCTTGCCACGCCGCAGATCGATCAGCGCGCTGGCATAATCGTCTTCGAATTCCGGGTGAGGCTGGAAACTCAGTATCTTGCCCCCGGCATAGACCAGCCCTGCGTTGGGCGCAAATTCGTTGCGCAGGATCACTCTGGCCATTGGCGGCGGCGCTATCACCTGGTCCTGATGGGAACAGGCTATGGCCAATTTTTCGACACCCGGCACGAAATGGGGATGAACAGGCATGACGTCATAGACGTGCCGCCCCAGTCCCCATCCCTTTTCCGATTTGCGCACATCTCCGCCCAAGGCGTCTGCGATGATCTGGTGGCCAAAGCAGATGCCCACCATCTTGGTGCCGCTTTCATGGGCCTGGCGAATGAAATCGCGCAGCGGGTTCATCCAGGGCAGCGGGTCGTAAACACCGGCTGGCGAACCGGTGATCAGCACGGCCTCCTGCTTTGCGGGATCGGGCAGCGGCGCCCCCTCGAGCACAGGCACGAAGCGGGGTGTGATGCCGGCGCCATGGCGGGCCAGCATGGTGGCAAACATTTCCGGATAGGGACGGAACCGGCCGCGCAATGGCTCTGGCACGAGGCCCGTTTCAATGATGGTGAGATTCATGGGGAGGGACCGCAGACTAACGATCCCGCATACAGACCCTAGGCCGGGACGAACGTCAAGGCGACGCCGTTGATGCAGTGGCGCTTGCCGGTCGGTTCGGGTCCGTCATCGAAAATATGGCCCAGATGTCCACCACAGTTCGAGCAATGGCATTCGGTGCGCACCATCATGAATGTCGTGTCGATCGAAGTGCCGATCGCGTCTGGCAGCGCTTCCCAGAAGCTGGGCCAGCCGGTGCGGCTGTCATATTTGGCTTCCGACGAATAGAGCGCCTGCGCACAGCCGGCGCAATGATAGATGCCGGGCTCGTAGAGCTTGTCGAGCTCCGAGGTAAAGGATCGCTCGGTGCCGTGCTCGCGCAGCACATAATATTGCATGTCGTCGAGCCGCTCGCGCCATTCGGCTTCGGTGAGAGTAAAGGGAAAATCCCCCTCGGCGCCTTTGGCAGTCAGGACAAAGCCCAATGTGGCGGCGCTGGTGGCGGCGGTGCCGGCAAGCAGGAAATTGCGACGGTCGATCATGGTCATTCTCCTTGCGGCGTTTATCCCAGCAAATTGCCTCGCGATCCAGTCAAACCCGCGTGTATCGGGGCTGAACATGGTTGCGCCCGGCCGACGGAGGGCGGGCCGGGCGCAGTTTGCGGCTCATTGTCAGGATTGGGGGCGAACGCTGAGCCGCGGTGCCTGTTGCTTACATGGCCGGCGTGAAAACCGCGTCGGTCACATGGATGACGCCGTTGGACTGCATGACGTCGGCGATGGTGACGGTCGCGGCCGTGCCGTTTTCGTCGGTGATGGTTACAGTGTCGCCATCATAGGTGGCTTCAAGCATGCAGCCGCCCAGCGTTTCGATGGTGTGGCTGCCGCCATCGGCATCGATCATGCCCACAAGGTCAGCCGCGGTTGCTTCCACGCCAACCACGTGGCAGGTCAGAACCTGCTGCAGCATTTCGAGATTTTCCGGCATCAAAAGCGTCTCGACGGTGCCTTCAGGCAGGGCGGCGAAGGCGTCGTTGGTCGGGGCGAATACTGTGAAGGGGCCATCGCCCTGCAGCGTTTCGACAAGACCGGCAGCTTCCACCGCAGCGACCAGGGTCGTGTGGTCGGCCGAATTGACGGCGTTTTCGACGATGTTCATGTCCGGCGACATCGGCGCGCCGCCGACCATCGGGTTGTCCTGCGCGAAAGCAGCGCCAGTCAGCG
Source organism: Rhizobiales bacterium UBA3584 (assembly GCA_002375765.1). Classification (GTDB taxonomy): domain Bacteria; phylum Pseudomonadota; class Alphaproteobacteria; order Rhizobiales; family Devosiaceae; genus Pelagibacterium; species Pelagibacterium flavum. Next base: position 1,264 of record DFMV01000087.1, on the reverse strand, counting down.
CCGAGGTGGCCAGGAGGGCTGAAAGAGCAATAGCACGGGTCTGCATGGTGTTCGTCTCCTAAAAGATCATCTGTTTTGACCTCCCCTTTTTGGGGAAGTTCGGGACCAGTTACGGAGCGTGAGAACAACAAGTTTCAGCTTTTCGAAAAAAAAATGTCAGATAGCGGCAATCGGGCCGGCTGCCACGACCGGGCCCTGGGGATCGCCGGTTGGCGAGCCGCCTTCGACTTCCCGCGTGACGGCGAGCGTAATGCCCTGAGCCAACTGGCCGCGCAGCGTCTCATCGACTGCAATGGTCTGGGCCTCGGCCACATCGATCACACCCATAGAGATCGGTGCATTGTCGCCCTCGATGAACCAGAGCTCATAATCATTGCCGGCACCGGCCGGCGAGCCGGTACCGCTCACCCGCAAGGCCCCGGTGCCCGCATCATAGCGCGCGATAAAGCTCACGTCGCTGTCGACTGTCTGCATCGCCGCCACAAGTTGGGTGGTATCGAGCGGTGTTTCGACGGTCGGCAGGAGCAGATTGAGACCAACCGAGAGCACGGCCACAGCGGCCGCGACCCCGGCCAGCGACCGCCAGAGCAGGAGCGAATTGTACCAGGGCGTTTTGGCGGCCACATCGGCGAACAGTCTTTGCTCAATCTTGTTCAAGAGCCCCGCCGAGGGCGTTGTGGGCACGTAATCTTCATTAAAGGCGGAGAAGCGGTGCTCCCAATAGGCAACTTCGGCAGCAAGATCGGGGCGCGACTCGATTGCACGCGCCATTGCGGCGCGGCTTTGCGCGCTTGTCAGTCCCAGCACATATTCAGCAACCGCCACGCGGCGCTCTTCGTCCCGGTTCAGATCGTTGTCGTCAAAATCGCTCATCGTTTCGTCTATTATGCTCCAAGACAGTCGCGCAAGGCCAGGAGCGACCGGCGCAGCCAGGTGCGTACCGTATTGAGCGGGACGCCCAGCCGGTCGGCCAGTTCATTGTAGCTTTCGCCTTCGACATAGGCCCGGCGCACCGCTTCGGCGCGTTCGGGCTTGAGTTGTTCCATGCACTGCTCGATCCGGTTGCCGTCATCGGCGTTCATTGCCGACTGCTCAGGCGTCATCCCGGAATCGTGCAGATCGAACGCTTCGTCAATATCTGTATGACCCGACCGTCGCGCACGCACCCTGTCGATAGCGTTGTTGCGCGCAATGGTAATCAGCCACGTCATGGGGCTCGCGGCATCGGGGCGATAGCCCTCCGCACGCTGCCAGACCTTGATGA
>DFMV01000033.1 GCA_002375765.1 Rhizobiales bacterium UBA3584 | reverse complement strand
GTCGAGGCACCACAAGCCCTTGTCCTGGGCAAGGAACCGCAGGCCAATGTGGAACGCTACGATACCCTGCGCGGGGACAAGGAGGTGCGCCATGCGTCATGATCCAGCAAGCGCAGCTTTGGTCATCATGCTCAAAAGCCTCAAGATGACAGGCATGGCCCAGGCGATCAGCGAGCTCACCGAACAGGGGTCTCCGGCCTTCCAGGCAGCCGTTCCGGTTCTCTCCCAATTGCTCAAGGCCGAGATGGCCGAACGCGAGACACGATCGATCGCCTATCAGCTCAAGGTGGCGCGCTTTCCAACCTATAAGGACCTGGCTGGCTTCGATTTTGCCAGCAGCGAGATCAATGAGGCCCTGGTGCGCCAGCTTCATTCCGGTGCCTTCATCGAAAAGAGCGACAATGTCGTTTTGGTAGGGGGACCGGGAACCGGCAAAACCCACATCGCCACAGCGCTGGGCATCCAGGCCATTCAGCATCACCGCAAGAGAGTGCGCTTCTTCTCGACCGTCGAACTGGTCAATGCGCTGGAACAGGAAAAAGCTCAGGGCAAGGCCGGACAGATTGCCAACCGGCTGATCCATTCCGACCTGGTCATTCTCGACGAGCTTGGATACCTGCCCTTCAGCGCATCAGGAGGGGCATTGCTGTTCCATCTGCTGAGCAAACTCTACGAGCGCACCAGCGTCATCATCACCACCAACCTCAGCTTTGCCGAATGGGCCAGCGTGTTTGGCGACGCCAAGATGACGACTGCGCTCCTCGATCGCCTGACCCACCACTGCCATATCCTCGAAACCGGAAACGACAGCTTCCGGTTCAGGAACAGCTCGGCCCAAGCCACCAAAGCCAAAAAGGAGAAAGCACCGACTTGACCATCTGATCAAACCCAAATCATATCCATGAGGCGGGTCAATTCTCGGTGAAAATCCCGGGTCACTTCTCAGCGACAATCAACAGACAGCCAGAAACCCGAGACGGCCAGAATGGTCAGGCTACCAAATAGAAGAAGTGACCGCAAATCACCGTTGGGGGGAATATGAGATGCACTCCACAGGGCAAATCCCCAGAACACGGGGTGGCGCGTGATTGTTACTACGGCACCAGCCTCACCAAGCTGACTTCGCCGCGCGCTTAAAGAGAGTGGGTTGGGTGAAATCAGTCCGGCTATGATGAGAAACAGTGCGATGGGAGAAACAACCAGCGTGATCCATGCCTGCCAGCCAGCTGGCATCCACAACACCGACACGGGAGCAGAAACGGCTGCAAGCAAGACCCAAGCGAGAAGGACAACCGACAGGGTTGCGTAGCCGATCAGATAGGCTTTGCGGCCGATTATGGCGATGATGCGCGCGCGCACCCCTGGGAGCGATGGGACGAGGTGGGACAGGACAAATAGTGTGAGTGCGAGCGCAAATTCGGGCATCGATCATCCTTGCTAAGAAGGGGGCGGCAGTAATTTGTGCGCCCCCTTTTTTGAAGCTAGAGCCCCAGTTCTTGGTAAGCTGCTTCAAATCGCTCCTTTGCCTTGGGAGGAAGCGTGGTTGCTTTTGCCTGCTCGAGATTTTCGGGCGCGTCCCCAACCTGGATCAAGGCCACCATGCCCATGGCGTAGTGAGGCGTGCATTTGATGCCATAAACCCCTTCGACATCGAAGGTGACGGTGACTGTTTCCCCGATCGTGGTGCGGAAGGCTTCAGCCCCTTGGGGGAACATGCCCGCGATGGTCTCGGCATTATGTCCGGGGTCAGTGGCCACGAAGGTTACCGTGTCACCGGGCTCGATCTTGATGCCAGCAGGCTCAAACACCATTGGCCCCGCATCACCGCGATTGAGCATCTGAACCTCGTGATCGGCGGCCCATGCTGGGGCGCCAGCAAGCCCGACCGTGAGCATCAAGGCGGTAAGAGCGGTCCTGATCATTTTTGTCTCCATGAGTTTTGGTGAACGTTATGTTCGCCCTCTCAATACCCAGCCCGTGCCAATCGAACTTTGAGCTGGCACAAACACAAACGAAAAACCGGCCGTATCGAGCGGGCCGGTTAAGGTTTAAGGGTGCAATCTCGGTGTGATCTCAAAACCACCCAGCCGGGGTCTAGCATCGGCACGAGATCACGCCATGGCCCAGATTAGAGACACCGGCTTATTTTCGCCACCCGCCTGCAACCAAGGCCTTGAGGCAATCGATAACCAGCTGATTTCCACCAACTTCGAGTCAAAAGCCCTGCGACACTGTGTCGATACGTATTTCTACAGCGCGGACCGGGGCTTGTCTCGCGGTTTCAGGACTGTCGGCTGATCTGCTTAGTGCATTGTTTACTCCATCTGTTGGACAACATCAAAGAGCAGATATCAAAGGATCTCATCATGGCCATGCGCATATCCACAAAGCTGTTGATCATGGGCGCGCTAGCGCTGGCCATGATGATCGCGGGCACCGTTTTCTCGCTGCACAATACTCAGCAGCGAATGGTGGAAAATCGCAAGGCAATGCTGTCGGTCTTGACCGACAGTGCAACCGCGGTGGTTGAAGCTTACGCAGCGCGCGCCGGGGCCGGGGAGTTGACCGTGCCGGAGGCACAAGAGCGGGCAATCGCTGCCATTGCAGCCATGCGCTACAGCGGAACCGAGTATTTCTGGATCAATGACATGGGCCCCACGATGGTAATGCATCCGTTCAAGCCCGAGCTTAATGGACAAGATCTCTCAAACAACGCGGACCCTGAGGGCAAGCTGTTGTTTGTCGAGTTCGTCAAGACCGTCCAAGCGAGCGGCTCCGGCTTTGTCGATTACCTGTGGCCCAAGCCGGGCAGTGATCTGGCTCAACCCAAACTTTCCCACGTTCAGGGCACAGAGTGGGGCTGGGTCGTAGGGACAGGGGTCTATATCGACGATCTGACCAATATGTTCTGGGACAACGTAAAAGTACTCGGCGCGGCGTTGTTGGCAGGTGTCGCCATCATGGGTGGGGCGGCCTTTGCCATTACCCGGTCCGTGACCGGGCCCGTCAATGCGCTGACAAACGCCATGAGCGAACTTGCCGCGGGTAACGACAGCGTTGAGGTCCCAGCCACCGATGGAAAAAACGAACTCGGCGACATGGCACGGGCGGTATTAGTTTTCAAGCAAGCCGGGATCGAGAAACGCGCCGCAGAAGCCCAAGCCACCCAAGCCCGGCAGCGTCACGACGCCGATCGGATGGCTGCCGAACAAGAGCGGGCCACAGCGCACCAGGAAAAGGAGCGCGAGGCTCAAGCCGATCAAGTGGCCGCTACGGTCTTGGCGCAGGGTCTGTCGGCGCTTGCGGCAGGAGATCTTTGCCATCGTGTCACCCAAGATATGCCGAGCAAGTGGCATGAGCTCAAAGCTGACTTTAACCGCACTGCGCAAAGTCTAAGCGATATGGTGGCGCAATTGCGCGACACGTCAAGGAACCTAAAGATTGCGACCGGGGAGATCCTGTCGGGCGCCGATGACCTGTCCGAACGCACCACGCGCCAGGCTTCGACCATCGAGGAGACTTCGGCGGCCATGGAGCAGCTGGCAGCGACGGTTCTGGAAAACGCCAAGCGGGCCCTGGAAGCCTCAAAGACCGCAGCCACGGTCACCCAGTCGGCTGAAGAGGGTGGGCAGGTGATGGAAGAGGCGACCTCGGCCATGGAGCGGATTACCACATCCTCGGCCAAGGTGTCCGACATCATCAAGCTTATCGACGACATTGCCTTCCAGACCAATCTTTTGGCGTTAAATGCGTCTGTGGAAGCGGCGCGGGCCGGGGAAGCGGGCAAGGGATTTTCGGTGGTGGCTGTCGAGGTGCGGCGGCTGGCGCAGTCGGCGGCGGAAGCCTCCTCGGAGGTCAAGACGCTTATTGAGCAATCGGCCAATGAGGTCGATGGCGGCAGACGTCTTGTGGCGCAGGCGGCAGAAAAGCTTGTGGCCATGCTCGAGGCAGCGCGGGCCAACACCGGGCAGATGCAGACCATTGCCAGTGACAGCCGCGAGCAGGCCGCCTCGATCGAGGAGGTCAACGCCGCGGTGCGTCAGTTGGACGAGATGACCCAGCACAACGCCGCACTTGTTGAACAGACCAACGCCGCAATCGCCCAGACCGAGGAGCAGGCAATTGCGCTCGACCGGATCGTGGAGATCTTCCGTATCCAGGGTGCGACCGCGACCAGCCAGTCGCACAAGCCGGCCCCTGCTGTTGCCAGTGCCGATCGGGTCAGGCCCATCGCTACCGACAAGCACGGTCTCCAGCACAATGGAAAACACGCGGCGGCCGCCCATCTCTCTTTGGGTAACGCCGCCATCGATAGCGATTGGAACGAGTTCTGATCTCGACCAAGGACGCTGGACCCGACTGATAAATAGGGGTTGAGGGTTGTGGCGTTGTCATGCCCGTGCCCGATCCACTCGGTTCGCTACCTTCGGGCAAAAAACAGCGCGATTGGGAAGTGCGTGCATCCTTTTCGGGGCGGGCATCCATGGCGGGCGAGCAGTGAATTGCTCTGGCCAGGGTGGGATCAAGACCACACTTTCGGCCAGCCAACTGCCGTGTGCTGGCTGCGACTGGGCTGATGAACGTGGAGGGGCGTTACAATTTTGCCCAGCCCGCGCCCTCTGGTCAGGCCCGCCCGTGGGCCCTCACGCCACTCTTTTTTGCTGGCGGATGGAAATTGCCCGCGCTGCAGCCGCTTGAGATGGCCAACCCTGGTGGATCGAGGGTTGCCATTTTTGCCATGTGCTTTGTGCAACTGTGCCGGGTGGGTGTTTCGTTCCACCCATTCAGTGCTGCTTAACAAGCAGCGCGACATCGATATGACGCTAGCGGGTTAAGCGGCGATTGGGCGCTCGGCCCTCGGTCAGATCGGCCCGCGGTCTGGACCAACACGGGCTCGCACTGTCCGCGCTGTCGAACCAAACCAGAAAGCTCACCGTTACCTCACCATCAAGGTGTCTCACAGTCTGCCAAGGAGGACCCAATGGCCCATAATGATCGCTCCCGTCATATCACCCACGGCATCGCGCGTTCACCCAACCGAGCCATGTTTTATGCTCTGGGCTATGAGGAGAAAGATTTCGATCAACCTATTGTTGGCATTGCCAATGGCCATTCCACGATCACCCCGTGCAATGCGGGCCTTCAGAGCCTTGTTGATGCAGCGGCAGCAGCCATCAAGCAAGAAGGAGCCAACCCCCAAATTTTTGGCGTCCCCACCATTTCGGACGGTATGGCCATGGGCACCGAGGGAATGAAGTATTCTTTGGTCTCCCGCGAAGTGATTGCCGACTGCGTAGAATTGTCGGTGCAAGGTCAGTGGATGGACGGCGTGCTGGTCGTGGGCGGGTGTGACAAGAACCTTCCTGGGGGCATGATCGGGATGCTTCGAGCCAATGTTCCCTCCATCTATGTTTATGGGGGGACGATCAAGCCTGGCCGATGGAAGGGCCAGGACCTATCCATTGTCTCTGCCTTTGAGGCTGTTGGTGCTTATATGGCAGGGACGATGAGTGAGGAGGATTTCAAGGGAATTGAACGCAATGCATGTCCTAGCACCGGGTCCTGTGGCGGGATGTATACGGCCAACACCATGGCGGGCTCTTTTGAAGCGCTTGGGATGTCGTTGCTTGGCTCCTCCAGCATGGCCAATCCGGATGAGGAAAAGCGTGCGTCTGCAGATCGATCCGCTCGGACCTTGGCAAGAGCGGTCAGAAACGGGCTCAAGCCGTCCGACATCGTGACACGCGAATCGATCGAGAACGCGGTTGCACTGGTCATGGCAACTGGGGGTTCCACTAATGCAGTCCTACATTATTTGGCGATTGCTCGTGCAGCGGGGGTGGAATGGGAACTCGATGACTTCGAAACGGTTCGCAAGCGGATTCCGATCATCTGCAACCTCAAGCCTTCTGGCCAATATATGGCAGTTGACCTACACCAGGCTGGGGGCGTTCCGCAGGTGCTCAAGATGCTTCTTGATGCGGGCAAGCTGAACGGGGATTGCCTCACGATCACTGGCCGGACATTGGCGCAGGAACTCGAGCTGGTGCCCGCGGCACCGCCTCGGGGGCAAAATGTCATAACTTCCCTGGACGCAGCACTCTATCCAGAGGGGCACCTGGCCGTTTTGAAAGGAAATCTCGCGACCGATGGAGCAGTCGCCAAGATTTCTGGCCTATCTAAAACCGTTCTCAAAGGTCCAGCCCGCGTATTTGACGACGAACAATCGGCCCTAGGCGCCATTCTCGACAACAAAATATCGGCCGGCGATATTGTGGTCCTGCGGTATCTGGGGCCTCGTGGAGGACCGGGCATGCCCGAAATGCTTGCGCCCACATCGGCCTTGGTGGGGCAGGGGCTGGGCGAGAGCGTTGGACTGATTACCGATGGCAGGTTCTCGGGCGGAACATGGGGGCTGGTTGTGGGCCATGTCGCGCCCGAAGCGTTCGAGGGTGGGACGATTGCTCTGGTGCAAGAGGGCGATCTCATCACCATTGACGCCAAGGCGCGATTGCTCGAGCTCGACGTCGAGGATCAAGAGCTGCAACGGCGGCGAGCGGTCTGGCGCCGACCGGCTCCAAAATACACTGGAGGGGTTCTGGGCAAGTACGCGCAATCAGCGCGACCGGCATGCCAGGGCGCCAGCACGGGATAAAGGCAGCGCCGTCACGCTTTGATATTGCAGGCTATGGCTTTGACGCTACCCATCGCCACGGTTTGGTCGGTCAATTCAATCTTTGCGCTGGCGCAAAGAGAATGGTGCGAGGCTCTGGCATTCGTGGGGCAATAGCTGTGCAGCCCTTGCGCGTTGGAACATAAGCTGAGCCCGGGTCGAGCAGATCCCTTTTTCATGAGCGCGGCGTCAAAGTCGGAGTAAGCGATGATCGACGAAAAGTTAGAGCCGCTCCTTGAGCAGGTGCTGGGACGCAGCCCCGGGGAACCTGAATTCCAACAAGCGGTTCGAGAGGTGCTTGAAAGTCTGGGCAGGGTAATTGCAAAACATCCCCATTATCTCGAGCACGCGCTGATCGAACGCATTTGCGAGCCTGAACGGCAGATCATTTTCCGGGTCCCCTGGGTGGACGATCAAGGCTCGGTGCAGATCAATCGTGGCTTTCGGGTCCAGTTCAATTCCGCACTTGGCCCTTACAAGGGTGGCATTCGGTTTCATCCCTCGGTCAATCTGGGGATCATCAAATTCCTTGGCTTTGAACAGACGTTTAAGAACGCGCTCACCGGAATGCCGATTGGCGGTGGCAAGGGTGGTTCGGACTTTGATCCAAGAGGGCGCTCGGATGGCGAGATCATGCGGTTCTGCCAATCTTTCATGATCGAGTTGCACCGCCACATCGGGGAGTACATTGATGTTCCGGCAGGCGATATCGGTGTGGGGGGGCGAGAGATTGGCTATATGTTCGGCTGCTACAAGCGGCTCACCAACCGCTATGAAGCCGGTGTGCTGACTGGCAAGGCTCTGTTTTACGGCGGATCGCGAGCCAGGACCGAAGCCACTGGCTATGGAAACACCTACTTTGTACGCGCCATGCTTGCCACTCGTGGGCTGAGCTTTGAGGACAAAACCGTGGTGGTGTCGGGCTCGGGCAACGTTGCAACATACAGCGTGGAAAAGGTTCAGTCCTTCGGTGGCAAAGTTGTCGCAGTGTCCGACAGTTCTGGTTATGTCGTTGACGAAGACGGCATTGACCTCGCCCTTCTCAAGGAAGTCAAACAAATCCGTCACGGTCGGATCGCCGACTATGTTGCGCTCAAAGGGGAAACCCACGGAGCCCTTTTCGTCAAGTCAGGGGAAGGGTCGATCTGGGATATCCCGTGTGACGTGGCCATGCCCTCGGCGACTCAGAATGAGCTGACCGGCAAGGATGCCAAGACATTGGTGGCCAATGGTGTCGTTGCCGTGGGAGAAGGGGCGAATATGCCGTGCACGCCCGAAGCGATACGCATATTTGAACACGCCGGCGTCATGTTCGGGCCTGGCAAGGCAGCCAATGCGGGAGGTGTCGCGACATCAGCCCTCGAGATGCAACAAAATGCCTCGCGCGACAGCTGGACCTTTGACAAGACCGAGGCGCGTTTGTCCGAGATCATGCGGGCAATCCACGACACCTGCGCCAGCACTGCAGAGGAGTACGGCGCCCCCGGCAATTACGTGCTGGGCGCCAACATAGCTGGATTTGTCAGGGTTGCCGAGGCGATGCGTGCCTTGGGCGTTATCTGATGGCAAAGGCTGTGCCAGCACTTGCCCGGCTCCCCAATCGCTTTGACTGTCAGGTGCCAACGAACCTCCCGCTTCCAAAGAGCTTCAGTCCCAAACAAGGAAAGACACCATGAAACGCCCTCAACTCGTCCCTGCCACGCGTCTTGCGGTTATCGCTGTTCTAGGGGTCGGTCCCGCTCTGGCGCAAGATCAGATCCTGGAAGGCAGCTTTGCCCTGCCAAATGTTCAACCGGCGGTCTCGGGAGAAATGGTTGTCAGCGAGACCGGGCCATTGTCTCGACACATCGAGCTGTCTTATTCTGACATCCACACTGGTGAGCGAGTCACCCAATACGAGGTCGAGCTCACCCAGGAGCTGCACTTGCTCGCGACCGATGCTGGTCTGTCTCACCTTGTTCACGAACACGTAAAGGCGGCCGGCGATGACGGCCGTTTTACAACCGAACTTCACTTTCCCGAACCGGGCCGGTACCACATCTATACCGATGCAGCCCCCTCCGGCTTGGGCCAGCAGGTGTTGCGCTTCGAGCTGCAGGTCGGAGAAAATGGGAATCTGGACACCCAAGCCGATACGCTGTTGGGCTCCCCGCCAGTCGATGTGAAAGATGGGCCGATTGTCTCGTCTGATCAAGGATATAGGGTGACATTAAGCGCGCCCGATCTGGAGGCCGGCAAGGAGGGGATGATCACCCTTGCCGTTGAAAAGGACGGCCAGCCCGCCTCCGATCTTGAACCTTATCTGGGAGTTGCCGCGCACGCTGTTTTCGTTCGTGCCCAAGATCTTGCCTACGTCCACGCTCACGCTATGACCGACGGGCCCAACGGGAATGGGCATCACGCCGAGACAGTCGAGTACCACGAGCACGCACACAGTCACCACCCAGCGTCAAACGAACCTGTTGAACACGAAATGCCTTCGGGAGCGGAGGAAGCGAACGTTGAGGGCGATGAAGCCGGGATGGGCGCTGAGGGAACCATGGACCATGATGAGCACGCCATGCATGGCGCGGCTGAAGCTGTCGGATCTGTCTCATCGACTATGGCCATTCATGTCACACCTCCTGCAGCGGGTGCCTACGCGCTTTGGGTGGAATTTGTTGGCGGGGGCGACGTTATCACTGTGCCCTTTGCTCTGGAAATTCCTTAAAGCGACTAAACTGGCAATCGGAACATTGGGACGCCGCGTTCATCCGGGGGAGCCGCACTTGGATAGGTTTGACGGACACTTAATTCTCGCTGCGCACGTCCCGATGACGCCGTTTTCAGATGATGTGTAAGCGCTTTCTAGCTCCCCTATGCGGCGAGGCTTGACGCTTTTCTGAAGGCCCATGGCATGAGCTCTTCGATACGGCTTTTCGGATGGCCGTCGAGCAAGGCTCGGAGGGTGTCGGCGATATAGTCGACGGGATTTACGTTGCTCATTTTGCAGGTAGCCACGAGCGAAGCGAGCAGCGCCCAGTTCTCGGCGCCGACGTCGTTTCCAGCGAATAACGCATTTTTTCTGGTCAATGCGAGGGGCCGAATTTGGTTCTCGACCGGGTTGGTGTCCAGCTCGAGCCGGCCATCGTCGAGGAACCGGATGAGATCAGGCCATATGCTCAAGGTGTAGCGAATGTCTTCGGCCAGCGTCGAGGTTCTGGGGATGCGCGAGAGCTGGGCCTCGAGCCATGGACGGAACGCGGCAGTGATGGGAGCCGAGAGTTCGCGGCGGGCAGCAAGGCGAACCTCGGGCGCAAATCCCCGGACCGATTGTTCTACGGCATAGAGCTCACCGATATGGCGCAGCGCCTGTTCGGCAATGGGCGAACCATCGTTTTGAAGTCGTTTGATGAAGCGGCGCCGGACATGGGTCCAGCAGCGCACCAGCTGCCACCCTCCCTCGGGACGATCGATGGCGGTGAGCTTGTCATAGGCCTCATAGCCATCGCACTGCAGGAAACGCCCGCGATAGCCTTCGAGGATGGATTTTGCATGGATGGCTCCGCGCCCTCGGGCGTAGTGGAACATCACAATGGGCGGCCCGGCGGCGCCGTGACTGCGATCATCGCGCACGACAGCCCAGAAATAGCTGGTTCGGGTTCGTCCTCGTCCAGGATCAAGGGTCGGCGCGCGGGTCTCGTCCATGAACAGGCGATCGGCGTCTCGGAGATGGGAGCGCATATGCTCGACGATCGGCTTGAGATGGAAGCTGGCTCGCCCCACCCAATTGCCCAGCGTTGCCCGGTCGAGATCGACCCCCTGACGCGTATAGATGTCGGCCTGTCGGTAAAAGGGGAGATGATCGCCGAATTTGGAAACGATGACCTGGGCGATCAGAGCTTCGGTCGGCAATCCACCCGGAACAACGTATTCGGGTGCATGGGCCTGAACAACAGAACCCGAGCAGCGACGGCAGGCATAGCGCGGGCGCCGAGTGACCAGGACACGCAGTTGGGCCGGCACGATATCGAGCAGCTCCGAAACGTCCTCGCCGATCCGTGCCATCTCACCACAGCCACATGGACACAGCGTGCTGGTCGGCTCGATGACCCTCTCGATCCGCGGCAGATGTGCCGGGAGATGGCCGCGATCGCGTTTGACTGAAGGCTTGGGAGCGGCCTTCTCCCCCTTGAGGGCGCGTTGGGCCTTCTCCTGAGCTGCATCGAGAATGCCCTGGGCCATCTCGACGTCTTCGAGAGGGAGATTGAACTGCTCTGGATCGAGCTTTTCCGAGCGCGCCCCGAACCGATCACGGCGCAGTTCGCTGATGATGCTCTCGAGCCGGCGCTGCGCCTCAACGGCATCCGCCAGGGCAGCCTCGGTCTCGGCGAGGCGCGCCTTGAGGCGGGCGTTTTCTTGGGCAAGGGCGGCGTCGGTCATGACCTTGATCATGCACAACAATGCCCCTGACGCCATCGCCGAAAGCGTCCTGAGTCATTGAGCCGCAGCTATCCGGCCACCGTTGGTCGACGCTCGGCTTCCGGGCGCACCATGCGCCAGTCAATGCCCTCGAACAGAGCAGAAAACTGGGAGGGAGAAAGCGTCAAAACGCCATTGCGAACCTGAGGCCAGACGAACTTGCAGCCCTCGAGCCGCTCGTGCACCAGAACCAGGCCGGTGGTCGCGGCAGCCGGCGACCCGTGGTCAGATTGCGGTGCGTTGCAGTCTGGCAGCTCTTGTCACCCTCTATGCGTTTCCAAACGCTTGGGAGGGTTTGTGAAAACTGGCGCGAGACCAAAAGCCGTTTCCCGTGACTGTAAGTCGTTCAAATCCCCTTTTGCGCAGTTCTTTCCCGGTCATCCGGTTCATCCAGCCGTGACCCATCAGGACCGTTTCAGATTCGGATGCGGCTTCCATCAACACGTCTGCGATTGCACGTGCGCGCACTTGGCATTCCGCAACATGCTCCTCGGCAGCCCCGCCGCATAACCAAATAATCCGGCCCAGAGTGGTCCAAAAAGAAGATTTCATGCGGAACGAGAGCGGGGGGATTGTGATAGCGGCTTCGTTGAACAAGGCTGAGCTTCGCACATATTCCGACCCTACCAGGGCCCTCGCCGACTGGACGGATCTCGGCAGAACACTGGAAAACACGCTTTGCACCCCAGTTGCCTTCAACCACGTTCTGAGAGAGTCGGGAGGATTGTCGATGATGCCCGCAGCGCGGTAGGCGTCCATCCAACCGCGATACTCCTTGCTTGATAGCGATGGCTGTGGCGGGCAATCGGGTGCACCGTGACGAATCAGATGGATTCTCATGCTCGGTGACCTATCCTGGTGAGCCATTTCTTATCGCCCGGCGTTGATCATCTCACGGATTTTGATCGCTTTTTCGAAGTGATCCAGGCCATGGGTTTTTATCCACCATTCAGCAGCTTCCATAAGAAGATCAGGGTTATCATTCTTGTTCGCAAAGAACGCGTAGAATGACAATCCGACGCCTTCACCCTTCTTCACGATCTTATCGTCGCAGACGGAGATAGCTTTTGCCCTTAGGTTCGGTCTCATGGTCGGTCTCTTTCCGTCGCCAATCCGTTTTGAGGCAACCGATAGCAGATTCGGGATGGGCTAGTGGACTGCAACGAACGCTATGGGGTGGGGTGAACGAACATGATGTAATCGCGGGGAGCGGCGGCCACCGTTTGATATGGCGGCGATGTTGGAATGTCTGGCCAGCTGGCTGTCCCCCGGTAGGATGAAGTACGGGCTCACGATGAGAACCGGGCCCAGGCATCGAACGGAGGACAGCCATGCAGCACTATATCGGTCTCGACGTATCCATGAAAGAGACGGCAGTATCGATCCGGAAGGACGGCAATAGGATTTGGCGGGGCAAGTGCGCGTCCGATCCGCAACTGATTGCCGCAGTGATCCGCAAGCGCGCGCCGTATGCCCGGCGGGTCGTGTTCGAGACGGGACCATTGTCGGTATGGTTCTACCATGCGCTGACGGCAGAGGGCCTGCCGGCGATCTGTATCGATGCGCGGCATGCCAAGGCCGCGCTCGACATGGCGGTAAACAAGACCGATGCGAACGATGCCGATGGCCTGGCACATCTTGCCGAGGTGGGGTTCTATCGAGAGGTTCGGGTCAAAGGGTTCGACAGCATGTTGATCCGCACGTTGATTACCGCACGTACCATCTTCTCAAGATGCGTCTGCAGATGTCCAACCAAATTCATGGGTTGATGAAGACCTTTGGCCTCGTTGTGCCTAAAGGCGCGGGTAGCGTATTCGAGCGCAATGTTCGCGACCTTCTGCAAGGTGAAAAAGCGCTGGCGCGCATCGTTGTGCCAATGCTTCAGGCCTGGAGTGATATTCGATACCGGGCAGCTGAGTTGAGCAAACAGCTCGTCGCGATGGCACGTGAAGACCAACGTTGTCGCCTGCTGATGTCAGTGCCCGGTGTAGGCACCGTCACAGCTTCCGCCTACGTTGCCGCCGTGGAGGACCCGGCGAACTTCAGAAATTCTCGCGCCGTGGGCGCATGGGTGGGATTGACCCCGAGGCGCTACCAGTCAGGCGAGATTGATCATGACGGCCATATCTCTCGTCGTGGCGACAGTCATCTACGCGGTCTGTTATACGAGGCGGCCGCCGTCCTTCTGAACCGGTCGAGGGATAACAGCACCTTGCGAGTCTCGGCTTTGCGCCTGAAAGAACGGCTTGGCTTCAAGCGAGCGGCCGTCGCCCTGGCGCGCAAGTTGGCAGTGATCATGCATACCATGCTTCAAACAGGCGAGATGTTCAATCGGCACGAAGGAACGCCTGCCCCTGCCTGATTTTACAGTTGCGCTGCCTCCGATGAATTTGCCGACATTCACCCGACAGCGTTCCTTACCGAACGCACCGAGCCGTCCCTGCCGGGACGTGGCTGAGATCATTCCGCGCAGCGGGAAGCAACTGCCTCGTTTAGCAGATTGCGTAACGCACAGCTTTGCCACCCATCTACTGGAAGACGGCGTGGATGTCCGGGTCATCCAGGTGCGGGCGCGCCGGACGATGTTGACCGCCGCCGCAGGGCTCACCTGAAAGCGCGCAGCCGCCGCCCGCGCCGAACTGCCCTCTTCAACGGCCTCGACAAGCCGCTTGCGCAAATCCTGGGATAAGGGTTTCGCCAAGACCGGCGACGCCTTCCAAACATCGTGCCCCATTTGGCGAGGTAACCACAACCGCTGCAAGGTTGGATGACCATCCCATCGGTCCGGAAATTGGTTCGATTTCCACTATCGGCTCGTTATAGGCAGCCAATCCGAGCTTCCGGACCGATTCATCATGCCGTATGCTTGGCCGTGCGGTCTCGTGAGCAAGACGATTTTTCCTCTGCCCAAGTCATCGGACATCTTCGGCCCCAATTTTTCGCAGGAACCAGAAGGCCAATCCACCCAGCATACTGAGTACACCTAAAAACACCAGGACCCCCGCCAGACCAAATGAGGCGTTCACTGGAGCTGATGCCGCCTGAACAATGGCCGCCCCGACAAAGAATGACAGGTTGACCGCGGAAAGCGCCTTGCCGGCATGCCGGGGTTCGACGGAGGCGCGTCCGAGCGCGAACAAGAGTGGCTGAACCGAAATCACGACACCGAATGCAATAATCAAAGTGATATCAAAGCTTGCCGAGAGAACGTCAACGCCCATCACGCGCGCAAGCAAGCCGTTTTCTGCCCCGGCCGGAAGCAGAACAAGGGCCACACCGGCCAGCACATGGCCAACCGCCAACAACATGTAACTGCGGCCAAAACGTCTTTCGATGAGTCCAACGATCATCGGCATGGCAATCAGCATGAGCGTCAAGACAAGCAATACATTGCCTGCCGAGACCCTAGCCATATCCTTGGCCCCCATCAGCCAGGGTCCGCCCCACATGCCGCGGACGCCGATCATGACCGCAAAAGATACAAAGGCGAGGACGATAACACCGCGAAGTACTGGCGAAATGCCAATTTTTAGCACTTCTCTAATTTCCGAACCCACGCTGGCGGGCAGTTCGTGCGATGCGCGCACCGGCCGAATGGTCAGCTGCACAGTGACGAGCACGATCAGCGCAAACAGTGCGGGCAAACCATAGGCTAGTCGCCAGCCGTACTGCTCGATGAGCCATGCCATCGGGCTTGCCGAAATCACCATGCCGGTGTTGCCGATCGCCAAAATCACGGCTGACCAGAGGGCAAACCGGCTCGGGTCGGTCGTTCGTGCGGCATAAGTGAGGGGACACAGGAGCATGCCACAACATCCGATGCCCAGAACAATCTGCGTTGTGACAAAGCCTGCCGGCCCTTGCACGAGCGCAGCAAAAACCGACCCTACGACAACGATGCCCAGGAGGGTGCTGACGACCGCTTTGACGCTGTAGCGATCAAGGGCAACCCCTACCGGAATCTGTCCGGCAGCGAACGCCAAATGATAAAATCCGGTCATTGCTGCGATATCGCCCGCGGATACCATCAGGTCCTGAGCGACCAGATCAGCAGAGACCGCCGGAAGCGTTCGCACGAGGTTGGAGATTGTGTGGCCTAGCGCCAAGACCATCAAAGGTAAGGCAGCCTGCCAGACCGAGCCATATAAAGCGTGGGTGTTGGCCGAAGTAGGCAACGGGCGGCGAGACAGCATACTGTTACTCATTGAAGGACGAAGAAATGGGGGCAGCGTTTCCTCTGCCCCCGATGGTTTACCTGCCTTTTCGCTTACCAGCTTCCGGTATGGCCGATCCAGAGATCAGACCACTGATCGAGTCGGGAGCGAGGCTTTGTTTCTGCTTTGCTCACTGGCGACCGCGCAATTGCCGGGTACGCTCGAAATAGTGCTATACGAACGTGATGGAGCCAGACCAAATTGATCCCAATTCTAGCAGCGCGACGGAGTTGATGTCGAAATCCAATAAGAAACCGGGGGGGGCGCGAGCCACTATGATGGACGTTGCGGCCGCAGCGGGTGTCTCCCAAGCCACAGTTTCACTCGTCCTAAGCGGCAGCAAGGGTGCGAGACTCGCTGATCATACCCGTCGAAAGGTTCTCGACGCCGCCCGGGAGCTGGACTATAAATTTGTCCGCCGAGGTTCTCGTGCGGCTCCGGATGGAAAGTCAACGATCGTTTTCATCGCTGACGAGACATCCACCGATCCGTGGATGTCGCTGGCGTTCGAGGGTGCCAGAGACAAAGCACTGGAATATGGCATCAGCGTATTGCTAGCGGTCAGTCACGGCGATGCCGACGCCGTGACCAATATCCTTTCGGGACTGGGCAGCCTTCCCATTCTCGGCGTACTGTATGGGACAATCCTCACGCGGCGGGTTCAGGTGCCGCCATTGCTTGCCAGCCGGCGTCTTGTTTTGGTCAATTGTTATGACGACGAGCGCAAGTTCCATTCCGTTCTGCCAGGAGACTTGATCGGAGGAAGGACAGCCACCGAGCACTTGTTGGCGATGGGCAGGAGGCGGATCGGGTTCATCAATGGACAAGACGGAGTGGATGCGGCGCGTGATCGGCTAAAAGGATACAAGCAAGCGCTGGCCAGCAATGACATCCCATTCGACCCCGCGCTGGTGCGGCCGGGCAACTGGGAGCCCTCAGCCGGGTACGAGATGACGCATGAGCTCATGAAGCTAGATAATCGGCCAGACGCAATTTTTTGCGCGAATGATCTGACGGCCTTGGGATGTTTTGATGCGCTCAAGGAATTGGGGTTGGTCGTGCCCGACGATGTCGCGGTAATCGGGTTTGATGATCGTGAAATTGCCCAGTACCTGCACCCGCCGCTGTCAACGCTCGTGCTGCCGCTTTACGAAATGGGCCGCTCGGCCGCCGAAATTTTGCTCGATACTGTCGGGGGGCTGGAACTTTCCCCGACGCGCACCAAAATCACGTGCGAATTAATCGCGCGTGAATCGACTGATACAGCCTCGCAAGACGTCGCCCAGTTCGGTTGATCGCGCCAAAGCGCCTGAGAAATTGCCGAGTGATACGTGCGTCCTGCGAGGCGCTTGTTGCGTGGGTGGCGGTTATTCCGATGAGCGAAAATTGCGAAAGCGGTCAAAGGCCACTGCAATTACGATGAAGGTGCCGACAAAGGCGCCCTGCCAAAAAGTGCTGATGCCCAACAAAATGAGGCTATTGCGGATCACCTCGATCAGCAGCGCACCGACAACTGCGCCAAAGGCCGTTCCAACACCGCCAGCAAGATTGGCTCCTCCGATAACCGCAGCCGCTATGACGGTAAGTTCCATCGCCTGACCGAGATTTGTGGTGACGCCGCCGAGCCAGCCGACTTCCAGAACCCCGGTAATGCCAGCCATGAGCGCGGCAAATACATAGACCGAGATTTTAAGGTGCTTGACGGGTATTCCTGTCAGCTTGGCAGCCTGTTCATTGCCGCCAATTGCGAAAAGATGTTGGCCCCAGCGCGTCCATCTAAAAAGAAACGCGGTAAGAGCTGTTAGAACAACGAGCACGATTACAGGGTTCGGTATGCCATAGGTGGCGCCGCCGCCGAGCTGCAACAGCAGGGCGTGGTCGGGGCCAAATTCGTAAATCATCTTGTTGTTGGACAGCACCATCGCCAGTGAACGCGCCACTGAGAGCATGCCTAATGTCACAACGAAGGGGGGCATGCCGGCATAGGCAATGAGCGCACCGTTGACCATGCCCACGAGCGCTGCCACCAGCAGGGCTGCCGGGATGCCAACCCAAATCGGCAAGCCGGACGACATCAGAACGGCCACCGCCATTGCCGAAAGCGCAACCGTGGAGCCGACTGAAAGATCGATCCCGCCAGAGGCAATTACCGCGGTCATGCCGAGCGCGATAATTCCCACGAACGCGAAGTTGCGGGTGACGTTGAAGATGTTGCGTTCGGTCGCGAACGTGTCGGTAAATATCGTGAGTGCGAGACACGCCAGGAGGGCGGCGATGAACACCCAGAAGGTTTGGTGGCTGGCAAGACGCGTGAGCGCGTCCTTATGCTCGGAGCGATCAATCACCTGGTGGATAGCGTTGCTATTGGACATATTTTCTCCCCGGATCGCTCCACGACTGTCTTTTGCAACAGCGGAATTGGGAGCGGAATTTTAGCTCTTGGTTCAGGCTGCCTCGATGGCGCCGGTGATCAGCCCGGTTACTTCCTCGGGCGAAGATTCGCTCGCCTTCTTGCTTGCGACCAGGCGCCCGCGGCGCAGCACCGCAATCTTGTCGGCGACCTCGAAAACGTCCGGCATGCGGTGGCTGATCAAAACCACTGCAATGCCCTGGTCGCTGAGGTAGCGGATGAGCTTGAGGACTTCGGCAACCTGGCGGACCGAAATTGCGGCGGTTGGCTCGTCCATCAGCACGATCCGGGCGTCATAAAGCAGGGTACGTGCAATCGCGACGGCCTGACGTTGTCCTCCCGACATGCGCCGGACCAGGTCCCGTGGCCGGGTTTCCGATTTGATGCGTTCGAAAAGCTGCGCTGATTTTGCGCGCATCCCGGCATAGTCCACGATGCGGATTGGCCCGAACGGCTTGGTCATCTCACGGCCAAGAAACACATTGGAGGCGGCCGAGAGATTGTTGCAGATCGCGAGGTCCTGGTACACGACTTCGATTCCCGCCCGCTGCGCGTCAAGCGGCTTGTGAAATTCAGCAGGCTTATTGGAAATAAAGATCTGACCTGATGTGGGTGCGAAGTTTCCTGCAATGACTTTAACGAGTGTGGATTTCCCCGCGCCGTTGTCTCCCATCAGCCCAACCACCTCTCCTGGCTCAATGGCCAGAGATACATTGTCCAATGCGTGAATTGCGCCAAAGTTTTTACTAATATTATCAAGTCTGAGTGCGCTCATTTTTGCCCCTCGTAATCAGCCCTGCAGGTGCCGGGCCGAACTCAACTCGCTGCGACCCTACCAACCACACGTTATCACTGCCACAGCGCGGAGAGCTACATACCTTTCGGCCCCCGATGTCGAATATTGGGCTTGACGATCAGAGGCAGAACGATAATATTAGCATATTATATAATCAATCGTACCCGCTCAAGATCGCT
Organism: Rhizobiales bacterium UBA3584; assembly: GCA_002375765.1. Classification (GTDB taxonomy): domain Bacteria; phylum Pseudomonadota; class Alphaproteobacteria; order Rhizobiales; family Devosiaceae; genus Pelagibacterium; species Pelagibacterium flavum. The sequence continues at coordinate 5,675 of DFMV01000033.1, read as the reverse complement.
AATAATGCGCGATAATGCGAAGCCGGGCCGATTGGACCATTTTGCCGCGCACGGACACCCCGAAAGCGGCAATTCATCCTGGCCATTGTCCCAAGGATTGGGCGCGGCTGGGTACAACACTGGGAGGATGATTCAAGTTGAGGTACGTACGTCAAATTTCGGCTATTGCCGTTACACTCGCGCTAGTCGCCCCTGGGGCGCTTGCCCAGGACAAAAGAACCCTGGCCATCGTGGTCAAGGGGCTGGATAATCCATTTTTCGAGCAGATCAACCTGGGGTGTCAGGATTGGGGAGCCAACAATCCGGACTCTGATTTTGAGTGCCTATACACCGGCCCGGCGTCAAGCGCCGATGAGGCCGGCCAGGTCCAGCTCGTGGATGACCTGATCACGCGGGGCGTGGATGCCATTGCCATTTCCCCGTCCAACGCGCCCGCCATGGCCAACCGTCTGCGGGAGATCGCCCCCGATATCCCGGTAATGACGGTGGACGCTGATCTTTCGGAAGCCGATCGTTCCCTGCGCGCCACGTTCCTGGGCACTGACAATTACTTGATGGGCGTGATGATGGCCGAACAGGCCCAACGGCTCAAACCAGAAGGCGGCACGATCTGCCTGCAATTGGGCAACGTCGCCGCCGACAACATCAATGCTCGCGCCGCCGGTTTCCGCGACACTATCGCTGGCACAGAGGGTACCGATCGGCTGAGCGGAGAAGGCGGCTGGAGCGAAATCGAAGGATGTCCGGTCTTTACCAATGATCAGATCGACTTGGCCAACCAGCAAATGGCGGACGTATTCACCGCCAATCCGGACCTGGATGCCTTCATCTTGATCGGCGGCTGGGCTCAGTTTGCGCCCCAGGCCTATGCGCAAGTCACCGATCAGGTCATGGACCGCCTTGAGAGCAACGAATTGATCATTGTGGCGGGCGATACCCTGCCACCACAGGTCCAAGCCTTTAATGAAGGCCGCAGCCATGCCCAGATCGGCCAGCGACCCTTTGAAATGGGTCAGCGCGCTCCTGACGTCATGATCCAACTCATCAATGGCGAGGCGGTTGAAGATCCGATCTACACGGGACTTGACGTGTGCACCCACGAAGAGCCGGGTTTCTGCGCCCAGTAAATCGGGGCGGACCGGACACGCGACACTCGCCCAAGGGTGAGAGGGCATGGCGCTTTGGGTGCTATGCCCTCGACAAGCCCCGCACCCAAACCTGCCAACAGACTGATGGCCATGACACGTCGAACCTGTGCGGGTGACGGCCGTGGACCAAGGACTAGTGCAATGAAACTTTTGATTACCGGGGCGACCGGAAAAGTGGGTTCAAATTTTCTGCCTGCCTTTCTGAGCGCCGAGCGCTTTGCTGGATGGTCCGTTAGAGCCTTGTGCCACAACCGCATGCTTGAAATGGACAACGTCGAGTCCGTTCGCGGCTCGCTTTCAGACCGCGAGGACGTCGCGGCCGCGATGTCGGAGGTAACCCACGTCCTGCACCTGGCCGCAGTCAAGGAATCCCCGGACCTGGCGATGGATGTCGGGGTCAAAGGCATGTTCAACCTGCTTGAGGCTTTTCGCAGCTCTAAGAGTGCAAACCAGTTCATCCTCATGGGTGGAGACTGCTCTGTGGGCCACATCTTCCATGACTATCGCGACCCGATCACCGAGAGCGCGCCCCGTCGCGCCTACCCGGGCTGCTATGCGGTAACCAAGGTCATTGAAGAGGTCATGCTGGAACAATACCAGTTCCAGTACGGCATTAATGGCTGCTGCCTTCGCGCGCCATGGATCATGGAGAAAGACGATTTCCGGCATGTGCTGAGCTTTAAGGCTCAGTTTGGGGGGCCGTCCTGGAAGGACCTTCTGCCACAAGCCGAGATCAGCCGCCATATCGCTGATGGGGCAATTCCTTTGCTGCGCGGTCAAGATGGTGCGCCTCTGAGACGCAATTTCGTGCATGTCAGCGACCTCGTCAGCGCAATTCTTGCAGCGCTGGATAACCCGGCGGCCAAGGGGCAGCTGTTCAATATATCGATGGACCGGCCGGTCGATTACGCTGAGATCGCAGCGCATCTGAAAGCGACGCGCCAATTGCCCGTAACCGATATTGCTACGCCCTATTTCTCCAATTGGCTCAGCAATGCCAAGGCCGGCCTGCTGCTTGACTGGCATCCGCTCGTGGACACCAAACACCTTATCGAAAAGGCGTGGAGCTATGTCCGCGCCGACAATGATCCGCGAACCGTCTGGTACCCGGGATGATCCGGAAGTGCCTGGTTCGAAACAGCAATATCCAAGACGATCCGATGCGCGTGGCTATCAGCGCCACGGTGTGATCGGGCGTCCAGGGATATGTACGACCGTTCACGCAAATGAATGCGGGACGGGTCAATTGGAGAAATGACGACCAGCGGAGCATGTCCACTGGTCGCCGATTTGGGAGGTTAGGAATGAACTTCAAATTTGCATTGTCTGTTGCCGTTCTTGCTGCAGCAATCACGGGTCCTGCGCTAGCACAGGACAAGCCCCAGCTCGCCTTTGTGGTCAACGCTGCGTCCGATTTCTGGAAGCTCGCCGAAGCCGGCGTGAACAGGGCCCAGCAAGAACTGCCCGACTACGACCTACAGTTTCGCTATCCCGCCCAGGGTACTGCAGCGCTGCAAAACGCGCTGATGGATGATCTTGTTGCCGCCGGTACCGATGCGATTATGATCTCCTCGGCCGATCCAAAGAACTCAGTGGATGCATTCAACCGTATTGCCGGTCAGGTCCCTTTGTTCACCACCGATAGTGATGCCCCCACCAGTGACCGCATTGCCTATCTTGGCTCTTCCAATACGCTAGCCGGTGTTCAGGCGGGCGAAATTGCCCTTGAAGCGATGCCCGATGGGGGAAAATGCATGGGCTTTGTCGGGTTCTTGGGGGCCGACAACGCAATCGAGCGTATCGCAGGTTTTCGCCAGGCCGTTGAGGGTTCTGGTATCGAACTGCTGGACGTGCGCGGCGACGATGTAGATTTTGCCCGTGCACGCTCAAACGTTGATGATGTTTTGGCTGCCAGTCCCGATATCGACTGCATGGTCGGCTTTTACTCATACAACCCGCCCAAGATCTATGAGGCCCTACAGGCCGCCGGTAAACTTGGCGAGATCACTGTCATCGGGTTTGACGAGGATCCGATAACCCTGGGGGCTGTACGCGAAGGGAGCTTTGCAGGAACGGTGGTTCAGGATCCCTATCAGTGGGGCTATCAGGGCATGCACCTGATGGCAAAGTTCCTTGAGGGCGATGCTTCGGAGATTCCCGAAGACGGCCTGATGATCGTTCCGACAAAGGTCATCGATCAGAGCAATGTGGATGCGTTCGAGGCTGAACTTAAAGCACGCATCAACGGCTGATCATTTGCCGTGCCGCACGGGACCTTCGAGGGTCCGGTGCGGCATGGCTGGTTTAAAACGCCCAATCAAGATTTTCGCCAGCGCAACGCCGGGAATTTTACCAGCCCAATGACCATCATGACCGAAACACAGCGGCCGATGCTGTCGCTCGAAAACATTTCCAAGGTATACCCTGGGGTCGTTGCCCTATCCGAGGTGTCGCTGCGCGTTCACAAAGGGGAGGTCCTTGCCCTGATTGGGGAAAACGGTGCAGGCAAATCAACCCTTATGAAAGTGCTCGGCGGCGTGATCGAGCCAAGTTCGGGGGCAATCGTACTCGTCGACCAGCGTTTCGACCGGTTAAGCGTTCCCCAATCGCAGGCAGCAGGCATTGCTTTTGTTCACCAAGAGCTCAACGTCTTTGACAATCTCGATGTCGCCGCCAACATATTCCTGGGCCGCGAAATCCGCCAGCGCGGCATCGGTCTGGTCGATAACCAGGCCAGTTATGACGCGGCAAGGCCGCTGCTCATGCGCGTGGGTGCGACCTTCGGGCCCGATACACCGGTTGCGGATTTGTCGCTGGCTGAGCGGCAATTGCTGGAAATTGCCAAAGCCCTTTCAATTGATGCTCGTGTCGTGATCATGGACGAGCCGACATCTTGCCTCACACTGACTGAAACACAGACGCTGATGAAAGTGATTGCCGCCCTAAAAGCCGACGGCATATCGGTTATCTATATTTCCCATCGGCTCGGTGAGATCCAAGAGTGCGCCGATCGCGTCCTGGCGCTGCGGGACGGCCAAGTCGCTGGTGAATTGGCAAAAGATGAGATCAGCCATGATGCCATGATCCGGCTGATGATCGGCCGTGACCTTAGGGCACTATATACGCCGCCCTCACGCGAGGTCGGGTCCACAATACTCTCTCTTAAAGGCATCAGAACTGCCGCCAACCCGCAAGCAAGCGTCAATCTGGACGTTCGCACCGGAGAGATCCTCGGGGTGGCTGGACTGGTCGGTGCCGGGCGCACCGAGCTTGCCGAGGCCATCTTCGGCATCAGCGAAATCATCGAAGGCGAGCTTGCGTTGGCCGGACACCCGTTTCGCCCCGGCTCGCCACGCGATGCCATCAACGCCGGCATCTACCTTGTTCCCGAAGACCGCAAGAAAACGGGTCTTCTGCTCGAAAGTTCGATTTGCGAAAACATTTCGCTCGCAGACCTGAGCTCTGTTGCGCGCTTTGGGTTCGTTTCTCACAAGGCACAAGTCGTGCGGGCGCTCGAGCAGCGCGAAAGGCTCTCCATCAAGTCGGGCGACGTCCTGCGCAACGCCGCTGAGCTATCGGGGGGCAACCAGCAAAAAGTGGTTCTGGGCAAGTGGCTGTCCATGAGGCCCAAGCTCATCATTTTTGATGAGCCGACACGCGGTATCGATGTGGGGGCCAAATCCGAAATATACAAACTCATGCGCGCACTCGCTGATGCGGGGGTCGGCGTCGTAATGATTTCAAGCGACATGGAAGAAGTCATTGGGGTTTCCGATCGGATTGTTGTCCTGCGGAAGGGCCGGGTTGCAGGCGAATTGCTGCGTGCGAGCTTTTCAGAACACAATGTGCTCAAGCTGGCCGTCGCGGAAGATTAGGGAACACAAAAAATGCACAAGAAAGATCTGTGGTTGGCCGTATTGATCCTGGTGGTGGGTGCGATCGTTTATATGCGCAACCCGCTGTTTATTTCGCCGATCAATCTGGGAAATACCGCCAACCTTATCGGCCTTTTCGGGCTGTTCGCCATCGGCCAGGCCTTTGTCATCATGACGGGCGGTATCGATCTATCCGTGGGGTCGATGATAGCGCTGCTTGGGGTGTTGTTTGTCGAACTGGTCGGGCGGCTCGGGGTGCCGTGGCCGTTGGCGATCATGATTGCTGTGATGGCTGGCACGCTGATGGGGTTGGCCCACGGTCTGTTGATCACAAAACTGAAAATGCAGCCTTTTGTGGTCACACTCTGCGGACTGCTCATCTATCGAGGTGTGGCCCGAGGATATACCGGGGAAGCAACGGCAGGCTTTCCGTTTGGCGCGAGCTTTCCTGGTCTCGAATGGGTTACGATCGGCCGGACACTGGGTGTCCCGCACTCTTTTATCGCTATGCTTGTTTTGGGCGTCGTTGCTTGGTTTGTGTTGCATCGATCCGTCTATGGTCGGCATCTTTATGCCGTAGGCAAGAATGAAGAGGCAGCTCGTTTTTCGGGGGTGCGAACTGACCTCGTCTGAGCTACCCCCCAATCGCTGG
>DFMV01000045.1 GCA_002375765.1 Rhizobiales bacterium UBA3584 | reverse complement strand
TAGCACTGCCCGCGCTGGGGCAGGATGCCGGGGTGGCCGAGGAAGTGGTCGAAACCGTCTCTGAGGGTGTTTCTGCCGACGTTGTGTTTATTCTCAACTCGTTCCTGATGATTTTCGGCGGCGTGCTGGTGATGTGGATGGCCGCTGGCTTTGCCATGCTCGAAGCCGGCCTGGTGCGCACCAAGAACGTTTCGATGCAGCTTCTGAAGAACATTTCGCTCTTCTCGATCGCTGCCATCTTCTATTACCTCATCGGCTACAACCTGATGTATCCGCTCGGCAACTGGACCATCGGCTCCGATGATACCGGTGGCTATCTGGGCGCCTTCGGCATCGGCATCCTCGAAGCTGTCGGCATCACGGCCGATGACGCCGATGATTTCGGCTATGCTGCAACCAGCTCGGACTTCTTCTTCCAGGTCATGTTCTGCGCCACCACCGCCTCGATCGTTTCGGGCACGCTGGCTGAACGCATCAAGATCTTGCCGTTCCTGATCTTTACCGTCGTTCTGACGGGGCTGATCTACCCGATCCAGGCGTCCTGGAAGTGGGGCGGCGGTTTCCTCGATGCAATGGGCTTCCTGGATTTTGCCGGTTCGACAGTGGTTCACTCGGTTGGCGGCTGGGCCGCTCTCGCCGGTGCAATTCTGCTGGGCGCCCGTATCGGCAAGTACAATGCCGATGGCACCGTCAACGCGATGCCCGGTTCATCCATGCCGCTGGCCGCTCTTGGCACATTCATCCTCTGGATGGGCTGGTTCGGTTTCAACGGCGCATCCCAGCTGGCGATGGGCTCTGTCGGCGATGTGGCTGACGTCGGCCGGATCATGGCCAACACCAATGCCGGCGCCGCCGGCGGTGCTATTGCCGCTCTGATCCTCACGGCGATCATCTACAAGAAGGTCGACCTGACCTTCGTTCTCAACGGCGCTCTTGCCGGCCTGGTTTCGGTAACTGCCGAGCCCCTGACCCCAGGTCTGGGCACCGCCACGCTGATCGGTGCTGTCGGTGGCGTCATCGTGGTCTTCGCTGTTCCCCTGCTCGACAGGCTCAAGATCGACGACGTTGTCGGCGCCATTCCCGTCCACCTTCTGGCCGGCATCTGGGGCACCATCGCAGTGATCTTCAGCAATTCCGATGCAAATCTGGGCGTTCAGCTGCTCTCGATCGTCATCGTGGGTATCTTCACCTTCGTGGCCAGCTTCATCGTATGGCTGATCCTCAAGGCCACCATGGGCCTGCGGCCCTCTGAAGACGACGAAGCGCTTGGCCTCGACAAGGCCGAAGTCGGCGTCGAAGCCTATCCGGAATTCCGCTAATCGATCTCAAGGTCCGGGCATCAGCCCGGGCCTTTTTCTGCCGCTGAAGACGGCATGCAGCTCATATCCCTCTTGACCCACATCAAAGAGGCCTTCCCACTCGCAAACGATATGGGCTGCATCCCCTCTTCAGCTTCTCCCGACCCCCGACAGGGGTATTGGCCCCACCCTGCTCAGGTGGGGCTTTTTTGATGCCAAATTCCCGCCACACGCTAATCCAAGGTTAACCATGCACGACTAGGGTTGTCGGCAAATGGTACTGCGTAAACCGACCGGCCGCTCGATGACCCTGCATCCTTCACCGCATCTGGACGACAGCCACCGCTCAACTCCGGTGCTTTCGATCACCATTCCCGTGCGAATCATCGGCATCGCCGTCGCTCTGGTTTGTGCATTTGGCCTTGTGGCGCTGGCGTCCTGGTCGGTCGATGACCCCTCCTTTTCCTATGCCACCGACAAACCCGTCGAAAACTGGCTGGGCTTTCCCGGCGCCGCCATGGCCGATATCGGCTTTCAGCTTTTCGGCCTCGGGGCACCGCTGCTGCTTTTGCCGCCGCTATTGTGGTCGTGGTCGATGTTCCGTCGCATCGTGCCATCCTATCTCGGGCTGCGCCTGACGGGCTGGCTGCTGGGAACCACCCTGGCCACGGGCATGTTTGCCTGCTTTCCGTCCCCCGACAGCTGGCCCCTGCCGCTCGGCCTGGGCGGGTTCATCGGCACCGGGTTTACCAACCTGTTCACCACCCTTGCCGGCGACGCGCCGCAAGGTTGGGGCGCCATTCTTTATGCCGCCTTGCTCGGCGTTCCTGCTCTGGGGTTGGTTTGGCTATCCGCGCGGTCGCGGCCGGCATTCGAAAGCGATTTGCCGGTCCCGTCCAAAACCACCGCCCACCGCAAGAAAGCGTCCGAGCCTGAGCCCGAAATTGACGATAGCCCGGATTCGAGCGGGATCTTCGATGTGGCCATCGGCTTTGTCGCCCACACCTTTTATGGCGCGCGTGCCGCGGCAAAACGGATTTTCCGGCGCAAGCCGGCGAACGACCAGATGCCGGCCCGCAATTGGCAGAACACCGATTTCGAGCCTCAGCTCGACAGATCGATAGCCATCGATCATCACGAGGCCCACCCCGAGCCCCAATCCGCCCGCGATTGGGAGGACGACACCTACCAGGACTACGAGGACGATTATCCTGCGCAGCAGACCTCCTCTCGTCGCGAGGCGGACGACATTGCCCGCATGATCGTCGAGCAGCCCGGCCGGGCAAGGGTCACCGCGCCCGCGCCACGCCCTGCGCCGTCCCCGCGCCAGGTGCGCGAGGCCCAGGCGTCTTTTCTGCCCACCGACGGCTTCGAACTGCCGCCTCTGGAGCTCCTCGCCGCACCGAGTTCGACCCAGGTCTTGCCGGAACACAATCCCGAAGCGCTCGAAGCAAATGCCAAGCGCCTCGAAGGCGTGCTCGAAGATTTTGGCGTCAAGGGCGACATCATCAATGTTCGTCCAGGGCCCGTGGTTACGCTCTACGAGCTCGAGCCTGCTCCGGGCATCAAGTCGAGCCGCGTGATCTCGCTGGCCGACGACATTGCACGTTCCATGAGCGCCATTTCCGCCCGTGTGGCCGTCGTCCCCGGCCGCAACGCCATCGGCATCGAATTGCCCAACAAGACGCGCGAAACCGTCTTCCTGCGCGAACTTCTGGCCTCCAACGATTTCGACAAGGCCAAGGCCAAGCTGCCCATCTGCCTGGGCAAGACCATTGGCGGCGAACCGATCATCGTCGATCTGGCGCGTATGCCGCATCTGCTCATCGCCGGCACCACCGGCTCGGGCAAGTCGGTCGGGATCAACACCATGATCCTTTCCCTGCTCTACAAGATGAGCCCCGAGCAGTGCCGGCTCATCATGATCGACCCCAAGATGCTCGAGCTCTCCGTCTATGACGGCATCCCGCACCTTCTGACCCCGGTGGTCACCGACCCCGCCAAGGCGGTCGTTGCCCTCAAATGGGCCGTGCGCGAGATGGAAGATCGCTACAAGAAGATGAGCAAGATCGGTGTGCGCAACATCGATGGTTTCAACGCCCGCGTCGCCGAATCGGCGGCCAAGGGCGAAGTTTTAACGCGCACCGTTCAGACCGGCTTTGACCGGGAAACCGGCGAAGCGATCTTTGAGAGCGAGGAGTTTGACCTCGAACCCCTCCCCTTCATCGTGGTGATCGTCGACGAGATGGCCGACCTCATGATGGTCGCCGGCAAGGACATCGAAGGCACCATCCAGCGGCTCGCCCAGATGGCTCGCGCCGCCGGCATTCACATCATCATGGCCACCCAGCGCCCCTCAGTCGATGTCATCACCGGCACGATCAAGGCCAACTTCCCCACCCGGGTCTCGTTCCAGGTGACCTCCAAGATCGATTCGCGCACCATTTTGGGTGAACAGGGCGCCGAACAGCTGCTGGGCAATGGCGACATGCTGTATATGGCGGGCGGCGGTCGCATAAAGCGCCTTCATGGCGCGTTCGTCGCCGACAACGAGGTCGAGGACATCGTTGCTCACCTCAAGAGCCAGGGTACGCCCGAATATCTTGAATCGATCACCGCCGAAGATGAGGACGGCCAGGGCGGTTTTGATGACGACGGCGGGTTTGGCGGCTCGGGTGACGAGCTCTATGACAAGGCCGTCAATATCGTGCTGTCCGACAAGAAGGCTTCGACCTCTTATATCCAGCGCCGTCTTTCGGTTGGATACAACAAGGCCGCGACGCTGATCGAGCGCATGGAGCAGGAAGGCATCATCTCTCCCGCCAACCATGCGGGCAAACGCGAAGTTCTGATCGGCGACAACGCCGACGGCTATTAGAGTGTTTCCAGGATAAATGGGTGCCACTGGTCTGGTTGGGAACCTCTCCGACACACGATGAGTTTACCGCCGGGCCATCCGGGTTCGCGCTCTTGCCGCAATTGCGATTTACCTCGACAGTCCAAGGGGCAGCCTCTTTGTACTGAAACGGAGTCCTGGAAATGATTCGTCTTGCCGCCGCAATTTTGACAGCGGGCATTTGCGCGCTCGCACTGGCCATGCCGGTCAGTGCCCAGTCCCGCGTGCTGACCCCCGATGAAGAGTTTCTCCTCCAGGAGATTTCCGCCCACAACACCGAAATCCGCACCATGGCCGGTCGCTTTGTCCAGATCGACAGCCAGGGCGGGCGGATCGAGGGCACGTTCTGGCTCAAGCGCCCCGACATGGTCCGCTTTCGTTATGCTCCGCCGAGCCGCGAGGAAATCATTTCGCAGGGCCGCGGCTTTTACGTCATCGATCGCCAGGAGCGCACCCAATACGCCTACCCGCAGGACAATGTGCCGCTGCGCCAGTTTCTCGGGGATGAGGTCAGCCTGATCAACTCCAACCTCTCCGATGTCATCATGTCCGAGACCCATGTCTCGGTCATGATCGTTGACGAGAGCCCCATCGGCACCGTTCAGGTTTCGCTGATCTTTGACCGCGAAACTCTCGATCTCGTGCAGTGGAGTCTTATCGAACCCTCGGGCGTTGAGACGACCTTTTCGATCACCGAGACCGAAAAAGGCATCGAGATTCCCGATCAGTACTTCCGCATTGATCCCACCTACCGTTCGGTCAACGCCCAGAACTGATCCGGACACATGCGGCCAAGGGCTTTACCGCGCCTGGCCGGACCGTCATAAAGGCCCGGCCCGCTATTTTGACCTTTGAGCCCTTCATGCCTTCGCTTGCCACCTGGAACATCAATTCGGTGCGTTTGCGCCTGCCCATCGTTCTCGACTTTTTGTCCCAGTACAGCCCCGATGTCCTGTGCCTGCAGGAAATCAAGTGCATGAATGACCAGTTCCCGAGAACGGCGCTGGCCGATGCCGGCTATCCCCATCAGGCGGTGCACGGGCAAAAGGGCTACCACGGGGTGGCCATCGTTTCGAAACATCCGCTCGACGAGATCACGGCGCGCGGATTCTGCGACATACCCGATTGCCGCCACGTTTCCGCGCGGCTCGACTTCGGCAAGGGCCCCCTCACAGTTCATAATTTCTATGTCCCCGCAGGCGGCGATGAACCCAATCCCGAGATCAACCCCAAATTCCGCCACAAGCTCGATTTTCTTGCCGAAATGGAAGAATGGTTCGACGATCTTATTTTCGATGAGCGCCAGTTGATCTGCGGCGATTTCAATGTTGCGCCGCATGAAAACGACGTCTGGAGCCACAAACAGCTTTTAAGAGTCGTCTCCCACACTCCGGTCGAAACCGAAGCCCTCGATCGCCTGCTGTCCCGGCGCAACTGGGTCGATCTGGTGCGCCAGCACATTCCCATCGAGGAAAAGGTCTATTCCTGGTGGAGTTACAGGGCCAAGGATTGGGATGTCTCGGACCGTGGCCGCCGGCTTGACCACATCTGGGCGACACGAGACGTCGCAGCGCACACCAGAGCTGCCCATATCCTGCGCCCGGCCCGCGGCTGGTCGGAAAAGCCTTCAGACCACGTTCCGGTGATCGTGGAATTCGAATAATGCCGGCCCGCCTTCTCGAAAAGCGAAAGGCGCTCTATCTAGAAAACCGCTCACCGAGCTGGGCAATGGAGTCGAGATAGCGCGAAAGCTCGGCCCGCAGCGTTGCTGCGACGTCTTCGGCAAGCTCGGGATGGCTGCGCAGCAGTTTCATGAACGGCGCCCTTGGTACGAAAAGCAGCGTGCTCGTCCGCAACGCCTTGACCGAAGCGCCGCGCGGGCGCGTCAACATCAGTCCAAGCTCACCGACCAGCGCAACCGGCTCGATGCGAAATTGCCCACTGCCTTCGACCGGAGAGTGCGTCGACTCCAGAGCCCCCGAAACCAGCACATAGGCCCCATCGGCAGCATCGCCGGCGGCATACAGAGCATCGCCCGGGGCCAGCGAGATTTCCTCGCAAACAAACGCTAAAAGGCGCAGCTGTTCATCAGAAAAGCTGGAAAAAACGTCAAGCTCTGCGAGTGCGGCCACTGCCGCCGCTTCGTCCATACATGCCCCCGGTCGCGCGTTAAGGGCATATGATTGGCATAAATTACCGAGCTCGCAAAGACTTAGACGAAATTGGGTCGAGAGATATCAGGGAACCAGCCGGTATCCGCCTTCTTCTGTAACCAGGAGCCGCGCGTTTGACGGGTCGCGTTCGATCTTTTGCCGCAGGCGGTAGATGTGGGTCTCGAGCGTATGGGTGGTGACCCGATTGTTGTACCCCCACACTTCGGCGAGCAGAACGTCGCGCGAAATGGTCTTGGCCCCCTGCCGATAAAGAAACTTCAGGATCGAAGTTTCCTTGTCGGTCAGCCTGATTTTCGAGCCATCGCCATTTTCGAGCGTCTTGGCGGCCGGCTGGAAGCTATAGGGCCCGATTGTAAAGACCACATCCTCGCTCTGGTCGTGCTGGCGAAGGGCGGCCCGCATGCGCGCCAGAAGCACCGAAAAGCGGAAGGGCTTGGTGACATAATCGTTGGCGCCGCTCTCCAGCCCGCGGATTTCATCGGACTCGCTGTCCTGGCCCGTCAGCATGATGACGGGCGCCCGAAACCCGTCATTGCGCATGATCTTTAGCGCCTCGCGCCCATCCATGTCGGGCAGTCCGACATCGAGCAGCATAAGGTCGAAATGGCCGGACTTTGCCGTCTCGAGCGCAGCAGCCGCTGTTTCGGCTTCGGTGATATCGAACTCCCGATAAGGTTCGAGCTGCCCCACCAATGCGGCACGCAATTCGGCGTCATCATCGACAACCAGCAAACGGCGCTTATTCATCAGCAAAACTCCCGATTCTCATTGGCGAGGGTTACACACCTGCCTTCTCAAGGACATACGATTCAATTGAGGTCCGGTCGAACAATCGCCAATCACATGCGCGTTATCGGGCGCCGAAAAGAGCTGAACCCACTCGAACCTGTGTCGCTCCCATCACGATTGCCGTCTCGAAATCCGAACTCATGCCCATCGAAAGTTGCGATACACCCGCTTCCTTGGCCAAACGCGCCAGCTGGGCAAAATACGGACCCGGCGCTTCCCCGAGCGGCGGAATGCACATCAATCCAACGATATCGAGCCCATATTGATCCCTGCATCGGCCCACGAATTCAACAGTTTCCGATACCACCACCCCGGCCTTTTGTTCCTCGCCGCCGATATTGACCTGCACAAAACACGGCAGCTTGCGGTCCTGCTTTTCCATCTCGCTTGCCAGAATTCTGGCCAGCTTGTCGCGATCCACACTCTCGATGACATCGAACAGCGCTACGGCGTCACCAGCCTTGTTGGTCTGCAGCGGCCCAATCAGATGGAGAACAATATTGGGATACGCCGCCTTTAAATCCGGCCATTTTCCCTGGGCCTCCTGAACTCGGTTTTCGCCAAAATGGCGCTGGCCGGCCTCTATGACCGGAATGATCGTGTCGGCGTCGAACGTCTTGGATACCGCCACCAGTTCGGCAGGGACGCTGCCTGCAATGCGATTGGCGGCGCGATCCATGCGGTTCCTGATGTCCGCGAGCCGCTGGGCAGCGGTTTCCGGGGCGTTTGGGCTCATGGGAATGGTTGACCTTCCGGCGCTTTTCTGGTGATGGTCGCCTACCCAATTTCTCATCTCTTCTCAAGTATAGGGCCGCGACCGGTACTTTCTATGGCAAACGCTTCCGAGCGCTACAATCCGCGCGAACAAGAACCCCACTGGCAAAAGGTCTGGGCGGAGAAGAAAACCTTCGAAACGTCCAACGACGATCCGCGTCAGCCCTATTACGTCCTCGAGATGTTCCCCTATCCCTCGGGCCGCATCCATGTGGGCCATGTGCGCAATTACACCATGGGCGATGTGGTGGCCCGGTTCCAGCGCGCCAAGGGCAAGAAGGTTTTGCACCCAATGGGCTGGGACGCCTTCGGGATGCCGGCCGAAAATGCGGCTATGGCCAACAAGGTTCACCCGCGCGACTGGACATATGAAAACATCGCTGCGATGCGCAAGCAACTGCAATCCATGGGCTTTTCGCTCGACTGGAGCAGGGAATTCGCGACCTGTGACGAGGAATATTATCATCGTCAGCAGATGTTGTTCATCGACATGCTCGAAGCGGGCCTGGTGACGCGCAAGTCCTCCAAGGTCAACTGGGATCCGGTCGATCATACGGTGCTGGCCAATGAGCAGGTGATTGACGGTCGCGGCTGGCGCTCGGGCGCCCTGGTCGAACAGCGCGAATTGACCCAGTGGTTCTTCAAGATTTCCGACTTCGCTGAAGATCTGCTGTCCGCGATCGACGGTTTGACCGACTGGCCCGAAAAAGTACGTCTGATGCAGCGAAACTGGATCGGCCGCTCCGAAGGGTTGCGGGTGTTGTTCGAGATCGCCGAAGGCGATGCCGATCAACCTAGCGTTGAAGTTTTTACCACCCGCCCCGACACCCTGTTCGGCGCCTCGTTCGTCGCGCTTTCGGCCGATCATCCAATCGCCGCCCATATCGCCAAGAACGACGCAGATCTCGCCGCGTTTATCGCCGAATGTCATCGCATGGGTACGTCGGCCGAAGCGATCGAAAAGGCCGATAAAAAGGGCTACCGGACCGCGATCACCGTCAAGCATCCGGTCATCGAAGGCGCCACTCTGCCCGTTTATGTCGCCAATTTCGTGTTGATGGACTACGGCACCGGTGCGATTTTTGGCTGTCCGGCCCACGATCAGCGCGATCTCGAATTCGCACGCAACTACGATCTGCCGGTTATCCCGGTCGTTCTGCCACCCGATGCCGACGCCGATGAATTTTCCATTGGCGCCGAAGCCTATACCGGACCGGGCGTAGCCTTCAATTCCGGCTTCCTCGATGGATTGGACGTCGATGCGGCCAAGGACGCCATTGCCCGCTTTCTTGAAACCAGAAAGGTTGAAGGCAAGCCCCAGGGTGTCCGCCAGGTCAATTACCGGCTGCGCGACTGGGGCATTTCCCGCCAGCGCTACTGGGGGTGCCCGATCCCGGTAATCCATTGCGACACATGCGGCATCGTGCCCGTGCCCAAGGATCAGCTGCCGGTACGTCTGCCGGCCGATGTGGAATTCGATACGCCCGGCAATCCGCTCGACAGGCACCCGACCTTCAAGCAGGTCGATTGTCCCTCATGCGGCTCAAAGGCGCGGCGTGAAACCGATACCATGGACACATTCGTTGATTCCTCATGGTATTTCGTGCGCTTTACAGCGCCGCGGGCTGAAAACCCGACCATTCCGGAAATGGCCAACGAATGGCTGCCGGTCGACCAGTATATCGGCGGCATCGAACACGCCATTCTGCACCTGCTCTATTCGCGCTTTTTCGCCCGCGCCATGAGCCGCACCGGGCACATGGACATCGATGAACCATTCAAGGGCCTGTTCACCCAGGGCATGGTGACCCACGAGACCTACAAGGACGCCCAGGGCAACTGGATGTCGCCGTCCGAGGTCGTGCTCGAAACATCCGATGGGCAGCGTGTGGCGACCTCATCGGTTACCGGCGAGCCGGTGACCATCGGATCGATCGAAAAAATGAGCAAATCCAAGCGCAACGTCATCGATCCCGACGATATGATTGCCGCCTATGGCGCCGATACCGTGCGCTGGTTTGTGCTCTCGGACTCTCCGCCCGAACGCGACGTCCAATGGACAGAGGCAGGTATCGAGGGCGCCTGGCGCTTTTCGCAGCGCGTCCACAAGCTGGTTGGGGAAGCGCGTGAATTGCTTTCGCTCGAACCCAGCACGATCGACCAGGAAGACCCACGCACGATCGACATTTTGAAAGCCGCCCACAAGGCAACGGCGCTGATCGAGGCCGATCTGACCGGTCTGAGATTTAACCGCGCCGTCGCCCAGATCTATGAACTGGCCAACGCCATTCAGAAATTTATCCCGGTCGTCAGCGAATCGCCCTCGCTTGCCAATATTTCGGCCCTGCGAATTGCCATTGAGCGTTTTGTGCAGTTCATCGCCCCGATGATGCCCCACCTGGCCGAGAGCTGCTGGGCAAACCTGGGTCATCAGACCATGGTTTGTGACACGCCCTGGCCCGAGGCAGATCCCGCATATCTTATTGACGATACTGTGGTTTTGGCCGTTCAGGTTAATGGAAAGCGGCGCGGCGAAATAGAGATGCCCAAGGACGCTCCCTCGACGCAGGCGGAAGCTGCGGCCTTGTCACTGGAAGCGGTTGCCCGCATTCTCGACGGCAATCCTCCACGTAAGGTGATCGTCGTGCCCAACAGGATCGTCAATGTCGTTTGCTAGAATCGTCCGCGCCACCTGTTTGGGCGTTGCATTGGCAGCGGCGGGGCTTTCCGCCGGCTGCACGTTAACGCCTGTTTATGGCGATGCGGCCATCTCCAGCCAAAGCGTCGCGCTGCGTTATGCGGAGCCCGAAACGCGCCTTGAGCAAGTGGTATATCAGACGCTTTCGGGCCGGTTTGGTCCGGCAACCGCCGACGCGCCGCAGTTTTCTGCTCAGGTTTCATCCAGTGCAACACGGATTGGACTTTCCGACGTACCGGGCCCAATTTCCGAATATCAGCTAACGATTACAATAACTTATCGTGTTGAGCAGAACGGCGTGCGAATGAGCGCCGGCACGCGATCAGCCACTGCCGGCTATCGCACAAACGGCCAGATCGTTGCCGACGATGCCGCGCGCGCCGCAGCCGAGGAGCAGGCAGCCAGGTCCGCAGCGGAAACCATTCGCCTGGCTCTGCTTGCCGATCTTGGGGTGCAATGACCGCTCTCAAGGGCCGTGACATTGAGAAATTCCTGTCGAGGCCCGACCTGACGTCCGGCCTTGTGCTGGTTTACGGCCCCGACACAGGGCTGGTCAGCGAAAATGCGGCGCGGCTCGTCAAGCAATTCGCCGGAGACCCACCCGATCCGGAGAGTCTTTCTCAATTGCATATGAGCGAGATCGACGCCGATCCGCAACGGCTGGGGATTCTGGCGCGCAGCCCATCATTGTTCGGCGGCCAGACGACAATCCGCATCCGGGCAGCGACAAATAAACTGGCCCCAACGCTGGTTGAGCTCTTGGACGAAGGCGCTCAAACAGTTTTCATCGTTGAAGGGGCTGACCTCAAGCCCACAGATGCCCTGCGCAAGCAGGCCGAGGCCCGCAAGGATGCCCGGGCGCTGCCATGCTACGCCGATACCGGCCAGACGATTGACACCCTGATCCGTGAGACATTTGCTCAGGCCGAAATAACGCTCGAAACCGATCTGGTGTCCATGTTGCGCGATATGCTGGGCAATGACCGGCAGGTGACGCGAAGCGAGCTGCAAAAACTCGTTCTCTATGCCGGCGAGGGTGGAACCTTGTCGCGCGAGGAGGTTATGAAACTGTGCGGCGACAACGCTGCGCTGGCCGTCGATGCTGTGGTTGACGCTGTCGCAACCGGCCATGCACGCCGCTTCGATGAAGCCATGACGCGCGCAGCAAGCGCCGGCACCGACGCACAACGTCTGCTCATCGTTGCAATGCAGCACTTTTCCCGACTGCGGGCCATGCGGGCTGAAATCGACACCGGCGCGAGCATGGATCAGATCATCAGCCGTGCGACGCCGCGTATTCACTTTTCCCGCAAGTCCAGCTTCGAACAGCAGCTCAGACTCTGGAACGATGATGGCTTGGCCGCAGCCTGCAATCGACTGGCCAGCGCAATTCTGGAAAGCCGCAAATCAGGGCCGCTCGCACCCGCGATTGGGCGCCAGGCCTTGCTGGCGATCTGCATGGCCGCTGCAAGACGCTAGTTGCATCAACCACTTAGCACGATGTTTCACGTGCAACTCGCCCTAATGAGGCAGCAAACGTGCACAGATGCCATCGAGCTGCTCAAGGGTTTTGTACCGGATTTCAAGCTTCCCGCCGCGCTCCTTATGTTCGAGCGTGACCGACAATCCCAAAGCATCTGACAATTGTTTTTCGAGCGCCAACGTATCCGCATCCTTTGACGGCCCGCGCTTTTCGCCGATCGGCAGCGGCCGGCGCGCCTCAGCGCCCTTTTGATGCAACGCTTCGGCTTCACGCACCGAAAGACCCGAATCGACAATCCGTCGAGCCAAAGCGAGCGGATCGTCAGATGTAATCAGCGTCCGTGCGTGCCCGGCGGTCAATTCGCCACGCTCCAGCATGCCTTGCACCTCGTCGGGCAATCTGAGCAACCGAAGCGTATTGGCAACATGTGAACGGGACTTGCCGATGACATGGGCAAGATCGTTCTGGGTGTAATCGAACTGTTCGATCAGCTGGCCATAGCCTTGCGCTTCTTCAAGCGGATTGAGATCGGCGCGCTGAACGTTTTCGATAATAGCCAGCTCAAGAGCTTCCTTGTCATCGACCTCACGGATAATGACCGGAACCTCATGCAGCCCTGCCCTCTGAGCGGCCCGCCACCGGCGCTCGCCGGCAATGATTTCAAAGACATCGGGGCCCTGATCGCTTGGGCGTACCAGGAGCGGCTGCATGACGCCCTTTTCGCGAATCGAATTGGTCAGGTCTTCGAGCAGCTCTGCGTCGAAATCCTTGCGCGGATTGGCGCGGCTGGCGATGATGAATTCCACCGGCAGACGACGCGTACCGGTCGTTTCCGCTTGGCGCGGCGCGGCTTCCAGCGGCTGCATGTCTCCGATGAGGGCGGCGAGGCCGCGGCCGAGGCGAGTGGGTTTATCGTTCATGGTCTTCTCCATCAGGCCGCCCGCAACTGGCGTTCACGCTTGATCACTTCGGTGGCCAATCGAAGATAGGCCTGACTTCCGGCGCATTTAAGATCATACAGCAATGCCGGCTTGCCATAGCTGGGCGCTTCGGACAGCCGCACATTACGCGGTATGACCGTATCATAGACCAGCGTTCCCATATGCTCGCGCACGTCGCTGAGCACCTGCTCGGACAGATTGTTTCGCTTGTCGAACATAGTCATCACAACGCCCTGGATCGACAGGCGCGGATTGAGCGTCGAGCGAATTTGCTCAATGGTCTGAAGCAGTTGACTCAAACCCTCCAGCGCAAAGAACTCGCATTGCAGCGGCACGAGAACCGCGTCCGCGGCCGTCAGCGCGTTTATGGTGAGCAGATTGAGGGACGGTGGGCAGTCAATCAGCACATAGGTGATCGGCTTGCCGTCAATAGTCACTTCGGCCACATTGTCGAGCGCCGACTTCAGGCGGAACGCGCGATCACGCTCAGCCGCGATCATCAGCTCAACACCCAACAGATCCATGGTCGAAGGCACGATCGCCACATTGGGCACATTGGTGCGGACCGCCGCATCCTTGACCGTCGATTCATTGAGCAGCAGATCGTAGGACGAGCGCTCACGCTGCTGACGCCCAAGGCCGAGGCCCGTGGACGCATTGCCCTGAGGATCGAGATCGACGATGAGAACCTGCTCACCAATGGCCGCAAGGGCAGTTGCCAAATTGATCGCCGTCGTTGTTTTGCCGACGCCGCCCTTCTGATTAGCGAGAGTTATGATACGCGGATGCATCTGACCTCCGAAACCATCATGGTTTCAAACACTTAGGTTAGGTGCGAGGCCGCAGATGGGATATCTCGAGCAGAACGCCGTCTTTGTCCGTCGCACTTTGATGCTTTAACACATCGTAAACCCAATCTGAATCCGCTGATTTCAGTTCTTCCCCATTTTCGCGCCCTTTATGCAGAACAGCACGGCTTTCCGGACCCCAAAAACGGTGGATATAGCTCAAAAGCAGCGGCAAAGGCGCCAGGGCTCGAGACGTAAAAAGATCGACGGAACCTATGGTTTCAGGCGACACCGTCTCGATTCTGGCGGTGTGAACGGTGATCGGAAGATCGAATTCGCGTGCCGTGGCGCGTAGAAACGCACATTTTCGTGTGTTGGACTCGATCAGATGCATGGAAAAATCCGTCCCCTGCAGCGCGATGGCTAGAGGAATCGCCGGAAATCCGCCGCCACTGCCGATATCGAGGATGCGCAGATGCCCGGAAAATGGGCTGATCGACGGCAAAATCTGAAGCGAATCAAGGATATGGCGCGTCCACAAATCTCCCGGTGTTTCACGTGAAACCAGATTCTGAACCTTCTGCCAGCGCAGGAGATGATCCGAGAACCTATGGAGTTGAGCGGAAATGACCTCCGCATTGCCAAATGTCGCCGCGCCGACCCGCTCCAGATCCGCGATACGGCCCGAATCGCCTGTCATGACGCCTTCCGGTCGATGCGGCCGCGACGGATAACGGCCAGGACCAGCGTGAGGGCCGCAGGAGTTACGCCTTCGATGCGTTGAGCCTGAGCGATGGTCTGCGGACGAGCGGCGATTAGCTTCTGCTTCATTTCATTGGAAAGCCCGGGCAACAGACTGTAGTCCAGCCAGGTGGGGATTTCCCGTGCTTCATCACGCTTGACGGCCTCGACATCGGCCTGCTGGCGCTCGAGATACACAGCATATTGCGCGTCTATGGTCACTTGCTCATAAGTCTTTGTTTCTATGTCCGAAATCTCGGGCCACACAGCTTCAAGATCCTGCCGTGTGGTGGTTGGATAGCTCATGAGTTCAAAGGCTGTGCGCCGCACGCCATCGGCATTGACGTTCACGCCGACTTTGCGAGCCTCGGTCGGAGTTACCCATAGGGAATGCAAAAGCGCCTTGGCTCCATCCAGTCGCGCCGTACGGGCGAGGAAATGCTGCTCTCGCTCCTCACCCACCAGGCCGATATCGATCCCAAGCTGTGTAAGCCGCTGGTCGGCATTGTCGACCCGAAGCTGCAAGCGGAATTCGGCACGCGAGGTGAACATCCGGTAGGGCTCAGTTACGCCTCGGGAAATCAGATCGTCGATCATCACGCCGAGATAGGAATTGGTGCGCGACAGAATCAGGGGTGCCCGGCCAAGCGCAGCCAGGGCCGCATTGGCCCCGGCCAGAAGCCCCTGCGCGGCGGCCTCTTCATAGCCCGTCGTGCCGTTGATCTGACCGGCGAGGTAGAGCCCCGGCAGAGCGCGCAACATCAGGCTGGGCGCCAGCTCGCGCGGATCGACATGATCGTACTCGATGGCGTAACCCGGACGCTTGATGGCCACGTTCTCAAGACCGGGCATCGCTTGCAGAAATTGCAGCTGCACATCGGCCGGGAGAGACGTGGAAAGACCGTTTGGATAAATGGTCGGATCGTCGAGCCCCTCGGGCTCAAGGAAGACCAGATGGCTGTCCTTGTCGGCAAACCGGACGATCTTGTCTTCGATCGAAGGGCAATAGCGCGGCCCCCGCGATTGGATGCGACCCGAATACATCGCTGATTTTGAAAGATTATCAGCAATGATCTGATGTGCTTCGGGCGTAGTGCGGGTTTCAAAGCACGAAATCTGGCGCGTCGTTATGACGTCTGTGAGCGCCGAAAACGGCTCGGGCGGTTCGTCGCCGAGTTGCTCTGATAGCGCGGAAAAATTGATCGACTGGGCATCAAGCCGCGGAGGCGTACCCGTCTTGAGCCGGCCCAGCTTGAGCCCGAGCTCCTCCAGACGGACTGAGAGGCCAAGTACCGGTCTTTCCCCTGCCCTGCCCGCCGGAATGGTCTCCTCGCCGCGATGGATGAGACCACGCAGGAATGTGCCGGTGGTCAGGACCACGGCCCTGGTTGAGATCTGACGTCCATCGAGCAGCACGACGCCACTGACCACACCGTCGGTCACAAGAAGATCGTCGACTTCGCCTTCGATGATGTCCAGATTGGGCGTGCCGGAAAGCTCCGCCTGCATCGCCTCGCGATAGAGCTTGCGGTCCTGCTGCGCCCGCGGACCACGCACTGCGGGCCCCTTGCGCCGATTGAGGACGCGGAACTGGATGCCGCCCCTGTCGGCGATCCGGCCCATGACGCCATCGAGGGCATCGATTTCACGCACCAGATGGCCCTTGCCCAATCCACCAATTGCCGGATTGCAGCTCATCTCGCCAATCGTCGCGAAACGATGGGTGACCAGGGCAGTTGCTACGCCAAGGCGGGCCGAAGCGGCAGCGGCTTCCGCTCCCGCATGTCCTCCGCCGACAATGATGACGCCATAGTCACTCATGATTGCAGTCTCGATGATGTTTCACGTGAATCCGTTTTTGATCGCATATCGTTGTGTTTCACGTGAATCGCTCTAATAGGCGCGGTCCGTGTTTCACGTGAATCACTTCCCGATACAGAACCCGGCAAACAGTCTGTCCAATACCGCTTCATTGTCCATAAGGCCAATCAGGCCGGCCAAAATATCTGCGGCACGGCGCAAATCCTCGGCGCATAATTCGGGCTGTTCGATCCGATCAAGCGCCGTCTTGACACTCAGGATCGCTCGTTCAAGCGCCTTCTTATCCCGAAGATGGCTCACAAGGCTCGTTTCGCTCGCGCCAAGGCGGCCTTCAATATGGCTTTCGAGCCTTTTTAGCAAGGCCGGGACGCCCTCGCCGGTCATGACTGAAAGCGATAGATCGATCGGACCCGTGGTGGGCCCAAGATCGGATTTGGTGCCCAGTCGCCACAGAGGAACATCCGGCGCGGCGTCCGGTGTCGTTTCAGCATCAGGGGAGATCAGCCAAAGAACAAGATCGGCGCTCTCCATGGCGCGTCTGGCTCGCTTAATTCCTTCTCCCTCAGCCAGGCTGTCGGTCTCGCGCAGCCCGGCAGTATCGGTCAGCGTAACCAGTTGGCCCCCGAGATCGATGGCGACGTCCTTGGTGTCCCGCGTCGTACCCGCTTCAGCAGTAACAATCGCCAGATCCGAACCGGCCAGGCGGTTGAGCAGGCTCGACTTTCCCGCATTGGGAGCGCCGGCAAGGACGATGCGAAAGCCCTCGCGGACAATGCGACCGCGTTGGTAGCTATCCAGCGCGTCCTTGAGCTTGCCGACAAGCTCTTGTAGATCAACGATAAAACGGGCCGGCAGCGCGAACGGAACATCGTCCTCGTCGGAAAAGTCGAGCCGTGCTTCGATCTCCGCCCGGGCATCGAGCAGCAGTGCGCGCCAGACCATGACCTGATCCGCAAGACCACCGTCGAGCCGCGACAACGCCTGGCGGCGCTGAGATTCGGTTTCAGCTTCCAGCAGATCGCCAAGACCTTCGACCGCAGTCAGGTCGAGCTTGCCGTTTTCAAAGGCCCTGCGGGTGAAATCGCCAGCGCCGGCCAGTTCAACCTCGCAATGGCCCGTCAGAGCAGAAAGAATGGCCTTTACGCCCGCCGGGGAGCCATGAACCTGGAGCTCGGCGCAATCCTCGCCGGTAAAGGAATTGGGTCCGGGAAACACCGCGAGGAGACCCTGGTCCAGCGCGTCCCCGGTTCCCGGATGGCGCAAAGTCGTCAGCGTCAGCATTCGGGGCACCGGCAGAGTGCCACAAAGAGCACGCACGGCCGCAAAGGCTTTCGGTCCGGACAACCTGATGACGGCAACGCCAGACGGCAGGCTGCCCGTGGACAGCGCGGCAATGGTTGTACTGGTCTGCATCACAATCGTCCGAGTTCAGAATGCAGCGAGGCCGCGCCGTGTCAACGCCACGCGCGGCCTCAAATATGTAGCCTGGGCTGGCGAAAATCCTAAGTGTTCATCGACTCGAAGAATTCGGCATTGGTTTTGGTCTGCCGCAATTTATCAAGCAGGAACTCCATGGCGTCGACAGTCCCCATCGGGTTGAGAATGCGCCGCAGCACATACATCTTGCGCAGGACATCGGGCTCGACCAGCAATTCTTCCTTGCGGGTGCCCGATTTGGTGACGTCGATCGCCGGGAACACACGCTTGTCGGAGACCTTGCGATCGAGAACGATTTCCGAATTGCCCGTGCCCTTGAACTCTTCAAAGATCACTTCGTCCATACGGCTTCCGGTATCGATCAGGGCGGTCGAAATGATGGTCAGCGAGCCGCCGTCTTCGATATTGCGCGCCGCACCGAAAAAGCGCTTTGGGCGCTGCAGGGCATTTGCATCGACACCACCGGTCAACACCTTGCCCGAGGACGGGACAACCGTGTTGTAGGCGCGGCCCAGACGGGTGATCGAATCGAGCAGAATCACCACATCGCGCTTGTGCTCCACAAGGCGCTTGGCCTTTTCGATAACCATTTCAGCTACTTGGACGTGCCGTGATGCCGGTTCGTCAAAGGTCGAGGAGATAACCTCGCCCTTCACCGAGCGCTGCATGTCGGTCACTTCCTCTGGCCGTTCGTCGATCAGAAGCACGATTAGATAGCATTCGGGATGATTGGTCGCGATAGATTGTGCAATATTTTGCAACAATACAGTCTTACCGGTACGCGGCGGAGCAACGATCAGGGCGCGCTGGCCTTTGCCGAGCGGCGCAACGAGATCGATGACCCGGGCCGATCGATCCTTGGTGGTGGGATCGGCAAGTTCCATGTTCAGCCGCTCATCGGGATAGAGCGGGGTGAGATTGTCGAAATTGATCTTGTGGCGGACCCGTTCGGGATCCTCGAAATTGATGGTATTGACCTTGAGCAGCGCGAAATAGCGCTCGCCTTCCTTGGGAGAGCGGATCTGGCCCTCGACCGTGTCGCCGGTGCGCAAGCCAAAGCGGCGGATCTGGGAGGGGCTGACGTAGATGTCGTCAGGGCCCGGCAGGTAATTGGCATCTGGAGAGCGCAGGAAGCCGAAACCATCAGGCAGGACCTCGACAACGCCTTCGCCGGTTATTTCCACATCGCGGGTCGCCAATTGCTTGAGAATGGCGAACATCAATTCCTGCTTGCGCAGTGTATTGGCATTTTCGACGTCGAGCTCTTCGGCAAAGGACTGCAACTCGGCCGGTGATTTGGCCTTGAGGTCCCTGAGCTTCATGAATTCCATGATCAGCCTTCTTAGGGGGATGGTCGGGATAAACTTAAAAAAGGAGGGAGAAGCGGGGCGGAGCAATTTGCCGCCCATCTCACCGCGAATGGGTGAGTTGCACGCTTCTCATAAACCATTCAATGCGCTCATTGCAAGCACAACCCGAGCCTAGAATGGCTTAACAATCACCATGACGACGATGACGATCATCATGACCGTGGGAATTTCGTTGATGGCCCGAAAAAATTTGGCCGGCCGCGCGTTCTCGTCGCCGGCAAAGGCCCGCAGGGTCTTGCCCAGAAAACCGTGAAATCCGGAAAGGGCGATAACGAACGCCAGCTTCACCCAGATCCACCCCATGGCAAAAATTCCCAGCCCGTAAAGATGGATCATCCAGAGCCCGAAAACCCAGGTAGCGATCATCGCCGGGGTCATGATGGCGCGATAGAGCCGGCGTTCCATAACCTTGAAGGTCTCTGACTGGACCGACCCCTTTTCGGCATCTGCGTGATAAACGAACAGGCGCGGCAGATAAAGCATCCCGGCCATCCAGGCGATGACCGAAATCACATGCAATGCCTTGACCCATTCCAGCATCAAACTCTCCCAAGCCTCCAAACTTGCTTAGCGCCCATGGACGATATCGACAAGCCGCGAAACATGAGCGATCGGCGTCTGCGGCACGATCCCATGCCCCAGATTGAAGATATGCGGGCGATCGGAAAACCCTTCGATGATTTCCTCTGCGCGGTCTTCCATCTGCTTGCCGCCGGCAACCAGCCGCAAGGGATCGAGATTGCCCTGCACGGGAAGTGTCTTTGGCAGATTCGATGATGCAAAAGCCAGAGGGGTGGCAAAATCGAGACCCAGGACACTGACTTTGGTTTTTTCCGCATACTCGGCCAGCATTCCGGCTGCGCCACGCGGAAAGCCCGTGATCGGAGCGTCGGGGATGAAGCTGCGCACGCGCTCGACGATACGCCGATTGGGCTCGATCACATGGCTGCGGAAGGCGTCTTCGTCCAGGTTAAGCGCCCAGCTTTCAAAAATCTGCACCATGTCCGCTCCAGCGCGAAACTGGGCAACCAGATACTGGGCTGAAACCTCGACAAGGATATCGATCAGCGCTGCAAAGGTCTCAGGATGCTCAAGCGCAAAGAGACGCGCGGCCGCCTGGTCGGGCGAACCACGTCCGCCGATCATGTAGGTTGCAACGGTCCAGGGCGCGCCACAAAACCCGATCAGGGTCTTGTTCTCGCCCAAAGCCAGTTTGATCCTGTCGAGAGCCTCGAGAACCTTGTCGAGATTATCCAGAGCCTTTTCAGGCTTGAGCGTTGCAAGGCTGTTCTCATCGATCGGATCGAGGATCGGCCCTTCTCCCGGCGCAAAGCGCACGTTCTGGCCCAGCGCGTGAGGGATGACCAGAATGTCGGAAAACAAGATTGCCGCATCGAGATCGAACCGTCGCAGCGGCTGCAGCGTCACTTCGGTGGCCAGGGCAGGCGAATAGCAAAGATCGAGAAAGCTGCCCGCTTTCTCCCGCACCTCCCGGTATTCGGGAAGATAGCGTCCGGCCTGACGCATGATCCAGATTGGGGGACGCTCCTGGCGCATCCCCAGCGCCGTATCGAGAAGCGGTTTTCCGGAGCGCAGCTTAGGTGAGGGCGAAAGCAATTTTGGGGCTCTTGGGTCTTTGAAGGAATCTAAGTCTTAAAGAGTCTTCTTTTTCTTTATAGCTGTGTTTTGCACCAATTGTTTCCAGCCCACAACCGCACCCCTCCAAATCGGCTTGCGTCAGTTTCGCGCGGCATGCTCGGCAGCGAACGCTTCTGGAAAAGTGGGAATGAAAGGGTGCGGCGGCCCGTGTCATTAACGTTTCGTTAAGGTCTGCCCTGTGCAAATCCTTAATGAAAGATTAACGCTACGCGCCGCCCAGATCGGCAGGTTTTCCACGCTCTTGTCCCCAGGTGCACAGAACCGTCCCCAGTTTACGAGCTGTTAACCCAATATCGGCGTTTGGGGAAAACTCGGCCCGTGATCTGTCCAGATCGGAAATGGGCTTTAACTGTGGCCACGCATGTGGAAAAGCTCGTGCGGTCCCCAACGCCAAAGGCCCGTCTATGCTGATCCTTGCCTCGAAAAGCACAACGCGGAAAAGCCTTCTTCAAAACGCGGGGTTGCAGTTTTCCCTCGCAAGCGCGGACGTAAACGAGCGCGAAATCGAACAAGCTGCCTTGACCGAAGGTGAGAATCGGAAAGGTCTCGCGCGGCGCCTGGCTGAGGCCAAGGCCCTCGCCGTCAGCACCACAGCGCCCAGTGCCATGGTGATCGGCGCCGATCAGACGATTGCCTTTGAAGGCCGGGGTCTGCACAAGCCCATCGACCGCGACGATGCCGCCACGCGGCTGATGAGCATGGCGGGCAAATCGCATGAGCTCCATTCAGGTGTCGCGCTGGCCCGCAACGGTCAGATTGTCTGGAGCGCCGTCGAGACCGCCGTTCTGACCTTCAGGCCGTTCGATCGCAAGACGCTGGATCGTGTTCTCGATCTGGAAGGCGAAGCGATCCTGGATTCTGTCGCCGCCTACCGGCTCGAAGGCCCCTCCATCCGGCTTTTCGAGCGGATCGAGGGCGACTATTTCACCATTCTGGGCCTGCCGCTGCTCCCCCTTCTGGCGGCCCTCGAACAGCACGCCCCGAAAGTCTTCGAGCCCGGTTCATGAAAAAAGCCTTCGTCATCGGACACCCGATCGCCCATTCCAAATCGCCGCTGATCCACCAAAGCTGGATTGCCGAGCACGAGCTTGATGCAAGCTATGAGGCGATAGACGTCGCGCCGGACGATCTGGCTGCGTTCGTTGCCCGACTGCGCGATGGCGCGTTCGTGGGCGGCAATGTCACCATTCCGCACAAGGAAGAGGTGATGGGCCTGATCGAGGAGATCGACCCGCTGGCCGCAAAGATCGGCGCGGTCAACACGCTGGTGGTCGATAACGGCACGATATCGGGCTCCAACACCGATTATGTGGGGTTCCTTGCCAATCTCGATGCCGCCTCCCCCGGTTGGGACAAGGGACTAGAATCCGCACTCGTTATTGGCGCGGGCGGGGCATCGCGGGCAATTCTGGCCGGGCTGATCGACAGAGGCGTACCGCGCATCGATCTCATAAACCGGACGCTGGAGCGGGCCGAGGCTTTGGCCGCCGAATTCGGCCCCACGATTGTGCCTGGCGCTCTGCACGATATGGCCTCGCGGACGGAGGGATCGGGTCTTCTGGTCAACACAAGCTCGGTCGGTATGAAAGGCACGCGGTTCGAAGGGCTCGAGCTGTCGCGCCTCGCGCCGGGAGCTGTGGTCACCGACATCGTTTATACACCGCTCATTACCCCGCTTCTGGCCCAGGCGCGCGCCGAGGGGTTTGCCATTGTGGACGGGCTGGGTATGTTGCTCTATCAGGCAGTGCCGGGCTTTAAGGCATGGTTTGGCGTCGAGCCTGCCGTCACCGAAGGGCTCAGAAACCGCGTTCTGGCCGCGCTTGGGCAGTAACGAGTATTCGAGGGAAATATGCTGCGCGTTGTGCTCACCGGTTCCATCGCCACTGGAAAATCGACGGTGCTCGCGCGCTTTGCCGAGCTCGGTTTCCCCACCTATTCGGCTGACGAGGCCGTGCACGAGCTCTATGCCGGGGAGGCCGCCGCTCTTGTTGAAACACTTTTTCCCGGTACGGTGAGCCAGGGCGTTGTCGATCGCAAAGCCTTAAGTGCGGCAATTGCGGCAGAGCCCGAGCGGATATCCGAGCTCGAGGAGGTGATCCATCCTCTCGTGCGCGAAAAGGCGATTGATTTTATGGACAAGGCCGAAGCGGAAGGCAACCGATTGGCGATCGTGGAGATCCCGTTGTTTTTTGAAACCGGGGCCAAATATTCCATCGACAAGGCCGTTACCACCTATTGCGATCCGCAAATCCAGCGCCAGCGGGTTCTGGCCCGACCGGGAATGAGCAATGAAAAGCTCGATTTCATCTTGTCGCGTCAACTGACCCAGGATGAAAAGCGGGCACGGGCCGATTACACGATCGACACTTCAGGTACCATGGACGATACGATGGCCCGCACCGATGCCGTGATCGAGGCGCTGCGCAAAGAGGCCGCGCAATGAGTCTTTTGCGCGAAATCGTTCTCGACACCGAAACCACGGGGCTTTCAGCGGCAAATGGCGACAGGCTGGTGGAAATCGGCTGCGTCGAGCTGATCAATCACATCCCGACCGGGCGCCACTATCACGTTTATATCAATCCCGAACGCGACATGCCCGAAGAGGCGTTTCGCGTGCACGGGCTGTCGGAAGAATTCTTGCGCGACAAGCCCAAATTCGCCGAAGTGGCCAACGACTTTGCCGAATTTATCGGCGATGACACCCTGATCATTCACAACGCGCCCTTCGACATGGGGTTCTTGAACGCCGAGCTCGAATGGACAGGGCGCCCGCGCCTCACAAACGGTGTCATTGACACCGTCATGCTGGCCCGCAAGATTCACCCCGGCGCCCGCGTCAGCCTCGACGCGCTCTGCAAGCATTACGGCATAGACAATTCCCGTCGGGCGCTGCACGGCGCGCTGCTTGACAGTGAAATTCTGGCCGAAGTCTATCTTGAGTTGATCGGCGGCCGTCAGGTGGCGCTGGCGCTATCCGCCGAGGCCGAAATTTCCATCCGGGGTACCGGAACCCGGCCCCCCGCTCGCTCGCGCCCAACGCCC
Organism: Rhizobiales bacterium UBA3584; assembly: GCA_002375765.1. Lineage (GTDB taxonomy): Bacteria > Pseudomonadota > Alphaproteobacteria > Rhizobiales > Devosiaceae > Pelagibacterium > Pelagibacterium flavum. The sequence continues at coordinate 47,092 of DFMV01000045.1, read as the reverse complement.
CTGCCGCCTCGCCTGGCGGCGCAGGAAAAACGGGCCCATGCCGGCTTTATCGCCCAGATGGGCGAAACAGCGCTTTGGCTGAAATACGAGACGCTGGAAATCGAAGCGGAATAAGCCCCTGCCGACTGCCGAGAAATAAAAAAGCCCCGGAGAACCGGGGCTTTTCCGTTTGGGCTGCCGGGATGGTCAATTGACCGTCGGCTTGACTTCGGTGGCGTTGGCTGTGCCTTCGGTCTTGTTCTTTTCGGCCGCGGCCGCAAGGTTGCGGCGATAAAGGGCCAGAAAGTCGACCGGCTCAAGCAGCAGCGGCGGAAAACCGCCTGACTGAATGGTCGAGCCGAGCACCTGGCGCGCGAAGGGGAAAATCAGCCGCGGCGCTTCCACCATCAAGAGGGCGCCGAGCTGGTTTTCCGGAATGTTGCGGGTGCGGAAAAGACCGCCATAGACCAACTCGACCGCATAGAGCACTGTACCTTCGCGTTCGGTCTTGACGTTAAGGCCGATTTCCACCGCATAGACATCGTCGCCCTGCTTTTTGACCTGAACGTTAATGTTGACGTTGGAGCCGGGATTGACCTGACCAGGCACCAGAGAGGCCGGTGCGTTGGGGTTTTCAAAGCTCAGGTCGCGCACATACTGTCCCACGATGCCGAAAGCGGGTGCAGTTCCTTCCGGGCTGGAGGCGGCCGCGTCGTTGTTTGTGTTGTCTTCAGCCATTGGCCAATATGTCCCTATCTCTGGTTAGCCAGAGCGGCCCGGCAAGGACCGCAAATTTCGCGGTCTGGCTAGCACTTTTGCGTGCTGCTCACAAGGTTTGGCGCAAAGGAGCGCAAAACGGCTTAGCGGTAGTCGTCGTCGTCAAGCTCGATCGATTTGTATGCCGGGCCAGGTTGGGAGGGCCTATAGGTGGTCACCACCACCATGTTCCGGCTCATCAGCCCGTAAAGCCAGTGCCGGACAGGCGGAATGAGCAGCGCGAATCCGACGGCGTCGGTGATGAAACCCGGAATCAGCAGAAACAGGCCGGCCGCGGCGATCATCATCATTTCGGCGAACTGGCGTTGGGGCATTTCACCCCGCGCCATCATGGCCCTGCTGTCCATCACCATGCCCAGCCCCTGCCAGCGCACAATGAAGATACCGGCCACCGCCGTCAGGACAATGGCGCCGAGGGTCGAAAGGATACCGATCTGTCCCCCCACCCAGATGAATCCGGCGATCTCGAGAAACGGCAACAGCAAAAATCCAAGAAGAATGAAACGTCCCACGCGGAGCGATCTCCTGCTCGTTTGAGAAGGCCCGCCGGCACGCAACACCATGTCGGCCAAACCTCTCGATCACAATAATGCCACTGCAAACTGGTTTGCAGGGCGCGTTTGCATATATATAGGTCACGACAACCAGATTGCGAACCGCCAGGAATCCGCGCTTGACCATACGTGTCACGGATCGGGTGGTGGACAGAACCATTCATTTTGGAGCCAGAATTTCACTCATGGGCGAATTTCTCGACTTTCCCACCCTTATCGTCATCGTGGTGGCCATCGTGGTGCTCCTGCGTCTGCGCTCGGTTCTGGGCACCCGTACGGGCAACGAGCGGCCACCCTCGGCGCGTTACGACTCGATCTCGCGCACCAAATCGGACAATGACGACACGGTGGTTCCGATGCCGCGCCGCAATCCTCAGGACGCAGAGGAAGCCGAACGCCAGCAGCGCAAGCTTGAAGCCGAGATCGAAAAACTGGGGGGCGGCAAGCCCGAAATCGAAAACGGCCTGCGCGCCATCGTGGCGGCTGATCCGGCTTTCTCGCCCAAGCAGTTCCTCGAAGGCGCCAAATCAGCCTACGAGATGATCGTCTCGGCCTACGCCTCTGGCGACCGCAAGACCCTCAAAATGCTGCTCGACAAGGATGTTTACGACAGCTTCGACACCGCGATAACCGAGCGCGAAGCGGCCGGTCATACCGTCGATTTCACCTTTGTGGGCCTCTCCAATATCGAATTTGTCGAAGCCGAACTCGACAAGCGCAACGCGGTCGTGACCCTCAGAATCGATGCCGAAGTGGTCTCGATCACCAAGGATCGCGAGGGCGAAATTGTCGAGGGCACGCCGGGCCAGGTCGTGGCAATCGCCGACGAATGGACCTTCATGCGCAACACGCGCTCGCGCGACCCCAACTGGAAGCTGGTCGCGACCAACGATCTCGAATAGAGCCGAAAGGCCGGTCCGCCATGGCGCGCAAACCGCCCGGTCCTCGCTCCAAAAAGCCCGGGCCGGTGCGTGACTGGCATCTCTGGAATGCGGTGGGCAACACCGTCGATCCTCTCTTGCGCCGCAAGAGTTCCGACCCCAAGGCCCTGCTCGAAGCGCTCGAGAGGGCCGGCGAGGAACCCGATTCTGGTAAACCGCGCGATACATCGCCCCGCTTTGCGCGTCCGCCCCTGCCCTCGGTCCAGCCGATGATCGCTGCTTCGAAGATTCCCGCATCGGAAAAATCGATCGAGCCCAATCTCAAGCGCCGGCTGGCGCGCGGGCATGAACCGATCGATGCAACTCTTGATCTGCATGGCATGACCCAGGACCAGGCGCGCCTGGCGCTTGAAAGGTTCATCCCCGCCCGTGCGGCGCGTGGAGACCGGACGGTTCTGGTCATAACCGGCAAGGGGATCAAAAAGACCGGCTACCTGCAGCTCGAGCAAAAGGGCGTGCTGCGCGAAATGGTGCCGCTCTGGCTCAATGCGACAAATCTGGCCCCTATGGTGGCGGGCATCGATCCTGCCCATCAAAGCCATGGCGGTGGTGGCGCGCTCTATGTCCGGCTCAAACGCAGGAGGCAGATGTGACCCCGCTTGGCGCCAAATTGCGCAAGCTGCGTGCCGAACGTTCCATTGCGCTCAAAGACATGGCCAAGGCCCTCAACGTGTCGAGCGCCTATCTCTCGGCGCTTGAGCACGGCAAGCGCGGCAAGCCCACATGGTTCATGGTGCAGCGCATCATCGCCTATTTCAACGTCATCTGGGACGAAGCCGAGGAAATCCAGCGCCTGGCCGAGATTTCAGACCCCAAAATGACCATCGACACGTCCGGCATGGCACCCGAGGCAACCGAATTGACCAATGTGCTGGGCCGGGAGATCGCCCGTCTGACCCCTGAGGACATGAAGGCAGTGCGCGACGAAGTGATGCGCCGCGCAGTCCGCAGCAAGCCCTGACCCTGAGGATGTGTCGGAGTCCGGCGTCCTTGCCTGTGCCACATTGTCGCTGCACAGTTTCAGGCCTGCTCGCGTTCAAGGGGTGTTCCGCCATGTCGATTGTTTCACGCCGCACGCTTTTTGCCCTTGGTACGGCCCTGTCGGTCTGTGTTGCCCTTCCCGCTTTCGCCCATCATGGCTGGGGCTGGACAAGCGAAGAGTTTTTCGAGCTCGAAGGGACATTGACCGATCTCTATATCGGCCAACCGCACCCTACCCTCACTCTCAACGATGGCGAGACTGACTGGACAGTCGAACTGGCCCCTGTCGGGCGGACCCTGGCGTCGGGCTTCGACGAGACGGTGGTGGCGATTGGCGACACAGTTGTCGCCCATGGCCACCGGTCCACCGATGAGGCCGAATACCGCATGAAAGCCGTCCGGCTTATGATCGGCGATGCGACTTACGACGTTTATCCCCAATTCGCCGCCGAGCTCGACCAGTAAGCACGATATGCTCGAGGCAATCGAAAATCTCGCGCTGGCCAACTATCTGCGGCGCGATATTTTCGCCTATCCGATCGTCAATGGGCTCCATATCCTTTCGCTCGGCATGCTGGTGACCAGCGCGCTGCTCATGGATCCCCGCGTGCTGGGCGCCGGACGCCGGGTCCCGCTCGGAGCGGCCATCGCCGTGTTGCGTCCTGTGGCTATTGGAGCGCTCGGCGTCGCGGTGACAACCGGCGCCCTGCTGTTTTCCGTCCGGCCATCCCAATATGCGGGCAATCCGGTATTTCTCACCAAGCTGGGCCTGATCGGGCTGGTGCTCGCCAATGCCGGTGTTTTCGTTCTGGGCCGGAAGCTTCTGGCGCCCGAGAGCGCGACGACGCGGCTTTTGGCGGCAGCCTCGATCCTGTTCTGGATCCTGGCTGTGTTCGCCGGTCGCGCCATTGCGTTTTTCGGTGGCAGCTAAAGAATGTAGCGTGACAGATCGGTATCGCCGGCCATCTTGCCCACGGTTTCCCGCACACGATTGCCATCGATGGTCAGCGTCGTTCCAGCCTTGTCTGGCGCTTCGAACGAAATGTCCTCGACCAGCTTTTCGAGCACCGTTTGCAGGCGTCGCGCGCCGATATTCTCGACGCTCGAATTGACCGACACCGCGACAGTGGCGACTTCCTCGATGGCATCGGGCGTAAATTCGAGCGTCACCCCTTCGGTGCCCATCAGCGCCACGTATTGCCGGATCAGGGAATATTCAGTGTCCGAAAGGATCTTGATGAAATCCTCGCGCGTCAAAGCCCGCAATTCCACCCGGATGGGCAACCGGCCCTGAAGTTCGGGCAGAAGATCGGACGGCTTTGAGACGTGGAAGGCACCCGAGGCGATAAACAGGATATGGTCGGTGTTGACCGGTCCGTATTTGGTGGAAACCGTGGTGCCCTCGATCAGTGGCAACAGATCGCGCTGCACGCCTTCGCGGCTCGGGCCACCGGTTACCCCGCCTTCCTTGGCGGCAACCTTGTCGATCTCGTCGATAAAGACGATGCCGTGATTTTCCACCAGCTCGATCGCCTCGACATTGATCTTGTCCTGATCGAGCAGCTTGTCGGCCTCCTGATTGATGAGAATTTCATAGCTGTCCTTGACCTTGACGCTGCGCTTCTGCGTCTTGCCGCCAAACGCCTTGCCGAACATGTCCGAGAGGTTGATCATCCCCGCCCCGGCGCCCGGCATTCCGGGAATATCGAACATCGGCATGCCCGAAGTGGCTGGCACCTCGATCTCGATTTCCTTGTCGTCGAGTTCGTTGTCGCGCAGCTTTTTGCGGAACGCCTCGCGCGTCGAGGGGGTCGCCGATTGCCCCACCAGTGCGTCGATCACCCGCTCCTCGGCATTGAGATGAGCCTTGGCCTTCACCTCGGCGCGCTTCCGGTCTTTCAGAATCACGATACCGGCTTCGACCAGGTCGCGGATCATCTGTTCGACGTCACGGCCGACATAACCCACCTCGGTGAATTTGGTGGCTTCGACCTTGACGAACGGCGCTTGGGCCAGTCGCGCAAGGCGACGTGAAATTTCGGTCTTGCCCACGCCGGTTGGCCCGATCATCAGGATGTTCTTGGGGCTTACCTCGCGGCGGATATCCTCGGGCAATTGCTGGCGGCGCCAGCGGTTGCGCAGAGCAATGGCCACGGCACGCTTGGCGTCCGATTGCCCGACGATATAGCGGTCAAGCTCGGAAACGATCTCGCGGGGGGAAAAACTTCTGTCGGTCATTATCTGTCTTCTTTATCCAGAAACCGCACCATCAGGTGCTCGTCGATGAAGCGCCCATCGACATGAAGGGCGCGCGGCTCGGTGCCATAGGTCTGGAACCCGAACCGATGATAGAGTTTCAGGGCTGCGCAATTGTCCACGGCCACGCCCAGATGGACCTGCCGAACCACCGTCCTGGCGTAAGCGATGATGGCGTCCATCAGCGCCGCTGCTGTCCCGCTGCGTCGGTATTCGGGGCGAACATAGAGCCCGAAAATCGTGCCGATATGGCCGGTCTTGGGCCGATCGGATACGAACAGGCCCGCCATTCCCACCGGTTGGTCGTCCGCGAACGCCACGAAAATGGCGGCATCCCTTGTGCCTTGGGCGTACCATTCGATGGGCCGCGCCCTTTCGGTTTCGGCATCGGAGGCAAACGATCCCGGATCACCGTCCAGCGCGATCAGCCTTATGGTCCGATAGGCCTCGGCCTCATCAGGTCCAATCTGGCGGATCGAAAAGCTCAAGAGTCAAGCTCGAGCGTTTCGACGGTCACATCAGCATTGGTATAAACGCAGATGTCGGCAGCGATGGCCATGGATTTGCGGGCAATCTCCTCGGCGCTCTTGTCGCTGTCAACCAGGGCGCGGGCTGCGGCAAGGGCATAATTGCCGCCCGAGCCAATGGCGGCGATCCCGTCCTCGGGAGACAAGACATCCCCCGTTCCGGTCAGGATCAGCGAATCGGATTTATCGACAACGATCATCATGGCTTCGAGCCGGCGCAGATATCGGTCGGTGCGCCAGTCCTTGGCCAGCTCCACGCAGGCGCGCATCAATTGCCCGGGATATTGCTCGAGCTTGGCCTCGAGCCGCTCGGAAAGGGTGAAGGCGTCGGCTGTGGCCCCGGCAAATCCGGCAATCACCGAACCGCCTGCCAACCGGCGCACTTTCTTGGCCGAGTGCTTCATGACGGTCTGGCCGAGCGAGACCTGTCCGTCACCCGCCACCACGACCTGATTGCCCTTGCGTATTGAAACGATTGTCGTCATGTGAAACTCGAAATGCCTCTTACAAAAAAACGCGTGTTGGCCTTTATTTAGGATTGGCTGGGCTAAATGCAATGCGAAGGCACCATGCCGGGCTTTCCCGGCGCCCTTCAAGCTGTTAATGCAAGGCCCGAGTTTCCAAGGGGATGAACCCAATGCGCAAGGCAAAGCTCGATCGCAAGACCAACGAGACCGAGATCGCCGTGGCCGTCGACCTCGATGGCAATGGCGTGCGGCAGATCGAAACCGGGATCGGCTTTTTCGATCACATGCTCGACCAGCTTTCGCGCCATTCTCTGATCGACATGGCGATCCACGCCAGGGGCGATCTGCACATCGACGATCATCACACCGTTGAAGACGTCGGCATTGCCATCGGCCAGGCGTTTAAAGAAGCACTGGGCGACAAGAAGGGCATCATGCGCTATGGCGCGTGCGATCTGGTCATGGACGGCACCAAATCGACCGTGGCGCTCGATGTGTCCGGCCGCGCGTTCCTTGTCTGGCGGGTGGAGTTCACTTCGCCCAAGATCGGCACGTTCGATACCGAACTGGTGCGCGAATTTTTCCAGGCCATTGCGATCAATGCCGGCATCACGCTGCACGCCGAAAACCATTATGGCGACAACAACCACCATATCGCCGAAAGCCTGTTCAAGGCTTTGGCGCGCGCGCTGCGTCAGGCGGTTGAAATCGACCCCCGCGCGGCCGATCAGGTGCCCTCGACCAAGGGCGTGTTGTAGGATCTAGGCTGGGGCAATGCCCCGTTACGGACCGGTCTCATGACCCTCTATGCTATTTATGCCAAGCCGGAAAACGGCCCCGACGCCATTCATGTTCTGCCCGAAAAATTCAGTTGGGGCGCCTTTCTGTTCGCCCCGTTCTGGGCCCTTGCGCGCGGCGCGATTGCCTATCTTGTGCTCTGGGTCGTCGTGGTGATTGGACTTTTTGTGCTCGCGCCCCATATCGGTGATGATCTTTCAGTGTTGCTCTATCTGATCTTTGCGTTGTGGACCGGCTTTGCGGCCGCGCCCATCGCCGGCCAGGCGCTGGAAAACCGCAACTGGATCGCGAGCGGGGAATTGGCCGCCGACAGCACAATCTCCGCCGAGCAGATATGGCTCGAAAAAACCTACGGACCCCGCCAATGAGCCAGATCGTTGCCATCATCGACTATGGAGCAGGCAATCTCAAATCGGCGCAAAAGGCTTTTGCCCGCGCCGCCGAAGGAACCGAAACCGAAATCATCGTCACCTCCGATGCCGATCTGGTCCGCAACGCCGACAGGATAGTCCTGCCCGGCGTCGGTGCCTTTGCCGATTGCATGGCAGGGCTTGATGCCGTGCCCGGCATGCATGAGGTGCTGACCGAAAAGGTGATCGCCGGCGGTGCACCATTCCTTGGCGTCTGCGTCGGCATGCAGCTTCTGGCCAGCGTCGGGCGGGAAAAGACCGAAACAAAGGGGCTGGGCTGGATCGCCGGCGCGATTGAAAAGATCGAGCCGTCCGACCCCGCGCTCAAGGTGCCGCATATGGGCTGGAACACGCTCAGCGTTTCACGCGCCCACGTCCTTCTTGAAGGCATCGAGACGGGCGAAAATGGCCTGCACGCTTACTTCGTGCACTCCTATCACATGAAGGCTGAAAAGCCCGAGGAGGTGATCGCCACCGCCGATTATGGCGGTCCGATCACGGCCATCGTCGGTCGCGACAACATTTTCGGCACCCAGTTCCACCCCGAAAAAAGCCAATCACTTGGCCTGGCGCTCATTGAGAACTTTCTCGGATGGACGCCTTGATGGACGAGCCGGAACGGATCGTCACCTCCTGGTGCGACGCCATAACCCGGCGCGACAAGGATGCCTTTCTCGGCCTGTGCCACGAGGCCGTGGCCTTTTATGGCCCCGAAGGTGCCGGTGTTGGCCATGAGGTCGTTTCAGACTGGTTTGATGCCGAGCCGATGCGCATTACGATCAAGGACATGCGGACCGATGGTCTGACAGTGCGGCTCGATCATCACATCGACTGGCTCGACGCCAACGGCGATGTCGAGTACGAGGCAGACAACGCCGCTCAAATCGAGATACGAGACGCCAAGGTCTATTCCTACCGCCGCGTCGAAGAACCACCCCATGTCGCTGAGGACCCGGTCGTTTCACCATGATTTTGTTTCCCGCCATCGACCTCAAGAACGGCCAGTGCGTGCGCCTCAAGCTTGGCGACATGGAACAGGCGACTGTCTTCAACGATGATCCGGCAGCCCAGGCCAGGGCGTTCGAGGATCAGGGGTTTGAATATCTCCACGTCGTCGATCTCAACGGCGCCTTTGCCGGTGAAAGCGTCAATGGCGCGGCAGTGGAGGCAATCCTTAGGGCCGTCGATTTCCCGGTCCAGCTCGGTGGCGGCATTCGCAAGCTCGCCCATATCGAAAGCTGGCTCGAAAAGGGCCTGGCCCGCGTCATTCTCGGCACCGTCGCCGTGCGCGATCCCGAACTGGTCAAGGCCGCTTGCAAGGCGTTCCCCGGTCGGGTTGCCGTGGGCATCGACGCGCGCGGCGGCAAGGTGGCCGTGGAAGGCTGGGCGGAAACTTCCGAACTCTCGGCCATCGACCTTGCGCAACGCTTCGAGGGCGCGGGGGTTGCGGCGATCATCTATACCGATATCGACCGTGACGGGGTTTTGAAGGGCATCAACTGGCCCTCGACGCTGGAACTGGCCAAGGCCACATCCATTCCGGTCATCGCTTCGGGTGGTCTGGCCGACATCGGGGACATCCGCCGCATGACCGAGCCCGACGCCCAGATTCTCGAAGGCGCGATCTCGGGCCGGGCGCTCTATGACGGCCGCATTGATTCACGTGAAGCACTGGCACTTTTGAAGGGCGAGGCGGCATGACCCTCAAGGCCCGTATCATCCCTTGCCTCGACGTCAGGGACGCCCGGCTTGCCCGCAGCGGCGCAGCCGCGAGGACAGCAAATTTCAAAAGAGGAGCGGGCGTCCGATGACCCTCAAGGCCCGTATTATTCCCTGCCTCGACGTCAAGGACGGCCGCGTCGTCAAGGGCGTCAATTTCGTCGATCTTGTCGATGCCGGCGATCCGGTCGAAGCGGCCATTGCCTATGATGCGGCGGGAGCCGACGAGCTGTGCTTTCTTGATATCGCCGCCAGCCACGAAGGCCGCGATACGATTTTTGACGTCGTGGCGCGCACGGCCGAGCATTGTTTCATGCCGGTCACCGTGGGCGGGGGCGTGCGTTCCAATGACGATATCCGCAAACTGCTGTTGTCCGGCGCCGATAAGGTTTCGATCAATTCCGCTGCGGTCAACGACCCCGATTTCGTGGCGCGGGCCGCCGACAAGTTCGGCAATCAGTGCATTGTGGTTTCGGTCGACGCCAAACGCGGCGACTCGGGCACCTGGGAAATTTTCACCCATGGCGGGCGCAAGCCGACCGGGCTCAACGCCGTGGAATTCGCCATTGGCGCCGTCGAGCGCGGAGCCGGCGAGTTGCTGGTCACCTCCATGGACCGCGACGGGACAAAGTCCGGTTTCGATCTCGAGCTGACCCGTACCATCGCCGATGCGGTGGAAGTCCCGGTTATCGCCTCGGGCGGGGTTGGCACTCTCGATCACCTTGTCGATGGCATCAAAAAGGGCCACGCGACTGCTGTTCTGGCCGCTTCGATCTTTCACTTTGGCACGTTCACCATCGGCGAGGCCAAGGCGCATATGGCTGCCGCCGGTATTCCCATGCGGCTCGACTAACCTTTTTGACTGCTTGCACCCTGCCCCCGGCGATGATTAGACGGATGGCGGGGAGACGGAGGCCCAATTCATGACATTGAGCATCGAAGCGCTTGACGCGCGCCTGGCCGAGCGGGCGAACGCCTCGCCCGAGGAGTCCTATACGGCAAAGCTGATCGCCAGGGGAACCGCCAAATGCGCCCAGAAACTGGGCGAAGAGGCCGTTGAGACAGTGATTGCGGCGATGAGCGGCGATCGCGAGGAACTGGTCAAGGAAGGCGCCGACCTTGTCTATCACCTTCTGGTTCTGTTGCGCTCGGAGGGCGTGGCGCTCTCTGAAGTGTCCGATGAACTTGACCGGCGCACGGCGCAATCGGGTCTGGCCGAAAAGGCCGCAAGGCCCAGGGACTGAGAATGCCCAAGAGTTCCTACACGCCTTATCTGAGTTTTTCTATCGACGAATGGGCACGGCTGCGCGCTGACGAGCCCATGACGCTCAATGCCGAAGATATCGAACACCTCCGGGCCCTCAACGATCCGATCTCGCTGGCTGAAGCCGAAATCGTCTATCTGCCGCTAACCCGACTGCTCTCGTTCTACGTCGAAGCCATTCAGGGCATCCACTACGCCTCGACGCGCTTTCTGGGCCATAACGGGGCAAAGGTGCCCTTCATCATCGGTGTTGCCGGTTCGGTGGCGGTGGGCAAATCGACCACCGCCCGCATCCTGCGCGCCTTGCTGCGCCGCTGGCCGAGCTCGCCCAAGGTCGATCTCATCACCACCGACGGGTTCCTCTATCCCAACAGGGTGCTCGAGGAGCGCGGGTTGATGCAGCGCAAGGGTTTTCCCGAAAGCTATGACCGGTCGGCCTTCGTTCAGTTTCTCGCCGCGATCAAATCGGGCCAGCCCAGGGTCAGCGCCCCGACCTATTCTCATCTGGTCTACGATATCGTACCCGACAAGACCAACACCGTGGAGAGCCCCGACATTCTCATCGTCGAGGGGCTCAACATTCTTCAGCCCGGCGAATTGCCTAAAACCGGCAACCCGATCGTCTTCGCGTCCGACTTCATCGATTTCTCGGTCTATATCGACGCCGACGAGGACGTGCTCGAGGCCTGGTATGTGGAGCGCTTCATGAAGCTGCGCGAAACGGCTTTCCGCGACCCCCAGAGCTTTTTCAAGCGCTTTTCCGAGCTTTCCGAGCTGACGGCAGTTTCGACGGCCAAGTCCATCTGGCAGTCTATCAATTTGCCGAATCTGCGCGAAAACATCCTGCCCACCCGCGGGCGGGCCGATCTGATTCTCAAGAAAGGCGCCGACCACTCCATCCACGAAGTGGCGTTGCGCAAGGTCTAGACGGCTATACCTTCGCCGCGTGCGAGTTCCTTGAGATCGGCCACCGGGCGCGCGCCATAGTGCGAAATCACTTCCGATGCGGCCAGGCACCCCAGCTTGAGCGCCTCTTCCATCGATTGTCCGCGCGCCGTGGCGAGCAGGAAGCCCGATGCGAAAAGATCGCCCGCGCCGGTCACATCGACGACATCGCTGACTGGAAAGGCCGGGACTGAAACGATTTCCCCGTTCTTGATCGCCATGGCGCCGCGCGCGCCCATGGTGACCGCTGCGATTTCGGCGTCTTCGGCCAACTGGCGCACGGCGACGTTGAGATCGTCGGTATCATAGAGCGCCTTGACCTCCTCGATATTGGCAAAGACGTAATCCATGGTCTTTGACTTGATGAGATCGAGAAACTCGTTGCGGAACCGGTTGACGCAGAACGGGTCCGACAGCGTGATCGCTGCGGCACGCTCATTCTTGTGGGCGTAGTGGGCGGCCTTGACGAAGGCCTTCTTGGCTTGCGGGGGGTCCCACAGATAGCCTTCCATATAGGTAATGGCCGAAGCCCCTATGGTCTCCTCGACGATATCGTCTTCGGTCAGGTGCTGGCAGGCGCCCAGATAGGTGTTCATGGTGCGCTCGCCATCGGGCGTCACAAGGATCATCGAGCGCGCGGTGGCCGGGCCGTCATAAAGATAGCCGGTTTCATACCCGATCCCCTTGGTATCGAAATCGTCCCGGAAGATCAGGCCCAGCTCGTCCTCGGCAACCTTGCCCACAAACGCGGCCCGGCCGCCCAGCGCCGCAACGCCCGCCGCCGTATTGGCCGAACTGCCGCCCGGAATGATGGTCTTGTTCTGGGGCATCTTGGAGAAAAGATCCGCCGAGCGATCCGCATCGACAAGATGCATGATCGATTTGCGCAAGCCTTCATCGACAAGGAAAGTGTCATCGATCGGGGCGATCACATCGACGATGGCGTTGCCGATGGTCAGGACGTCGAACCGCGTGGTCATCGGCGCTCCGCATAAACTGTCATGGATACTGCCCCTCGCTTAAGCCATAGCGGCCGGGGGCGCAACCGGTCTAGCCGGCGGTCTTGGCCGGATAGCGGCACCACTCGGCGATGATGCAGCGATAGCATTCGGGCTTGCGCGCCTTGCACACATAGCGCCCATGCAGGATCAGCCAGTGATGGGCGTGCAGCAGATAGTGCTTGGGTACCCGCTTGAGAAGCGCCAGCTCCACAGCCAGCGGCGTTTTGCCCGGCGCGATCCCCGTGCGGTTGCCCACGCGAAACAGATGGGTGTCCACGGCAATGGTGGGCTGGCCGAACCCGATATTGAGCACCACGTTTGCTGTCTTGCGGCCCACCCCGGGCAGGGCCTCGAGCGCCTCGCGGGTATCGGGGACCTGGCCGTCGTATTTTTCGATCAGCATCTGGCTCAAAAGGAAGACGTTTTTGGCCTTGTTGCGGTACAGCCCGATGGTCTTGATATGCTCGCGGATAGCGTCTTCGCCCAGCGCCACCATCTTTTCGGGCGTATCGGCAATGGCAAACAGCGCCCTGGTTGCCTTGTTGACTCCCACATCGGTGGCCTGGGCGGACAACACCACGGCGACCAGAAGCGTAAAGACATTGACGTAGTCGAGTTCACCCTTGGGCTCGGGATCGTGAAGCGAGAAGGCTTCGAAGATCTTTTCGATCTCGGCCCTGGTCAGTGGCTTGGGCATGGGGCGCGGCGATATTTGATTTGATTTTTGTCCGGACAATCCCCTTAGAATGGTCATGAGCCCAAAAGGCAAGCCGAGATGACCCAGAGCCCGCTCTTTGCCGCATTGCTGAGCCCTCACCGCTCGCTTTCGCCCCAGGCAATCCGCTGGGTGATAGCATTCACCAGCGTCATGGCGTCGATCCCCGGCATCGCGTTTTACGCCATGGGCGCCTGGCCGGTCGTGGGGCTTCTGGGGCTCGATGTGCTCCTGCTCTATTGGGCGCTCACCGCTTCGCTGCGCGACAAGGACATGTTCGAGGAAATCACCCTCTGGCCCGATGCCCTCGATATCCGCCATGTCACCAAGAAGGGCCGGGAAACCGCTGTCTCGTTCAATCCCTTCTTCATCCGGCTCTCGGTCATCAGAGACAATGAGAACCGGGTTACGGCGCTCAAGATCGTGACGCGCGAAGGCGAGATCGAGATCGGGCGGTTCCTCACCCCCGACGACAAGGCGAGTTTTGCCGATGCCTTCGGGCATGCTTTGAGCCGGGCAAAGCGCTGATCGACGTAAAAATCGGGTCGTACGGTACCAGATCGGTCGATAGTGTGAGCCCATGAACGAGATGACACCAATTTCACAGCTTCCCGATATGACCAGCGCCGAGACCTATCGCACCATCGCGCGGGCCATCGAATACCTCTCGATGCCTGGCCCCGAAGCGTCCGATATCGCCGGGCTGGCCCATGCGCTCTCGATCAGCGAACACCAGCTGGTCGATATGTTCCGCCGCTGGTGCGGGTTGACGCCCAAGAGCTTTGCCCAGGCCGTGGCGCTCGACCACGCGCGAAAGCTTTTGCGCGACAATATGAGCGTGCTCGATACGACCTATGAGTTGGGCCTTTCGGGCCCCTCCCGTCTCCATGACCTGTTCGTGACCTATGACGCGGTGCCTCCGGGCATCTACCGCGCAAAGGGGGCCGGGCTCGAAGTCACCTGGGGCTATGCGCCATCGCCCTTCGGAAAGGTGTGCCTGATGGTCACCCAATATGGCGTGGCCGGCATTTCCTTTGCCGATGACGGCAAGGAGCAGTACGCCTTTGAAGATCTGGCCAGCCGCTGGCCGAATGCCGGGTACAGGCGCGACGACAACGCGGTTGCCCCGATTGCCGTCCGCATTTTCGATCCTGACCGGTGGGATCCCCAACAGCCGGTCCGGCTGGTGATGATCGGCTCCCAGTTCGAGATCAAGGTCTGGGAAACCCTGCTCAAGGTGCCCGCCGGTCGCGCCGCCACCTATGGCGAGGTCGCAAGGGCGGTAGGAAAGCCCAACGCAGCCCGCGCCATCGGCCGGGCGGTCGGGCGCAACCCCATTTCCTTTGTCGTCCCCTGTCATCGGATCGTGGGCTCGAGCGGTGCGCTCACCGGCTATCATTGGGGCATCGTGCGCAAACGCGCCATTCTGGGCTGGGAAGCGGGGCTCCTCGCTTCACAATAGCGCATGGAACTCCTGGGCGTTTCAGGCCTTAGCCTCTCGTAAGAGGCGGAGGGCTGATTTGGCGCGCATAATAGTTCTGGCACTTATCGGACTTCTGGCACTGGTGCTGGTCGCGCTTTACGCGCACATCTTCATGCTGGTGTTTGCCGCCATTCTCGTGGCCGCCGTGCTCGACGCGCTCATCCGGCTGTCGATGCGGCTCGTGCCCGTCCTCCCGCGTGCGTTTGCCGTGGTCCTGACCCTGATCTTTGTCGTGGCGGTCATCATCATTGCCGCCATCGGCGGCGGGGTGACGATTGTCACGCAGTTCGATGCCCTTTCAAGTGCACTGGGCGAGGCCTGGGACATGGTGGCGAGCCAGCTCAATGATTGGGGCCTGCCGGTGGCGCGTACCTTCGATGTGACCGATATCGTCGAAGCCATCCCCGAACCCCAGACCATTTTTGGCGGCGCCGGTGCCGTCCTGGGCACAGGGTTCGGCCTGATTTCGAACATGGTGATCGTCTTTCTCACCGGCATATTTCTCGCCATCGATCCCAGGCGATATCGCGACGGGCTGACCATTCTCTTGCCCATAAAGGCCCGCCCGCGGGCCCGCGAGGTGCTCGGCAAGGCCGGCGTGACGCTTCAGCACTGGCTGGTGGGGCAGCTGGCGCTGATGGCGATTGTGGGCGGATTGACGACAGCCCTCCTCCTTGTAATGGGCCTGTCCTACGGGCTGACGCTCGGCCTGATCGCGGGCCTGCTCAACTTCATTCCCTTTGTGGGGCCGATCCTGGCCTTCATCCCCATCGGTCTGTCGATGATCGGCCAGGACTGGACGACCGCGCTCATCGTTCTGGGTGGCTATACCCTGATCCAGCAGTTCGACGCCAATGTCACGACCCCGCTGATCCAGGATCGGGTGGTCAATCTCGCCCCGGCCCTGACCGTCATCTTCCTTTTGTTCATGGGCGTGGCACTGGGCCCGCTCGGGGTGGCGCTGGGCACACCCCTGCTTGCCGCTCTGCGCGTCCTGGTGCTCGAGCTTTATGTGCGCGACGTCCTGGGCGATACGCCCGAAAACGTTGACTAAAGCTCTTCGGTCGAAACCCGCTTGCCCTCGGCATCGATGCCGTAAATGATTGGCGCTCCAGTGGCGATTTCGCGTTTGAGGATCGCTTCTTCGTCAAGCCCCTCGAGCTTCATGACCAAAGCCCGCAGCGAATTGCCGTGCGCCGTGACCAGGACGGTCTTTCCAGCCTTGAGCAACGGCTCGATCTCGGCTTCGTAGTACGGCAGAACCCGCGCCGCGGTGTCTTTCAGACTCTCGCCACCCGGCGGGGGCACGTCATAGGAGCGGCGCCAGATATGGACCTGTTCGTCGCCCCATTTCTCCCGCGCGTCGTCCTTGTTGAGCCCCGACAGGTCACCGTAATCGCGCTCGTTGAGCTTGTGACTGCGAACGATCGTGAGGTCGGTGATGCGCATTTCCTCGAGCATCAGATCGAGCGTGCGCTGCGCGCGGGTCAGCGCCGAAGTGAAATAGGCATCGGGAACCGTGCCGCGCGCCTTGAGCGCCTGCCCGGCCTTTTTCGCTTCCTCGATCCCCAGATCGGTCAGCCCGGGATTCTTCCAGCCGGTGAACAGATTTTTCAAGTTCCATTCGCTCTGGCCGTGGCGAACGAGGATCAGCGTGCCGGTCATAGATCAGTCCTTGTCATTGAGCGTGTTCGATAGCGCGGTCATAAAGAATCAAAGGCCGAGAACATCGGCCATGGAATAAAGACCCGCCGGCTGCTCGGCGGCCCACAGTGCCGCCCGGAGCGCGCCGTCGGCAAACAGCGTCCGGTCGCGTGCAGAGTGAGACAGGGTGATGGTTTCGGCCATGGACGAAAACAGCACCGAATGCTCGCCCACAATTCCGCCGCCGCGCAGTGTGGCAAAGCCGATCGAGCCGGGCTCGCGTGCCCCCGTGTGCCCGTCACGCACCTTGACCCAATTGTCGGCAAGATCGATGCCGCGGCCCTCGGCTGCCGCTTCGCCCAGAAGCAGCGCCGTACCCGAAGGCGCGTCCACCTTGTGGCGGTGATGCATTTCGAGAATTTCGATATCGAACCCGATATCGAGGCTGGCCGCTGTCTTTTTGACCAGCGCGGCAAGAAGGTTCACCCCAAGGCTCATATTGCCCGATTTGACGATTCGCGCGCCCTCGGCACCGGCCCTTGCGATCGCGGCGTCGTCTTCGGGCGAGCAGCCGGTCGTGCCGATAATGTGGATCAGCTTGCGCTCGGCCGCCCGGCGGGCCAGCGCCACGCTCAGTTGCGGCGCCGTGAAATCGAGCACCGCATCCACCTGGTCGACGATATCGAGCGGCGTATCACCGATGACAACTCCCAGAGGTTCGAGCCCAACCAGGCTGCCTGCATCCTTGCCCAGAACGCTCGAATTGTCCCGATCGGCAGCCGCCGCAAGTGTCATGCCGCCATGGGCAGCCACCGCGCGGATAACCGTCTGTCCCATGCGCCCGCCCGCGCCCACAACCCCGATTTTCAATGCCATGGTGTTCCCCTTACGCCGCCTGCATTTCGGCCAGCACCGCCTGCGCGCTCTGGCGCGGGCTGGGTGCGGCAATGATGGGGCGCGCCACCACAAGGTGGGACGCTCCCGCCGTCAGCGCATCGGCCGGTGTCATCACCCGCTTCTGGTCGCCCTTGTCAGAACCCGAGGGGCGGATGCCCGGCGTCACGACAGCCATGTCGGGCCCGACGATTTCGCGTATGGCCCGCGCCTCGAAGGCCGAGGCGACGACACCGCCCATGCCCGCTTCGCGCGCCTGCCGCGCCCGGCGCGCCACAAGCTCGTCAACGGAAATGCCATAACCGGCTTCATCGAGATCGGCCTGATCCATTGAGGTGAGGACCGTTACGCCAAGCAGGCACAGGGAGCTCCCTTCGGCCGCCTTGACCGCCGCCGCCATCGCCTTGGGATAGGCATGAAGCGTCAGCATGGTCGCCCCGGTATCGGCAATCGCCGCGACGCCTTTGGCAACCGTGTTGTCGATATCGAGAAGCTTGAGGTCGAAAAACACGCGCTTTCCGGCCTTGAGTAATTCCTTGCCCACGATCAGCCCGTCGCCGCCGTAAAAGAGCTGATAGCCGATCTTGTAGAAATCGACGATGCCGTCGAGCCGCGAAATCATGTCCTCGGCTTCTCTGCGTGTCCCGACATCGAGCCCGACAATCAGGTCACCGGCCATTCCATGTCTCCGCGTGCTTTGGTGTGTGAGGGCTCGATGCCACGAGTTGCGCGTGAGCGCAAGCGCCCGGCCTCAAATCCCGCCACGCGAAAAATGGGTGAGCTCTTTCACCATCTGGTCGATCTTGGCGATCACGCCGGCCTCAGCCACGGTGCCGTCATCGGCAAAGACGCTTGAATCCGGCCCCGTGCCAAGCAGCGTCGGCACCACCACCGCCCCGATCTTGGAAAGCGAATCGCGCAGATGGCTCTGCGCCCATATGGTCCCGTAGCGCCCCGAGGATACCCCGCCGATCCCGAACACCGCATGCCGGAAGGGCGAAGGCTTTTGCCGCGACAGCCAGGCGATCGTGTTGACCATCAATGGCGGCAGCCCGCCATTGTATTCGGGCGTGGCGATAAACACGATATCATGGGATCGGAACAGATCGGCCAGTCGCCCCGCGGCCTCGGGCACATTGTCGGGCTCGAGATCCTGGTTGAAAATCGGCATCTCGAAATCTTTGAGCGTGATCGAATTGACCGTAACCCCCGCCGCAGCGAGCTTGGCATCCACCGCATCCTGAAGCATCTTGTTGACCGATCCGGTGCGGATCGAGCCGCAAAGGGTAAGGGCTCTAGCCATTGGCATCTCCTGATTGGGTTTTGCGCCAGTTAAGCCGCCTCACTTTGGCCGCGGCAAGCGCTCACAGACAAAAAAAGCCCTCCGCGGTGGGAGGGCTTTTCCAGAATGCCCACTGACCGGCTCAGTGGAACATGGTCTTGAGCTTGTCGAAAAACCCTTCCGATCCCGGCGAGGTTTCGCGGTTGGAGAGGTTTTCGAACTCCTCGAGCAGTTCGCGCTGGCGCTTTGAAAGCTTTTGCGGCGTTTCCACATCGAGCTGAACGTAGAGGTCGCCGACCTGCTGGCTGCGCAGCACCGGCATGCCCTTGCCTTTCAAACGCACGCGCTGGCCGGGCTGGGTGCCTTCATTGACCTTGACCTTGGCGCGGCTGCCTTCGAGCGTCGGCACTTCGAACTCGCCGCCCAGAGCTGCGGTGATCATAGAAATGGGCACCTTGGCGTAAAGATCGGCCCCGTCACGCTGGAACAACTGGTGCGGTTTTACCGAAACGAAAATGTAAAGATCGCCGGCTGGTCCGCCGCGCAATCCCGCCTCGCCTTCGCCGCCCAGGCGAATGCGCGTACCGTCCTCGATTCCCTTTGGAACATCGACCGAAAGCGTGCGCGAGGTCTGCCTGCGACCCTGCCCGTGGCAGTCCGTGCAGGGCTGGTCCATGGTTTCCCCGCGCCCGTGGCACTGGGGACAGGTCTGCTGGATGGTGAAGAACCCTTGCGCCGCGCGCACCTTGCCATGCCCGCTGCACATGCGGCACGTGGAAAACCCGGTGCCCGGCTTGGCGCCCGTTCCATCGCAGGTTTCGCACCCGATCAGGGATGGCACGTCGATATCGACTGTCGTGCCCGCAAAAGCATCTTCGAGGGTAATTTCGAGATTGTAGCGCAGATCCGAACCGCGCTGGCGGCCGTCGCGCTGGCGCTGGCGTGAGGCCCCGCCCATGAATTCCCCGAAAATGTCTTCGAAAATATCGGACATCGAGGAGGAAAAGTCATTCCCGAACCCGTGGGCTCCACCACCGCCGCCGCCGTTGAACGCCGCATGGCCGAACCGGTCATAGGCCGCGCGCTTTTGCGGGTCCTTGAGCGTGTCGTAGGCCTCGGAAACTTCCTTGAACTTGTGCTCGGCCTCGGTGTCTCCCGGATTGCGGTCCGGATGATACTGCATGGCCAGCTTGCGATAGGCGGATTTCAGCGCCGCGGCATCGCAGGATTTTTCGACTCCGAGCACGGAATAAAAATCGGCTTTGCTCATGAGCTCAATGTACCCCCATATCGCGGCAGGGGCAGAAAATGGACGGGTGCAAGATCATCTCTTGTGCCAAACCAACCGTTCTTGTCATGACGCATCTCTCTTGGGGCCAGCATTGGCCGAAGCCCTTGTGCGCCTAGGTAATCATCGTTGCTGCCTGTTACCATAGGCAGCGGCGAAAAGACCAGCACTCACCGGTGATTCACGTGAAACTGGCGCCCTGGAAAAAACAGTGCCGCCCGAAGGCGGCACTGCGATCATTTTCAAGGCAGAAGGTTTACGCCGACTTCTTGTCGTCGTCGTCCTTGACCTCTTCGAAGTCGGCATCGACCACGTCGTCATCGGCCTGGGCGTCACCCGCGGCAGCGGCTTCGGCTTCTTCCTGGCTGGCCTTGTACATGGCTTCGCCAAGCTTCATCGAAGCCTGGGCAAGCGCCGCGGCCTTTTCCTTGATCGCCTCGGGGTCGTCGCCCTCGAGTGCGGTCCTGGTATCGGCAATGGCGGTCTCGATCTCGGTCCTGATCTCGGCCGTTACCTTGTCACCATGCTCCTTGAGCGAGGATTCGGTGGAATGCACGAGGCTTTCGGCCTGGTTCTTGGCTTCCACGACTTCGCGGCGCTTCTTGTCGGCCTCCGCGTTCGCTTCGGCGTCCTTGACCATCTGCTCGATATCGGCGTCCGAAAGACCGCCCGAGGCCTGGATGCGGATCTGCTGCTCCTTGCCCGTGCCCTTGTCTTTCGCCGAAACATTGACGATGCCGTTGGCGTCGATGTCGAAGGTCACCTCGACCTGCGGCACTCCGCGTGGCGCCGAGGGGATACCGACCAGATCGAACTGGCCGAGCATCTTGTTGTCGGCCGCCATTTCGCGCTCGCCCTGGAAGACCCGGATGGTCACCGCCGACTGATTGTCTTCAGCGGTGGAGAACACCTGGCTCTTTTTGGTCGGGATCGTCGTGTTGCGGTCGATCAGGCGGGTGAACACGCCACCGAGCGTCTCGATGCCCAGCGAAAGCGGGGTCACGTCGAGCAGCAGCACGTCTTTCACATCGCCCTGCAGAACGCCGGCCTGAATGGCGGCGCCCATGGCAACCACTTCGTCAGGGTTCACGCCCTTGTGGGGTTCCTTGCCAAAGAAGTTCTTCACCTCTTCCTGCACCTTGGGCATGCGGGTCATGCCGCCGACCAGAACGACTTCGTCGATCTCGCCAGCCGAAATCCCGGCATCCTTGAGCGCTGCGCGGCACGGATCGATGGTGCGCTTGATCAGATCTTCAACGATCGATTCGAACTTGGCGCGGGTCAGCTTGAGCTGCAGATGCTTGGGGCCCGAAGCGTCCGCGGTGATGAACGGCAGGTTCACTTCGGTCTGGCTGGCGGACGAAAGCTCGATCTTGGCCTTTTCGGCAGCTTCCTTGAGCCGCTGCAGCGCCAGCTTGTCGCCGCGCAGGTCAATGCCCTGCTCTTTCTTGAACTCGTCGGCGAGGTAATCGACAAGACGCATGTCGAAATCTTCACCGCCAAGGAAGGTATCGCCATTGGTGGATTTGACTTCGAAAACGCCGTCGCCGATCTCGAGGATCGAAATATCGAACGTGCCGCCGCCAAGGTCATAGACAGCGATCGTGCCGGATTCTTTCTTGTCCAGCCCGTAGGCCAGCGCGGCAGCGGTCGGCTCGTTGATGATGCGGAGCACTTCGAGCCCGGCGATCTTGCCGGCGTCCTTGGTGGCCTGGCGCTGGCTGTCGTTGAAATAGGCCGGAACCGTGATGACGGCCTGAGTCACCGGTTCACCGAGATAGCTCTCGGCGGTCTCCTTCATCTTGCCAAGGATCATGGCGGAGACTTCGGACGGAGAAGATTTCTTCCCATCCGCTTCCACCCAGGCGTCGCCATTGTCAGCCTTGACGATCTTGTAGGGCACAAGGCCCTTGTCCTTGGTGACCATCGGGTCTTCGAACCGGCGCCCGATCAGGCGCTTGACGGCAAACAGCGTGCCCTCGGGGTTGGTCACGGCCTGGCGCTTGGCCGGCTGGCCCACGAGACGCTCGCCATCGCTTGAGAAGGCCACCATGGACGGCGTGGTGCGCGCGCCCTCGGCATTCTCGATCACTTTGGGGTTTTTGCCGTCCATGACGGCAACGCACGAATTGGTCGTGCCCAGGTCAATACCGATTACTTTTCCCATTCCGAAACCTCATTTCTCGAGCGAGTCCTAAAATTTGGCTCTGACCCCTCAACGCGCCCATTCACGTTGCGGCATCGCATTGATCGGTCGTGCCGGACCCCTCTGGGGGATGGATTTGGCCCGGTTTCCCGGGCTTGTTGGCTATATAAGGAGGGGGGGAGGGCCCTTCAAGCGCGCCCCCCGCTTTGCGTGAATTTTTGTCAGGCCGATTTGTCGAGTCCATCGCCGGGCTCGGCGTCCGTTTTGGGTGCGGGCTTGTTGCCACCCTTGGCCACGCCCACCATGGCGGGGCGCAGAACGCGCTCGCCAATGGCATATCCGGTCTGGACCACCTGAACCACCGTGCCTTCGGGCACGGAGGGGTCAGGCACTTCAAACATGGCCTGATGGCGGTGGGGGTCGAACTTTTCGCCCTCGGCCACGATCGGGATCACCCCGTTCTTTTGCAAAAGCCGCTGCATTTCGCGCTCGGTCATCTCGATCCCCTCGATCAGGGATTTGAGCGTGCCGTCGGCGTTTTCCCGCAATTCGGCGGGAATGACCATCAGGGCGCGCGAGAGATTGTCGGTGGCCACCAGCATGTCGCGGGCAAACCCGGCAATGGCATAAGAGCGCGTGTCGGAAACTTCGCGCTCGGTGCGCTTGCGCAGGTTTTCCATTTCGGCCGCCGTGCGCAGCACCTGGTCGCGCAGCTGTTCCTTTTCGGCTTCAAGCTGGGCGATGCGCTCCTCGGCCGTCGGCTCGGTGGAAACCGCTTCTGCGTCCTCGGCCTCAAGGCGCGGATCGATGTCGTCGTTCGGCTCTGGCGTCGTGTTGTCGTCGCTCATCATTGCTCTTTCAACGATTGGGGAAGTTAAGGTTGGCTGCCATATCGGCCAAGGGCGGAAATATTTCAAGCCTCGTGGCGAAAAGCCCCACTTAACAAAACCGCTAAAGCTCGGTTTTGCGCGAGATCAGCTTGGACACAACATGCGCGGTATAATCGACCACCGGCACAATGCGCGCATAATTGAGCCGCGTCGGCCCGATCACGCCCAGGACGCCCACCACCTTGTCATTGGCATCCTTGTAGGGCGACAAAACGACCGAGGAGCCGGAAAGCGAAAACAGCTTGTTTTCCGAACCAATGAAGATGCGCACCCCTTGGGCGGTTTCCGCATCGTTCAAAAGATCGATCAGCCCCTGCTTGGTTTCGATCTCGTCGAACAATTGCCGCACACGGGCCAGATCTTCCGATGCCATCGTGTCATCGATCAGATTGGCCCTGCCCCGAACGATCAGCGTCGGAGCAGAGGTATCGGCCTCGATCATCGAGGCCAGCCCGGAATCCACCAGCCGCTGCGCAATGGCATCGAGTTCGGCCCGCTGGCTTTCCGATTGCCGGCGGATCGAATCGCGCGCCTGCTGCAGCGTCTTGCCCACGATGTGATGGGCCAGAAAGTTCGATGCCTGGGTCAAGGCGCTCGCCGTCAGCCCCGGTGGCAGCGCAATAATGCGGTTTTCAACCTGCCCGTCTTCCCCCACAAGAATCGCCATGGCCCGCTCGGGGTCGAGCCGGACAAATTCTACATGCTTGAGCACCATGTCCGATTTTGCGGCAATCACCATGCCCGCGCCATGCGACAGGCCCGAGAGCAAGGCACTCGCTTCGTTGAGAAGGTCTTCGACACGTCCCGACCTGCCCCCGCCCGAAACGGTGCGGGCGATCTGGTCGCGCTCGGTCTCGTCCATGGCGCCCACTTCGAGCATGGCATCGACGAAAAACCGCAAGCCTTCCTGCGTTGGTGCCCGCCCCGCCGATGTATGCGGTGCGGCAATCAGGCCCAGCTCTTCCAGATCGGCCATCACATTGCGCACGGATGCGGGCGAGAGTTGCATGTCGAGCATCTTGGAAATGGCCCGCGACCCTATGGGTTCGCCGGTTTCCAGATAGCGCTCGACCAGCCGCCGGAAGATGTCCTGGCTGCGCGCCGAAAGGGTCGTCAGGAATTCGGGCGAATTCAGTGGTGTTTTTTCCATTTCGTCTTTTTCGCTTCCAGGGCCGGCGCTGGCAAGAAATTGAATCCAAACACAATCAAATGCCCCAGGTTAACTAAGTAGGAGAAATCACGGGGACCGCCAAGGGCGCGCCGCTTGTTCCAGCCGTCTTGAACCGTTAAGAGGCTGGTAACCATATCAGCCAACAGACACCGGGAAGACAGTTTTTATGCGGCCAAGCGGACGGGCAAGCGATCAGATGCGCGATGTGACAATTGAACGGGGCGTCGCGCCGCAGGCGGAGGGCTCGTGCCTCGTCTCGTTCGGGCGGACCCGCGTTCTGTGCACCGCAAGCGTTGAAACCTCCCTTCCGCCCTGGCGGCGCGGTCAGGGCTTGGGCTGGGTAACCGCCGAATACGGCATGCTGCCCCGCGCCACCGGCTCACGCACCCGCCGCGAGGCGACCGCTGGCAAGCAATCGGGCCGTACCCAGGAAATCCAGCGCCTGATCGGGCGCTCCCTGCGCGCCGTCATCGACATGCAGGCTCTGGGCGAAAATCAGGTCATTTTGGATTGCGACGTGCTCGAAGCCGATGGCGGCACCCGAACCGCCTCGATCACCGGCGCCTTCGTTGCGCTGTCGGAAGCGATTTTCTGGATGAAGGAACGTTCGCTTTTGAAGGGCGATCCAATCCGCGACCATGTGGCTGCCGTATCGTGCGGCGTCTATCGCGGCACCCCGGTGCTCGATCTTGATTACCTCGAAGACAGCGAAGCCGATACCGACGCCAATTTCGTTCTGACCGGTTCGGGTAAGTTCGTTGAAATCCAGGGCACGGCCGAAGCCGAACCCTTTTCCGCCCAGGAGCTGGCCGAACTGATCGGACTTGCCGAAAAGGGCATTGCCGAACTGGTTGACCTGCAGCGCGCCGTATTGGGGGCGTCATGACGATCAGGCTCAAGCGCGGCGACCGGCTGGTTCTGGCCACTCACAACAAAGGCAAGCTCGCCGAATTTCAGGACATGCTGAAAGACTTCGGCCTCGAGATCGTCTCGGCCGGTGATCTGGGCCTGCCCGAGCCGGAAGAGACCGGCACGACATTTGTCGAGAACGCGCGGCTCAAGGCGCACGCGGCCGCCAAGGCGACGGGCGAAATCGCGCTCAGCGACGATTCGGGCATTTCGGTTGATGCGCTTGATGGCCAGCCCGGCGTTTACACCGCCGATTGGGCGGGCGTGCCGCGCAATTTCACCAACGCCATGCAAAAGGTGCAGGATCTGCTCGTCGAAAAAGGCGCGACCGAACCGGGCCAACGCAGGGCCCAGTTCAATGCTGTGCTCTGCCTCGCCCTGCCCGACGGCACCGACATGGTTTTCGAAGGTGTCGCTCCCGGCACGCTGGTCTGGCCGCCCGTCGGAGATTCGGGCCACGGCTATGACCCCATGTTCAAGCCCGATGGATATGAGAAAACCTTCGGCCAGATGAGCGCTGAAGAAAAACATTCCTGGGCCCCTGGCAAGGAGGGCCTGTCCCACCGTGCCCGCGCCTTTGCCAAATTCGTAAAGGACGTGCTTTGAGCGCTAACACTGCATTCGGGGTCTATGTCCACTGGCCGTTCTGCGCGGCCAAATGCCCCTATTGCGACTTCAATTCCCACGTCCATCACGGCAAGTTCGACGAAGACAGCTTCGTTAGCGCCTATGTCAAG
Organism: Rhizobiales bacterium UBA3584; assembly: GCA_002375765.1. Taxonomy (GTDB): domain Bacteria; phylum Pseudomonadota; class Alphaproteobacteria; order Rhizobiales; family Devosiaceae; genus Pelagibacterium; species Pelagibacterium flavum. The sequence continues at coordinate 21,314 of DFMV01000045.1, read as the reverse complement.
GAAATCGAGACCACCGCCCGCCGCGCGCCCGAGCGGCTGGTCGAATCGATCTTTTTCGGCGGCGGTACGCCCTCGCTCATGAAGCCGGCTTCTGTCGGCACCATCCTTGATGCCGTCGCAAAGAACTGGCAGATCGCCGACAAGGTCGAAATAACCCTCGAAGCCAACCCCACCTCGGTCGAGGCCGAGCGCTTTCGCGGCTATCGCGCTGCCGGGGTCAACCGCGTCTCCCTGGGCGTGCAATCGCTGCGTCCCGAGCCCCTGGCCCGCCTGGGGCGCCTGCATTCGGTCGAGGATGCGGTGGCCGCCGTGCGGCTGGCGCAATCGATCTTCGATCGCTCGAGCTTTGACATCATCTATGCCCGTCCCGACCAGACATTGGGCCAGTGGGAGGACGAGCTGACCGAGGCGCTGGCGCTATCGGAGGGCCATCTCTCGCTCTACCAGCTCACCATCGAATCGGGCACGCGCTATTTCGACCTGTTCAACGCCGGCAAACTGAAAATGCCATCTGAAGATCTTTCTGCCGACATGTTCGAAATGACCCAGGAATTGACCGCTTCCTACGGCCTGCCGGCCTATGAGATTTCCAACCACGCCCGCCCCGGCCAGGAAAGCCGCCACAACATGATCTATTGGCGCTATGGCGAATATGCCGGCATCGGGCCGGGCGCCCATGGTCGGCTGATCATGGGCGGCGCCCGCCACGCCACGGCGGCTGAGAAAATGCCGTTCAAATGGTGGGAAAAGGTCATCGAGACCGGCGATGGGCTCGTCACCGACGACACCCTGACCTGGGACGAAGAAGGCGACGAATATCTCGTCATGGGCCTGAGATTGCGTGAAGGGATCGACCCGGCCCGCTACCAGGCCCTCGCCCGCCGCGCGCTGACCGCCACCCAGATCGATTTCCTAAAGGGAATCGGCTTCATCGAAACCCTCCCCAACGGAAGGTTGCGGGTGACCGACAAGGGCTGGCCCGTCCTCGACGCCGTGGTCGCCGATCTGGCCGCCTAAAGCGTTTCCAGGATAAGTGGGAACCACTTATTCGGTTCGGAAGCGTGACAAAACAAAAACTTAGAGCAATTGAAGCGATTCGGAGAAACGCTGAATGCTCTTAACGAAATTCCGCCGCCGGCGGAATGCCCGCATCAATGCCCGCGCCGCCGCTCGAAGCGAGCGGCAGGCCGCCCAGCCGCGCAGCGTCGATGGTGACGGCGGACCCCGCGGCGACCTCACGCATGACCAGTCCGTATTCCCCCCGCCCGTCGAAATGGAGCCGGAACGGCCCGTCGCGCCCCGCAAATCCGGTCGGCGAAACCAGCCCGGTCCCGTAAGGCGGTGTGGCAAGGCTCAGGCTGGGCGTGTTGGCCAGCAACACCGCCGAATAGGCCAGGGTCGTGAGCTGATGCGGCTCGCTGCCAAATCGCGTGCGATAAACGGGCGCCAGCGCTGCAAGTCCACCCGGATCGATCGCCGGATAGACCGCCCCCGCCAGATAGGGCTGATTGAGAACGGCTCTATCGCCCTCCCAATCGGCCGATCCCATGATCAGCACCCGGTCGCGCGGCAGCCGCGCCGCATCGAGCAATATGCCGAAACTGGGCGCCGTGGCCCGATCGGGGATATAGAGCGTATCGACCAGATTGGACCGCATGGCCGGGGCCAGTCGTTCCACCGCGGTGCGGGCGCGCGCCTCGCTGTCGAACCTTTCGATGGCAACGATCTGCATGCCGGTTTCCCCCGCCGCAAGTCGCAGCGCGTCGGCCTGCGCATTGCCCAGCGGGGTATCGGGAATGATCGCTGCAATCGTGTTGCGTCCCTGCGCCCGCGCATGGGTGAGCGCGCGCGTGATCTCGGCTTCCGGCAACACGCTGAGCAGATAGACCCCGTCGGTGGCAACGCTGGCGGTGGAGGAAAACCCGATCAGCGGCGTGTCGTAGGATTTGGCGATCGCCCCGGCCAGCCCGACAGCGTCAGCGGTCAGCGGCCCCAGGATCAGCTCGGCCCCCTCGGCCAGCGCCTGCTGGGTTGCCGCGCGCGCCGTTTCCGGACCGGTGCCGGCATCCTTGATCACCAGATGGATGTTTTGGCCGCCGGTCCGGGCGATTTCGTCCATAGCGAGCCGCGCGCCATTGACCATGGCCCGCCCCACCGGTCCCGAATTGCCCGAGAGCGGCAGGATCAGCGCCACCCGCACCGGCCCGCTGCCAATGATTTCGCCATGCGCGGGCGCCAGCACGGCCCCTGCCGATTGGAGCGGCTGGGCAAGTCCGGTGCCCTGAATGCGCGGCTGGCCTGCCGAGCAGGCCGCAAGTGCCAGCAAAAGCACCGCGCTCAATAGCGCCCTTGCCCAGATCTGCTGCAAACCCCACTCCCTTCATCATGCCCGGCCGGCAAATCTTCCACTGATTCGCGCCGAAATCGGAACCGCCGTCCGCCTCGACAAACCCCCTTCCAATGTTAAAAGAAGGGCACTAAGCCAAGGGACCATTGTGAGCCAGGACAAATCCTACCAGATATCGGGCCATCGCGTCTCCGTGCAAAGCCCGGCCCCCGGCCTCTATCCGGTGGCCACCCCCATCGGCAATCTGCGCGACATCACCCTGCGTGCCCTCGATATCCTGGCCGGCGCCGATCTCGTTTTGTGCGAGGACACCCGCCATTCCGCCCGCCTGTTTGACGCCTATGGCATCAAAACCCCCCGCACGGCCCTGCACGAACACAATGAACGCGCCCGCATCGAACCGATCCTCGACCAGATCAGGGACGGCAAGGCCATTGCGCTGATCTCGGACGCCGGAACCCCGCTCCTGTCAGATCCGGGGTTTCCGCTCGTTCGCGCCGCACGCGAAGCGGGGATCGATATCTTTCCCGTCCCCGGCCCCTCGGCCCTTCTTGCCGCGCTCACCGGCGCCGGCCTGCCCACCGATTCCTTTGCCTTCTTCGGCTTTTTGCCCCCCAAGACCGGCCAGCGCACCAACGCGCTTGCGTCCCTTATCGGGCGCCCCGAAACGCTGGTCTTTTACGAATCCCCCCGCCGCCTCGGCGCGACCCTGTCCGACATGGCCCAGACCTTTGGCCCCGACCGTCAGGCGGTGGTGGCGCTCGAATTGACCAAGCGCTTCGAGCGCTTCGAAACCGGCCCACTCTCCGATCTCGCCATAACTTTTGCCGAGGATACGAAAGGTGAGGCTGTGATCCTCGTCGCCGGCTCGGACGGTACGGCACCAAGGGCGGGCGGTGATTGGGAGGCGGCGCTGAGCGAAGCAATGGCACAAATGCCGTTGCGCGCCGCCGTCGATCAGGTCTCGGTCCAGTTCGGTCTCAAACGCAAACAGGTTTACGATGCCGCCCTCGCGCTCAAGGCCAGCACCTGATCCGCGCCGCCGGGCCGAGCGCGCCGGCCGGTCCGCCGAAACACTGGCCTGCTGGCTGCTGCGCTTCAAACTCTATTCGATCATTGCCACTCGCTACAAAACCCCGGTCGGCGAAATCGATATCGTCGCGAAAAAGGGCCGCCGCATCGTCTTTGTCGAGGTCAAGCAGCGCTCCGGCAGCCAGATGGCCCGCGATCAGGCTTTGGCGTCGGTCAACACCGCCCGCATCGTGCGCTGCGCCCAATGGTTTCAGTCCGCCCACCCCGCCTATCAAGGCTGTGATTTCCGTTTCGACGTGATAACGCTTGCACCGGGACGCTGGCCGCACCATCTGGTCAATGCCTTTACCGCCTGACGCTTTTCTCTGAGGATCTTTCCATGTCCCTTTCCGTCGCCGTGCAGATGGACCCCATCGACGCCATCAACCCTCTGGGCGATTCCAGTTTCGCCCTGATGCTCGAAGCCCAGGCGCGCGGTCATACGCTCTCCTATTACACCCCTTCCACCCTCGCCCAACGCGGCAACAGGGTGACGGCACGCGTGCATGGGGTCAAAGTGGACGACAGGGAAAAGGGCCTCCATTTCACGCTCGAGGACTGGCAGAAAACCGATCTGACAGCGTTCGACGTCATCCTGCTGCGTCAGGATCCGCCCTTCGATATGAATTATATCACCACCACGCACATGCTCGAGCTGGTGCATCCCCAAACCCTGGTGGTCAATCACCCCAGGGAGGTGCGCAACGCGCCCGAAAAGATCCTCGTCACCAGCTTCCCCGAGCTGATGCCCGATACGCTGATCACCCGCGATGAAACCGAAATCCGCGATTTCCGGGCCGAATTTGGCGACATCATCTTAAAGCCGCTTTTCGGCAATGGCGGCGCAGGCGTGTTCCGCATTCGCGAGGGCGACGAAAATCTCGGCGCGCTTCTCGAAATGTTCAACGCCAGTTTCCGCGAACCCTTCATGATCCAGCGCTATCTCCCCGAGGTGCGTAAGGGCGACAAGCGCATCATCCTTGTCGATGGCAAGCCCGTGGCCGGGCTCAACCGTATTCCTGCCGAAGGCGAATCGCGCTCCAACATGCATGTGGGCGGGCGGCCCGAACTGTCCGAATTGACGCCGCGCGAGCACGAGATCTGCGAGATCATCGGCCCCGAGCTCAAAAAGCGCGACCTGATCTTTGTCGGCATCGACGTGATCGGCGGTTATCTGACCGAAATTAACGTCACCTCTCCCACCGGCATTCGCGAGGTCAAACGCTTCGGCGGCCCCGATATCGCGGTCATGGTCTGGGACGCCATCGAAAGCCGCCGGTAGTCAAGCGCTTCGGCCCCCGGTATGGTCGCCGCTGATTCACGTGGAACAGCGGCACATTGGGGGCCGGGACGATGTCGGGCAATTTTCTCGTGGCCTTCGCCACATTCTTTGCGACGATCGGTGTTGCCGATATCGCCTTCATCTTCGCGGGCCTGACGCGCAGCAATACGGCCAAACAGCGCTTCGTCTTCGCCTCGCGCGGCGTTCTGATCGCCAGCGGAATTTTGCTGTTCTTCGCCTTTGCCGGCAATGCCATCCTTGAGATCTTCGGCATCACCCTGCCGGCCCTGCGGGTGGCCGGCGGCATCCTGCTGCTGTTGATCGCTATCGACATGGTGTTTGCCCGCCATTCGGGCGCCACCGGCACCACCTCCGAGGAAGAAGCCGAAGGCATGTCGCGCACCGACATTTCGGTCTTTCCGCTCGCCATGCCGCTCCTGGCCGGGGCCGGCTCGATTTCCGCGGTCATCCTTTTGACCACCGGCGCCACCACCGATCTCGAATTCTGGATCGTCATTGCAGCGCTTGTCGCCACCCTGGCGCTGGCCTGGCTGGCGCTTCTGGTCGCCATTCCCATTCAGCGCGTTCTGGGATTGACCGGCATGTCGGTGGTTTCCCGCGTGGTGGGTATCTTGCTCACCGCGCTGGCCGTCCAGTTCGTCTTCGACGGCATCAGCGCCAGCGGCATTCTCGGCGGATCGAGCTGAACGCGACCAGCAAGGATCATTTCAGCGGCGCACACCGTCCCTGACCCGTAAGGCGCATATGGGTGCGGGGGTCGCACCCGGAGTGTTCCCAGCAAAAGTGCTTTGCACTTTTGCGGTTCGGGAACGCGACCAGCAAGGATCATTTCAGCGGCGCACACCGTCCCTGACCCGCAAGACGCATATAGGTGCGTGGGTCGCACCCGGTCAAAAAGAACTGGATCCAGTCGCTTTCCGACCCATACCACGCATTGCGGTCGACTTCGGTGCGGATGCCCGGCACGGTCCCGGTCTGGGTGTACTGCCAGAAGGTGAAGGGCCGGTTGGAATAGCGCTCATGGGGCTCGGCGGCCACCGACCGCAGCCACATCGGATTGTCGATCTGGACGCCCTCCAGAACGTCGCGATGGAAATTGATGTCGGTATAGATCACCGGAACCTTGCCTGTATGGGCCTCCATTCCCGCCAGGAGCACACGCACCTTGTCGAGCACTTCCTCGCGCGTCAGATCGTGCTTGCACGACGAGCCATTGTTCCATTCCAGATCGAGCACGGGCGGCAGCGCGTCGGCTTCGGCCGGAACATTGGCGGCAAACCACGCCACCTGTTCGGAGGCTGGCCGGCACCAGTATATGAAATGGTACGCCCCGCGCGGAATGCCGGCAGCCCGCGCCTCGTCCCAATTGGTGCGGAAATTGGGGTCGAGATAATCCCCGCCATCGGTGGCTTTGATATAGGCAAAGCGGGTGCCCGCCCGCGCCACGGCGCGCCAGTCGATATTGCCCTGATGGCGCGATACGTCGATGCCGTGGATGGGCAGCGAATGGGCGCGCGCCACACCCGGATGGGGCTTGTTGTCGCCCTTGGCCGGATAATAATTGGCCCCGCAGGCGGCCAGCACCCCGATCAGGGCGAGACCGGCCGCAAGCGGCAGGATCGTCTTGGTCAGCTTGGGCGAGCGGAAAATACGCGGCAGGGGCATGGAGCGGAAAACTCGACAATTTGGGAAAAATCTATCTCAAATTGTCTTGGCCCAATTCTCCTTAACACCCCGCTCACAAGGCTGGTTAACGGGAAGTAAAGCCCCGAAAGCGTGGCTCCCGGGGCACAGATTTTTCACAATGAAAACGCCGATCAGGCCGCCAGCGCCCGCGCTTGCGAAACCACGGCATCGGTGTCGTAGGGCTTGGCAATGAAACTGTCGGCAACCTCCGTCCTGGGCGCCGCCCGGCCCGAGGTGACAAGCACCGGAATGTGCGGCCAGCGTGACTTGATTTCCCGTGCCAGATCGAACCCGGTTAGCGTCCCGGCCAGTTCGACATCTGTAAACACCAGTCCGATCGACCCGCGGGTTTCAAGCAGCTCGATTGCCTGTTCGGCGTCGGGGACCTCGATCACCGAAAATCCGGCATCGACCATGGCCAGGGTGATATCGAGCCGAACCAGCGGTTCGTCCTCGACCACGAGGATCAGGGGAGCATCCTTTCTCTGCAACATTTTTTGCCTCCAAAATTTCCAGCCGCCGCCGGAACGAAAACAGGGCGGCGGCCAATCGGCCGCGCCCCCGCTCGCGTCGATCCACTGGTGCATAATGGGCCGGGATTTAAGCCATAGGCACGGCTGCGATCCCGGTCAGTTCGTCATATCAATGCTGCTGCACCCCATCCGTTCCGCCGTACCCGATGCACGGCTTGGTGATCGGCCTTGCCGCCAACGCATGTTCGCTAAACGTTCTTGTTCTCGGATTTGTTTCTTGCTAGCGTCGCCCTCTCATTCATCCGTGCGGGGGACGGCATGGCAACGCGGATCACCACAGTCGCCTTTCTGGGCATCGAGGCCGTTCCGGTCGATGTGCAGGTGCAGATTTCGCCCGGCCTGCCGCGCTTCAACATCGTTGGCCTGCCCGATAAGGCAGTAGGGGAAAGTCGCGAACGGGTCCGCGCCGCGCTGATCGCTTCGGGCCTGGCGCTGCCCGCCAAGCACATTTCGGTCAATCTCGCCCCTGCCGATCTGCCCAAGGAGGGCAGCCATTACGATCTGCCCATTGCTCTGGGGCTGATGGCCGCCATGGGCGCCATCCCCGGCGATATGCTCGAGCGCTTCATGGTACTGGGCGAATTGGCGCTCGATGGGCGCGTCTCGCCCGTCACCGGCATCCTGCCCGCCGCCATTGCCGCCAATGCGCGCGATCTTGGCATCATCTGCCCGGCCGCCTGCGGCGCGGAAGCGGCCTGGGCCGGCGAAAATATCGACATCGTCGCCATCGATACGCTTTTTGCGCTGGTCAATCATCTGGCCGGTCGGCAGATGGCGGCCCGTCCCCAGCCGGTTCGCGCCCTGCCCAATTCCACCGGCCCCGACCTTGCCGATATTCGTGGCCAGGAGGTCGCGCGCCGCGCACTCGAAGTGGCCGCCGCCGGTGGGCACAATTTCCTGATGGTCGGCCCGCCCGGCGCGGGAAAATCCATGCTCGCCCAGCGCCTCCCCTCCATTCTTCCCCCGCTCAATCCGCGCGAATTGCTCGATGTATCGATGATTGCCTCGATCGCCGGGGAGCTCAAGGGGGGACAGATTTCCGATCGCCGCCCCTTTCGCAGCCCCCATCATTCGGCCTTCATGGTCGCGCTGGTCGGTGGCGGGTTGCGCGTACGCCCCGGCGAGGCCTCGCTGGCCCATAATGGCGTATTGTTTCTCGACGAGCTTCCCGAATTCCAGCCCCAGGCGCTCGACAGCCTGCGCCAGCCGCTCGAATCGGGCGAAACGGTGATCGCCCGCGCCAATGCGCGCGTGACCTACCCTTCCCGCTTCCAGCTGGTCGCCGCCATGAACCCGTGCAAATGCGGCATGGCGGGAACACCGGGCCACACCTGCCGGCGTGGCGAAAAATGCGCGGCCGATTATCAGGGCCGCGTGTCGGGCCCGTTCCTCGACCGCATCGATATCCGCATCGACGTTCCCGCTGTCAGCGCAACTGACATGATCGGCTCCAAACCGGGCGAACCCAGCGCCATTGTCGCCCAGCGCGTGGCAACGGCGCGCGACGTCCAGCGCCGGCGCTATGCCGAACTGGATCTTTCCGGCGTTCACACAAATTCCGCCGCGCCCTCGAGCGTCATCGAACAGGTCGTCGCCCCCGACGCTGAAAGCCGCGATCTCCTGCTCAAGGCCGCCGAAACCTTTTCCCTGTCGGCCCGCGCCTATCATCGGGTCCTCAAGGTGGCCCGCACGCTGGCCGACCTGGCCGGCAGCCAAACCGTCGCTCGCCCCCACATCGCCGAGGCGCTCAGTTACCGGATCAACATGGCCAATGCCTGATATGGACTACAAGATTGTCGCTGGCATACCAGACGTTGAAACCTTCGCCCGCCTGCGCGCCATATCGGGACTTTCACCGCGCAGCCGGGACGGCATGGAAAAGGGTCTTCCCAATTCGCTTTTTGCCGTGCTGGTTGTCCATGAGGGCAAGGCCATCGGCATGGGCCGCATCATCGGCGATGGCGGCACCGCCTACCAGATCACCGACATCGCGGTCGATCCCGCCCATCAGGGCAAGGGTCTGGGCAAGGCCATCATGGCCGCGCTGGTCGATTGGCTCGAGCGCGAGGCGCCAGGGGGCGCCTATGTGTCCCTGATTGCCGACGGCGATGCGCGCCATCTCTATGGAAAATTCGGCTTCGAGCCGGTGATGCCCGCCTCGATCGGCATGGCGCGCGTGATGGAAAAGACATCGTGACCGATCCCGCCCTGCGCATGTTCACAAAGCTCGCCCGCAACAACGCCCTCGCCAATTACCGTCTCGCTCAGGCGGTGATCGCGCTGGACCAGTCGCAATTCGAGGCAAGGCGCGTGAGCTTTTTCCCCTCGCTCAAGGCAACGCTCAATCATATCCTCATTATCGACTGGTTCTATATCGACGCACTTGCAGGCGGCACGCTGGGCCCGAAAGCCTGGGAAAACGAGGAACCCTTCGATACGGCAAGCGCGCTCTACGCTGCCCAGCGCCAAAGCGATGAAAAGCTCGTCGCGCTCTGCGACGCTCTGCAAATTGCCGATCTAGGCCGCCCGATCACCATCCACCGCCAGTCCCGCATCCAGACCGAGCGCTGCGACGATGTGCTCTGCCACCTCTTCGCCCACCAGACCCATCATCGCGGCCAGGCTCATGCCATGCTGGCCGGAACGCCTCTCGCCCCGCCCCAGCTCGACGAATTCATCGTCTCCGACGACGCCAAATCCCGCACCGGGGAATTGGCGGCGTTCGGCTGGACCGAAGCCGATCTGGGATTCGGGGACGAATGAGTTGTGTGGAGAGTTAGGTCAGGGCGAGCCGAAAACCGTGGTTTTCGAGAACCGGAGCGGAGCGTACTTTCAGTACGTGAGCACCGGAAGCGCAGAAAGCTGCGGTTTGCAGGCCGCCATCGCCTAACTGTCCATACAACTTAAGCCGCCAGCCCGCGGTCCTTGGTCGCCATGAAATCGAGCAACGGAAAATCCTGGGCGCAGCGGTCGATTTCCCACTGGCTGGGGGCCAGAAACACCGGATCGCCATAGCGGTCCTCGGCAATGTTCAATCGATGCAGCGCCGCGAATTTGTCGAACTGGGCCTTGTCGTTGACCTTGACCCAGCGCGCCGTCACATATTGCGCCGGCTCGATGCGGATCGGCACCGAATATTCCGCCGCCGCGCGGCTGGTCAGAACTTCCAGCTGCAGCGGCCCCACAGCGCCCACATAATAGCCCGAACCCAAGGTCGGCTTGAACACCTGCACCACGCCCTCTTCGGCCAGATCGTTGAGCGCCTTGGCCAGCTGTTTGGTTTTCGACGCATCGGACAGATGCACGCGGCGCAGCAATTCGGGCGCGAAATTGGGAATCCCGGTCACCGTCACATCGGGCCCGTCGGTCAACGTATCGCCCACCGAAAGCGTGCCGTGATTGGGAATTCCCACAACGTCCCCTGCCACCGCCTCGTCGGCCAGCTCCCGCTCGCGCGCGAAAAAGAACATCGGGTTGGCGACCTTCAAATCCTTGCCCGTGCGCACGTTTTTCAGCCGCATGCCGCGCTTGAGCGTCCCCGATGCCACGCGAACAAAGGCCACGCGGTCGCGGTGGTTGGGGTCCATATTGGCCTGAACCTTGAAAACGAACCCCGTGCACGCCGCCATGGAAGGGTCCACCGGCTCGGGCCGCGCCGGCTGGGTGCGCGGCTCGGGCGCAAACCGGCACACCGCCTCGAGCAATTCGCGCACGCCGATCGATTTGAGCGCCGAGCCGAAATAGACCGGCGTCAGCGTGCCCTCCTCGAAGGCCGCCTGGTCGAATTTGGGCAGCGATCCGCTCGCCAGTTCAAGCCCCTCCATCGAAGCGGCGATCTGCTGGTTCTGGGTGTCGGCAAACCGCCCCGCCAATGCCTCGATTCCCGGCGCCTCGGCCTCCGGCTTGCCCTCGGTCGAAATGAACCGCCCGTGCTCGAGATCGATAAGCCCGTTAAAGTCGACGCCAGCGCCCACCGGCCACATCATTGGCGCGGTATCGAGCGCCAGGGTCTCCATGATCTCGTCGAGGATTTCCAGCGTATCGCGCGCCTCGCGGTCGATCTTGTTGACGAAGGTGATGATCGGGATGTCGCGCAGCCGGCACACCTCGAACAGTTTGCGCGTCTGCGCCTCGATGCCCTTGGCCGCGTCGATCACCATGATCGCCGAATCGACAGCCGTCAGCGTGCGATAGGTGTCTTCGGAAAAATCCGCGTGGCCCGGCGTGTCGAGCAGGTTCAGCGTCAGCCCGTCATGTTCGAACGTCATCACGCTAGAGGTGATCGAAATGCCGCGCTTTTGTTCGATCTCCATCCAGTCCGAGCGGGTCCGCCGCCGCTCGCCGCGCTCTTTCACCTCCCCCGCCAGATGGATGGCGCCGGAATTGAGCAGCAGTTTTTCGGTCAGCGTCGTCTTGCCCGCGTCCGGGTGCGAAATGATCGCGAAGGTACGGCGGCTTTTATAGCCGGTGGACTCAAGGCTCACTGGGGCAAATCTCCGGGAAGATAAAGGCGATTGTCAAACCTATATGGTTCGCGCGCCTGACTATACCAAATCGGGGGTTCTAAAAAGCCCCCGCTTTTCGCTGGACAGATCATCGGACTCAATTTAACAAGGTATCGCTTGTTTAATTGAGTCCCACCATGACCGAAGCTCTCTCCGGATGGTCCGCCATCGTCTCCCCGCGCTATCTTGGCGCCACGATCACCCTGTGCCTCGGCGTCGCGCTCCTGGCCTTTAACGGTTTTCTGGTCTCCACCGCCCTGCCCACCGCTGTCGATGAGCTGGGCGGCGTGGCGCTGTTGTCCTGGGCCACAACGGTCTTTCTGGTGTTTGCCATCATGGGCGGGGCCGGCGGCGCGTTGCTCAAGGCGCGGCTGGGCGCCCGCATGGCGCTGGTCGCCGCCGCCTCGGTGTTCCTTGTCGGCTCGCTCCTCGCCGCAATCGCCGGCTCCATGCCCGAACTGCTTGTCGGCCGCGCCCTTCAGGGGCTGGGCGAAGGCATCGTCGCGGCCATATGCTACGCGCTGATCCCCGAACTCTTTCCCTCTGCCCTGGTACCAAAGGTGTTCGGCGCCGAATCGGTAGTCTGGGCGCTGGCCGCCTTTGGTGGGCCGGTGCTCTCGGGCGCCTTGACCGAAACCCTCTCCTGGCGCGCCGCCTTCGCCGTCAATCTGCCCATCGGGGCCATTTTTATCGGCCTCGTTCTCACGATCGTGCCACCTGGCCTGCGCGAAAAATCTTCCGGCCGCTTGCCCATCGTCCGGCTGCTGCTGATCGGCGCCGCCATCATGGCCGTCTCGGTTGGCGGCCTGCTCGATTCGCCGCTTCTCACAGCCCTGTGTCTTCTCATTGCCGGCGCAACGCTTTTCGCCGTCATCGGCCGCGATCGCACCGCCGCCACCCCGCTGTTCCCAAGCCACGCCTTCCGCTTTAATGACGTGGTGGGCGCTGGCCTCTGGGTCATTCTGCTCATGCCCCTGGCCCAGGCCGGCGCGGCGGTGTTCCTGGTCTATGCGCTGCAAAACATTTTCGGCTTCGGCCCCACTCTCGCCGGTGTCATCGGCGCGGTCATGGCGATCACCTGGTCAACCACGGCCATCCTTGTCGCCAACGTGTCCGAAGCCGACCGTCCCGGCCTCATTCGCCTCGGTCCTGTCCTGCTCGTTGCCGGTCTCGTGCTGCTCGCCATCGCCTTTGCCATCGGCCAGCTCCCACTTGTCATCCTGGCTCAGATCCTGATCGGTGCGGCCTATGGCACTTCATGGGCCTATACCAGCCAGACCATCATGGAAGCCGCCCGCCCCGGCGAACGCGACAGGGCTTCGGCCCTTTTGCCCACCATCCAGTCAGCGGGCTATGGCATCGGAGCGGCCATCGCCGGCCTCATCGCCAATACCGCCGGCATCGCCTCAGCCCAAACCACCCAGCAATTGACCACCGCCTTGGTCATCACCTTTGCCCTTTGTGCCGTTCTGTCCCTCCCGGCCGTCGCCGCCGCCCGCGCCATGACAATCAAATCTTAAGGCCTCACCGGCTCTCCTTACGGCTGGGCGGCGAGGAAAGTCGGACATGGAAAAGGGCACGCTGATCGAATGGGATGACGACCGGGGCTTTGGCTTTATCAAGCCCGATGGCCCGCGGGCGAAAATCTTCGTGCACATTTCGGCCTTTGAAACCGGCCGCCGCCCGCAAAGGGGCGAGCGGCTCGCCTTCTCACCCGGCACGGGACGCGATGGCAAACCGGCGGCACGCGAGGCGTGGCTCGAGGGCATCAAAAAAGTGCAGCGGCCCGCTCGCCCATCCCATTTCGATCGTAACGATTATCGTGTCTGGGCCGCTGTCGGCCTTCTCGTGCTGGTCTTTGCGATCATCATTCTGGACAGGGCGCCCTTCTGGCTGATCGCGCCCTACGCCATAATGGGCGGCGCGTCCTGGCTCGCCTACTGGATGGACAAACAGAGGGCCATTGCCGGTCAATGGCGGATCAGCGAGGCGGGATTGCACGGGCTCGATGCCGTCTTCGGCATCATTGGTGGCCTGCTCGCCCAGCAGGTCTTCCGACACAAGACCTCAAAGCCGGGCTTCGTTATGACCACGGGCGCCATCGCCCTTCTCCATGGGTTGGTGCTGGTCGCAATCGTCTCAGGCGCGCTGCCCCATGCCGAACTCGCCGCCTTGCTTGGATAGGCTGATTCACGTGAAGCAAATCGGGAATGCTTCACGTGAATCAAAAAGCCGGGGATAAATATTGGCGCATTGATCCCCGGCTTTGAACTCAGTGGAACTGCGCCGTCTCGGTCGAGCCCGCCATGGCGGTGGTCGAGCTTGACCCGCCGCTCACTGCGGTCGCCACAGCATCGAAATAGCTCGTGCCCACTTCGCGCTGGTGCCGTGTCGCCGTAAATCCGTCCTTTTCGGCGGCAAATTCGGCTTGTTGCAGTTGGGAATAGGCGGCCATGCCCCGGTCCTTGTACCCGCGCGCCAGATTGAACGTGGTGAGCGAAAGATTGTGGAACCCGGCCAGGGTGATGAACTGGTATTTGTACCCCATCGCGCCCAGCTCGCGCTGGAACGCCGCCATATCCGCCTCGCCCATATACTTGGCCCAATTGAACGATGGCGAACAATTGTAAGCCAGCATCTGGTCGGGATGCTCCTTGCGGATCGCTTCGGCAAACCGCCTTGCGTCCTCGAGATTTGGCGTCGAGGTTTCGCACCAGATCAAATCCGCATAGGGCGCATAGGCCAGCCCGCGCGCAATCGCCGCTTCAAACCCGCCCTTGAGCCGATAAAACCCCTCTTCTGTCCGCTCGCCTGTAATGAACGGCGCATCGTACTCATCGACATCGGACGTGATCAGTTGCGCGGCCTCGGCGTCGGTGCGCGCCATGATCAGCGTTGGCACGCCCATAACGTCGGCGGCCAACCGTGCGGCGTTCAGCGTGCGCACGAACGTCCGGGTCGGCACCAGAACCTTGCCACCCAGATGGCCGCATTTCTTTTCGCTGGCCAACTGGTCCTCGAAATGAACCGCCGCGGCGCCCGCCTCGATCATCGCCTTCATCAGCTCAAAGACGTTGAGCGCCCCGCCGAACCCGGCTTCCGCATCGGCAATGATGGGCACGAAATAATCGGTGTCGGCGTCCGATTTGCCCTCATAGCGCTCCATGGTCTGAATCTGGTCGGCCCGCTGCAGCGCCTTGTTGATGCGCCTGACCACAGAGGGAACGGAATCGACGGGATAAAGTGATTGGTCGGGATACATGTTGCCCGACGAATTGGCGTCCGCCGCCACCTGCCAGCCCGAAAGATAGATGGCCTTCAATCCAGCTTTCACCTGTTGGACGGCCTGGTTGCCGGTAAAGGTGCCAAGGGTCGGCACGAAATCCTCGCTGTGGAGCAATTCCCACAGCCGCCGCGCCCCGTTCTCGGCCAGCGTGTGCCGTATGGCCAAGCTGCCCGAAAGCCGGGCCACGTCATCGGGCGTATAGTCGCGCGCGACGTTTTTCCAGCGCTCCGGTGCCCATTCGGGGGCCTCGAAGGTCTGCGGATCGGGTGATTTGTCGAGCATTGAAAACTCCTCCTTGCGTGAAAATTGGGTGGCGGATCATTCCGCAAGCCGAGCGCATCCTCATCCCGGCCCTCCCCCCTTGAGAGGTGAAGGGGGCCTTGCGGCAAACGCGAACGGCGGTGGCCGGGCGCTATCCCCGCCGCGAAAAGGTCGCGGCCACCATCTGCGAGCCGCCAAACAGCGCCTCGCCGCCCGCCATGGTAAAGCTGTGCCGACCGGCCCGGTGGACGATGGAATAATCCCGCTCGGCCAGCCCCTGGCTTTTAAAGCTCTCCATCACCTCGGCCATCGAGGGCGCAATGATGGTGATGAAGTCCTCGCTTGCCGTTTCGTTTGTCTGATGAGCGCTCATGGCTCTTGTCTCCTGCTGGCGAGCACGCCGTTGTGCTCTATTCAGTAAAGAATTGACAATCGAGTCCAAAAAGGCAAGAAAAGACGTGAAATCAGCGTGTTAAGCTGTAAAGACTTGAAAAGCGAACGCGCCGAAACTGTAAAGTCTGTAAAAATTTGCAGGCGGGAGAAGGACAGATGAACCAGCTCGATCTGCAGATCGGGGGCCGCATCAAGCGGTTGCGCAGGCAGAAATCGGTCAACCAGGCACAACTGGCCGAAGCGCTGGAGATTTCCGCGTCCTATCTCAATCTGATCGAACACAACCGCCGCCGCATTACGGTGCCATTGCTGTTCCGCGTCGCCGGTTATTTCGGGGTTGAACCGGGCGAATTGGCCGAAAGCGACGATGCGCGGCTGTCGGGCGATCTCATGGAAATGTTCGGCGACGATATTTTCGCCGATTCAGATCTGACCAACACCGACATCCGCGATCTGGCCACCCAGCACCCCGCGGTCGGCCGCGCCGTCCTCAAGCTCTTCGATCAGTTGCGCCACCTGCAGGCCCCCAAATCAAGCGAGGCGGGCGAAACCCAGGCGACGGGCCACAACGTCGTCACCGAGGCCGTCTCCGATTTCCTTCAGGAAAACGCCAATTATTTTCCAACGCTCGAGACCGCGGCCGAACGCGTGCGCCACGATATCGACAATGCCTCGGACAGTTTCGAGGCCGGGCTCAGGGCCTATCTCTTCAATGTTTTCGGCATCGAGGCCCGGCTGGCCTCGCTCCCCCATGGCGTGGTGCGCCGGCTCGAGGACAATGGCCGCGGGCTGGCTATCTCCGATACGCTCGAGCCCGAATCCGCCCTGTTCGTCCTCGCCCAGCATCTGGCCCTGCTGATCGCCGATGGGGAAATCCGTGACCTGATCGAAAAGAGCACCCTGCCCCAGCCCGAAAGTGTCGGCCTGGCACGCAATGTGTTGGGGTCCTATGTCGCCGCCGCCCTCATCATGCCGTACGAGCCGTTCTTCCGCGCCTGCCGCGACACCCGCTACGATATCGAACGGCTCGGCCGCCGCTTCCGCGCCAGTTTCGAGCAGATCTGCCACCGCATGACCACCCTGCAGCGGCCGTCGTTGAGCGGCATCCCGCTCCATCTGGTTCGCACCGACATCGCCGGCAACATCTCCAAGCGCTTTTCGCTTTCGGGCATCCATATCCCGCGCCATTCGGGCGCCTGCCCGCGCTGGAACGTCTATGCGGCGTTCCTCAATCCCGGCCAGATCAATATTCAATTGAGCCAGATGCCTGATGGCCAGCGCTATTTCTGCATAGCCAAAGCCATCGCTAAGGGCGGTCATTCCTACAACGCCCCGCGCCGCCACATCGCCATTGGGCTCGGTTGCCACGTCTCGCACGCCTCAGCCATGATCTATGCCGACGGCATCGATCTTTCGGCGCCGGCCGGCGCCGTGCCCATCGGGGTGGGCTGTCGCATCTGCCCGCGCCGCGAATGCGGCCAGCGCGCTCACCCGCCCGCCGACCACCGCTTTGCGACCGACGACACCCAGAGAATGGAAAACCTCTATATGGGTTAGGAGCGGTTCGGCTTTGCCGGACAAAAAGGTCCAATGGACCTTTTCGCGCCCTTTTGCTGCCCCTAGCCGCACGCCCGCGACGCATCGAGCGCCTTGCTTAGCGCATTGATCTCGTCGCGCAATTTCATCACGTCCGGCAGATCCCGCCCGCTGGCACACGCCACCGCGTCCGGAATGCTCCGCGCCTGTTCCTTGAGCGCCCGCCCGCTATCGGTCAGGGTCACCACAACCCGCCGCTCGTCGGTGGCGCTGCGCGTCCGCCGCACCAGTCCGGCGGCTTCAAGCCGTTTGAGCAGCGGGGTCAGCGTGCCCGTATCGAGCCCAAGACGCTGCCCGATCCCCGTTACCGAGACGGGCTCGCCCTCCCAGAGCACCAGCATTGTCAGATATTGCGGATAGGTCAGCCCCAGCGGCTCGAGCAGCGGACGGTAAAGCCGCGCAAAGGCCTGTCCCGCGGCATAAACCGCAAAACAAAGCTGCTGTTCAGGGGCGAGAATGGGCGTATCGGTGTCTTTCATGACAAAACTATCGCACAAAATTATATTGCACACAATATAAATCCCGCCTATGGTCGCTCCATCGGTGCACGGCGAACCCCAGCGGGGTGGAGCGCGTTCACCTTACAGCCGACCAATCACCAACCATGGGAGTGCATCATGGAAATTCTCTATACCGCCCACGCGACAGCCAGCGGCGGTGGCCGCGAAGACGGTCACTCAAAGACCGATGACGGCAAGCTCGATGTAAAGCTCTCGACGCCCAGGGAAATGGGCGGCTCGGGCGGTGACGGCACCAATCCCGAACAGCTCTTTGCCACCGGCTATTCGGCTTGTTTCCTGGGCGCCATGCGCGCCGCCGCCCGCAAGACCAAACTCGAGCTGCCCAAGGAAGCCACGGTTTCCGCCGATGTGGGCTTCGGCAAGCGCGACGACGGCGAAGGGTTCGGCCTCAAGGTCATCCTCACGGCCTCGGCCCCCGGCATTGATACCGAAACGCTCAAGGACGTGATGGACCGGGCCCACATCATCTGCCCCTATTCCCACGCCACGCGCGGCAATATCGAAGTCGAACTCAGGCAGGCCTGATGCCGAATGGCGCCGGCGGATTCACGTGAAACCGCCGGCATCGTTTTAGTGCCTTACAGCGGCCGATAGACGAAATACGAAAAATCGGCCTCCCGCGCAGACCCGTTGAGGTCCTGCGCCGCCATCCCCACAAATGCTCCGGTAAAGCTGCCATGCTCGGCATGCCCGCCGCATTCGTCAGACAGGATCGAGGCGTCGAGTTCGGGCCCGATTCTCTGCCAGTCGTCGCCCCCCTGCGCATAGAAATACTGCAGTTTGGAGTTCTCCACCCGCATCTTCATGCGCACCGGCCCGGCCCCAACCGGCACCGGATCGATCCAATAGGTCAGCTTCCCATCCGGGTGGCTCACCACCGATGAAAAGATATTGAGCGCGCGCTTTCCGTCCGGGTCGGCGGTCAGGTGCAGATAGTGGAAATTGTACCGCCCGTAATAGCCGGTCAGTCCCGCCATTTCGCGCTCGTCGCGCGGATCGAACGCAATCTCGGTCTCCGCCTCGAAATCGAAATGTTGCTGCCGCCGCGCCACCAGCGCCTGCTCGAACCATGAGCCCATCGATTCCCGCCCGATCAGCGTCAGCTTGCCGCCCCCGAGCCTGAAAATCCGCTCCGGTTCCGGCGTCCGCAGCCATTGAAAATCGATAGGCAGTTCGCCCTTGAAATTGTAGCGCCGCTCGGCGTCGAACCCGGCCTGGTCGTACGTCCCCGGCACCTCCACTTCGGAGGCCGGCAGGTTCGTGTCCCCGACCAGATACAGCCACCCGTCCTCACGCCATTCGCACTTTTGCAGCGCTGTCTCGCGCCCAAGCACGCACCGCCGCTTCTGCGTCGTCGGCCGTCCGGTCAGGTGTACGAGATAGGTCTGGCCATCGGGCGTCTCCACGATATCGCCATGCCCGGCCCGCTGCAGCGGATTGAGCGGATCATCCTTGGCCGTCACCAGATACATGTCCGGATGCAGCTCATACGGCCCGTCGATGGTTTTCGACCGCGCCAGCGTCGCCGCGTGCTCGTATCCGGTTCCGCCCTCGGCGGTCAGAAGATAGTACCAGCCATCGCGCTTGTAGAGATGCGGCCCCTCGACCAGCTTGAGCGGCGAGCCCCTGAAGATGTTTTTCCGCTCCCCGACCAGCGTGCCCGCCACCGCATCGAATTCCTGCAGCGCAATCCCCGCAAACCGGTGATATCCCTCCCGGTGGTCCCACAGCATGTTGACGAACCACTTTTTCCCGTCATCGTCGTGAAACAGCGACGGGTCGAACCCCGACGAATTGACATAGATCGGCTCCGACCACGGCCCGGTGATTTCATCGGCGGTGACAATATAATTGTGCGCGTCCTTGAAGTTGCCGTCCTTGCGCTTGACGTCGGTATAGACCAGCCAGAATTTCTCCCCGTCATGGGTAAGGCACGGCGCCCAGATACCGCAGCTGTCGGGGTTGCCCCGCATGTCGAGCTGGCTCTTGCGGGTAAGCGGCCGGGTCAAGAGCTCCCAGTTCGCAAGGTCTTTGGAGTGATGGATCTGCACCCCGGGAAACCACTCGAAGGTCGAAGTGGCGATATAATAATCCTCCCCGACGCGGCAGATCGAGGGATCGGGATTGAACCCCGGCAGAATCGGGTTTTGGCGAATGGGCATTGGGTCTCCTCCCAGAGAAAAAAACGGGACCGCCGATGCGATGCCGGCGGTCCCAAACCTGTTTAAACGAACCGGTTGATCAGGTTCTCCAGATATTCCTGCCGCCCCGATTTTGGCTCCGGGTTGATCCCCTCGGCCTCAACCCGCCCGGCAATGTCCTCCAGCGTCCGCTCACCTTTGAGCATTGCCTGCGCCTCGGCAGCGTTCCATCCGGCATAGCGCTCGGCGAGGAACGCATCATAGGTCCCGTCCTCGATGATTGCCGCCGCGGCCTTCAGCCCTCGCGCGCAGGTGTCCATCCCCCCGATATGGCCGTGCAGCAAATCCTCGGGATCGATCGACTGGCGCCGCAATTTAGCGTCGAAATTGGTGCCCCCGGTGGCAAAGCCGCCGGATTTGAGGATGTGGTAATAGGCCAGCGCCACTTCGGGCACGTTGTTGGGAAACTGGTCGGTGTCCCAGCCCGATTGCATGTCGTTGCGGTTCATGTCGATCGAGCCGAAAATCCCGTGCGCCGCCGCCATGGCCACTTCGTGCTCGAAGGTGTGACCCGCGAGGATGGCGTGACCCACCTCGATATTGACCTTCACTTCGTTTTCCAGCCCGTACTTCTTGAGAAACCCATAGACGGTGGAGACGTCGTAATCATACTGGTGCTTGGTCGGCTCCTGCGGCTTGGGCTCGATCAGGATGGCGCCGGAAAACCCGATCTTGTGCTTGTAATCGACCACCATCGAGAGCATCCGCGCCATCTGGTCCATTTCCTGGCCCAGATTGGTGTTGAGCAGGGTTTCATACCCCTCGCGCCCGCCCCACAGCACATAGTTCTCGCCGCCCAGCCGCTGGGTCACATCCATATTGGCCTTGATGGTCGCCGCGGCATAGGCGAACACGTCCGGGTCGGGATTGGTCGCCGCGCCGGCCATGAACCGGCGGTTGGAAAACAAATTCGCCGTGCCCCAGAGCAGTTTCACGCCGGTCTCGGCAATCTTTTTCTCAAAGATGTCGGCCAGCGCCTCGAGCCGCTTCTTGCTCTCGGCAAAGCTCTCGCCTTCGGGCCGCACATCGGCGTCGTGAAAGCAGAAATAGGGTGCCCCCAGCAGGGAGAACAATTCGAACGCCACATCGGCCTTCAGTTTCGCCGCGTCCATTCCGCCGTCAAACCACGGCCGCTCGAAGGTCCGCCCGCCAAACGGGTCGCCACCTTCCCAGGCAAACGAATGCCAGTACGCAACCGCAAAGCGCAAATGCTCTTCCATCCGCTTGCCCAGAACGATTTCGTCGGGGTTGTAGTGATGGAAGGCCAGCGGGTTGTCGCTGCCTGGGCCTTCATACTGAACCTTGCTCAGGCCTTTGAAAAAGTCGGTCATTGTGCTCGGGCCTCCTCGATACCCGCATAAAGGGCGCGATAGCGCGCATAGGATTGGTCATAGGCCGATTTCAGATCGGCCCTTGGATCGATGGTTTTTTCGATTTTGGGTTTGGTGCACACGGTTCTGGGGTCGGCCCCGGTGGCCGCGATCAGCCCCAGTCGCGCCGCGCCGAACGCCCCGCCGAAATCCCCGTCCTCGGGCACGGCAATCGCCATGCCCAAATTGGTGGCGATCAATTAGAGCCAGAGATCCGATTTCGACCCCCCGCCCACAGCGA
>DFMV01000020.1:1552-13527 GCA_002375765.1 Rhizobiales bacterium UBA3584 | reverse complement strand
GCTGTCACCCGTCGAGTTCGAACGACAGCAGGAAAACTAACCCGAGGGTCTCCACGAAACTCGGGGCTATTCAGAGGACTACCTTACAAGTTTGGCTAGGGCAGGTGTTCCCCAGCTGGCCGAGGAGCTGAAGGCCTATGAGGTGTTGATGCCTTCGAACGGTGTCGGAAGCCGTTAAAACGACCTGGAAAACCGTTCTCCGACGCCTCCGATTAGTTGTTTCAGGGCACGACATTAGACATTCGGTTTGATGACTTCTTCCGCCTCTCGCAAGCTGGTCGAACATAAATGATCGCCATTGCGGGCATTCAGCACTATCTTAAGGTCACGTGCAGTGAGGGGCGCGCTGGCAAATGGCAAAGTCTGAGGTTCTCTTAAAAATACGCGGGCAGGGCAGGGGGTTTTCGACCGGCTTGCGGGCAAAGGCGCCCGACTTCACCGATGTGAAGCGCATTATGGACGTCCCTGGTCGAGATGATGGACTTGCCATTGGCCGATCGAAAGTCTCGAGCTGGTTTCGCGTGCATTCGGCCGATGAGGATGTCACCGCATGGGATCTCGCTCACGCCGCGCTCAAGGAAGCGCTAAACACAGGCAGCACTGTCGAGGCAGTTGAACCCAATCTGGAACAGGCATGGCCCTTCGACCGAGCCTCCCAAGAGGGAACGGCGCTCGATGGCCAAACCAACCCTTGCCAATTTGATCCGCCGGACACGGCCGGTGGTAAAATGGCTCACCCCGACGGTGGGGCGTGGCATCTCGGACCCCAATTCACGCAGTTGGCAGCAGCCCGCGATCGGGTGGGAGCCAAGGCCAAAAAAGTCCTGATCGCCCACCTCGATACCGGTTTTGATCCCGATCATGCGACTGTGCCGCCCAATATTCGTGCCGACCTTCAGCACAATTTCATCGACCGCAACCATCCCAAAGATGCTCGCGATCGCACGCCGCCGGGCAATTCCCCATTTCGCAACCCAGGTCATGGGCCGGGAACGCTCAGCATCCTTGCCGGGGCAAAACTGCCGCCAGGAGCTCCAGGATGGAATGGCTTTAGTGATTACATAGGGGCCGCCCCACACGCGCAGATCATGCCTGTTCGGGTTGCAAACTGGGTCGTCCAATTTACGACAGAGTCTCTGGCTCAAGGCATCAATCACGCCCGGCACAGCGAGGCCCACGTATTGTCGATGAGCCTTGGGGGCCTGTCTTCGGAAATTCTCGTGGACGCGGTCAACGCTGCCTATGATGCGGGCGTGTTCATGGTCGCCGCTGCGGGAAATTCATACGCCGATCGCCCGGTTCCCTCTACAATCGTTTTCCCGGCCCGACTAAAGCGCGTGCTTGCTGCGTGTGGGGTTATGGCCAATGGCGCATCGTATTCGGGTCTCGCTGGCGGAACCATGCAAGGCAATTTTGGTCCGTCAGAAAAGATGCCCACTGCGATGGGGGCTTATTCTCCCAACATACTTTGGGCGCAAATGGGATGCCCGACGACTGTGGACCTTAACGGTGCGGGTACGTCCTCTGTAACGCCGCAGCTGGCGGCCGCCGCGGCTCTTTGGATGGCTGAACACTTTGAGGCTCTGGACGCTTACCCAGAGCCCTGGATGCGGATTGAAGCGGCGCGAGTTGCGCTTTTCGGTTCGGCAGCCAGGCGAACTGCTCTTATGGGAGAATTGGAAACAATCGAGAAAGCCGGCAATGGTGTTCTGCGCGCCCTGGACGCGCTCGACATTCGGCCGCCTGATGCGGCCCACTTGCGAAAATTGCCTCCAGCGCAGCCAACTTGGTCATGGCTGAACTTGCTATTCGGTGGCGGTGTCACACTTGCTCCAGAGCTTTCGCGGAGCCCAGCGGGTCGCAAGATGCTCACCCTCGAACTGACCCAGATCGCGCAGCGGATTAGAGAAGTTGATGAGGCGATCGACGATCCAGATCGCCCCGACGATCAAATTCCCAGCAGCGCCAAAAACCGCTATCTCGAAGCTGCGCTCGATTATGGGAACCCATCTAAGCCTCTTAAGGCATTTCTTGAGACGCTTGTTGGCAGACCCGGGGTACAAGGCGCCGCGCTGGCCGACAGGCCCGTGGTCCAGCGAGAAATACGCGCCATGCCGGTGCCCAAACGCCGCCTGCGCGTTTATGCACTCGACCCCAGTGTGGCCCAAAGCAACGATTTTTTCGAGGTTCGTGAAGCCACACTCTCGGTGCCTTGGGATGACGTGCCAGAGACCGAGGAAAAGCTGCGTCCGGGGCCGATCGGCGAATATCTCGAGGTCATCGATGTCGATCCGGCATCCAATAAGATCTACGAGCCCGTAGACCTCAATGACCCGCTGCTGCTAGCGCAGGACGGGTGGGCGCCCTCTGAGGGCAACCCGCAGTTTCATCAACAGATGGTCTATGCGGTCGGGATGACGACCATCAAGCACTTTGAGGAAGCGCTTGGACGCAAGGCGCTTTGGGGGCCGCACATAAACAAGGATGGCAAGGCTCAAGAAGTCAGGCGTCTGCGCATCTACCCCCACGCATTGCGGACATCCAATGCCTACTATAGCCCGGACAAAAAGGCGCTGCTGTTTGGATATTTTCCGGCCGAATCCTCAGACTCTGATTGGACAGCGCCGGGCTCGATGGTCTTTTCGTGCCTATCGAGCGATATCATCGTCCATGAAATGTCGCACGCGTTGCTCGATGGTTTGCATCGGCGTTTTCTAGAGGCGTCAAATCCTGATGTTCTCGCTTTCCATGAGGCCTTTGCTGACATTGTAGCGCTCTTTCAGCATTTCACACTGACCGAATTGGTGCGGTTTGAGATCGGTCGGGCACGTGGTGATCTTTCCGCTGCAAGTTTGCTTGGCGGTATTGCAAGGCAGTTCGGGGAGGGAAGCGGCCGCAGAGGCGCGCTGCGCCGATACAACGACCCCACAATGGCAAAGCGATATGACGAAACGATCGGTTCCCATGATCGGGGATCAATCCTTGTTTTTGCTGTCTATGACGCCTTTCTCAAAATCTTCGAGCGCCGAATTCAGGATCTGTTGCGATTAGCGACAGGAGGTTCGGGGGTTCTAGCCCCTGGCGCATTGCATCCTGACCTTGTTAATCGGCTGACGATCGAGGCTTCAAACACCGCGCGGCACATGCTGCACATGTGCATCCGCGCTTTGGACTATTGCCCGGCCGTAGACATCACGTTTGGCGAATATCTCCGCGCTCTGATAACCGCCGATATCGATGTGATGCCTGAAGACCGGCTGGGATATCGGGTGGCTCTGATGGAGGCCTTCCGGCATCGGGGCATCTTGCCCCGGGACGTGAGGACGGTCTCTGAAGAGTCGCTAACCTGGAATACGTTTCTTGACCCCAAGCCGGGGTGGCTGGGGCGCGTGCTTGAGAAGGTCGACCTGGCTTGGAATCGAGAGCCTTCCAGATCCGAACAATTCGAGCTCGATGAAGCCAACCGCTGGGCACTTTGGAGGCGCCTCAACCAGGAATTCGCCAAGGATCCGGAGCTTTGCGCGCAGTTTGGCTTAACCCCGGGACTGCCACGGTATGACGAAAATGGGCGTCCACGCTCGTCACGCAATCGGGCCGAAACGACATTTGAGGTTTTCAGCGTCCGCCCCACACGCCGAAACCTGCCCGACGGCTCCGTCCGGACTGAGCTGGTTGCTGTGATCCATCAGCGTAGGCCCGTGCTCCTGGACCCTGACGATCCCACAGGGGAATGGTTCTGGTTCCGGGGCGGAGCAACGCTGTTGATCGATCCGTGTAAAGGCAAAGAGTCAGTTCGCTATAGCCTTATCAAGAACACAAACAGCACGGCGCGAGAAGAACGTCAGCGCAAGACTGCCCTGGGCCAAATGCAGTCGCCGCTTCGTTCCCTTTATCTGCGCGGTGAGCGCGCAGCGGAGCCATTTGCGCTCGTGCACGGCATGGGCGGAGGGTAGGATAGTGACATCAACCAAGTCATCCCACGACCTAGCCTCCCACGATACGATGACGATCCGGCATTATTGCCAAGGGATAGGAGACTGCCACCTCATACGGCTGGCAGGAGAGGAGGGGCCCTATTGGATCCTTATCGACTTTGGCGTCCACTCCTCAGTGAAGGGCGGAACGGAGGTTCTCCGCGCTATCGCCAAGGACATTCTCACCCAAACGAAAAAGATCGATCTTTTGGTCGTCACTCACGAACATTGGGATCATGTGTCGGGGTTTCTCTACGCTGCCGAGGCACTTGAGGACCTAGAGGTCGACAAGGTCTGGATGCCTTGGACTGAAGACCCGCAGAACCCGCTTGCGCGTCGGCTCGACACTTATAAGGGCCAGGCGTTTGCCGCGGTGCGTTCGGTGATGGCCAAATTGGAGCAATCCGGTTCCCCGTCACTGCGCGCCAAAGGCGCTCACCTAGAGTCCTTGTTGGGCTTTGAGTTGGGTGCCAAAGGAGATCGCGTTCGCGCGGCTCGCAACAAGGCGCGCGACATTGCCAAATCCGTCACCTATCTTGGACCGTCAGATACGCCGCTCCCACTTGATAGCGTGCCAGGGCTTCGCGTTTTCGTGCTGGGCCCGCCGCTTGATGACACCCTTTTTAACATCGAAACAAGAACCTCGGAAATGTAAGGGCCGGGATTTGGCGGCGGTTGGGCACTTGCTGGCACACTTGCAGCCGCGCCTGGGCTGGGAATCCACAAGAGTAGAGGTGGCGATTGGGGAGCACCCTTCGATTCTCAGCAAGGCGTGGATTTGGATAAAGTGCTTTCTAAGGCCTCCCAGTCGGCAGAGGAGGGGGAGCGCGAGGCCGTAGGCTTCGTGCGGAACCACTATTCAGGCGAGGGTGATGGAGAGCAAGACGATGGGTGGCGCCGGATCGACACGGACTGGCTCGGTGTAGCTGAGGAGCTGGCTTTGCAGCTCGATCGGGGCGTTAACAACACCAGCCTCGTTCTGGCATTCGAGTTCACAGACAGCGGGCGGGTCGTGCTCTTCCCCGGCGATGCACAAGTCGGCAATTGGCTGAGTTGGCATGGGCTATCATGGACGAGTGGCGAAACGACCGTGACAACCGCAGATCTCTTGCGCCGCACGGTTTATCTCAAGGTCGCTCATCACGGGAGCGAAAACGCAACGCTCGAAGAAAAGGGGCTCGAATTGATGACGCACCCCGATCTTTCGGCCTTCATACCGACAAGCAAGGAGCAAGCCCTAAAGGTTGGATGGAAACATATGCCGTATGATCCGATACTCAAGGCTCTCGAACACAAGACATCGCGGCGGGTCGTCAGAGCTGACGATGATTGGCTTGCAGCGGGTAAGGACCCGGCCATTGCCGTTCCTTCAGGTTCAATCCGCACATTAACGCACGATCCCGCGGGGTTATGGGTCGAACTGGAAATTGGTTGAACATGAATAGCACCGTCTCTTAGAGCCACGCGAGTGAACCGCTCCAATGGCCAAGTTTGGCGATTGTCTTTGCTGGGCCTGCGCGGGTTCGACAAATGGCGGTTCACAATTCCCCAATGCGACTAGACCTATAATCTTCAACGATTATCGCTAAGCATGTCCGAGAGCCGGCACACCTATGGTTGTGTGGTTGCACGTTTTGTGATTTCCACAATGCGGAAAGGTCGGTGACTTAAATGGCCAAAAATGGTGTTCAATCCGTTACGCGTGCGCTTGCCCTCTTGCGTGCACTTGCTCGAAGCGACGCTGGTGCCGGCGTGTCTGTGCTGGCGCGAGAATGTGACCTTCCCATTTCAACCACGCATCGGCTGTTGACTACCCTCGAAACCGATGGTTTCGCCCTATTTGATGCCAACACGCGCAAATGGCACGTCGGGCGAGAGGCGTTTTCGACCGGACTTGCCTTCGGTCGCGGCCATGCACTGGCCGCAGCTGCATTGCCACACCTTCGTTACCTTCGTGACCTTACACGCGAGACCGCCAATGTGGGCGTGATGCGTGACGGACGTCTGGTAACACTAGGGCAGATGGAAAGTCGCGAGATTATGCGTGCCATCGCCACGCCAGGCGGGGCAGGAGTATCGGCTACCGCGTCGGGGATGGGCAAAGCAATTCTCGCGACTTGGCCCGAGGCCGCGGTGCGCGAACTCGTTGCTCAACACGGCCTTCCGCCTCTTACCCCGCGCACTCATCGCCGACTTAACACGCTGCTGGAAGACTTGGCGACTTGTCGCGCGCGCGGCTGGGCGCTCGATGATGAAGAGCACGCGATGGGCCTTCGCTGCATTGCGGCAGCCATATATGACGCCAGTGGCGAGGCAGTTGGAGCGATTTCAATCTCTGGCCTGACGCTGCGTTTACCCAAGGAGCGGCTGGACGTGGTCGGGGCATCGGTCGCCGAAGCAGCAGCACGATTGAGTCTTCAACTGGCCGACGGCAGCGATCCAGCCAGTCCTGGAAGCCCTGGGAAGGCGAATGGCAAAGGGGCGATTGGGTTATGATTTATTCCGGTCATTTCCCTTGAATGCATGGAGTGCGTCGGCGAGTGCTGCCCGGTAGGTATTCCTGCTGTCGCCAGCCTGCAGCCCAAACTGGCGCTGATTTTCCAGCTCAGCGACAAGCCATATGCCCTCAAGGGCAACACTATTGAGAGCTGCGCCTGATCCCGGGATATCTTGTGCCGGAGACGAGGTTTGGCAGACAGTTCTGCGGTCTGTATCGTTTTGGGCACCAATGGTATCGAATAGGGCGACGGCGGCGTTCTGTCTCGATCACGAGGGTGTCGGGCGACGTCTTAGCCTTTTCCATGCTGCAAAGGGTGAGCCGCAAACTGGGCGACGGTTCCACCGGATTGCGGTTGAACCAGAGATCGGTGGAACACTCCTGTTGGGGCCGGCAAGAGCGTCGTTCCCGAGCTGAGCGAACATATTGTCGCCTGGTTAGAAGTTTGCCGATATTGTCGATTTCGGCCTCTTGCGAAAGTGAGGCCAGGCCCGCAGCGTTGGTGTTTCTATCGCATGCATCAAGCGGGCACACGAGTGCAACTCGAACATCAAATCGCAGCCGCCATCCACGAGTGGTTTTCAGGTAGATCTTATGCGCTCGCGCTAGGGGGCGCGCAGTCCAAGGGGCTGGCAGATGATCTATCAGACGTCGACTTCTATGGTTTTGCTGACGACTGGCCAGACGATGGCCAGCGAACCCTGCTCGCGCATGCGGCTTTGCCTGCAGCAACCGGCGTTCGTTCCTGGTCTCAGGTTCCCACTCAGGCGGGAACCGATTTTGAGTTTGAGGGGCGGTCGGTAGAAATCTGGCTTCGGAATCTTTCGCTACTCGTGCTGCAGGTCGAGCGGGCACTTTCCGGAAAGATCGAGCGGCACTATTGCACCTGGGCCCCTAATGGCTTTTGGGACCACTGCGCCTTGGCCGATCTTCATAGCCTCAGGATAATAGAGGACGAGGCAGGACGCCTTGCTGATGTCCAAGACCGCTTGCGGCAATATCCTCACGCCCTCAAGATGTCACTGTGTCAGGTGGGGTTTGCGAGCGTGAACTTCTGGCGCGGCAGCTTCCACTTGCAGACTGCAATCGAACGCTGTGATGAATTCTACCTCCAATCGATCCTTCACCAGATCCGATCGGAGCTCGTGCAGGCCCTTTTTGCGATCAACGAAGTCTATTATCCGGGCGATAAAAAGCTGGAGCGATGGTTCGAGCGTTTGCCGTCTTTGCCCCGCGACTTTCGTGCAAGGTGGATAAAAACGGCTGCCTTGGGACAAGCGACCTCATCTGAATGGCGAAGTCGGTTTGACGGCCTATTTACTCTTGCGGATGAGTTGCTGCGGCTTCAAGAATTGTGACCGCAGCTTGATTTCGTGCTTATCAAGCATCTGCATTGGCCTTTTGAACGCAGGATTGTCTGGGC
The DNA here is from genome assembly GCA_002375765.1 of Rhizobiales bacterium UBA3584. GTDB lineage: Bacteria > Pseudomonadota > Alphaproteobacteria > Rhizobiales > Devosiaceae > Pelagibacterium > Pelagibacterium flavum. Next base: position 5,633 of record DFMV01000020.1, on the reverse strand, counting down.
GTTGATGTCCAATTTTGTCCGCTTTTGCAGGTCGGCCGTTGCAGGCGGTTTAGAGCTGCTCTGCAATTGGGGCAATCCGTGTGGCAGCGTCAGGCTCAATTGCTGATATCAAAAAAGGAACAACCTCTACGATTGAGGGCCCTGATCTTGGTGCTTCATAAAGACGTCGATGCCTGCTTGCGCGCAGAGTCTGTCCTGATCAGGCGTGCCCGAACTTAGCCCGATCCCTCCGACGACCTCACCAGCGACGACGATCGGGAGCCCTCCAGCGACAACCATCAGTCGCCCCCCGAGTGCCGAATTAATCCCATAAGCAGGGCTACCGGGCTGGCTGGACTGACCATATTCATGGGTTGCCTTTTTGGCTGCGGCCGCGGTGTATGCCTTATCGATGGCTATGGTGATGCTGGTGACCTTGCCGCCTATCATCCGTTCGAATGCAACGAGATTGCCCCCATCATCGGTGATGGCGATGCACATCGGTACGCCGATTTCATTGGCTTTGTCCGCTGCGCCCTTCAAAAGTAAACGGGCATCTTCGATATCAATGCGCCTAATGGTTTGCATCTGCGTTTCTCCTCGCTTTGGTTTGACGCGGAAATGAACACAGCTTGCCGTTTCCGCGCATATGGTTTTGCCAATGTTTCCACCATATGAAAATTCTGTCTCAGATTACGCCGTCCTGCACTGTTGCCAGGGGTCGAACTCGCTAATGCCGAAAATTGGGCTTGCCGTGAATTGCCAATGATACCCGCTCCATTGGGATTGACCGGCCGACGGCGATTCCGCCAGATGATCGGATTTCGCGCTCCCGCAACGATCGTTGCCAAAATGCCCGTCGAGAGGGGTATTTCTCAAGCGTCAGCCACTGTTTGTGGATAATCATACCTAGCCAGGAGATCATCCATTGGCGTTCCTGCCAGTTTCCTCAGTCTGCCTCGATAGCCACTAGTGTTGTCACTTCATCGCTTAAGAGCTTGACAATCGGAAAATGTGATCACAATATGAGATCAAGAATTAGAACCGTGTGCCGGGTGGTGTTGTCCGGCTAGGAGCGCGGCGAGGGCAACACACAGTCGCTGACGCATCGGGAGGATGATATGCACAGCTCAAAAACAAGACGTCTCGTCACGCTTTTTTCCACGGCCGCGATGGCCGCCCTTGTTGCCGGTGCTCCGGCAATTGCTGCCGATGACATTAATGTCCGGTTTAGCTGGAAGCTGAAGGGTGAATACGGGTTTTTCTACCACGGTCAGCAAGAAGGCGTTTATGAAGAGCGCGATCTCAACGTAAGTTTTGGTGAGGGCGCTGGTGCCCAGGCCGCGCTGGGCGCGCTTTTGCAGGGGCAGGAAGACGTGGTCATTCTGCCCGGGATTTTCGCGATCTCGGCTATCCAGCAGGGTATGCCGGTAAAGTTGGTGGCCCTATATCAACCTGCGGCGCCGATTGTCCTGATTTCTCATGAGGATAATCCTGTTAACGTACCTGCCGATCTGGAAGGGAAATCCATTGCCCATGCCGTGGGTGAAACGGGCACTTCCTATCTCGATGCGTTCTGTCTGATGAACGACATCGACTGCGGTTCGATCAACAAGGTTCAGATGGACGCCGGCTCGCGCGTTCCCCAGTTTATGCAGAAGCAGGTGGACGTGGTCAGCGTCTATCAAACCAACGACCTTCCCGTTCTCGTTGACAGGGTTGGCCAAGAGTTCCCCACTCTTGATCTTGCCGAGTATGGCCTTGCAGTGCCCGGACTTGCAGCCGTGGTGAGCGATGATGCATTGGAAAACAATGCTGATGCGTTGCATCGTTTCATCGAGGCAACAAATGAGGCGATCGAGCTGACCAAAGCCGATCCTGACGCAGCCACACAGTCCCTGATGTCCGTCTGGTCGGGCGGGCCCTCCGAGTCGGTTCAGCGCGAGCAGATCGTGGCCACCTCGGATTCAATCGTCCAGATTGATGGCCATCCTTATGGCTGGATCGAGGAATCTGCGATCGCCGACGCACTGGAGCTTATTTCCAGCACGGATAATGTCGGGGAATTGAGACCCTTGGACACTTTCTATTCCAACTCACTTCTGGCGGAGTAGCATGGCATGGCTAGGGTTTCAGGTTTTTCAGGGAGTGTGGCGGTGCAGACCGAGCGGGAAAAAAACACCATAAAGGCTAAGCGCAAATTCAGGTTACAGCAGTTGACCGAGCGGTTCTCCGCTCTGCTCCTTGCGGTAGCTTTGCTTGCGGTCTGGCAGATTGCCGTTCCTCTTTCAGGACTGTCTGAATTCATACTGCCCACACCCCTGGCGATTGCGACACGCATCGCCAATGAACTTCCTCTCCTGGCCAGCCATGGTTACATCACGCTTTTTGAAGTGTTAGCAGGCTTCGGAATGGGGGTTGCCATCGGCATCCCCCTCTCCCTGCTGATCTTTTATTCGCGCGCTTTCGAAAAGGCGGTTTATCCGCTGCTGGTCGCTCTTCAGACCATTCCAAAAGTCGCGCTGGCTCCCATCCTGGTTCTCTATCTTGGCTATGGCTGGGCGCCAAAGATTACTCTTGCCTTCTTGATTGCCCTTTTTCCCATTGTCATCTCGACGGTGGTGGGGCTGCAGTCGCTCGATAAGAACCTGGTAAACCTTGTGCGCTCGATGGGCGCCAACGAGATCCAGACCTTCTTTAAGGTCCGACTTCCCGCGGCTTTGCCCAATATTTTCGGCGGGTTCAAGGTCGCGATCTCGCTGTCGGTTATCGGTGCGGTAATCGGCGAATATGTCGCCGCCGAGCGCGGATTGGGCTATCTTCAGCTTCAGGCTAACTCGCTGTTCGATACGACACTCAATTTTGCGAGCGTGGTTGCGATTTCAGCCCTTGGCGTGAGTCTTTATTTCATCCTCGATTTTATCGAGAGCAAGGTCGCCTATAAGCGGGATTCAGCAAAATGATCCCCAGCACCTGTCAGAATTCTTTTGTTGAAGTTGAGAATGGGAGCATCCAATGAGCGCAGTTTCGCCTACAATCGGCGCTGAAGTCGATATCGCGCAGCTCACCAAGATCTATCACACCCGTGAGAGTGAGGATGTCCTGGCGCTCGATGCCATCGATCTCAAGATTGAGCGCGGGAGTTTCGTTGCGGTGGTCGGTCCGAGCGGCTGCGGCAAGAGCACATTGCTCTCGCTTTTGGCGGGCCTAACCCCCATATCGGATGGCCAGATCACCATCGACAGCGAGCGCGTGATCAAACCCCATTCCAAAATTGGTGTGGTATTTCAGTCCGATCTGCTCCTCTACTGGCGGACGGTTGTCGAAAACATTCTGTTGCCTATCGAAATCAAGGGCCTGGATGTCAAGAAGTACACCGCCAAAGCCGAAGAACTGCTCAATCAGGTCGGTCTTGCCGGTTTCGGAAAGAAATATCCCTCCGAGCTTTCGGGCGGCATGCGCCAGCGTGTTGCGATCTGCCGCGCTCTTATCCAGGAGCCGGGCCTGTTGCTCATGGATGAACCTTTCGGCGCCTTGGATGCGCTGACTCGCGAGCAGATGATCATGGATCTGCAGACCATGTGGGCGCGCCTGGGCAATACCGTCCTGTTTATCACCCACGGTATTGATGAAGCGGTGTTTCTTGCGGACCGGGTGATTGTCATGTCCCCGCGTCCTGGCCGGATCGATCTCGATCTCAAGGTCGACATGCCGCGTCCGCGGCAATGGAGTCGCGTCCACGAGGACCCGACCTTCCACGGATATGTGCGCCAGATTCGCGAGATTTTCGAGGCCAAGGGCATTCTTGTCGCCCATTAACGCCCAGACTGAGTCAACCACGAAGACATCCAGCCGGCCGCTCTGTGAGTGGCCGTTCTGGAAGTATGTGCCCAATTTTCGGGGGGCTTGATATGCAGATAGCCATTTTACGAGAGCCTGAACGCGAGCCCCGCGTTGCAGCGACGCCGGAGACGGTTGCCAAGCTCATCGGGTTTGGCGCGACCGTCAGCGTCGAAAAGGGGGCAGGGGAAGCGTCGCGCATCCTCGACCAATTTTACAAGGATGCCGGGGCGAGCGTCGAGGCGAGCGCCGCGGCAACCGT
>DFMV01000020.1:966-1295 GCA_002375765.1 Rhizobiales bacterium UBA3584 | reverse complement strand
GCCAAGGGCGCGCTGGTGCTGGCCACAGCCGATCCGTTCGGCAATGAAGCCGCGCTTGCTGCATTGGCCAAGGCCGGACTTTCGGTTTTTGCCATGGAACTGATGCCGCGCATCACGCGGGCTCAGGTGATGGATATCCTGTCCAGCCAGGCCAATCTTGCCGGGTATCAGGCGGTTATCGAAGCCTCGATGGTTTATGACCGGGCGCTGCCGATGATGATGACGGCGGCGGGCACGGTGCGCGCCGCCAAGGTGTTCGTGATGGGGGCCGGCGTTGCCGGGCTGCAGGCGATCGCCACGGCAAAGCGTCTCGGCGCGGCTGTCTCGGC
>DFMV01000020.1:473-705 GCA_002375765.1 Rhizobiales bacterium UBA3584 | reverse complement strand
TGACCAAGGAAGAACAGGCGGCGCAGGCCGAGCTGGTGTCGGGCCATATCGCCAAGCAGGACATCGTCATCACCACGGCGCTGATCCCCGGGCGTCCGGCGCCAAAACTGATCACCAAGGCAATGGTTGAATCCATGGCACCGGGTTCGGTTCTTGTCGATCTGGCTGCCGAGCGGGGCGGCAATATCGAGTTGACGGTTCCCGGCCAGACGATCGTTCACAAGGACGTAAC
>DFMV01000020.1:0-161 GCA_002375765.1 Rhizobiales bacterium UBA3584 | reverse complement strand
AAGCGCTGCGGCGCGCAAACCGGCGGCAAAGAGCACAGCAGCCAAAAAACCCGCAGCTAAAAAGCCTGCGGCCAAAAAGACGGATGGAGACGTATAATGGGCGGTGTCGTCGATCCCTTTTTCTTTTTCCTTTCGGTGTTCGTCCTGGCGATCTTCGTGGG
>DFMV01000029.1:14241-23701 GCA_002375765.1 Rhizobiales bacterium UBA3584 | reverse complement strand
TCAGCGTGCCGTCGCTGATCATTTGAAAAACGGCGGCCACGGGCGGGGCGGACTTGACCTCACGGGCACAATCGATGACCGTTGAGTAGCCATTCTCGATGAGGTGCAGCAGGACGGCCATGCGATCTTCGGGAGGCACCCAGACCTGGGCGGCATTGCTGATATATTGGCTGTTCGAGAGTCGGGGCTGTCGATGAACGACCGATTCCGGTATGATGCAAACACGACGCGTGGCGGCACTACGTTCACGTTTGATCGCGCGGATTCGGAGCATAGGAAGTTTTTCGTGCCAAATGCCGCCCGGAACGACGATAATGGTCATCACGTTGGCTTTGTAGCTCACGCGATGCGCAATCACAGAAGTCAGACCTGCCGCATCGAGTGCCTTGCGAATGACGGCATCATCTCCCAAAGAGTGGGAGCAGGGACAGGCTTTGATGAGCGAGAGAAAGTTTCGCAGCAGACGAGGGGGGGGGGCCAGCGGAAAAGTTGCCAAGTTGAATCGGGATCATCTCGGGGTCGTGGAAGGCGCAGGACATCGAATACACTCGCAATGACGGGACGGAAGGACGCGAGAAAGCACGCGCCGACCAGATTGGCCGCCGCAACGCTCGATTGATGATGTTTGGAAGACGGTGGTGCAGTCACCGTGGATGAGCTTGTCGCACAAAAAGGACGAGAGATCAAGTAAAATGTCGGAAAACGATACTTTTGCCGGTGATTTGGTTAATCAATCTTCCACTGCGCCATTATCCGCAGGCGATCGGCAACGTATGCCCAGTGCTGCTCAGGTGCGCGCTGCGAGGGCTCTTCTTGACTGGACTCAAGATGATCTCGCTGGCGCGGCGGGGATCACGCCACAGACCGTCCGGCTCCTCGAAACCGGTCAAAGAGTCCCGTTTGATCGCACTTTGCGCGCCATGAAGAGCGCCTTCGAGGGCGCTGGTGTTATCTTCGTCCTCGAGGGTAAGGGGGAGGGCGTGATCCTGTATCGGGACGATTCCGAAGATGGGTGAATAGGGCGCTATACCGGGATATTTGAAGATATTAATGTCTGAAGGGGGTGGCAGCTCATGTTTTGGCGACGGTCCGCAATCCTTTCACTTCCTCGGTTGGCATGGTGTCGGAGCAAGCGGCACGCAATACACGATGCCAATTCCGATCACATCGTTTAGTCGATGCCATAAGGAACGCCATCGAGTCCATCGGAGGCGCACTTTCCACCAGGACTGACCCCAATACTTCGATCGCGGCGCAGGAAGAGGACCAAGAAATGAAACCCAAGCATCGGCTTCTTGGAAGCCAGTCCGCATCTGTCGCTTCATCGTCTCGCGCTACCGACCCGCGAAGATGCTTTACTAGTTTGAGCCCACAGCCTCGAAATGGGCGGGGTAGCTGTGTTCCGTCTCGCAATGATCGTGGTCGGCCAGAACCTCAATGATGCGGCAGTCGCAGATGCGACCATGATCACATTCATTGACCATGCGCTGCAATTCATGACGCAAGGTCTCAAGTTGCTCGATGCGACGTTCAACCTTTACCAGGTGACCGCGCGCGATACTGTCGGCCTGATGACAGGAATCCTGTGGCCGTTCCGCCATGGCAAGCAGTTCGCGAATATCGGAAACTTCAAACCCCAGGGATCGTGCGTGCCGGATGAAACTCAACCGGTCAAGATGGCCCCGATCGTAACGCCGCTGATTTCCCTCGGTTCGCAACGGTTCTGGCAGTAAGCCAATTGATTCATAATATCTGATGGTTGGCACCTTGGTGCCCGTGCGTTTGGACAACTCACCAATTGGGAAGCTCATCGAGGTCTCCTTGATGCTACTGCACTTCTCGCGGGCAAACAGGATGACTGCGGCAGCAACCAGCAATTTCTGCGATCGCAGCCATCAGATAGATACCAGCGGTCGCCACCATTTGCGGCATGAGTCGAAAACCCGTTCCAAGAATAAAATACTTCTCTTGACCCTATAGCGGCTAGAGCATTTAAACAAGACGCGGTCCCCAGCGAAAGGAATGGCCATGACCGCGAAAACTGAACCCCTCAAGCTCCGCGTCGATGGTATGGATTGTGGCTCGTGCGCGCTCAAGATCGAGACTGCGCTCAGCCGGCTGCCCGGGACCGAAGAGATTTCGGTCAATCACACCGCAGGTTCCGTGACGCTCCAACTCGATGAGCGGCAAACCACGCGTCGCAAAGTCGAGGACACCATTCGCTCTCTGGGCTATGTTCCGCACGCAAGGGACGATGGCGCCACCGTTGCCAGCCGGGACAAGGCAGCGGATCTGCCTTGGTGGAGGGCGCGCAACGCCAGATTTGCTGCGGCGACTGGTCTTCTTCTGGTTCTGGCATTCACCATAGCCTTTTTTGTCCCATCCATCGGGGAATGGGCTTTTGCGGTTGCCGCCGTTATTGGGCTGGTGCCGATCGGCAGCCGCGCATTTTCCGGTGCACGTCACGGAACGCCGTTTTCAATCGAGACCTTGATGACCGTCGCGGCGCTGGGGGCCTTGGTAATCGGTGAGAGCGCCGAGGCCCTGGTGGTTATTTTCCTGTTTTCAGTCGGTGAGCTTTTGGAGTCCTTTGCGGCACAACGCGCTCGGGCCGGCATCAAATCGTTGATCGATCTTATACCGCGCCGTGCCCGTGTCGAGCGGGATGGCTCTGTTGTGGAGATCTCTGCCTCGGATCTTGAGATTGGCGACATCGCCATCGTGCGGCCCGGTGATCGCATTCCATCCGATGGCGAGGTCATTGATGGAGTATCCGAAGTCGATGAATCGCCCGTCACCGGTGAATCGGTGCCCGTGCTCAAAGAGGAAGGCGCCGCTGTATTCGCAGGCAGTGTGAATGCGAACACGCTTCTCCGCGTCAGGATCACTCGCACCGCTCAGGACAACACGATCGCTCGCATCGTGCATCTTGTGGAGGAGGCGCAGGGTGCCAAGGCGCCAACAGCGAGATTCATCGATCGTTTCAGCCGCTACTACACCCCTGCGGCCATGGTGGTGTCTGCTCTGATAATGGTGATCCCACCTCTCCTGTTCGGGGCGGAATGGTCAACATGGATCTATCGCGGCCTGGCCGTCCTGCTCATCGCCTGCCCATGCGCATTGGTGATCTCGACCCCTGCCGCAATTGCCTCGGGCTTGGCGGCAGGGGCCCGCCGGGGACTGCTCATCAAAGGTGGTGCGGCACTCGAAGAGCTTGGGCGCGTCAAGACCATTGCCTTTGACAAAACCGGCACCCTTACAGAGGGCCGCCCCAAGGTTACCGATATCGTGGCCATCTCGGGAGATGACGCGGACCTACTGGCCCGCGCCGCTGCTGTCGAAGCCGGCTCCAGTCACCCACTAGGTAGCGCCATCACCGCAGCGGCCGAACAAAAATCGCTGGACATTCCCCGTGTATTCGGCGGCAGCCAGGCCATCCCGGGCAAGGCCGTAACCGCGCGGCTCAAGGAAGGTTTTGTCTCTGTTGGCTCGCCCCGGTACGCCGCTGAACAGATGACAATCCCCGTCGATATCGCGAAAAGGATGAAATCTCTGGAGGACGAGGGTAAGACGGTCGTTGTCGTTCTTGCAGCAAAAGCACTGCTTGGCTTTATCGCCTTGCGTGACGAACCACGCGAGGATGCCGTTTCCGGCATTGCGTCGCTATCGGCGATGGGCTTGCGCAGTGTCATGTTGACGGGGGACAATGCGCGCACGGCTGCGGCCATCGCCGGAACGCTCGGCATTACGGCGAAATCCGAGCTCATGCCCGACGCCAAGCTGGATGAGATCGGCAATCTGCGAAAGGCAGGCGGGGTCGCCATGGTGGGCGACGGCATCAACGATGCGCCGGCACTTGCCGCAGCGTCGGTAGGCATTGCCATGGGCGGCGGCACCGACGTCGCGCTCGAAACCGCCGATGTCGCGCTGTTGAAGAACCGGGTCTCGGGCGTGGCGGAAACCATCGCCCTGTCACGGTCCACGATTGGCAACATCTGGCAAAATATTGTAATCGCGCTCGGCCTGAAGGCGATCTTCTTGGTAACCACCCTGACGGGCACGACAACACTCTGGATGGCAATACTGGCTGATACCGGCGCGACGGTTCTGGTGACCGCCAACGCGCTGCGATTGTTGCGGTTCTCGTCCAACCAAACCGTGCGTCGGGAACAGCAGCCGCGGCCACCGAGGACGGCGTGGGGCAACGTGGCACACTGTCAATCGACCGATGACCGCGATAGCGGAAAGAAGTGGTCCGGGTATTTTCCCGGGGTATGCGAACTGCCCGGTGGGGGATGCCGGCGTTGGGCTAAACGTCGATGTTGAACTCGGAGAGGATGACGTAGGACTCCTCCGTTGTCCTCAGACCGATCAGCTGCTTCGTTTCGATGGAAGTTTCGCGCCCACTTGGTCGGGGCCGGGCGGATCCGTCTGGATCAGCAGGATCAAAACCTCCCCGCCACGGGCTGTGAAATCGACGCTGGTCTATCCGGAGACCTCATCGAGGATGTTGGCGCCTTCGATGAGTTTGCCGGGTTCGAGCTCGAGAAGAACGCACGCAGGTCGTTCCTTGCCATTCTCGAGTCCCGCGGAGGCCTCATGTGATCGGAGATAGTCGTATCGAAAGACGAGACCGGGCACCGGGTCAGGTATTACAGCCACTACCTGGCCTCGTCAGCCAGACCGCCTTCAAGCTCAAGTTCGATAGGCTCGTTTTGGTCTGCCAGCACCTGAAGGCGTTCGACAACACTTTCGGGCAGTGACTCAGGAGTGGCCTTGATGGTGATGCCACCTAAAGCGGCGAAATCTTCTACGGACAGCAGAACGAACCTCGGCTTGTCATGATAGGTAAGATAGACCGGTGAGCGCATAGCTGCCTTCTGGACATCTGCGGTCTTGCGCTGCAGATCGGCTGCGGTGAAAGAAACCATGATCATCTCCTGCTATGGGCAAAATACATAAATTACATATTTTGTCAACCCAGGCATCTCAGGCCGAGACCGTACTCAGCCAAACGGTCGCATGATCGAGATTACTATAATCCAGAATATGCTAATCTGCAGAAACGATCGCCGTCAGGTGCTGTGCCATCGAGTTCGGTGACATCGCGGCGTGGGGACACGGGTATTGCCGCTGCTGCAGGTGGTCGACATCGGCCATGCCGATGCCAATGCCGAACTTTGGGTAAGAAGGTGACCGGGATCGCTCCCGGTCACTGCCATTTATCGGGCGTCGAGCCACTCAAGCATTTCGGCGATCTCACGTTCCTGGGCGTCGACGATTTCCTCGGCGAGCTCCTTTACCCACTCGTCCTCGCTATACTCCAGGGCCGCGTTGGCCATCGCGAGCGCGCCCTGATGGTGTGGGATCATGCCGCAAATGAAGGCGACATCGAAGTCTTCGGCCATCATGGCCGCCATCATATCGTTATGCATGGCGCCCATATCGGCCATCATGGCCTGGTGGCCCTCGCTCATCCCTTCCATCATTGCACCCATGTCCATCGACATGCCGGCCATGTGGTCGGCGTTCTCGAGACAGATTTCGGGCAAATCCGAGCTTTCATTGGCATCGGCATCCATGCTCATTCCGTCCATGGACATGCCATCCATGTTGGAATGATCCATGCCCTGCGCCATCGCAATTGACGTTGTGCTGGTCAAGAGGATGGCGAGGCCGAGGGTTTTGAACGTCTTCATTGGTATTCTCCGGTTTGAAATTGATCGTTATCGCGGTTCAAACCAGTGGCTTTGGAGGAGGGGCAGGAACCTTGGGATCTTCGCCGCTTCTGTGCAGGACAGGATAGGCATCAACCAGAACAGCCGTTCGTTCCAAAAGTATCGGGCGAGCTGTGTTGGCAGGCATCAGGCAGCAGGCAATCGCTGCACACTCCTCGTGGCCACTTAAATCGTGCTCCACGTCGTTGTGGTGCGCAGCCGTCTGCTGCCCATCTTGCGGAGGCGAACTCATGGCGCTCGGCGCAGCCAGAAGGCTGAACACGACCAATAACGGAAGAAGAATCAATTTCGCAAATTCGGGCATCAGTCTGATGAGAAATCTTCCATGGTCGGCGCTTCAGCAGGGGAACGTCTTTGGGTGGACCTGATCGATTCGGTTCCCTATGGTGACAAGGTAGTCATCGTATTGGGGCAAATTGCGGCAGTGACCGGTCCAACGGCGAACGCCTCTTCGTGGAAAACGTTCTTGCGCCTGATCGTTGTGGCGTGGGTAATCGTTGTTGCGCTGCCTCTACAGGCGAGCCACGCCCCGCTGCATGGCCCCACTGCGGAAACTCATTTGACGGCGATTGAGTGGAGTGCAGACCCGCAGATTGAAAAGGCGGGCACATTTGGCGCTGGCCAGCACGACAACACCGACCACGTCCATGAAACGCCCATAATCGTGAACGCCCGCTGGGCGAGTCCACCCGACTGGCCGCGGTCGTGGAAACATTCTCATGTCAGGACTCAGATAGCAGATCGTCCTGCACCAATTGATCAGCCCCCGAGACCGGAACAGAGCGCATAACTCTGTTTTCTGACCCGCCGAACATCGGTTTCAGCGGTGACGAGATGTAATCCAACATCAGATTCCGGTATGACCAATGAACCGACCCGTCAATGGGCCGGCGTCAGCTTCTGGCGCGGGCACGCCCATGATGCTTTCGACCGCCTTCGGAAACCCCGACAACAGTTACAATGCCGTGCGCTTGATCGCTGCGTTGAGTGTGGTGCTCTCCCATTCGCTACTTCTGGGCTTGAACTCACCGAGTTACGATCCCTTGAGCTGGGCCGCTTACGATCTGGGGGCAACAGCAGTAAACGTGTTCTTTGTCATATCGGGCGCGATGCTCACCCACAGCGTGTTGCAGCGAGGACTCGGGCAGTTTGTCCGGAATCGATTCTTGCGGATCTACCCGGCGCTGATCGTCAGCGCTGCACTCATTTCCCTCATTATAGGTCCTTTCGGAACAGGTGCACGCCTTTGGGAGTATTATTCCAGCCCACAGACCTGGCTCTACCCTCTCAACGTCGCATGGAACTTCGAGGGGGCCGTCCTGCCGTCCATGTTCGAGCACGGCCGATATCCCGGCGATGTAAACGTACCGCTCTGGACCATAAAATACGAAATCCTGAGTTACATTGTCTTCGGGATTGCTGCGGCTTTGGGACTTCTGCGCCATCCATCCATTGCGTTTGCTGCGTGGGCGGCGTTCGGCTTTGCCCTTCTGGCCGACGTTGGCGTCGATCCCACCGGTGAAACGCCAGTCGAGAGCCTCTTCCGCTTTGGATTTGCCTTTCTCACCGGGGCGGTGGCGCGACGATTCGGCGAAGTAATTCCCCTGCGGTTTGGTTGGGCAATGGCGGCGCTTGCCTTGGCGGTGGCCGGCACGGGAACCCGGTTTGGGGAGGTGACCTGGATCATTGGGATAGGGTATGCAGCGCTCTACGTGGGCGCCAAGAACTGGGGTCGGATCGCCGAGTTCGCGCGGCGGCACGATCTTTCCTACGGCATCTACCTCATGGCATGGCCAATCCAACAGGTCCTGACGCGGGAGCCCATCTGGTTTGGGCCGCAGGTTGCTGTGCTTTTCTTGCTGTCCAGCACCATTTCCGGAAGCCTGGCGTATCTCTCTTGGAAATTCGTTGAGAAGCCAGCCCTTCGCCGCAAAGCGCCAGCCTCGGAGAAGGAACCGTGAAAGCGAAAGGAAAGAGCCGACGCCGGAAAGCGAGCGGAATCTCGTTGGTGATGATCTGGACAGTCGGGACCTTGTTTTTTGGCCTTGTCCTGATCCTTGCGAGCATTCCACTCGTTTCCAATCCCGCTCAGCGTGCGACCGGTGAGGACACCGTCGATACGTCGGGCATCACGGTCAATGTCAGTGCCAGCTTGGCGGACGATAGAACCCTCACCGTATTCATCAGGTCGCCCGTGGATCGAGCCGATATCATCGATCCACGGGTAAAAATTGAGATGCCTGGACATCAGATGACTGTAGATGCCGACGTCTTGTCAGCAGGTCCCGGAGCCTTTCAAGCCAGTGCGATGCTACCGATGGCCGGGCAGTGGGAGGTGCAGGTCAGTATCGGCGACGACGTCATAAGATTGCCGGTAGATGCGAACCCGGCTGGGCCGTAGCCACTAAAACCAACACCGACCCTCACTGATCCATCAAAAATTCAGCCATGTCCTCAATATGCTGATCCAACAAATAGCTGGTGGAGAGGTGAACGACTTCAGCCATCGCACCTCCAAAAGCATCGCCAGTCGGGGTGAGCCCGGTGCGCAGCGCCGCAATCAGGCTTTCCTCGGTCCAGCCCCCCTCGGCAAGCGCCTCGGTGGTGATCGGGGGTGCGGTCCAACCCGCAGTGCCGCCTGAAGCACCAGCGAACTGAGCGTCAGTATCCAAGCCGCCAGCAAAGTTTCTCGGTGTGTGACAGGCAGCGCAATGGGCCGGTCCCTCCACCATAAACCGTCCACGGTTCCACGATGTCGATTTGGTCTCGTCGACGACATAGTCCACAGGCTCGTAGAAAAAGGTGCGCCAGAGCTTCACGCCCTGGCGAATGCTGAATGGCAGTGGGACCTCGTTCTCTTCAGGCACGAAGTTGGATGGAGGAACCTCTTGGACAGCGGCCCACATGTCGGCCATATCGCGATCGGTAAGAGTGGCATAAAATTCGAACGGGAATGCCGGGTAATATGGAGATCCATCGGGCGCAACCCCGTGCCTTACGGCCCGAACGAAGTCTTGGAAGCTCCAGTCGCCGATGCCAAATTCTGGATCAGGGGTAATGTTTGGGGATACGAAGGTGCCGAAATCAGAGGCCAATGAAACTCCCCCAGCCCATGGGTCGCCGTCTTCGATCGTGTGGCAGGTGACACAGCCCGATAGGCGGGCAAGATACGCACCGCGCTTGGCGTCACCGGTAATTTGCTGCGACAAATCGGGAGTGGAGCTAGGCATGAGCATCCAGGTCACCAAGCCCAGGCCAAAGCCGCCCAAGAGCACCGCGGTTACAACGGGCCATTTGAGATCGATTTTTGGCCAGGTCACTTGCGAAACACCGTGTGGCAGGCCGAGCAGGTGCCGGCGATATCGGTTGCAACCGCGGCAGCGCTTCTGATCGATTGTGTTTCCGGGTCAGAGCTTGAATTTTCGGGGTCAGATTTCGGCGCCAGTCCGAGCAGCACCGAGGTATCCATGCTTGTCCAGTCATTTCGCGCCACCCGAGCGGTCTCCAGCGTCGGTTGGTCAGTGGTCCTTTCTAACTCTTGGGCCAGGCTCTCCAGTTGCTGGGCATACTGAGCAAAGAGAGCCCAGTCCTCCCATATTTCCGGACGTGCTTCCGAAGGGAATTCCGTAGTGCCTTGGGGGAACAACTCGGTCATTGCGTTGCCGGAGTGAGCCGCAATCATCGCTGCGGCCTCCTCAATCACCGCAGGGCCTGGATCGGAA
>DFMV01000029.1:10668-14114 GCA_002375765.1 Rhizobiales bacterium UBA3584 | reverse complement strand
TCACCGCAGGGCCTGGATCGGAATAGCCGTTGATGATTGGCGTCAGGACCTGCATCTGCTCGCCCAACATCATCATGCCCATCATCCTGTCGGCGACTATGCCGGTGGCGCCGTTATGCGCAAATGCGGACGCACAGCCTGTTGCTGCGCCGGCAAAAGCCAGCGCATAAAAACATGTTCGTTTCATAAGATATCTCTCGGTTGGAACTCGAAATTGCTGTCAATCAGACAGCCAAGGAGTCCTTCCGAGGAGGAGGGGGATCGACCACGAATAAATGAACCGTTAGCTCCAGCGCCGCACTGGTCCAAACCGTTGTCGTCGTATCGAGACGGAGCGCTGACGCTAGTGGGTGCGACAGCAGCAGAGGTCCGCAGTGTTTCGATCCGTGGCCCGAATGGGTATCGTCGGCTGCCGATCGGTCAAGAGACGAGGACGTGTGGACGTGGTCACTGATCTCGACATTTTGTGCTGCATGGAGGTGAGCAGTCGAGGCCACCATCAACGCAAGTGCCAAAAAAATGGTTCCCAGCGCCTTCAAACCCGAGCCTTCACGAATCGCCAACCTAATGGCCCATTGATACCGATGATGATGGTTTGATTAGGGCCGTCGGCCCCAATCGTGGCTCATTTACGGAACCGAAATATCGACTGACCCATCCGACGAAAGGAGAACAAGTCCACCTCCATCGGTTGCCGCTACATACCCGCCTTCAGGCATGGATGTGAGATGAAGTAGATAGGTATCATCGAAATCGTCGGCGACAACGGCGAAGTCGAGTTCAGTCTCAGGTGAATGCACCACGCCAACCCCAAGAACGAAGGCATGAACCCCGTTTGCGTCTACATGGACAGAAGAAACCGGCGCGCTTGTTTCATATATCCTGACCCAGGTTCTGCCCGCGTCCTCACTTTTGAAAAGACCTGAATTGGTCGCGGCATAGAGGGCATCCGGAGAGATGCCCGATGCGGCAAGATCGATAATGCCGTCCGGCAGCAGACCAATCTCCTCCCAACTGCGGCCGGCGTCTGTGCTCGTTTGAAGGGAGGCGCCGTGATGTACGCCATAAAGGACTTCCGGATTGACGCCGCTGACCGTCATCTGGTGGAAATCGACCGGCCCACCGACGCCTTCAGCGATCTTGGACCAGGTCTCGCCTCCGTCGACGCTCTCGATGACACCTATATTGCCGCCCGCGATCGGATGACCGCTGGCCCAGTATCGTTCGTTTTCAGTTGGGTGGGTCGAGAACCCCATGAAGTCGTCGCGGCTGTCTCCTAAAAGCTGGGCAGTCTCGTTGTCGAGATTTACACTCCACAGTCCATGGTGGGTTGCCATAAGGACTTCGGCGGTATTCTCCTGCGACGCCAAGCCGTGGACGTGCGTGGTTTCCAGAACTTCGCTCAGCGGCTGAAGCTCCTGTCCTAGTGCGGCCTGAGAGAGCGTTGCGGAAGCAGCTATCAGAAGTGCGGCCATGCTGCGGTTCGTGATCATGAATATCTCCAAAAATAGTGGACCAGCCCCGCTCGACGGGGTCGGTCGGTTCTGGTTTAGGCCTGGACCCGGAATTCGGTCATCATGCCGGTCGACAGGTGCGGCATGTGATGGCAGTGCAGCATCCATCGAGCCGCCTCGCCTGCGTCCATGGCAATTGTTACGCTGGCCATCGGGGGGACATAGACAGTGTCGCGGACGGCTCCGGAAATCCGGCGAGCGTTAAGGCCGACGACCTGGAAGGCGTGCCCGTGCAGATGCATCGGGTGGCCCATCATCGACATGTTGTGGAACATCAGCTCAACCCGTTCGCCGCTCTTGGCCGTGATAGGCCTATGTTCGCCCCAGCCGCGACCATCGATTGTCCAGACATAGGGCGACATCGACCCGTCCAGCATAATCATCTGGCTGTTGCTCACCTCCCTGTCGGAGAGAGGATTGATCGCGCGGAACCGCCCTTCCTGGGAGAGATCGATGTCGAAAGCGGGTGACGACGTCTCCCCCAAGTCTGACATTTTCGATACTGCCGCCCCTGCCGGTGCAAGCATCAGACCGGTGCGCTCGCGCTCGCCTTCGCGGAGCGCCAGGATGGGGAAGGTGCGCGTCTCGGAAGGGAGGTCGAGGTCGATATCGAGACGCTGTCCCATCGCAAGTCCGAACCGGTTGCCGTTGAGGGGCGAAATCCTGTGGCCATCGACCGCTACTAAACGCCCCCCGATGCCGGTGTCGATCCAGAAGGTGGTCGCCGACGAGGCGTTGATGATGCGCAACTTGACGCGCCCGCCGCGTTCGACCTGAACGACTTCCGGGTCGTCGAGCGTGCGGTCGTTGGTGAGATACGCATCGAAGTTGAAGTCATTGAGATCCATGGCCATGGTCGACATGTTTGCCATATCGCTCATATTCATCTGCCCCATGTCCATGTCGCCATGGTCCATCTGCATCGAACCTTGTGGCGTCGCAACGGAAGAACCGTGATCCATGTCCGCATGCCCGGCGCCCTGGGTAATCTCATCAAGGACCGCTTGTGGATCCTTGAACGAGAAATCGTGCAGGAACATCACCACTTCCTGGCGGTCCTCAATAACGTCTTCTGTGCTGCGCACGATGAGCGGTGCAGCAAGGAGGTTCATTTCCTGGGTCGGCACGTGGCTGTGCATCCAGTGGGTGCCCGCCAGCGGCTCGAAATCATAGTCCCGGGTTTCGCCAGGCACGAGCTTGGGGCGTGGCAGATCCGGAACGCCGTCCTGGATATTGGGCGGTATCTGCCCGTGCCAGTGAACGATGGTTTCAACGTCGAGGGTATTCTCCAAGGTGAGCTTAAATCGTTCGCCGGGATCGAGGATAAGTCCCTGACCGCCGCCAGGGCCGGCGATACCGTAGACGGAGGCGGCCCTTCCGTTGACCTCGATGGTGCGAGTAGCGACCGTGAGTTGGCGAGACGATTCCTGAGCCCGACCTATGCGAGGAAGGACAGTGGTTGCCGCAAGCGCGGCAGTTGCCGTGAGAAAGCCACGGCGGGTCAGCACGTTTGTCATTTGAATAGTCCGATCGATGCGCTCAAAAGGCGCGACTGTACGTTACCGCTTGTGAGGCGGCGCGTTAGACGAGGATCGGATTGTGTTTCGGAGGGCGCCGGCCAGGTTCGGGAACAAAAGAGATTGGACCCAAGCCATGAGGCGGGGCAGATCTCAGGGTCAGAGCCAGAGGCGAATGCAAGCTCACCGGCTCAGACAGCGGACCGGCCACTGCACATGCGGTCGCGCACAGCGTATCGTGGTGCCGCTCGGACTTGTGGTGATCGGTTCCATGATTGGTCACGGACATCCCCAAGTCGGCGCTGACCTGGTGACCTTTGTGGAGTTGCAAACGGCCGATGTCGCTTGACGTCTGTGCCCATGACATCGCCGTTGCCGACACCATCAGCGCGAGGATGGTAACGAGCCGCAATAT